>NZ_JBIWGA010000016.1:130954-253105 GCF_044763345.1 Streptomyces sp. NPDC096132
GCCGGGGCCGTGTCCCTGGCCGGGGCCGTGTCCCTGGCCGGGGCCGTGTCCCTGGCCGGGGCCGTGTCCCTGGCCGGGGCCGTGTCCCTGGCCGGGGCCGTGTCCCTGGCCGGGCTCCTCGCCCTGGCCGGGCCCGTGCTCTCGCTTCTGCTCCTGCGGGTGGTGCGCCATGGTGGTCAGCCTCTCGTCCGGTATGCCGTCAGCGTGCGCCGACGCACCGCACCAAGGCCACTCGTGTTGCCGGGACGGCAAAAACCCACCCGGCGCTCTCCGCCGGGACGGCAAAAACGGGATGCGGGGCGCGCACCGGATCCCGGACGATGACCCGATGGAGGACGAGCTGGTCGAACGGTTCCTCGAGGACGGCTTCGTACGGATCGAGGGCGCCTTCCCGCCGCGGGTCGCCGCGGACTGCGCGAGGCTGCTGTGGCGGGAGACCGGTTACGACCCCGACGATCCCGGCACCTGGCAGGAGCCGGTGGTGCGGGTGAGCGGGATGACTGACGGCCCGTTCGCCGCCGCGGCCAACACACCGGTGCTGCACGAGGCGTTCGACCTTCTGGTCGGCGAGGGGCGCTGGATGCCCCGCTACTCCCTGGGCAGCTTCCCGCTGCGCTTTCCGCACGAGACCGAGCCCGACGACGCGGGCTGGCACATCGAGGGCAGCTACCAGCCGGAGGGCGCGTCCTGGCCGTACACCAACCTCCGCTCCAAGGACCGCGCCCTGCTGATGCTGTTCCTGTTCAGCGAGGTGACCGAGGCCGACGCACCGACCCGCATCCGGGTCGGCTCCCACCTGGACGTCCCGCCGCTGCTCGAACCGTACGGCGAGACGGGCGTCCCGGGCTTCGAGATCGCCGCCCGTCTGGAGGAGGCCTCCGCGGGGCGGCAGGTCGCGTACGCCACCGGCCGCCCCGGGGACGTCTACCTGTGCCATCCGTTCCTGGTGCACGCGGCCCAGCCGCACCACGGCACCCGCCCCCGTTTCCTGGCCCAGCCGCCGCTGTGTCCGGCCACTCCCTACGAGCTGGAGCGGCCGGACGGGGACTACTCGCCGGTGGAGTTCGCGATCCGCCGGGGCCTGGCCCGGGAGGGCTGAGCCCCGGCGCGTCCCACCGTCGCCGTCACTACAGCGGCGGGTAGGCGTTCTGCATCAGCTGCTGGAACTGGGCCGAGAACCAGTGCCCGGACAGCGGGGCGTTCGCCAGGGCACCCGACATGTTGTTGCCGTTGCGCGGGTTGCCCGTGTAGGTCGGGTCGCACATGCGGTCGAAGCCCTTGCCCTCGTCGTTCGGGATGGCGGAGCTGGAGCCGTCGGACTCACCCGGCGGCTTCATCCACACGTAGGCGTCGATCCCGGCGGCCGGAGCCGCCTGCGGGCGCTCGCCGAGGCCGGCGCCGGACTGGTTGCACCAGTTGCCGATGTGGATCCGGCGGTCGTAGCGGCCGCCGTCGACGTACGTGTCCACGCTGGTCGTGGCGCCCGGTCCGGTGGGCCGGGCGGTGCCGCCCCAGCCGTTGCGGGAGGTGTCGATCAGCATGCCGATGTTCGACCGGAAGCCGGTGGAGACCAGCTGGGTGCGGAAGGCCTGCGCGTACGACAGCTCGTCGACGTACCGGTTCCAGTCCACCCACTTCGACTGGCGTACGGAGGTGCCGTTGACGCTGTCGTTGATGGTGAAGTTGTTCTCCTTCAGGGCGCTGTAGTTCGCCGTGTTGGTGATGAACCCGTGTACATCGTCTACAGTCGCCCCTTCCGCGGTGGCGGCCTGGTAGAAGAGCTGGGCGGAGGGCGCGAAGTTGTCGTCCCAGCCGAGCCAGCCGTGGTGACCGGCGTCGATGTAGTTGTAGACGTTGGGGATGTCGCCGAGCTTGTTCAGGGCGTAGCCGACGCCCTTCACGTAGTTGCCGTTGGCCTTCATCGTGTCGCAGGCCGCGGTGGCGGTGGGCCGGCTGCCGGTGTTGGTGACCAGGTTGGGCAGCGAGTCGATCTCGATGGTGGTGACGATCCGCAGGCCCGCGTACTTGCTGTCGGCGAGGATCGCCGCGATCGGGTCGATGAACTGCGTCTTGTACTTGTCGATCTCCGTCGGGCCGAGTTCGCCGTTGGAGGCGAGGGCCGCGCAGTCACGGCCGGGCAGGTCGTAGACGACGAGCTGGACGACCTCTTCGCCGCTGCCCTTCTGGGCGAGGGCCGCGTCGAGGTGGGCGCGCAGGCCCATGCCGCCGCTGACGCCGTTGATCGCGGCGATGCGGTCCAGCCAGACACCGGTGGGCTGGTTGGAGATGCGGGATCCACCCGTTTCGGCGGCGGCCTTCGCCGACCACTCCGGGTTCACGTACACCTTGGCGCCCGCGTAGGGGTTGTCGACCCTGGTGGAGGGGGTGCCCGGGTCGGTCGGGGTGCCGGGGTCGGTGGGCCCGCCGGTGCCGCTGTCGACGTTGCAGGTGACGCCGTCGAGCGTGAACGTGGTGGGCACGGCGTTGGTGCCGCTGTAGGAGGCCTGGAATCCGAAGCTGACCGAACCGCCGGTCGGCAGCGTCCCGTTGTAGGTCTCGTTGTTCGCGGTGACGGCCGTACCGGACTGGCTGATCTTCGCGTTCCAGCCGTTGGTGATCTGCTGGTTGCCGGCGTACGCCCACTTCACCGACCAACTCGTCTTCGCGGCCGAGTTGTTGGTCACGGTGACGTTGGCGGTGAAGCCGGTGTCCCACTGGTTCTGCACCTTGTAGTCGACGCTGCACGGGATCGCGGCGATGCCCGGATCCCCGGGGACCACCGCGAGCGCCGTCCCGGAGGCGCCGGCGACCAGCGCCAGCGCGGCGAGTATCGCTGTTCTGCTACGGCTCATGAGTGCGGGTTTCCTTGTCCGTTGCGGGAGTTGTCCGTTGCGGGTCTGTTCCGTTCCCTTGGGGTCGTGCGGCTCTCTTTCTCGGTCGCGCCTATCCGTCGAGGGCGCGCAGACGGTCGCGCAGCCCGGTGCCGTACGCGGTGGGGGTGCCGTCGTAGTTCGAGATGAGGGACGGGCCGGAAGAGCAGTCCCAGGTGTTCCAGGTCCAGCCGAGGTACGACAGACCACGGTCGTCGAACCACTTCATGACCTGGTCGACGAAGGAGTGCGCGCAGGTGTTCTCGCCGATCTCCCCGGCCACGAGCGGCACTTGGGCGGCGACGGGGGCGAGCGTGGAGTTCCAGCAGCTCTCGTTCGCACAGGAATTGAAGTTGTAGACGTGGTACGCGGCCGCGAGATTGCCGGTCGGGTCCGTGGGCTTGTACGTCAGCCACTGGCCGAGGTCGTTGGAGTAGGCGATCCCGCCGGCGAGGATCACGTTCTGGGCGCCGGTCGCCCGTATGGAGTCGACGAGATCCTGCATACCGGCGACCTCGTACCCGATGCCGGGGCAGGTGCCGCCGTCCCGCCAGCACTGCCAGGCCTGGGTGGTCGTGGAGGTCGCACGGTCCGGGTAGGGCTCGTTGAACAGGTCGAACACGACGGCCCGGTCGCTCTTGAAGGTGTTGGCCACCGACGTCCAGAACGACGGTGTGTACTGCATGTCGGGCATCGGCTTCTGGCAGCTCGCGTGCACGTCGGAGCAGCCGGCCGAGTTGCCGGTGTACTGGCCGTAGGTCCAGTGCAGTTCGACGACCGGTGTCATGCCGTGCCCCTCGACACGGGCCACCAGGTCCTTCACCGCGTTGATGTAATTCGCCCCACCGTAGGCGGAGTTGATGTTCGACAGCCCTAGCCAGCACTCCTCGTTGAGGGGGATGCGGACGGTGTTGGCGTTCCAGTCGGCGATCGCCGCGACCGCGGCGTCGTCGACCGGGCCGTCCCAGATGCCTCGGCCCTGCACGCACATGAACTCGCCGCCGGACCGGTTCACGCCGAGCAACCGGCGGGTCCGGCCGTCGGCGTCCACGAGCTGGTTGCCCAAGACGTGCAGGGCGGGCGGCGCGTCACCGGTGTCCGGCGGGTCGGTCGGGGGCGGGGTCGTCGGTGTGGGGGTGGGGGTGGGTTCACTGTCGACGTTGCAGGTGATGCCGTTCAGCCTGAACCTCGTCGGTACGGCGTTCGTCGCGCCCTTCGAGGCGATGAAGCCCGCGCCGACGGCGGCACCGGTGCCGAGAGAACCGTTCCAGCTCTCGTTCGCCGCGGTGACGGTCGTACCCGACTGGGACCACTTGGCGCTCCAGCCCTGGGTGACCTTCTGCCCGCCCGCGAAGTCGAAGGTCAGGCTCCAACTCGACACGGGGGCCGCGTTGTTGGTGATCGTCACGGCACCCTGGAAGCCGGCGTCCCACTGGCTGGTGACGGAGTACTCCACCGTGCACGCGGGTGTGGCTCCCTGAGCCGTCATGACCGGCAGAGCCACGCCCGTCCCGAGGGCGACCGTGCCGGCGACGGCTAAAAGGAGTGAACGAGGGGGGTGTCGCATGAGCGACTCCTTGCAGCTCAGCGCGTCGTGACGGACGCGTCGACTGATGGAATCGCTCCCACTGGTGTCTCGAAGCTAGCGCCAAGCGCTGGCAAAGAACAGGGGAGTCGCTGACTTTCCCTCAACTTTCCGGCGTCGAATCTTTTCGACTCTTCAAGCATCTTGACCGCTCCCACCCCCGTCCCCACTATGGGAGCGCTCCCACTGGTTCAGGGCTTGTTGCTCCTCCCCCCACCGCAACGCCGACGGCCGACCGCCGACTGTCTACAGTCGCCCGCCGACCGCCGACTCCGAGCCGCAAGGAGGAACCGGAACCATGGACCCCTCACGCAGACGCCGCGCGGCGCGGCGCCTGTGGACCGCCGCCGTGGCGGCCCTCGCGCTTCCCCTCGCCATGCTGAGCACGAGCACGACTCCCGCCCAGGCGGCCGCACTTCAGTGCAGCGTCGACTACAAGACGAACGACTGGGGTTCCGGCTTCACCACGGACCTCACCCTCACCAACCGCGGCACGGACCCCATCAGCGGCTGGACCCTGACGTACTCCTACACGGGCAACCAGAAGCTGACGAACGGCTGGAACGGCACCTGGTCGCAGTCCGGCCAGCAGATCACGGTCAACAACGCCACGTACAACGGGACGATCGCGGCGGGCGCCGCGGTGAGCACCGGCGCGCAGTTCACCTACAGCGGCACCAACGCCGCCCCCGCGAGCTTCGCGATCAACGGCACCACCTGCACCGGCGCGCACCAGCCGCCCATCACCGTGCTGACCAGCCCCACCGCGGGCGCGGTCTACACCCAAGGGGACGCGGTCCCGCTCGCGGCGACCGCCGCGGCCGCCGACAGCGCGACCATCACCAAGATCGAGTTCTACGACGACACGACCCTGCTCGGCACCGACACGACCTCGCCGTACACCCTGTCGGCCTCCGGGTTGTCGGTGGGCAGTCACTCGCTGGTGGCGAAGGCCTACGACAGCCTGGGCGCGTCGGCGTCGTCGACTCCCGTCGGCATCACGGTCGCCTCGGGACCGGCCGTGGTCGCCTCCACGAACCAGCTGGCGGTGCAGCAGGGCAAGACCGGCACCTATGAGCTGAAGCTGTCGACCCAGCCCTCGGCCAACGTGACCGTCACGACCGCCCGTACCAGCGGCAACACGGGCCTGACGGTGACCGGCGGCGCGTCCCTCACCTTCACCCCGTCCAACTGGAGCACCGCCCAGAAGGTGACCGTCACCGCGGACGCCTCGGGCACGGGCGCGGCCACCTTCGAGTCGACGGCCACCGGCCATGCGAAGGCGTCGGTCACGGTCACCGAGATCGCCGGCAGCAAGGCGTACGACGCCCGCTTCCTGGATCTCTACGGCAAGATCACCGACCCGGCGAACGGCTACTTCTCCCCCGAGGGCATCCCCTACCACTCGGTGGAGACCCTGATCGTCGAGGCGCCGGACCAGGGCCACGAGACGACGTCGGAGGCCTACAGCTACCTTCTCTGGCTGCAGGCCATGTACGGCAAGATCACGGGTGACTGGACGAAGTTCAACGGCGCTTGGGAGATCATGGAGAAGTACATGATCCCCACCCATGCCGACCAGCCGACGAACTCCTTCTACAACGCGTCGAAGCCGGCGACGTACGCGCCGGAGCTGGACACGCCGAACGAGTATCCGGCGAGGCTGGACACGGGCGTGTCGGTGGGATCGGATCCGATAGCCGGTGAACTGAAGACTGCATACGGTACGGACGATGTCTACGGTATGCACTGGCTGCAGGACGTCGACAACGTCTACGGCTACGGCAACGAACCCGGCAAGTGCGAGGCCGGCCCGACCGCGACCGGACCGTCTTACATCAACACCTTCCAGCGGGGTGCGCAGGAGTCGGTCTGGGAGACGGTTCCGCAGCCGACCTGCGACGCCTTCAAGTACGGCGGCACGAACGGGTATCTGGACCTGTTCACCGGCGACTCCTCCTACGCCAAGCAGTGGAAGTTCACCAACGCCCCGGACGCCGACGCGCGAGCCGTGCAGGCCGCGTACTGGGCGGACATCTGGGCCAAGGCTCAGGGCAAGGGCAGTGACGTTTCGGCAACCGTCGGCAAGGCCGCGAAGATGGGCGACTATCTGCGGTATGCGATGTACGACAAGTACTTCAAGAAGATCGGCAACTGCGTCGGTCCGACCGCCTGCGCGGCCGGCACCGGCAAGGACGCCTCGCACTACCTGCTGTCCTGGTACTACGCCTGGGGCGGCGCCACGGACACCAGCGCCGGCTGGGCCTGGCGCATCGGCTCCAGCCACGCCCACGGCGGCTACCAGAACCCCCTGGCCGCCTACGCGCTGAGCTCCTACGCCGACCTCAAGCCCAAGTCGGCGACGGGACAGGCCGACTGGGCCAAGTCCCTCACCCGGCAGCTGGAGTTCTACCGCTGGCTGCAGTCCAGTGAGGGAGCCATCGCGGGCGGCGCGACCAACAGCTGGGCGGGCCGGTACGCCACTCCCCCGACCGGCACGTCGACCTTCTACGGGATGTACTACGACCAGCAGCCCGTCTACCACGACCCGCCGTCCAACCAGTGGTTCGGCTTCCAGGCGTGGTCGATGGAGCGGGTCGCCGAGTACTACCAGCAGACGGGGAACGCGCAGGCCAAGACGGTCCTCGACAAGTGGGTCGACTGGGCGCTGTCCAAGACCACGATCAATCCGGACGGCACCTTCCTGATCCCCTCCACCCTCCAGTGGTCGGGCCGGCCCGACACCTGGAACGCCTCGAGTCCCGGCGCCAACACGGGACTTCACGTCACCGTCGCCGACTACACCAATGACGTCGGCGTGGCCGCCGCGTACGCGAAGACATTGACGTACTACGCCGCCAAGTCCGGTGACACGGAGGCGAAGACGACCGCCAAGGCGCTCCTGGACGGCATGTGGACCAACTACCAGGACGCCCTCGGTATCGCGGTCCCCGAGACCCGCGCCGACTACAACCGCTTCGACGACGGCGTGTACGTCCCGAGCGGCTGGAGCGGCACGATGCCGAACGGCGACACGATCAACTCCTCCTCGACCTTCGCCTCGCTGCGTTCCTTCTACGAGAGCGACCCCGCCTGGTCGAAGATCGAGAGCTATCTCGCGGGCGGTGCCGCGCCCGTGTTCACGTACCACCGGTTCTGGGCCCAGGCGGACATCGCCCTGGCCATGGGTTCGTACGCGGAGCTCCTCGAATAAGTCCCCGCTAACGCTCCGCGTACCGCGCCGGGCGGCCCCCTTCCCGCATGGGGGGCCGCCCGGTAGTCGCACGTTCCGCACGACGCACCTCTCGCGCCACGCACATGTCGCGCGACGCACGTCCGCACATCACGTCTCGCACATCGCACGTCTCGCACATCGCACGTCTCGCACTCCCCCCGCACACATGGCATCGCGAGGAAGGACCCCCACCGTGCGAAGAAAGCGCATTCTCACGGCCGTACTGGCGCTCGCGGCCGGCCTGCTCGCCGGCGGCCCGCCCGCGCTGGCCGCCGACGGCGGCCCGAAGGCGACGCTGGCCGCAGAGTCGTACACCTGGAAGAACGCCCGGATCGACGGCGGCGGCTTCGTCCCGGGCATCGTCTTCAACCGCAAGGAGAAGAACCTCGCCTACGCGCGCACCGACATCGGCGGCGCCTACCGCTGGCAGGAGGCGAGCAAGACCTGGACGCCGCTGCTGGACCCGGTCGGCTGGGCGGACTGGGGGCACACGGGCGTGGTGAGCCTGGCCTCCGACTCCGTGGACCCGAACAAGGTGTACGCGGCGGTCGGCACGTACACCAACAGCTGGGATCCGGGGAACGGGGCCGTGCTGCGGTCGGCCGACCGCGGCGCCAGTTGGCAGAAGACGGACCTGCCCTTCAAGCTCGGCGGGAACATGCCCGGCCGCGGCATGGGTGAGCGCCTCGCGGTCGACCCGAACAAGAACAGCGTGCTGTACCTGGGCGCGCCGAGCGGCAAGGGCCTGTGGCGGTCGACGGACTCGGGTGTCACCTGGTCGCAGGTGACGAACTTCCCCAACGTCGGCAACTACGTACAGGATCCCAGCGACACCAGCGGGTATGCGAGCGACAACCAGGGGATCGTCTGGGTCACCTTCGACGAGTCGACGGGCACGTCCGGTACGGCGACGAAGACGGTCTACGTCGGGGTCGCGGACAAGGACAACGCGGTGTACCGGTCGACGGACGCCGGGGCGACCTGGTCTCGGCTGGCCGGTCAGCCGACGGGATACCTGGCGCACAAGGGTGTACTGGATACCGTCAACGGCTATCTGTACATCGCATACAGCGACAAGGGCGGCCCGTACGACGGCGGCAAGGGCCGGCTGTGGCGGTACACGACGGCGACCGGGACCTGGACCGACATCAGCCCGGTGGCCGAGGCCGACACCTACTACGGCTTCAGTGGGCTGACGGTCGACCGGCAGAGGCCCGGCACCGTCATGGCGACCGCCTACAGTTCCTGGTGGCCCGACACCCAGATCTTCCGCTCCACGGACAGCGGCGGCACCTGGACGAAGGCGTGGGACTACACGTCGTATCCCAACCGCTCGAACCGGTACACGATGGACGTGTCGTCGTCGCCGTGGCTGACCTGGGGCGCGAACCCGTCGCCGCCGGAGCAGACGCCCAAACTGGGCTGGATGACCGAGGCGTTGGAGATCGACCCGTTCAACTCCGGTCGCATGATGTACGGGACGGGCGCGACGATCTACGGCACGGAGAACCTGACCAACTGGGACAGCGGAGGCCAGTTCACCGTCAAGCCGATGGTGCAGGGGCTGGAGGAGACGGCGGTCAACGACCTCGCCTCTCCCCCGACCGGCGCACCGCTGCTCAGCGCCCTGGGTGACATCGGCGGCTTCCGGCACACGGACCTGACCAAGGTGCCGTCGATGATGTTCACCTCGCCGAACTTCACGACGACCACCAGCCTCGACTACGCCGAGACCAACCCGAACACGGTGGTCCGGGTCGGCAATCTGGACTCGGGTCCGCATGTGGCGTTCTCGACGGACAACGGCGCCAACTGGTTCGCGGGGACGGATCCTTCGGGGGTGAGCGGCGGCGGGACGGTGGCCGCGGCGGCGGACGGCACCCGGTTCGTGTGGAGTCCGGCGGGCACCGGTGTGCAGTACACGACCGGCTTCGGCACCTCGTGGCAGGCGTCGAGCGGGATCCCCTCCGGTGCGGTCGTCGAGTCGGACCGGACCGACCCCAAGACCTTCTACGGCTTCAAGTCCGGCAAGTTCTACGTCAGTTCGGACGGTGGAGCGACCTTCACGGCGAGTGCCGCGAGCGGCCTGCCCAGCGGTGACAGCGTGCGCTTCAAGGCGCTGCCCGGCACGAAGGGCGACGTGTGGCTGGCGGGCGGGGCGAGCGACGGCGCGTACGGGCTGTGGCACTCCACCGACTCCGGCGCGAGCTTCACCAAGCTGTCCACGGTCGAGCAGGCCGACACCATCGGCTTCGGCAAGGCGGCGACGGGCGCCTCGTACCAGACGCTCTACACCAGCGCGAAGATCGCCGGAGTGCGCGGCATCTTCCGCTCGACCGACAAGGGCGCGACCTGGACGCGGATCAACGACGATGCGCACCAGTGGGGTTGGACGGGCGCGGCGATCACCGGTGACCCACGCGTCTACGGGCGGGTGTACGTCTCGACGAACGGCCGGGGCGTCATCTACGGCGACACCTCCGACACCAGCGGAGGCGGAAGCGGAGGCGGCGACGGGGGTACGGACCCCACACCGACCGGTGCCTGCGCGGTGACCTACACGATCACCAACCAGTGGTCCGGCGGCTTCCAGGCGGACGTCAGGCTCGCCAACACCGGGACGAGCGCCTGGTCCGGTTGGAGCCTCGACTGGGCTTTCCCCAACGGCCAGTCGATCTCCCAGCTGTGGAACGCCGACTACACCCAGACGGGTTCGGCGGTGACCGCGAGGAACGTCAGCTGGAACGCCAACGTCGCAGCCGGCTCATCCGTGAGCTTCGGCTTCACCGGCACCTGGACGGGCTCGAACACGAAACCGACGGCGTTCAAACTGGGCGACCAGAGCTGCACGGTGAGTTGACGGCCCGATGACCGTGGGTGCGCGACCCCGGGCCGATACGGCCGGGGCGCGCACCCACGCTCGTTCAGGGGGTGTAGACCGTCGGGCGCGGTGCCGTCGGCATGCCGTTGCCGATGTAGAAGCTCGGGTGCGGCGGTTGGTTGTACGCCGTGTTCTGCCAGGCCAGACCTGTGCGGTACATCGTGTCGTGCAGGAGGGTCGTGATCCTCGTCGTCGTCTCGTACGGCGTCGAGTAGATCCGCAGGGCCGTGTTGTCGCCGGTCGGCCAGACGACCTCCTCGCGCCAGTCGCCGAGGATGTCGCCGGACAGGGACGGGGTGGCCTTGGTGCTGTTGTTGGAGTGGACGTTCGAGCCGGTCAGCAGGCGGATGTCGGAGGACGTGCCGTACTTGTCGATGTGGGTGCCGTCCAGGAGTTCGCGGGTGGTGTCGGCGTCCCACCAGGACAGGAAGTTGACGGAGGACGGTTCGCGGCCCTTGGTCGCGCCCGCCTCGTCGCGGATGGAGGAGTCGGAGGCGGACCAGACCTCGGCCCCGTCGTTGCCCGCCCAGATGTCGCCGGCGACGCCGCGGCCGTTGTCGCAGCAGGCGGCGAGCTGCCAATTGACGGTCCCGTCCGCCGGGTTGATGTACAGCTCGGCGGGCTGGCTGCTCGACTCCGAGACCTTGAAGTACTCCAGGCCCGCGTGGGACGGGTCGAGGTCGCCGAGGTGCTGGGCGTCGCCGTGGCCCGTCTTCGTCGTCCACAGGCCGTTGCCGTTGTCGTCTACCGCCATCGCACCGTAGACGATCTCGTCCTTGCCGTCGCCGTCGACGTCTCCGACGGAGAGGCTGTGCGAGCCCTGACCGTCGTATCCCTTGCCGGAGTTGGTGGAGGAGTTGGTGTCGAAGGTCCAGCGGCGGGTGAAGGTGCCGCCCCGCCAGTCCCAGGCGGCGATCACCGTGCGCGTGTAGTAGCCGCGCGCCATGATCAGGGAGGGGCGGGAGCCGTCCAGGTAGGCGGTTCCGGCGAGGAAACGGTCGACGCGATTGCCGTACGAGTCGCCCCAGGAGGAGACCGTGCCGCGGGCGGGGACGTAGTCGACGCTCTGCATCGCCTTGCCGGTCTGGCCGTTGAACATGGTCAGGTATTCGGGTCCGGACAGGACGTAGCCGCTGGAGTTGCGGTAGTCGGCCGACGAGCTGCCGATCACCGTGCCCGTGCCGTCGACGGTGCCGTCGGCCGTCTTCATGGCGACCTCGGCCTTGCCGTCGCCGTCGTAGTCGTACACCTGGAACTGCGTGTAGTGGGCGCCGGACCGGATGTTGCGGCCCAGGTCGACGCGCCACAGGCGGGTGCCGTCGAGCTTGATGCCGTCGAGGATGGTGTTGCCGGTGTAGCCGGACTGGGAGTTGTCCTTGGCGTTCGTAGGCTGCCACTTGAGGACGAAGTCCAGGGCGCCGTCGCCGTCGAGGTCACCCACGGAGGCGTCGTTGGCCTCGTAGGTGTACGCCACTCCGTCCGGGGTCGTGCCGCCCGCGGGCGGGGTGAGGGGAACATCCTTGTAACCGGTGCGCAGTTGGACCGCGTGGACGGAGTCGGCCTGTTCGACACCGCCCACGATCGCGCGGACCGTGTAGTCGGCCTGCGCGGGGGCGCCGGAGTGGAAGTAGTTGGTGGAGCCGGTGACCGGGGTCGAGTTGACCTTCGTGCCGGCCCGGTAGACGTTGAAGGAGACGCTGTCGGGGTCGGTGCCGAGCCAGCGCCAGCTGACCAGGTTGCCGCTGTCGGTGTGGACGCTGACGACGCCCCGGTCGAGGGCTTCGACCTGGCGTGCGGTGGCGGCTTCGGCGGTGCCGGTGCCGAGCGCGGTCAGGCCGGCGGCGACCAGGGCCGCCGCGGCCGTCGCCGCCGAGAGGAGGGCTCGGCGTCTGCGGTGCTTGTGCGGGTGCTGCACGGGGCGAACCTCCAGAGAGGACGGACGGGTTCCGCACTCTCAGTCGCCACGGGCTTCGGCCACGTTGCCGTATCTTTCGGCCAGTTCGGCCGCCGTGCGGGCGATCCGGAGGCGCAGTTCGACGGGTTCCAGGACCTCGATGCCCGTGCCGAGACGCAGGAACTCGCCGTGGGCGTGGTCGACGGACTCGATGGGGACCGTGGCCCGGATCCAGCCGTCCGTGTCCGCCGGTCCGTCGACCGTCATCGGCCGTCCGAGCGTCACGCCCGGCGCCAGCCGCACCACCGCCTCGGCCGTGTACAGCCGCCGGTGGAAGTCGCGCTGGTACGCGGTCCAGTGAGCGGCCAGGTCGAAGTCGTCCGGGCGGGTGAACTGCTCGTCGGTGCTCGTGAGTTCGAGGATCTGGTCGACGCGGAAGGTACGCGGGCCGGGTCCGGCCACCACGTACCAGCGGCCCGCCTTCAGGACGAGGCCGTACGGTTCGACGCGGCGATGTACGTCGGTGGGTGTCCGCCAACGACGGTATACAATATGCAGGATTCGGTTGCCCCATACGGCGTCGGCTACCGCCGGCAGATACGGCACCTCGTCCGCACCCGCGTACCAGCCCGGCGCATCCAGGTGAAAGCGCTTGCTGAGCCCGGTCGGCCTGCTCCCGCAACTCCGCCGGCAGGGCGGCGCGGACCTTCAGCTGGGCGGCGGACAGCACCGGGCCGAGGCCGAGGTCGGCGGCGGGACCGGGCACCGCTGCGAGGAAGAGGGCCTCCGCCTCGCCCGTGGTGAGGCCGGTGAGGCGGGTGCGGTAACCGTCGAGGAGGCGGTAGCCGCCCGCGTGCCCGGCGTCGCCGTACAGCGGGACGCCCGCGGCGGCCAGTGCGTCCATGTCCCGGTAGACCGTACGCACCGACACCTCCAGCTCCTCCGCGAGCTGGGCGGCGGTCATCCGGCCCCGGGTCTGGAGGAGCAGCAGGATCGAGACGAGACGGGCGGACTTCACTGCCACAGGATGTCAGTGAAGCGGCCCTAGCGTCCTCCCCATGGCTCCCACCTCCGTTTTCACCGAGAAACTGCTGACCGTTCCGCCCCCGATCGAGGTGGCGGGGCGGTGGGTCAAGCGCTATCACGTCACCTCCGACCCGGCGGGCATCGCGCCCGAGGTGGAGCGGGCGGCGTACGCGTTCCTGCCGGAGTTGCTGCCGGAGCCGGACGGGACACCGCCGGCCACGTTCGTCGTGCTGCACCGGGGCGACGACACCGGCGCCTACCTGAACGCGTACAGCTGGGTCTGGGACAACGTCCTGCACTTCCGGGGCGCGGCGGCGGGCCAGCCGGTGCTCGGCTGCCCGGACCTCGACCCCACCCGCTTCATCGCACCGGACCAGCCGTGGATCGGCTGCGTCTGGGAGCTGCCTCCGATCCTGCACGAACGGGACGCGTGGGTACGGCACATGCTCGCCCGCCCAGCACCCGAAGTCCCCGATCTCGACGCCTACTTGGCCGATTCCCTGCCCGAAGGAACCACAGGAGACCGTTCATGAGCAGCCCGCACGACTTCGACTTCTTCCACGGCGACTGGGAGGTCCGTCACCGCCGTCGCACCGACTTCCTCGACCCGGGCAGCGACTGGGAGGAGTTCCCCGCCACCAGCCGCTGTTGGCCCCTGTTCGACGGGGCGGCGAACGTCGACGAGATCGACATGCCCCACCTCCGTTCGAAGGGCGTGACCCTGCGCCTGTTCGACCACGAGAGCGGTCTGTGGTCGCTGAACTGGGCCTCCAGCCGCAGCGGACGGCTGTTCCCGCCGGTGGCCGGCGCCTTCACCGGAGGCCGTGGGGAGTTCTACGGCGACGACACGCACGACGGCAAGGACGTGCGGGTCCGGTTCGTGTGGTCGGGGATCTCCGACGCCACCGCCCGCTGGGAGCAGGCCTTCTCGCCGGACGGCGGGGAGACCTGGCTGACCAACTGGGTCATGGAGTTCACCCGGGCGACGACCGAGCCGGCGGCGGGACCGGTGGCTTCCGGAACGCCCGCAGGGTGAACTCCGGTTCGGCGCGCGGCCGTTCCTGGTCGGGCAGGGCTGCGAGACGCGCGGCGAACTCGTCGGCGAGGGGATGACCGGGCGGCAGGGTGACGAACCAGCCGCGCCGGAGGTCGGCGATCGCCCGACGCGGACTGCGGCCCTGCCCCCGGCCCGGAAACCGGCCCTGCCCGGCCGGGACCAGGCCGCAGCCGACGGCGTACGCCTCGACCAGCTCGGCCGCGTCGGACGCGGGACGGCGCGGGCGCGAGGCGAGGACGCCGTCGATGTCGCTGCCCACGTTGTGCGAGGCGCCCTTGTCGACGGTGGTGACGTACACCCCGCCCGGCCGCAGCACCCTGGCGCACTCGGCGACGATCCGCCGTACATCCCCGGCGTCCTCGACCAGGTGCAGCAGCCACACGCTGCTCACGGCGTCGAACTGCTCGTTGGAAAAGGGGAGTTGACGGCTGTCGGCGCGCACGATCGCACCGGGCAGCCGGGCGTCCGCCTGCCGGGCCATCGCGGGCGACAGGTCGACGCCCGTCACGCGGAGGGCGTCGCGGCCGGCCGCGAGCCGCCGGGTGACGATGCCGGTGCCGCAGGCGACATCCAGGAGACTGCGCGCGCCGGGCGGCAGCAGGCCCAGGACGGCCTCCGCGGCGGCGGCCGCGCGGGGTTCACCGCCGCGCGAGGCGTCGTAGCGTTCGGCTTCCTTGTCGTAGTCCAGCACGCGCCCTCCCCGTTCCGCCCGTCGACTGTATGCCGTATGCCGCCTGTCGGATGCCGGATGCCGGATGCCGGATGCCGCGGACCGTATCCCGTCGACCGCGTCAGTGCGCGCCGTGTCCGGCGGCCGCGGCCTCCACCCGGCGGGCGAGTTCGACGTCGAGGTCGGTGACGGCGCCGCCGACGCTGTGGGTGTTCACGGCGAGGGAGACCGTGTTGTAGCCGAGGGTGAGGTCCGAGTGGTGGTCGAGCTCTTCCTGGATCTGCGCGACATGGACGACCAGGGCGGTCGCGGCGAAGTGGGAGGCCAGCCGGTAGGAGCGGGTGAGGCGGTCGCCGTCGAGCGACCAGCCGGGCAGCTCGGACAGCCGGTCCTCGATCTCCTTCTGAGAAAGCGGTTCCACGGCCATGGTGTGGCTCCCTTCCTGGGTGTCGCGTTCCTGTCCAGCCTGCCACAGGAGAGCGACGGCGGCCCTGGTCAGGAGGGTTCCCGGCGCCCCTCGGCGGGAACCCTCGGGGCCTCAGGTCCGCGCGCCCTCGTCGGCGAAGTCGTCCGCAAGGGCGGCGATGCGGGCGCGGCCCTCCACCTGTCGCAGCCAGGTGTGCGGGAGGCCGTGGTCGCCGTACCGGGTGCCGAGCAGGTTGCCGCAGATCGAGCCCGTGGAGTCGCTGTCGCCCGAGTGGTTGACCGACAGCAGCAGGGCGTGCTCGACGTCGGCGTGTGCCAGGGCCGCGTAGACGCCGATCGCGAGGGCCTCCTCGGCGATCCAACCGGCGCCGAGCCGCTCCACTTTCTCCGCGGTGGGGTCGCCCTCGCCCGCCAGGTCCAGGGCCCGCTCCAGAGCCGTGCCGGTCTCCTCGTGGCCGGGGTGCCGGGCCAGCAGTCGCAGGGTGCGCAGGACGGCGCCCTCGATCGACTCCCCGTCCGCCAGGTACGAGACGATCGCGGCGAGCGCCCCGGCCGCGTAGTAGCCGGTGGGGTGGCCGTGGGTCATCTGGGCGCACACGGCGGCGAGGCGGAACGCGGTGTCGGCGGGTGCGCCGGTGAGGCCGAAGGGCGCGGACCGCATGACGGCGCCGCAGCCCTTGGAGTCGGGGTTGACCGGTCCCGGCGGGCCCAGTTCGGTCCACGGGTCGGGTACGAAGTCCTGCTCCAGGCCGCTCAGGCAGGCGTTGCCCGGGGCGCGGCGGGCGTACAGCCAGGGCTCGGTGACGAGGCCGTCGGCCGGGCCGGCGTAGCCGTGGGTGGTGGGCCCGCCGTCGGGGGCGGGTACGCGCTGGGTGTGCAGCCAGCGCTCGTAGGCCCAGCGCACCAGCCGGGGCCCGCCGCCTCCGATCCCCTTCCCGCGCTCGCGCCGGTGTGCCTGCTCGATGCCCTCCGCGCTGAACAGCGTCATCTGCGTGTCGTCGCTGATCCGGCCGACGACGCCCGTCGCGTCCGGGACGAGCCCGGTGACGCCCCGCTCGCCGTGCCGGGCGCGGATGCGGCCGAGGGAGTCGAACTCCACCGGGTAGCCCAGCGCGTCACCGAGCGCCCCGCCGAGCAGACAGCCGCGTACCCGTGCCCGGTACACCGCCTCGGCCTCGAACGTGAACCTCCGCGGATTCCACGGCACGGTCGTCCACCCACCTCTCGCCCGCGGCCCTGCGCCGGCTTCTCGACTACGGTCGTACGTATGGCCATTGTCGCGACCAGTACGAACGTCCCCTCCACCGGTCCCGCCGAGCAGGGCGTGGGTCCACTGCTGCGGGCCTGGCGGGAGCGGCGGCGGGTCAGCCAGCTGGAGCTGGCGCTGCGGGCCGGATCCTCGGCCCGGCACATCAGTTTCGTCGAGACGGGCCGCTCCCGGCCCAGCGAGGAGATGGTGTTGCGGCTGGCCGAGCACCTGGAGGTGCCCGTGCGGGAGCGCAACGCGCTGCTGCTGGCGGCCGGTTACGCCCCGCACTACGCGGAGACCCCGCTGGACGATCCGGCGCTGGACGCGTTGCGCACCGGCCTGGAGCGGCTCATCCAGGGCTACGAGCCGTACCCGGCGCTGGTGGTGGACGCGACGTACGACGTCGTGGCGGCCAACCGGGGGATCACCATGCTGCTGGAGGGCGTCCCGGAGTCCCTGCTGACCCCGCCGCTGAACGCGATGCGGCTCACGCTCCATCCGCGGGGCCTGGCACCGCGCATCCGCAACCTGCCCGAGTGGCGCGGCCATCTGCTGGACCAGATGCGGCGTCAGATCGCCTTGAACCGCTCGGCTCCGCTGCGCGCGCTGTACGAGGAGGTGGCCGCGTACCCGGTGCCGGAGGACGGGCGCCGTGACGAACCCGCCGAGCCCGTACCGCACTTCGCGCTGCCGTTGCAGATCGAGCACGACGGACGGGTGCTGTCGTTCATCTCGTCGATCTCCACGTTCAACACCCCCATGGACGTGACCGTCGCCGAGCTGGCCATCGAGACGTTTCTCCCGGCCGACCCGGCGACGGTCAAGTACCTTCACTCACTGGCTGGCTGATCGTCCATCAGGTGTCAGGAGCGCTGGTCACTCCTGGTCACCTTCAGGGCGAAGTGCTGGAGGGCGGCGAATCCGGCCACCGTCAGGGCCTGCAGCACCGTCCAGATCGCGCCCACCGTCGTGGGCGACAGCCCGATGGCGAGCGTGACACAACTGAGCACTGTCCAGGCGAGGTTGGCCTCCACGACCAGCCGTACCGGCAGCGCCGCCGGGCGAGCGCGGGAGGCGAGCAGACCGACGGCGATCGCGAACACCGTGAGGAACGCGCCCAGTTCGATCAGCAGGGTGGCGTCGACACCGAGGAGTCGGCCGAGGGGGCCGGACGTGGCGAGGTACGCGAGGCCGTTGACGCCCGTCACGACGGCGTCCACGGCCAGGAAGCGGCGCAGCGCGGTGTACGGCTCGGCGGTGCGGGCAAGGGCGGTGAGCGGGGCGGACTGGGCTGCGGACATGGCGAATCACCCTCCGTCGAGGTCAGAGTCGAGCTCGTGGTCGTGGTCGTGGTCGTGGTCGTGGTCGTGGTCGTCCGCCGGTGGTGGCGGGGACGCGGATCCCGGGCCGGAGTGCGCCGGCCCGGAACCCGGTGACTCCACGATCCCGTCCCGGCGCCGACGGGTCGATTACCCCCGACGTCATGTACTCCTGACGTCACGCGTGGCGAGGACCTCACCTCCGTACTCGTGAGACCGCGGCCGGAACATGACACACTGGCCCGCGTGCCTCGACACGTAGGGGAGACGTGGCGTGAGTGAGCGGCGACCCGCACCTACGGTGGGTCAGGTGGTACTCGGCAGACGGCTGCAGGAGTTGCGTGAGGCGGCCGGCCTCGGTCGTGAGGAAGCGGCGCGCGCGCTGCGCGTGGCTCCCGCGACCATACGGCGCATGGAAACGGCCGAGGTCGCGCTGAAGATCCCGTATGTGCAGGTGCTGTTGGAGACGTACGGCGTCCCCGTCGGCGAGGCCGAGGCCTTCGTCCGGCTGGCCGAGGACGCGAACCTGCCCGGCTGGTGGCAGCGCTTCCACGACGTGCTGCCGGAGTGGTTCAGCCTGTACGTGAGCCTGGAGGGCGCGGCCCGGCTGATCCGCAGTTACGAACCGCATTTCGTGCCGGGGCTGTTGCAGACGGAGCGGTACGCGCGTGCCGTCCTGGAGGCCGGGACGGTCGGGCGGACGACCCCGGAGGCGATCGAGCGGCACGTGTCGCTGCGCATGGCCCGCCAACGGCTGCTGGACGCCCCCAACCCGCCGCATCTGTGGGCGGTGATGGACGAGACGGTCCTGCTCCGCCCGGTGTGCGAGGACCCCTCCGTCATGCGCGAACAGCTCGACAGACTCCTGGAGTTGACCGAGCGCGACCGGATCACCCTGCAGATCGCCGAGTTCACCGACGGCCCGCACCCGGGGACCGTCGCGCCCTTCTCGCTCTTCCGTTTCGCGGAGCCCGAGCTGCCCGACATGGTCGTCACCGAGTACCTGACCGGGGCCCTGTACCTCGACTCGCGCACGGAGGTCTCCGCCCATCTGGAGGTCCTCGACCATCTGACGACGCATGCCGCGTCGGCCCAGGAGACACAGAAGATCCTGCGGGACGTCCGCGGGACCCTCTGACAGCACCGTTTCACGACAGCACGGACCACAACGGCCCCACGCGCGAGGAGAAGAGCCCGTATGACCGGATCCGAGGCCCGCAAGGAGCCCGTCCGTATCGACACCAGTCGGCCGCACCCGGCCCGCGTCTACGACTGGTGGCTGGGCGGCAAGGACAACTACCCGGTGGACGAGGAGCTGGCCCGGAAGATCCTCGCCGTGGACGGCACGGTGCTGCGCGGGGCGCGCGCCAACCGCCGCTTCATGCAGCGGGCCGTCCGCGCGGCCGCCGAGGACGGGATACGCCAGTTCCTGGACATCGGCACGGGCATCCCCACCGAGCCCAATCTGCACCAGGTCGCGCAGGGCGTGGTGCCGGAGGCGAAGGTGGTGTACGCGGACAACGACCCGATCGTGCTGCGGCACGCGGAGGCCCTGCTGCACGGCACGGCCGAGGGCTCCACGCAGTACGTGCACGCCGACGTCCGCGATCTCGAGACGCTGCTGACCCGGGCCGCGGACTCCCTCGACCTCGAGCAGCCGGTGTCGCTGTCGCTGGTGGCGCTCACGCACTACCTGGACGACACCGCCTACGACCTGGTGCGGGAGTACATGGCGCGGCTCGCCCCGGGCAGCTGGCTGATCCTCTCCCAGGTGACCCCGGACCTCAGTCCGGAGGCCATCGAGAACGCGGCGAACCACTTCCGCCGCAGCGGCACCCCCTTCTTCCCGCGCTCCCTCCCCGAGTTCGCCCGCTTCTTCGAGGGCCTCGAACTGCTCGGCCCGGGCGTCATCCCGGTCTCGGGCTGGCGGCCGGAACCGGAGGACGTGGCGGTGCAGGCGGAGGGCATCGTGCCGGTGTACGCGGGGGTCGCCCGCAAGGCGTGACCGTGCCCGGTGCGGATGCCGTGAAAGGTACCCGTACGGACGTCCCAAGCGCCCCGGGCGCCGTCCGTATGGGTGCCGTGCGGGTGCCGTGCTGCGCGACCGTACGGCCGTACGCCCGGACGGGCGCCGTGAACAGGTGCGTCGCGCCGCGCGCCCCTAGCGTCGGAGGACGGGGACCCGCACCGCGCCGGTGACGCGAAGGAGGCCCGATGCCGTCGGACGCCGTGCTCCACCAGGCTGCCGCGCTCTGTCTGACATATCCGGACGACGATCTGCAGGCCCGGCTGTCCCTGCTGCGCGAAGCGGCCCCGCAGCTGCGGGAGTTCGTGGACCACGCGGCGCTCACCCCGGTGCGGGAACTGGCCGCGCACTACGTGGAGGTGTTCGACCCCGAGGGCCTGCACAGCCTGTATCTGAGCCGGTGGACGGACGGCGGCGACGCCGGCCGGCTCGGACGGGCGGCGGAGGGGGTCCCCTTCGAGGACCTCTACCGGCGGCACGGGCTGGAGTTCACCGGCGAGGAACGGCCCGACTTCCTGCCCGCGGTGCTGGAGTACGCCGCCCGCACCGGCGACACGGAGCCGCTCACCCGGCACCGCGAGGGGCTGGAGCGGCTCCGCTCCCGGTTGGCAGGCCTCCGCACACCGTATGCCTCGGTCCTGGATGCCGTATGCGCCATACTGCCGACTGTATGCACATCGGCGCCCACCGTACGCACCACACCGACGACCGTACGCACCACACCGCCGACCGCATACATACCGTGATCAATACGTCTAGGCGCCCTTGGCCTGGTCCCGGTCCTCGTCGACGATCTCCGCGTCGACCACCGTCTCGTCGTCGTCCTGGGCCGGGCGCCCGGTGTGGTCCTCGGTGGGGCCGGTGGTCGGTGGCTGCTGGGCCTGGGCGTACATCGCCTGGCCCATCTTCTGGCTGACGGTGGCGAGCTTCTCGACGCCGGCCCGCAGGGCACTGATGTCGGTCTGCTGGTCCAGCAGGCCCTTCAGGTCGGCGACCGCCGACGACACCTCTTCCCTGGTCTCGGCGGGCACCCGTTCCTCGTTCTCACGGAGGAACTTCTCGGTCTGGTAGACGAGTTGCTCGGCCTGGTTGCGGGTCTCGGCGGCCTCGCGGCGGGTGCGGTCCTCCTCGGCGTACTGCTCGGCGTCGCGCATCATGCGGTCGATGTCGTCCTTGGGGAGAGCCGAGCCGCCGGTGACGGTCATCTTCTGTTCGCGGCCGGTGGCGAGGTCCTTCGCGGAGACGTGCATGATCCCGTTGGCGTCGATGTCGAAGGCGACCTCGATCTGCGGGACGCCGCGCGGGGCCGGAGGCAGGCCGGTGAGGTCGAAGACGCCGAGCTTCTTGTTGTAGGCGGCGATCTCGCGTTCGCCCTGGTAGACCTGGATGCCGACGGAGGGCTGGTTGTCGGCGGCGGTGGTGAAGATCTCCGAACGGCGGGTGGGGATCGTGGTGTTGCGTTCGATCAGCTTGGTCATGATGCCGCCCTTGGTCTCGATGCCGAGGGACAGCGGGGTGACGTCGAGGAGGAGGACGTCCTTGACGTCTCCGCGGATGACGCCGGCCTGGAGGGCGGCGCCGACGGCCACGACCTCGTCGGGGTTCACGCCCTTGTGCGGGTCCTTGCCGGTCAACTCCCGTACCAGATCGGTGACCGCGGGCATCCTGGTGGAGCCGCCGACGAGGATCACGTGGTCGATCGCGGACAGCTGCACCTTGGCGTCCTTGACGGCCTGATGGAAGGGCGTCCGGCAGCGGTCGAGCAAGTCGGCGGTGAGCTCCTGGAACTGAGCGCGCGTCAGTTTCTCGTCGAGGTGCAGGGGGCCCTCGGCGGAGGCCGTGATGTAGGGGAGGTTGATGGTCGTCTCGGAGGACGACGACAGCTCGATCTTCGCCTTCTCGGCGCCCTCGCGCAGTCGTTGCAGCGCCATCTTGTCGTTGCCGAGCTCGATGCCGTACTGGCCCTTGAACTTCTTCACGAGGTGCTCGACGACCCGCTGGTCCCAGTCGTCGCCGCCGAGGTGGGTGTCGCCGTTGGTGGCCTTGACCTCGATGACGCCGTCGCCGATCTCCAGCAGGGACACGTCGAAGGTGCCGCCGCCGAGGTCGAAGACGAGGACCGTCTGTTCCTCGCCGCGGTCGAGGCCGTAGGCGAGGGCGGCGGCGGTCGGCTCGTTGATGATCCGCAGCACCTTCAGGCCGGCGATCTCCCCGGCCTCCTTGGTGGCCTGCCGCTGGGCGTCGTCGAAGTAGGCGGGCACGGTGATCACCGCGCCGGTGACGTCCTCGCCCAGGTAGGCCTCGGCGTCCCGCTTCAGTTTCTGCAGGACGCGGGCGGACAGTTCCTGGGCGCGGTAGCGGGTGCCGTCCACGTCGCCCTGTTCGGGGAAGCGCCAGTGCGCGTCGCCCATGTGCCGCTTGACCGAGCGGGCGGTGCGGTCGACGTTGGTGACGGCCTGCCGCTTGGCGACCTCACCGACGAGCACCTCGCCGTTCTTGGCGAAGGCCACGACCGAGGGGGTGGTCCTGGCCCCCTCCGCGTTGGCTATGACCGTGGGTTCGCCGCCCTCCAGGACGGCCACCACCGAGTTCGTGGTCCCGAGATCGATGCCGACCGGACGTCCCATCGCCGTCCCCTTCCGCCAGGGAGCCTCCCGTGCCACCGGACTTCCAGCACAAATGGTGCGCGGGCTCCTGTCAATGGGGCACCGAGGGCGCACGCCCGCGCGGGCCCGTTCCCCGTGCGGGGCCGGGCCGGGGCGCGCCCCTCAGGGGGACGGGTGCCCCGCCGGAGGGGTTCGATGCGTTGCGCCACGCAGCTCCACCGCCCGCCGCGGCCGGTCGGTGATCACGACGTCCACCCGGGCGTCGGCGAGGAAGCGGCGCAGTCCGGCGTCGTCGTTGACCGTCCAGACCATGGTGAACAGGCCGTGCCGGGCCGCCCGGCGCAGCACGGTGGCCCGGGCGAGCAGCCGGTGCACGGCCACGCCGTGCGCGCCGCAGGCCCGCAGGCGGCGCATCGGGAACAGCTCGCCGGCCCGGGTGCCGGCCAGCCGGGCGGCGCCCACCTCCTGGCGGTCGCGGCCCAGGGACAGGGCGGTGCGCACCCCGGGGAAGGTCCGGGTGATCGCGGCGACGGAACGGTCCTCCAGGGTCGTGGCGACGAACCCGTCCCGGCCGAGCAGCGCCACCGCCCGGTCGATGACCGCGTGCTCGTAGCCGGTCTCCTTCAGGTCCAGGTGTCCGGCCAGTCTGCCGGCGACCAGGGCCATCACGTCCTCCACGGCGGGGACGTCGTATCCGGCGCGTCCGCACAGTTCGGCGTGGGTGATCCGGTCGACCGGCGGTCCGGTGGGGCCGCCGGCCCGGGCGTCGTGGTGGACGACGAGCACGCCGTCCGCTGTGCGCCGGATGTCGAACTCGGCGTACTCGGCTCCGGAGGCGAGCGCGTCCTCGTACGCCTGGAGGGTCGCGGCGCCGCGGCGCTCGGAGCCGCCCCGGTGGGCGGAGACGGCGGGACGGATGTGCGGCGTCTCCGGGGCCTCGGGGGTCTGCGCCGTCTCCGGGGTCCGCGCCGACTCCGAGGTCTCGGGCGTCTGCCGCGCCCCCGAGTTCTCGAGGTTCGGCGGCGTCTCGGGCGTCTGCGATGCGCTGATCACCGCTTCATGATCGACGATTCCCGGCACCGCCGCTCCCCCTCCCCCCAGCCGGCCGGCACACCAGGCGTGCCGGCCGGCCCAGGCGGTTCGTCGGGTCAGGCGAGCTTGGCCGACAGGGTGATGGTGGTGCCGGTGAGGGCCTGGCTGACAGGGCAGTTCTTCTTGGCGTCCTCGGCGGCGGCCACGAACGCGTCGTCGTCGATGCCGGGGACCGTGCCCTCCACCGTCAGGTGGATGCCGGTGATGCCCTCGCCCGGCTGGAACGACACGTCGGCCGAGGTGACGAGCTTGGTGGGCGGGGTGCCGGCGCCGTTCAGGGCGTGCGACAGGGCCATGGAGAAGCAGCTGGAGTGGGCGGCGGCGATCAGTTCCTCCGGGCTGGTCTTGCCGTTGGCCTCCTGGGAGCGCGAGGCCCACGTGACCGGCTGCGCCTCGATGGCACCGGAGGAGTCGAAGTTGACGACACCGCTGCCCTCGATCAGGCTGCCTTCCCAGACGGTGTGTGCGGAGCGCGTGGTTGCCACGGTGGTTCCTTCCGAAAGCCGGGTGTTTCCTTGGGATCCCATCCGATCACATTCCGGCTCACCGCACCCGGAACACCGGTCCCTGAGCCGTGAACGGCAGCCGGCCGCCCTGCGGGATCAGGTACGCGTGGTCGCGCCGGATCCGCAGGACGTCGCACCAGCCGTCGGTGATGACCAGGACCGGCGCGTCGCGGGGGAAGTCGTCGGCGCGGTGCAGCAGGTCGATGCCGGGCTGCAGGACCGTACCGCCGCGTCCGCGCACCCGGACCCGGCCCGCGATCTCGGTGACGGGCAGATAGCCGGCGTCGTAGGGGGCGGCGTCGCAGAAGACGACGCGGGCGGCCGGTACGTCGCGGGCCTCGGCGTAGGAGGCGATCGCACCGAGGGCCTTGCCGAGGAGGGCGCTCGGCATGGATCCGGAGGTGTCCAGGACGACGCCGAAGGTGCAGCGCGGGACCTCCTCCGGCGGGAAGTAGCGGCCGGCGCGCGGGATGTCGGGGGTGGAGGCCTGACGGCGCGCGGGACGGGCGTACGACCGTACCGGCTCGGGGCGTGGTACGAACTCGTCGAACCAGCGGGCCAGTCGGGCGTCCCAGGGCAGCGGCGGGTGGCTCAGGGCACGGATCTCCTCCACCAGCCCGCCGGGCAGATAGCCGCGTTCCTCGCGTTGATGCAGGTCGAAGCCCTGGGCGAGGCCGCGGCGGTAGAAGCCGTCGAGGTCGACGCACGCGCGGGGCGGGCCGAGCGGGGCGCCGAGGACGTCGCCGGAGCCCCTGCCGCGCGGGGTGGCGAGGCGGCGCATGCGGCGCAGGTCGCGGGCGATGCGGTCGTAGACCTCCTCGGCGGACAGGCCGGTCAGCTCCGGGTCGTACAGCAGCCCTTCGGGCATCGTGCCGACCTGCATCTCGCGCAGCCAGTCGTTGATGACGAAGTCGCAGGCGACGTTGAAGAGGTACGGGTCGCGGGTGCCGCAGCGGTCGCCGTGGCGCAGGGCGGCGTGCAGCATCTCGTGGGCGAGGACGAACCGCCATTCGTCGTCCTCGAGGCGGTGCAGGGGGTTGATGTAGATCTCGCCGGCCTCGGCGTTGACGGCGGCGATCTGGATGCCGTGGGCGCGGGCGAGTTCGGCGTCGGGGACGAGGCGGATGCCGGACGCGATGCCGCCGAGCAGCGGGTAGGAGGAGATGAACCAGCTCAGCGCCCTGTCCCAGGGGCGCTGGGGGTCCAGGTCGTCGTCGAGGGACGCGCGTCGGCCGCCTGCCATGTCCATCGCCGCGGAGACGGTCCGGGTGAGGGCGGTGGCGAAGGCGAGCTGCCGGTCGGGCGGCTGCCCGTTCCACCGGATGTCCCAGGTCAGCAGCAGCTGGTCGGGTTCCGGTCCTGCCGTGCCGCAGTGTTCGTAGGCGGCCGGGAGGCCGGTGCGGCGCCAGCGGGCGGCGAGCTGCTCGTCGTCGCCGTCGGGGTAGGTGAGCGGGTGGTCCTCGGGCGGCTTGCCCACCGTAAAGGTGAGCAGGAAGCGGTTGACGACCGTGCAGCGGGCGGCGAGTTCGTACCGGTCGGGCTGGATGCGGACGCCGGCGGCGGCGGGGAGGTGGCCGAAGCCGAGGTGGAGGGCGGCGTGGGCGAGCGACCAGGCCCATTCGGCGGGGTCGGCGACGCGGGCCGGGTGGGCGTGGATCGTGCCGTCGGAGTCGACCCGGACGAGGCCGTCGCGGGGCGCCAGCGTGCAGTCCTCCTTGCGGCAGACGCTGAAGGCGACGGCGTCGAGCGCCGGGTTGGCGCGCATCAGCCGCAGTCCCTCGCCGAACGCCTCCGCCGCAAGGTCGCGCTTCCTGCGGCCGCGGCCGGACCGGGTCACCGGCGGGCCTCCACCAGCCGGGGCATGTCGCGGGCGGCCTCCACCAGGAACCAGGAGGGCAGGGCGGGGTTGCCGTCGGCGTCGGAGGCGATGACGGTCTGCGCGACCTCGACGGATATCTCGGCGAGCTGCACGAGGAGCGACTTGGCGCGGTACGCGGTCTGCCGGCCGTTCGCCGACATGTGCTCCTTGACGGCGGGGAGTTCCTTGATCAGGCGGCCGCGGAAGGAGTCGGCGAGGTAGTAGAGCAGGTCGCGGTCCTCGACGCGGTGCGGCCAGGGCGCGTCGCCCTTGAGGACGGCCTCGATGCCGTACCGGCTGCGGACGATCTTGATGTAGCCGCAGAAGGCGGTGGCGTGCGCGGGCGTCAGCGTGCCGTGCGCGAGGACCTTGAGGGTGTTCTCGTCGAGGTCGCGGCCGAAGGAGTGCAGGGCGTCGGAGAGCATGTGCCAGGAGCGGGGGGTGGAGAACGGTTCCTCGGTCTTCGGCGGCTTGGACCACAGGTGGTCGGGCCGGTCGGTGAGGTGGTCGACCACCCACGGGTGGATGCCGTTGCCCGCCGCCCAGGCCAGCCAGTCCCGCGGGGAGGCCTCCAGGTGGACGTGGGTGAGGCGGTTGACGAGCGCGGAGGCGAGGGCGTTGTCGGTGGCGCGGTTGCCGGCGCCGATGACGATCGAGCCCTTCGGCAGCTCGTAGTTCCCGATACGGCGGTCCAGGATCAGCGAGTAGAACGCCTTCTGCACGTCCGGGGTGGCCGCGTTGAGCTCGTCCAGGAACAGGCAGTACGGCTCGTCGCGGGCGATCGCCTCGGGCGGGCAGAACACCGACCGTCCGTCGCGGATCTGCGGTACGCCGATCAGGTCCTCCGGCGCGAGCTGCGTCCCGAGCAGGCTCACGCACTCCAGGCCCAGCGACTCGGCGAACTCCCTGACCAGGGAGGACTTGCCGATGCCGGGGGCGCCCCAGAGGAAGACCGGACGGACGGTGGCGAGGCCGAGGAGGAGTTCGGGGATGCGGGAGGGCGTGACGGTGACGGCTGCCTGCAAAGCAGGGGCTCCTTGCGACGGTCGGAGAGGGAGAGCGCGAGACGGGCGCGGACGCGCGAACTGCGACCAGTGTGTGCGTACGACCCGGTCGGCGCAGCCGATTTTCGGGCGCCGCGAGCCCTCGGTGGCCCAGCCGTGCCTTCAGGCGGAGCGGGCCCCCTGCCGTGGGCCGGTTTTCAGGCGGCCCGTTCCTCCGGGGCCGGCTCCAGCGGTATCTGGGGGCCGTCGGACTCGCGCAGCCAGCGGCGCAGGACGCGGTGGAGGTGTTCGGCGCCGGCCAGTGCCTCGCCGTCCTCGACGGGGGCGGACAGGGCGAGCGGGGACAGCAGGAAGGGTCTGGCCTGGGCGCCGCCGAGGCCGCCGTGCGAGCCGATCTGCTCCTCGAAGGCGAGGACCTCGCCGTCGGCCGGGTCGTGGAAGGAGTTGACCATGATGTCGGCGGTGTGCGGGAAGGAGTGCGTGCGGCGCACGGCGTCGGCGGCGCCGGGCCCGAACACGGCCAGCGGGCCGGGGTCGTCGTCGAGCCGGTCCAGGGGTGTCTCCGCGCCGTACGCGCCGAGGACGACCCCGCCGTGTTCCTCGCTGCGGACCAGGAGGAAGCCGATGCCGGGATGGTTGGCGAGGGTGGACAGCAGGGCGGGGTGGCGGGCGTCGATCTCCTCCTTGGTCATCCGGTGCGGGACGTCCGGGAAGGAGATCAGGCCGAGGTTGCCGGAGGCCAGCACGATCGGCTCGGAGCGGCGGCCGGGCGGGCGGTGCTGTTCGCCGCCCTCCTCGACGGGCCGGCGCAGCGCCGCCCGGACGGCCGCGCGGGCCTCGGCGCCGCTGTGCGTGCGCTCGGCGCGGCGCGGCACGGGCAGTCCGCAGCCGGCCCGCACCAGGTCGCCGAGGGTGAGGCCGTAGCGGGCGCGGAAGGTCTCGCCGGGGCTCTGGCCGTGGTCGGACAGGACGACGATCCGGTACGGGCGGGGGGCGTGCTCGGCGACGTTCTCGATCAGGGCGAGGGCCCGGTCGAGGCGGCCGAGGACCTGCTCGGTGTCCCGGCCGAGCGGTCCGGAGTGGTGGGCCACCTCGTCGTAGGCGACGAGGTCGGCGTAGACGGCGGTGCGGCCGGCGAGCAGGTCGCCCATGACGGCGGCCACGACGACGTCCCGTTCGACGACGGTCGCGAAGGCGCGTACGAACGGGTACAGCCCGCCGCGTCCCACGCGCGGGCGTTCCTTGCGCAGCCGGGCGCGGGTGGACTGGACGACCTCGCGGACCACCTCGGCGACGAACGACAGGGCGGTGCGCACGGCGTTGGCCGGGTCGGAGAAGTAGGCGAAGTACCCGGCGCGGGAGCGGGTCTCGCGGCTGCGCCGACGGGTGGCGATGGACAGCACGAGGGCCTGTTCGTCGGCGCCGCCGCTGAAGAGGTTGCCGCGGCTGGCGCCGTCGGCGGTCAGCAGTCCGCCGTCGCCGGTGCGCTCGACGGCGCGGCGCTGGAGCTCGACGGCGTCGGCGGGGCGGTTGCAGACCATGACCTCCCGGGTGTCCTTCTCGTACCAGCGGAAGGCGGGCACGTCGTGGTTGCTGCCGTGCAGGATGCCTAGCTGGCTGGCGCCGGTCTGGCTGGACCAGTCGGTGCGCCACGGGGTGAGGCGGTGGGTGGGCCGGTGGGCGGGGCCGTCGGGCGGGGGCCGGTCGCGGGACCGCTGGGGGCCGGCGCCCCGGTCCCGGCCCTGTCGGGGGTCCTGGTCCGGGCCGTCGCCGAGCCAGCGGGCGACCGTCGGCATCAGTCCCTTGCGGACGGCGGCGGCCAGCACGTCGTGGCCGACGCCGTCGAGCTGGAGGAACACGGTGCCGGGGGTGGAGGGGCAGGGCGGGCCGCCTCTGCGGCGGCGGTCGGCGAGGCGGTAGAGACGGCGGCGGTAGGCGTCGTCGTCGCGGACGGCCAGGGCACCGCCGGTCGCGGAGGCGACGGCGGACATCACGGCGGCGACGATGACGGCGGTCTCGGGGGCGGCCTCGGTCTCGCCGGAGGGCGTCAGCCGCAGGGCGATCAGCAGCAGGGAGCCGTTGAGGAAGAACACCAGCAGGCCCAGGACGAGCGCCGGCACGAGCAGCAGCAGGCGGACCAGGAGCGGCCAGGCGAGGGCGGAGAGGACGCCGAAGACGCCGGCGCCGACGGCGGCGGTGACGGCGATGGTGGTGGCGCTGTCGCCGTCCGCGGACTGCAGACGGAAGTCCGGCAGGATCCCCGCGAGCACCAGCATCGTCAGGGTGGAGACGGCCCACACCGCAAGACTCCGCCCGGCCTGGCTGACGGCCCGCCGCCACCGCACCCCTCGCACGCCCCGTCCACCTCGTCTTCCGGCCCCGACGCCGTGGGAGGGGCCGTGGTCCACCCTGTCACACGGGACTGACAGCCGGCCCGGTCACCGTCCGTCGTACCCGGCCGTGGGCATCGACAGGCGCCGGTGGACGTGGGCCTTCATCTGGGCGTCGTAGGCGGGTTCGGCGTAGCCGACCGTCTCCACGCGCACCCCGCGCCGGGCGCACTCCTCGGTGAACTCCTCGACGTCGGACAGCGCGCTCTCCAGGACGCGGCGGCTGGGCGCGACGAACAGGTCGACGCCGGGCCGCACCCCGTCCCACAGGACGCAGTGGTCGGCGCGCAGTCCGCGCACGAGCAGTTCGCGGCTGACGACGTAGCCGCGCTGGGCGGCCCAGCGCGCGCACATCGCGTGCTGGCTGCGGGAGTCCACCAGGAAGGGATCGGCGTCCAGTTCCTCGAGCGGTGTCAGACTCGCGATCGCCGTGACCCGCACCGGTCCCATGGCGTCCCCCTCACCTCCGGGTTTCGCCGCCGACCCTACTCCTGCCCGTAGGCTTCGGGGGAGTCGCGCGAAGGAGGCAAAGGGGTGCCGGTGGAGATCACCTGGTGGGGTCACGCGACCTGCACGGTCGAGGATTCGAACGTGCGCGTGCTGACCGACCCCCTGTTCGTGCGCCGGCTCGCGCATCTGCGCCGCCGCCGGGGCGCGCTGCCCCCGCCGGCCGCGTGGCGCGCGGACGTGGCGCTCGTCTCCCATCTGCACGCCGACCATCTCCATGTGCCCTCGCTGGCACGCCTCGCGCCGGGCACGCGCGTGCTGGTGCCGCGGGGTGCGCCGCGCGCCGTCCCGGCGCTGCGGCGGCTGGAGCATCTGCAGGTCGACGAGGTGGAGCCGGGCGACGAGACGTCGGTGGGCGGGGTGCGGATACGGGCCGTGCCCGCGCGGCACGACGGGCGGCGGCTGCCGGTGGGCCCGCGCCGCTCCCCCGCGCTCGGGTACGTCGTCGAGGGCGAGGCGCGCACCTACTTCGCCGGGGACACCGGGCTGTTCGAGGACATGGCCGAGGAGGTCGGGCCGGTCGACGTGGCGCTGCTGCCGGTGGGCGGCTGGGGGCCGTATCTCGGTGAGGGGCATCTGGACGCGGGGCGGGCAGCGGAGGCGCTGGCGCGGCTGGCGCCGGGGAGCGCGGTGCCGGTGCACTACGGCACGTACTGGCCGATCGGGATGGACGCCGTGCGCCCCCATGAGTTCCATGCTCCGGGTGAGGAGTTCGTGCGCCTCGCGGCGCGGCGTGCGCCGGGCGTGACGGTGCACCGGCTGGGGCACGGGGAGAGCGTGCGCCCGGAGGTGGCGCGGTGAGGTGGTGGCTCGCCGCGGCCGCGACGACGGCGGTGCCGACGGAGTCCACGCAGCAGGCGCTCGGCTATCCGTCGCTGTTCCTGCTGGTGCTGATCGGGGCGCTGGTGCCGGTGGTGCCGACGGGGGCGCTGGTGAGTTCGGCGGCGGTCGTGGCGTTCCATCAGACGGCGCCGTTCTCGCTGGCGATGGTGTTCGTGACGGCGTCCCTGGCGGCGTTCCTCGGGGACGCGACGCTGTACTGGCTGGGGCGGCGCGGGATGGGCTCGAAGAACGGCTCGCGCTGGCTGGAGGCGCTCCGTTCGCGGGCGCCGGAGGAGCGGCTGGCGCAGGCGCAGCAGCGGCTCGCCGAGCACAACGTGGCCGTGCTGGTGCTGTCCCGGCTGGTGCCGGCGGGCCGGATCCCGGTGATGCTGGCCTGCCTGATGGCGAAGTGGCCGCTGCGCCGCTTCGTCCGCGGCAATCTGCCGGCCTGTCTGGCGTGGGCGCTGACCTACCAGTTGATCGGGATCCTCGGCGGTTCCCTGTTCCCGGAGCCGTGGCAGGGCGTGGTGACGGCGGTCGCGCTGACCGTGGTGGTCAGCGCGGCCCCGAGCGTATGGCGGCGGATCAGGAGACCACGGGCCGCCTAGCCGAGTATGCGTGAGCCCCCGATGGGCAGGTCCCACAGGTCCTCGCGGGCGCGGCCGGCCTTCTCCCAGGCCGTGCGTACCCGGTGCAGGGGCTCCAGCACCGGCTCGGCGGAGAGGACGAAAGCAGCCCAGTGCATGGGGGCCATGCGGCGGGCGCCCAGGTCGAGGGTGGCCCGGACCGCCTCCTCCGGGTCGCAGTGGACGTCGCTGAGCCACCAGCGGGGGTCGTAGGCGCCTATGGGCAGCAGGGCGAGGTCGATGCCCGGGTAGCGCCGTCCGATGCGGGAGAACCAGTGGCCGTAGCCGGTGTCGCCGGCGAAGTACACGCGCTGCCCGTCGGGCGCGGTGAGCACCCAACCGCCCCACAGGGAGCGGCAGGTGTCGTTGAGGCTGCGCTTGGACCAGTGGTGGGCGGGGACGAAGTCGAGGCGGACCCCGGACAGTTCGGCCGCCTCCCACCAGTCCAGCTCGGTCACGCGTGTGAAGCGTCGGCGCTGAAACCAGCGGCCGAGCCCGGCCGGCACGAACACGGGCGTGTCGCGCGGGAGCCGGCGCAGGGTGGGCGCGTCCAGGTGGTCGTAGTGGTTGTGGCTGATGACGACCGCGTCGACGGGCGGCAGGTCCTCCCAGGGGATGCCGACGGGGGTGATGCGGGCCGGGGTCCCGAGGATGCGGCGGGACCACACCGGGTCGGTGAGGACGGTCAGCCCGCCGATCCTCAGCACCCAACTGGCGTGTCCCGCCCAGCCGACGGCGACGGTGCGGGCGTCCACGCGGGGCAGCGGGGCCGGTGCGAACGGCAGCCGGGGGATGTCGGCGAGGCCTTCCTTGCCGGGGCGTACGGAGCCCTCGCGGGCGAAGCGGGCGAGGGCCTTGAGGCCGGGCAGCGGAGCAGTCAACCGGTCGTGGAAGGTACGGGGCCACACCCGCCGCTCCCCCAGCGGGCGGGGCTCGGCGAGGGGCGGGACGGCAGGCGCGGAAAGTGCTGAGGGGGCTGACGGGGCGTCGGTGTCGCGGGTGGTCACCGCGGCGGTGGGGGTGGTGGTCGACTCGGACTGCTGCGTCATCGAGGAGGCTCCCATCGCTGAGCGTCGTCACGGAGATCGTCGAAGACCGACCTCAAGAGCATCAACGCGCGTTGCACGTGTGGCAGTTCCAACGGCGCGGGTGAGGTGAGGCATTCCGTGCGCTCGGCATCCGTGCCGCCCAGCAGCGCGCCGGTGGACAGGCGTACCCGCAGCGCCCCGAGGTCGTCTCCGAAACGGTGGCCGCCGGGCGCGGGCATGCCGAGCCGGGCGGTGAGGAAGTCCTCCAGGTCCTGCGCGTCGCCCACCCCGTGCCCGGCGAGCGCCTCCCGCAGGGGGCCGAGGTCGGCGTACAGGTGGCGTCCGGCCTGCGGCGGCAGGGCCAGCGCGCCCGCGGCCACGACAGTGGCGTGCAGCTCCCGGGCCACGCGCGCGTGCAGACGTACGCCGGCGGCCACGCGCGCGAGGACCGGCTCGGGCTCTGAGAGGGCGTGGGCGGCGGCGGCGGCGACCGGTGCCGCCACGCGCGCGTCGAGGGCGGTGAGGACGTCGAGCACGCGCGCGTGCAGATCGTCCCCGGCGGCCGAGGCGGGGAGGAGGGCGACAGCGGCCGGCCAGCCGTCGGGCAGCAGCGCGCCGGCCAGGTCGGTGACGACGGTGACCTGCTCGGGCAGCATCTCGGCGGGGCTGACCAGCACGGTGTCGTGCGGGGCGTGCAGGGTGTCGCGCCAGGTCTCGTCGCTGACCAGGTGCAGACCCTCCCCGGTGGCGGCCTCGACGGCCTCGTGCAGCACCTCGGGCGGGGCGACGGTGGCGGTGGGGTCGTCGGCGACGGACAGCACCAGCAGCCGCGGGTCCCCGCCCTCCGCGCGGACCCGGCGCACGGTCTCCAGCAGGGCGTACGGATCCGGTACTCCCCCGCACTCGGCGGGCGTCGCCACATGGAAGGCGGGGCGTCCCAGCAGGCGGGCGTACGGCGCCCACCAGGCCGCGCAGGGCCGGGGCACCAGGACGTCGCCGCCGATCGCGGCGGTCAGCGCGAGCAGCAGGGCGTGGGCGCCGGGTCCGGCGACGACCCGGCCGGGCTCGGCGGGGATGCCGCGCCGGTCCCAGTAGCCGCGGGCGGCGTCCAGGAGCGCGGGGCCGCCGCCGACGGGTTCGCCGTACGCGCGCGTGGCGGCTCCGGCGAGGACGGACGCGAGTGCGGGGAGCACGGGCAGTCCGTCGGGCGGGAGCGGTGGGCCGTAGCGGACGGGCCCGTGGCCTTCCGGTTCCGTGCGCCGCATGGGGTCCTCCGCGCAGTCCGTCCCTGATGCCGTGTGCGGTGTGCCGTGTGCCGTCGGCCGCCGGGGCCGCGTGCCATGTGTGCCGTGTGGTGCCCGATGTGCCGGTGGTGCGTGGCGTCTCGTACGGGGCCGGTCGTGCCCCCGGGCTGTGAGTACCCCGTGTGCCCCGGGCCCATGGCTGCCGGCCGGCGTTGCGCCGGTCACAACGGGCCTGCGGCCCTTCCGGCGGGGTCAGACGTCCGCCCGGGGCCCGCGCCGACGCAGCAGCCGGTGCGCGGCCGCCCCGCACGCGCCGGCGATCAGCAGGCCGCCGGCGACGAGTGCGGGCACCGAGTCACGGAAGGCACCGCCGCTGCCGGCCCGAACGCCGTGTTCGACGGTGGCGGGGGTGGTGGCGTGGCCGGTGGGGCGGGTGGTGTCGCAGGGGGTGTCGTGGGGGCAGGCGTGGCCCTTGTCGCAGGAGGTGCGGTCGGGACAGGCGGGATCGCCCTTGTCGCCTTCGTCACCCTTGTGACCCTCGTCGCTCTCGTCGCTCCTCGCACCCCCGTCGCTCTCGTCACCCTTGTCGCCCTTGTCGCCCTTATCACCCTTGTCGCCCTCGTCACAGGAGGTGCCGTGGAGGCAGGTGGAGCTGATGTCGCACCCCGGCTGGCCCGGGAGGCGGGCCGGGGTGCAGGGCGGGGTGCCGCCGCCGCTGTCGCTGTCGCCGCTGCTGGGGCGGGCCACGTCGAAGGTCGCGCTCCAGGGGCTGCCCTGTCCCCCGGGCGGTGCCGGGCAGGTTCCGTCGACGGTCCATGCGGTGTCCGGGCCGGCCCCGCCGTCCGCCTCGCCGAGGTCGGAGGCGATGGGGGCGCTGCCCTGATAGGCGGGCCCGGCCGCCGCTCCCTCGTCGTCCGCGGGGACCCTGTTCAGCTTGACGGTGCCCTCGGTGAAGGCCTGCGAGACGGCGTCCAGGGTCTCGGGGGCCGTGCCGTCGACGGGGTCGCAGGAGACGGAGACGGTGACGTTGCCGCCCGGGTCGACACTGCCGACTTCGGCCGCCGGGTCGGCGGCCGCGACCGGCCCTGCGGCGACCAGCAGAGCGGCGGCGAGGAGGAGGGGGGCGGCGGTGCGGCGCATGGAACGGCTCCTTCGGCCGACGGCGGCGGGGCACGGCGTTCATGCCTCGCCCTCATCACAGCCGCAGAGCCGCCGGGCCGCGCGCGGCCACGGGCCATTGGCGGGACGCGATCCCGCCACACGGGTGACTTTTCGAGCCCTACACGGCGTCCTTCAGAACCTGCTCCCGCAGCCGGTCACAACACCGGTTGATCAGCCGGGACACATGCATCTGCGAGATCCCCAGCCGCTCCGCGATCCGGCTCTGTGTCATGTCCCCGAAGAACCGCATGTACAGGATCGCCCGCTCCCGCTCGGGCAGCGCCGCGAGCCGGGGCCGTACGGCCTCCCGGTCCACGACCGTGTCGAGGGCCGGGTCGGCGGCCCCCAGCACATCGCTCAGCGAGTACCCGTCCTCGCCGCCCGGCAGCTCGGCGTCCAGCGACAGCGCGGTGAAGCTGTCCAGCGCCTCGAGCCCGACCCGTACGTCCTCCTCGCTCAGCTGCGCCTGTACGGCGATCTCGGTGACGGTCGGGCGGCGCCCGGGCACGGTCTGGGACAGGTCCTGGCAGGCGAAGCGGACGCGGTTGCGCAGGTCCTGGACCCGGCGGGGCACGTGGACGGTCCACAGGTGGTCGCGGAAGTGCCGTTTGATCTCACCGGTGACGGTGGGCACGGCGTAGCTCTCGAACGCCTTGCCGCGCCCGGGGTCGTAGCGATCGACGGCCTTGACCAGGCCGAGGGCCGCGACCTGGCGCAGGTCCTCGTAGTTCTCGCCGCGGTTGCGGAAGCGTCCGGCGATGCGGTCGGCCATGGGGAGCCAGGCCTCGACGATCTGGCCGCGGAGCGTGTCGCGGCGGGGGCCCGGCGGCAGTGCGGCGAGCCTGCGGAAGGCCTCGGCGGTATCGGGGGCGTCGTCGTGCGGGTGGTGCCTCGCTCGGGTTCGCATCCTGCGTTGCAACTCCCTCGGAAGTGCTCAGGGTTGAACCGGTCACCGTGGGAGTGCGGCAGCAGCCCGACCGGGCCTGCCGGGGCCGCCGGCTGCGGCGGTCCCACGGACGTGCCTCCGGTCCGAAGCACTGCCGGTGCGCCTGCCCCCGGGCCCCGCCCGCAAACGCCCGCCCAGGTTTTCCGGTCGCCCCCGGGGTCACTCGTCAGGCGTCACGGCATACGCACATCCGCATGTCGCCCTTTCCCGTTTTCCCGTTTTCCCGACGTCCGGGAGGTCCCGTCCATGAGCACCAAGGTCTCCGACCACATCCTGCAGCGGCTGCGCGAGTGGGGTGTTCAGGAGGTGTTCGGTTATCCCGGCGACGGCATCAACGGTCTGCTGGCCGCCTGGGGCCGGGCGCAGGACCGGCCGCGGTTCGTGCAGTCGCGGCACGAGGAGATGTCCGCGTTCCAGGCGACCGGTTACGCCAAGTTCAGCGGCCGCCTGGGGGTGTGCGCGGCGACCTCGGGGCCGGGCGCGATCCATCTCCTCAACGGCCTGTACGACGCGAAGCTCGACCACGTGCCGGTCCTGGCGATCGTCGGCCAGACCCACCGCACGGCGATGGGCGGCTCGTACCAGCAGGAGGTTGACCTGCACACCCTGTTCAAGGACGTCGCCTCGGACTTCGTGGAGACGGTGACCGTCCCGGAGCAGCTGCCGAACGTCCTGGACCGGGCGATCCGTACCGCGTACGCCCGCCGCTGCCCGACCGCGGTCATCGTCCCCGGTGATGTCCAGGAACTCGAATACGCCGCCCCCACCCACGAGTTCAAGATGGTCCCCTCCAGTCTCGACCGCAGCGACTGGACGGCGATCCCCTCGGAGGAGTCCCTGGAGCGGGCCGCCGAGATCCTCAACTCCGGTGACAAGGTGGCGATCCTGGCCGGGCAGGGCGCGGCCGGGGCCCGCGAGGAGGTCGAGCGGATCGCCGAGGTGCTGGGCGCGGGCGTGGCCAAGGCACTGCTCGGCAAGGACGTCCTCAGCGACGAACTCCCCTACGTCACCGGCTCGATCGGTCTGCTCGGCACCCGCCCGTCGTACGAGCTGATGCGCGACTGCGACACGCTGCTGACGATCGGCTCCTCCTTCCCGTACACACAGTTCCTGCCGGAGTTCGACAGGGCGCGGGGCGTGCAGATCGACATCGACCCGCACATGGTGGGGATGCGCTATCCGTACGAGGTGAATCTCGTCGGCGACGCCAAGGAGACACTGCGGCGGCTGATCCCGATGATCCGGGGCGAGGAACGCGGCCGCGAGTGGTTCGACACCGTGTGCGACAACGTACGGCGCTGGCACGAGGTGATGGAGCGGCGGGCGCGGCTGTCCGCCGACCCGATCAACCCGGAGTACGTGGCCCGCGCCCTGGACCCGCTGCTGCCGGCCGACGCGATCGTCACCTCCGACTCCGGTTCGGTGGCCAACTGGTACGCCCGGCACCTCACGATGCGCCCCGGCATGCGCGCGTCCCTCTCGGGCACGCTCGCGACGATGGGCTGCGGGGTGCCGTACGCCATCGGGGCGAAGTTCGCGCACCCGGACCGGCCGGCGATCGCGCTGGTCGGGGACGGGGCGATGCAGATGAACGGCCTCGCCGAGCTGATCACGGCGGCCAAGTACCGGGACCGCTGGCAGGATCCGCGGCTGGTGGTCGCCGTGTGGAACAACCACGACCTCAACCAGGTGACATGGGAGATGCGCGCCATGGAGGGCGCCCCGTCGTTCCTGCCGTCGCAGGAACTGCCGGACGTGCCGTACGCGGCGTTCGCCCGCTCGCTCGGGCTGACCGGGGTGCGGGTGGAGAAGCCCGAGGACGTCGAGGCGGGCTGGCGTACGGCCCTGGAGGCGGACGGACCCGCGGTCGTCGAGTTCCTCACCGACCCCGCCGTGCCGCCGGTCCCGCCGCACGCGACCTGGGAGCAGATGGAGGCGACGGCCGAGTCGATCCTGAAGGGCGACGCCGACCGCGGCGCCATGATCAAGCGGGGGTTCAAGGCGAAGATGCAGGAGTTCCTGCCGGGACGGAAATGACGGCGCCGGCCATCCGTCGCCGGGATCCCGTGTCGGCTCCCGCCCCACGGGTACGCGGTGGACCGGCCCCGAAGATCTGGAGGGAGACATGCAGCGAGGCAGTGACCGGCTGAGCGTGCACCGGGACGAGGAGATGAAGCACGAACTGCAGGGACTGCTCCGGTCCGGGCATCCCACGCGGTCCGAGGAATGGCACGACCCGGAACCGTCCGCCGAGGACGATCCCGAGGTCTGGGGCGGTCCGGTGGTACCGGGCACCTCCCGGGCGTCCCTGGCGACGGTCCGGCTGGAGCTGGGCCGGATCCTGGGGCGGAGTTCCTTCCCGGCCGGCCCGGGCGAGCTGTCCGTGGCCCTGCGCCGCAGGAACGCGCCCGACGCTCTGGTGGAGTCCGTACGGCGGCTGCCGCACAAGGAGCGCTACGCCAACGCGGCCGAACTGGCCGAGGCGCTGGTCGGGAGCGGCCGGTGACCCGGCGGCGGCGCTGATCCTCCCCCACCGCCCACAAGGGCGTGGGGGACCCCCCGCCGACGACGGCCGAGACGGACCTCCCCGAAGCGCTCCCCGGTGCGGAGCGAGCGCGAGGTCAGGCCCCTGGAGCAGCACATCCACCACAAGCGGCATGCCGGGGCGACGCGGCCCACCGGCGTGCCACGAAAGGACGTCGAACGATCATGCGTATCGCGTTTCTGACGGCACCCGAGGGCGTCGAACAGGTCGAACTCACCGATCCCTGGCAGGCTGCGGTGGACGCGGGCCACGAGCCCGTGCTGGTGTCGACGAAGTCGGGCGAGATCCAGGCCTTCGACCATCTCGACAGGGCGGACACGTTCGTGGTGGACGAGGTCGTCGGTGAGGTCCCCGTGGAGTCCTTCGGCGGGCTGGTCCTGCCGGGCGGCGTCGCGAACCCGGACTTCCTGCGGATGAAGCCCGAGGCCGTGGCGTTCGTGAAGGACTTCTTCGCGCAGGGGCGGCCCGTCGCCGCGATCTGCCACGCCGCGTGGACGCTCGTCGAGGCGGACGTCGTACGCGGCCGTGAGCTGACGTCGTGGCCGAGCCTCAGGACGGACATCCGCAACGCCGGCGGCACCTGGGTCGACGAGCAGGTGAAGATCTGCGACCACGGCCCGAACAAGCTGGTCACCAGCCGCAAGCCGGGCGATCTGAAGGCGTTCTGCGAGGCGTTCCTGGACGTGTTCGCCGAGGAGGGGGGCCGATGAGTTCCCCGGACGACCGCAAGGGCCGGCAGCTCGACGGCTTCCGCGCCGAGGACCCGGCCTCCGGGCCGCTGACCACCGACCAGGGCGTGGAGGTCGACCACACCGACGACTCGCTGGCCGCCGGCGAGCGCGGTCCGACCCTGCTGGAGGACTTCCACTTCCGGGAGAAGCTCACCCGGTTCGACCACGAACGCATCCCCGAGCGGGTGGTGCACGCACGGGGAGCGGGCGCCTACGGATACTTCGAACCGTACGAGTCCTGCGCCGAGTTCACCCGTGCGGCCTTCCTGCGGGACCCGTCGGTGCGCACCCCGGTGTTCGTGCGGTTCTCGACCGTGCAAGGGCCGCGGGGCTCGGCGGACACCGTGCGGGACATCCGCGGCTTCGCGACCAAGTTCTATACGTCCGAGGGGAATTACGACCTGGTCGGGAACAACGTTCCGGTGTTCTTCATCCAGGACGGCATCAAGTTCCCGGACTTCGTGCACGCGCTGAGGCCGGAGCCGCACAACGACATCCCGACCGGCGCCTCCGCGCACGACACGCTCTGGGACTTCGTGTCGCTCCAGCCGGAGACCCTGCACGCGATCATGTGGCTGATGTCGGACCGGGCGATCCCGCGCAGCTACCGCATGATGCAGGGGTTCGGGGTGCACACCTTCCGGTTCGTGACCGCGGACGGACGCGGCACGTTCGTGAAGTTCCACTGGAAGCCGCGGCTGGGTGTGCACTCGCTGGTGTGGGACGAGGCCCAGGAGTGCCAGGGCCGCGACCCGGACTTCAACCGGCGCGACCTGTGGGACTCGATCGAGGCCGGCGAGTACCCGGAGTGGGAGCTGGGTGTCCAACTGGTGCCGGAGGAGGACGAGTTCGCGTTCGACTTCGATCTCCTCGACGCCACGAAGCTCATCCCGGAGGAGCAGGTGCCGGTGCGCCCGATCGGCCGTATGGTCCTCGACCGCAACCCGGAGAACTACTTCGCGGAGACCGAACAGGTCGCCTTCCACACCGCCAACGTCGTCCCCGGCATCGACTTCACCAACGACCCGCTGCTCCAGGCCCGCAACTTCTCCTACCTGGACACCCAGTTGATCCGGCTGGGCGGCCCCAACTTCAGCCGGCTGCCGGTGAACCGGCCGCTCGCGCCGGTCCGCACCAACCAGCGCGACGGCTACCACCAGAGCACGGTCCACCGGGGCACGAACTACTTCCCCAACTCCCTCGGCGGCGGCTGCCCGGCCCCTGCGGGCGTCGACGGCGCCTTCACCCACTCCACGGAACGCGTCGACGGCGCCAAGATCCGCCGGCGCAGCCCGAGCTTCCAGGACCACTACAGCCAGCCCGCACTGTTCTGGAACAGCATGGCCGACTGGGAGAAGCGGCACATCGTGCAGGCGTTCCGGTTCGAACTGGGCAAGGTCGAGACGCGGGAGATACGGACCCGTACGGTCGGGCAACTCGGCCATGTCGACGCGGACTTGGCGCGGGAGGTGGCGCGCGGCATCGGGGTGACCGAGCCGTCGGGCGCGACGGAGACGGCGTCCAAGCAGTCCTCCCCGGCCCTCAGCCTGGAGTCGCTGCGCGGCGAGGAGTCGATCCGCACCCGACGGATCGCGGTGCTGGTCACCGACGGGGTGGACGCGCATCAGGTCGCGTCGGTGCGGGAGGAGCTGGCCGCTCGGGGAGCGGTCGTGGAGGCGCTGGCGGCGACGGACGGGAGCGTGGCGACGGCCGACGGTGAACGGTATGCAGTCGACCGCGCACTGCCGACCGTCGCCTCCGTGCTGTACGACGCCGTCCTGCTGCCCGGCGGCCCCACCGGCACTCCACCCGTCACCAAGGATCCGGACGCCATGCGCTTCGCACGGAGCGCCTTCCGGCACGGCAAGCCCGTGGGGGCGCTGGGATCCGGGGTGGGCGTGGTGGCGGCGCTGAAGCCGGCGGGGGTGCGGCTGTCCGCCGAGTTCCACCGGGTGGTGACCGACCAGGGCGTGGTCACCGACACCTCACCGGGCACGGCGAGCGCGGAGTTCACCCAGGCGTTCGTGACCGCGGTCGCGGAACATCGGCACTGGGGTCGGCCGCCTGTGCAGGGCTGAGGGCGACGGTATGCGGGAGGCGGTCGACGGTATGCGGGATGCGGTCGACGGCGGGCCATACGGTCGACCGCACCCCCCGGGTGGCAGGCCAGTGGTTGCGGTGGGTGAGTCGGCGTGTTGGGGTGCAAAAGGTGCAATCGTAACATACGGTGCACATTCGTAACGTTCAGTTACGTAACGAGACACACCACCCAGACAGCAAAGGGGATGTAATGCGCACGCTTCGCAAGGCCGGCCTGGTGGCCGCCATGATCGGCAGCCTCACCCTGGCCGGCGCGGGAGTCGCCTCCGCCTACGACGGCGGCGACAACCAGAACTGCGTTCAGACGGGCGAGGTCCAAGTCGGCCTGGTGAACCTCTCGGACGTGAACCTCGGACTCAACGCACTCAACCTCCTCGACTTCGGGCCGAAGAGCCAGGACGCCTCGGACTCGAACCAGTTCAGCTGCGTCAACGGCGAGGGCAACTACACCGCTCAGGTCCATGGCGACGGCGACAAGGGCTCGGGCCACAAGCACGGCTGAGCCCACTGAACCGGGCGGCCCCGGGACCCGACTTCGGGTCCCGGGGCCGCTTTGCGCCGCACTCGGTGACGGTATGCAGCCGATCGTATGCGGTCGACCGTATCCCGTCAGCCTATGGCGGACCCGCCCGACGAGCCCGACCCCCACTTGCCCACGGGAGTCTCCGCCCGAGCCGTCCCCGCGGCAGCGGGGCGCGCGCTGCTGCCGCCGTTCCCGGCTGCGGCCCGCTCCCTGGCCCCCTCGCGGGTGCGGCCGGGGGCGACGAAGCGGCGCGGATTGCGGCGCAGGTACTCGCCCTCGAGCTGGGCCATGCGGTCGTTGTGGGCGCGCAGAGCGTCGTTCGAGCCGTACAGCAGGGTGTCGTGGCGCGTGCGGTGGATCGTCTCCAGCTCTTTCATGAGCTGCTGGTCGTCCAGCCGGTCCGGGTCGACTCCGGTCATGGTGGTGCCCCGCTCGTCGTGTTCGTCCATGCGGTTCGGGTACCCGCCCGGGGAGCACACCAGCACGACCCCCGAGCGGCATCCGGGAGGGAGCCATGGATCTCGCCTTTCTGCATCCACTGTACGAACATTCCGGCCCCTGGGCCTCCGTGTACGTCGACACCTCCCGGCACACGGAGAACACGGCGCACGAGCGTCACCTCACGGCCGCCGCGATGGCCCGCGAGCTGGCCCGCCAGGGGGCCGACGACGCCACCTGCCGGGCGGTGGAGCACGCGATCGAGGAGCTGGCCCACTCCTCCGAACCACACGGGCGGGCCCTGTTCGCGCGGGCCGGCGAAGTCGTCCTCGACCCGGCGCTGGCCGCCCGGCCGCCGCAGGGGGACTGGGCCGAGTGGGCACCGCTGCCGAGGGTCGCGCCGCTGCTGGAGCTCGCCGACCAGGACCCGGTGTGCGTGGTGGCGTACATCGACCGCAAGGGCGCGGACTTCGAACTGCGGACACCGTGGACCCGCGAGAAGGTGAACACGGTCTCCGGTCGGCAGTATCCCGTCCACCGCACGGCGACGGCCGACTGGTCGGAGCGGCACTTCCAGCTCAAGGTCGAGAACACCTGGGAGCACAACGCGGTGGAGATCGCGGACGCGCTCACCGTCTGCCAGGAGGAGACCCGCGCCGATCTGCTGGTCCTGGTCGGTGACGACCGGGAGCGGCGGGCCGTGCACGAGCGGCTGCCGCGGCGGCTGCGGAGCCGGGTGGTCGAGATGGAGCGCGGTTCGGGCAGCCGACTGCTGGACGAGGACGTGGAGGACGCCCGGGCCGCACATGTGCGCCGTCGCAACGAAGCCGAGCTGGAACGTTTCCTCGCCGCCCGCGCCCCGGACGAGGAGGGGCACGCCGGGGCCGTGGAAGGGGTGCCGGCGCTGGTCGAGGCGGCCCGTGAGCACCGTATCGACGAACTGCTGATCCGCCCGGACGGCCCCGACGCCCACCGTGAGGTGTGGATCGGCGAGGACCCGGACCAGGTGGCGGTGCGCCGTACGGAGCTGAGGACGCTCGGCGAGCAGCACTCCTGGTCGGCCCGGGCGGACGACGCGCTGATCCGGTCGGCGGTCGCCACGGACGCGAGCGCGCTCGTCGTACGGTCCGAGACGCCGGAGGATGCGCCGGTGGGCGGGCTCGGCGCGCTGCTGCGCTGGAAGTGAACCCCTCCGGCCAGTAGTGAGCAACCTCCGGCCGACAGTGAGCAACCTCCAACCGGCGGTGAACCCCTCCGGCCAGTAGTGAGCAACCTCCGGCCGACAGTGAGCAACCTCCAACCGGCGGTGAACCCCTCCGGCCAGTAGTGAGCAACCTCCGGCCGACAGTGAGCAACCTCCAACCGGCGGTGAACCCCTCCTGCCGGCCGTAGCCCTCCTCCCGTTACCTGGCCCGCTCCACACGCCGCTCGTCCCAGACCGGGTCCGAGGTCTCCCGGACCCGGCCGTCGCTGCCGAAGACCAGGTAGCGGTCGAAGGAGCGGGCGAACCAGCGGTCGTGGGTGACGGCGAGGACCGTACCCTCGAAGGCCTCCAGGCCTTCCTGGAGGGCCTCGGCGGACTCCAGGTCGAGGTTGTCGGTCGGCTCGTCGAGCAGCAGCGCGGTCGCGCCCTCCAGCTCCAGGAGCAGGATCTGGAAGCGGGCCTGCTGGCCGCCGGAGAGCCTGTCGAAAGTCTGTTCGGCCTGCTGGGTGAGTTCGTAGCGGCGCAGCCGGGACATGGCGGCGCCCCGGTCCTGGGAGTGTTCCTTCCACAGGATGTCGAGGAGCGTGCGGCCCTGGAGCTCGGGGTGGGCGTGGGTCTGGGCGAAGTGCCCGGGGACCACGCGTGCGCCGAGCTTCCACTCACCCGTGTGCGCCACGTCGCCACCGGCGAGCAGGCGCAGGAAGTGCGACTTGCCGGAGCCGTTGGAGCCCAGGACGGCGACGCGTTCGCCGTAGAAGACCTCCAGGTCGAAGGGTTTCATCAGGCCGGTCAGCTCAAGTCCCTTGCAGGTGACGGCCCTTACGCCGGTGCGGCCGCCCTTGAGGCGCATCTTGATGTCCTGCTCGCGCGGCGGCTCCGGGGGCGGGCCGGCCTCCTCGAACTTGCGCAGCCTGGTCTGGGCGGCCTGGTAGCGGGAGGCCATGTCGGGGCTGATGGAGGCCGCCTGACGGAGGTTCAGAACGAGCTTCTTCAGCTGGGCGTGCTTCTCGTCCCAGCGGCGGCGCAACTCCTCGAAGCGGGCGAAGCGTTGGCGGCGGGCCTCGTGGTAGGTGGCGAAGCCGCCGCCGTGCACCCAGGCGTCGGCGCCGGTGGGCGAGGGCTCCACGGAGACGATCTTCTCGGCGGCGCGGGAGAGGAGTTCGCGGTCGTGGGAGACGAAGAGGACCGTCTTGCGGGTCTCCTTCAGCCGCTCCTCCAGCCAGCGCTTGCCGGGGACGTCGAGGTAGTTGTCGGGCTCGTCGAGGAGCAGGACCTCGTCGGTGCCGCGCAGCAGGGCCTCCAGCACGAGTCGCTTCTGCTCACCGCCGGACAGGGTCCGTACGAGCCGGAACTGCGCCTTGTCGTAGGGCACGCCGAGCGCGGCCGTGGTGCACATGTCCCAGAGCGTCTCGGCCTCGTAGCCGCGCGCCTCGGCCCAGTCGGAGAGGGCCTGGGCGTACTGGAGCTGCGCGGCCTCGTCGTCGACCGTCATGATCGCGTGCTCGGCCTTGTCGACGGCCTTCGCGACCTGCTGGATACGGGGCGAGGACACGGAGACGAGCAGGTCGCGCACGGTCGTCTCGTCCCGTACGGAGCCGACGAACTGGCGCATCACGCCGAGGCCGCCGCTGACGGTGACGGTGCCGCCGTGCGGCTTCAGCTCGCCGGAGATCAGGCGCAGCAGGGTGGTCTTGCCGGCGCCGTTCGGTCCGACCAGGGCGACCGCGGCCCCTTCGCCCACCCGGAAGGACACGTCGCCGAGCAACGCCCTCCCGTCGGGGAGGTAGTACTCGAGGTGCGCGGCTTCCAGATGTCCCATGAGGAGGCATTCTGCGGGCCACCCCGCGCCACCCGCAAACTCTTAATGCTCCTGCCCGCCCCCTCCCACCGGGCCGCTCTCCTCCGCCCCGGCCTCGCCCGCCGGGCCGGCCTCCCCCGCCGGTACGACCGTGGCGCCCGCCCAGGTCAGAACCTTCCAGCCGTCCGCGGGGGTGCCCTCCAGGATCACCGTGCCGGTGTTGGCGAGGCGGTGGGCCGCGGCGAAGGGGACGTCGATGTTGTGGGCGCGGGCGGCGGTCCAGGTACGGATGGCGGCGCCGTGGCTGATCAGGGCGACCGTCCCCGCACCGGTCCCGGCGGCCTCGGCGATCACGGCGTCGTACCTCGCGAGGAACTCGGTGCCGTTCTCGCCGCCCGGGATGCGCAGGTCCACGTCACCCGCGGCCCAGGCGAACACCGTGCGCATGTAGAGCGCGCCGTGGTCGGAGTCGCCGGGCAGCATCTCCAGGTCGCCGGCGAAGACCTCGCGGATGCCGTCGCGGACGAGGACGTCGAGGCCGCGGGCGGCGGCCAGGGGCGCGGCGGTGAGCTGGGTGCGGACGAGGGTGGAGGCGTACAGCGCCTCGATGTCCTCGTCGGCGAGGGCCGCGGGCAGGGCCGCCGCCTGTTGTCCGCCGAGTTCCGTCAGGCCGGGGCCGGGCACGGTGGTGTCCAGGAGGTAGTCGACGTTCGTCGGGGTCTGGCCGTGGCGGACGAGCAGCAGGCGCATGCGGTGACTCTCCCGGTCGCGGACGCCGCCCCGGCGAGAGACGGCCGCTTCAGGGTACCCGGGCGTTTACTGACACTCCGTCAGTCCACATGCCAGAACGGATGGTCTCAAAATACGGTCGGTGCGCGTACGGTGATGAGCCTCGCCCCGGACTTCACGGAGCCCGGGGGCCGGTACGCCGAGAAGGGGTAGAGCCATGCCGAAGGCACAGGAGACCGCCGTCTACACGCACGGGCACCACGAGTCGGTGCTGCGGTCGCACACCTGGCGGACCGCCGCCAACTCCGCCGCGTACCTGCTCGGTTCGCTGAAGCCCCACATGCGGATCCTGGACGTCGGCTGCGGCCCGGGCACCATCACCGCCGACCTGGCGGCCCTGGTCCCCGACGGGCACGTCACCGGCGTCGACCAGGCGCCGGGCATCCTGGAGCAGGCGCGCGCCACCGCGGCCGAACGGGGTCTGGCCAACGTCGACTTCGCGGTCGCGGACGTGCACGCCCTGGACTTCCCGGACGAGACGTTCTGCGTGGTCCACGCCCACCAGGTGCTCCAGCACGTGGGCGACCCGGTGCAGGCGCTGCGCGAGATGCGGCGGGTGACGAAGCCGGGCGGGTACGTCGCGGTGCGCGACTCGGACTACGCGGCGATGACCTGGTACCCCGCCTCGCCCGGGATGGACGACTGGCTGGACCTGTACCGGCGGGTGGCGCGGGCCAACGGCGGCGAGCCGGACGCCGGGCGGCGGCTGAAATCCTGGGCGCTGGCGGCCGGGTTCACCGACATCACGGCGACCTCCGGCACCTGGACGTTCAGCACCCCGCAGGAGCGGGAGTGGTGGAGCGGCCTGTGGGCCGACCGCACCCTGGCCTCGGCGTACGCGCAACGCGCCACACAGGGCGGGCACGCCACCCCGCGGCAGCTGGAGGCCGTGTCGGAGGCCTGGCGGGAATGGGGAGAGCGGGAGGACGGCTGGTTCGCCGTCCTGCACGGGGAGATCCTGTGCCGAAAGGAGGCCTGACCCGAGGATGATTCGCGAAATTCGGGAAACCCGGAATGCAGGAGGTTCACACTATGGTTCCCATCCTGCTGGTACTGCTGTTGGTGCTGATACTTTTCGGTGCCGGATTCGCGGTGAAATTGCTCTGGTGGATCGCACTCGCGGTTCTCGTTCTCTGGCTCCTGGGATTCCTCTTCCGCGGGACGTCCGCGGCGGGAGGCAGGGGACGTTGGTACAGGTGGTGAATTGACCCCACCCCCGGAGGGGTCATTCCCGGCCCTCGGGAGTCATTCCCGGGGAAGCAGCGGTCCGAGCGGCCCGAGGTCCAGATTCAGGTCCTCGGGCCGCAGTCCGTAACGGTCGCGCAGCTCGGTCATGCGGTCGTCGAGCAGCATCAGCGTCAGCCCGATGCGCTCCTCCTGCTCCTCGCTGAGGTCCCCCTGGTCGAAGCGGCGCAGCGCCTGCCGTTCCATCAGCTGGCGCAGCAACTCCACCACGGTGAGGACGAGTTTGACCAGGTCGCGCTCGACGGTGTCGGGCTCGAGGTCCACCCGCTTGCGGCGGGCGGTCACAGCGCGTCCCCGAACGGCGAGGGCACTTGTTCGTTCACGGAGCTGATCAGCGCGTTCAGGTCGATACGGACGAGGTCGACGTCCGCGATGCGCAGGGTGACGTCCCCCGTGATGACGACCCCGCCGGCCAGCAGCCGGTCGAGCAGGTCCACCAGGGCGACCTCACGGCGCTCCACGACGGTCATGCGTCCTTCCCCTCCCCCTCTTCCTCTACCTCTTTGCCGACACTTACCTCTTCGCCGGCACCTGCCTCTTCGCCGGCACCTGCCTCTTCACCGACACCTGCCTCTTCACCGACAAACGAATAAGCCGCCCACGGTCCGGTGAGTTCCACGCGGATCCCGGATTCCTCGCCCTTGGTTCGGTCCACGATTTCCACGAATTCCTCGGACTGTGCGCGCGGCACGAGATAGGCGGCGTTCAGCACGTTCTGTCCGGCGCCGGTGGAAAGGGCCGAGTTCTGCGGCGGGTGGAGCCGGGAATCCTCGGCGTGCGCGCGGAGCGTGGAGTGCAGCCGGCCGGCGAACCGTTCGGCGCGCTGCCAGGTGTCGTCCTGCGCCCTGGCCTTCTGGCGCCGCTGCAGCAGATAGTCCCGCCCCGAGGCGGGTTTCGTCACCGGCGGCGCGGCCGCGGCGGGCTCGGCCTCCGGTTCGACGTAGACCTTGACCCCCCACTCGACCCGCCCGGACAGCCGGTCCAGGGTGCGGCGGAAGTGCTCCTCGCGTGCCTCCATCATCACGCGGACGCCGCTGTCGTCGCGGAAGACGGTGGCGAGCCGCAGCGGCAGCGGTGTGGTGACGGCCGTGAGCGCGTCGACGACCTGCTGGTGGGCGCGGGCGGTGCCGGACAGCCAGTCCAGGTCCTCCAGATGGCGGCGCAGCGGCTCCTCGGAGAAGTCCCGCTCCGGTACATGGCTGACCACGGCGATCAGGCCGTGGTGGGTGAGCAGCCGGGGCGGATCGCCCGCGACCCCCGTCAGATCGGTCTGCAGGGGCGCGCCGAGCGGGTGGCACACGGCGTAGACGTAACGCAGTCCGGTCATGGAGACTCCTCACGGACGTCCTGCGGGGCATCCTCTCGAGCTTCCCCGGCCTTACGAGGCTTCCGTCCCTCCCTCGGCTCCCGCTTCTTCCGCGTTTCTCGGGGCTCCCCCGCCTCACGCGGCTGCGCCGCGGCGCCGCCCCGGACCTCCCGGGGCTCCACGGCTCGCCGCGCCCGGCCGGAGCCGGTCTCCAGTTCCTCCAGCCGGGCCAGCCGCTCGCGCAGCTCGGCGTTCTCCCGCGCGAGTTCCTCGCGGCGGGCCCGGGTGGAGAGGGCGGGGTCGTCCTCCCACCAGTCGATGCCCATCTCCTTGGCCTTGTCGACGGAGGCGACGACGAGCCGGAGCTTGACGGTGAGCAGTTCGATGTCGAGCAGGTTGATCCGGATGTCGCCCGCGATGACGATCCCCTTGTCGAGGACGCGTTCCAGGATGTCGGCGAGATTGGCGCTGCCGCCCTGGCCGTACGGCTCCGGTAGCCGGCCCGGCATCGTCATCGCCGGCTCCTGCCCTCGGTGTCCGCTTCCTCGTCCTCGGGCTCCTCCTCGTACTCGCCCTCGGGCTCCTCCTCGTCGTACTCGTCCTCGTCCTCGGGCTCACCCTCCCCTTCCGTCTCCTCGTCCTCCTCCTCGGCGTACGGGCCTTCCTCGTCCTCGGCGGAGGGGCCCTCCTCCTCGTACTCCTCATCGTCCTCCCGGCCGCTCTCCTCCGCGACCGCGTCCTCGTGGGACCGGACGACCTCGCCGTCGCGGATCTCGCCGCGCCAGCCGTCCTCCGCCTCTCCCTTCAGGGTGATGAAGCGGGCGAAGTTCTTCAGGTCGAGACGGGCCCGGCGGCCCTGGGCGCGCCAGATGTTGCCGGTCTTCTCGAAGAAGCCCGAGGGGTAGTACTCGATGACCAGCAGGACACGGGTGAGGTTGTCGGCGAGCCGGTGGAAGGAGACGACACCCTTCGTGCTGCCCTTGGCACCCTCCGACGTCCAGGAGATCCGGTCGTCCGGCACCTGTTCGGTGGTCTTCGCCTTCCAGCTGCGGTTGGACCAGAAGACCTTCAGCTGCCAGTCGGACTCGACGTCGTCCGCGCGCTTGGCGCTCTTGACGCCCTTGGCGAAGGTGCTGAAGTCCTGGAACTGCGTCCACTGGTCGTAGGCCGTGCGCAGCGGCACGCCGACGTCGATCTGCTCGATGATCACGGTCGGCTTGTTGCCCGCCCTGCCCTTCTTGCCGCTCTTGCCGCCGCCGAGGTTCTTGACAGCACCCATCACGTTGTCCTTCACCCGCGAGGCACCGAGTTCGAGTGCGGAGCGCAGCGGGCCCTTGCCGTCGGCGAGCTTGCGGCCGCCCTCCAGGGCGAGCTTGGCGAAGCCGGGGCTGTTGCCCTCGGCGATGTCGTTGAGCTTGCCGGTGGTCTCGCCGAGCTTGCGCCCGACGCCCGTCAGCAGCCGCTCGGCCTGGGCGGCGAGGTATTCCTGCACCTCCTCCTTCAGCCGGTCGGCGGCCTCGCTGTGGGCCAGGCCGGAGAGGGGGTTCGCGCCGTCCGTCGCCGTGCCGGCCGCCTTGCCCGCCGCTCCGGAGGCCGCCGAGGTCGCTCCGGACGTCGCCGAGGAAGTGGCGGATCCGAGGGTCCCGGTCATCGCTCACCGCCTCCCTTCCGTCCCCCTGTCCGTCCTCCGCCGCTCGCGCCGCCGCGGGAGGCCGTGCGCGCCGCGGTCTTGCGGGCGCCGGCGGTCTTCTTCGCGGCCGGCTTGCGGGCCGGTGCCTTCTTGGCCGGCGCCTTCTTGGCGGGGGCCTGCTTGGCCGCCTTCTTCGCCGGCGCCTTCCTGGCCGCCCTCCTCCTCGACGGCTCCTCGGCCTCCTCTTCCTCTTCTTCCTCCTCGCTCTCCTCGCGGTCCTCGGGCTCCTCGGGCTCCTCGGGCTCCTCGGGCTCCTCGCCCTCGTCCTCGCCCTCCTCCTCGGCGTCCGGCTGCTCCTCGTACTCCTCGTCCGCCTCCTGCTCCTCCTCCTGGTCCTCCCGCTCGTCCTTGCCCTCGCCGGGCACCACGCCCTCCAGCTGGTCGCGCACCTCGGCGGTACGGCCGTGAAGCCGGTCGGCGAGTGCCTCGATCTGCCGTTCGACCAGGGCGCCGGAGGCGGCCTTGCCGACCCCGCGCAGGTCCTGGCGGAGTTCGTCGCCGATGGCCTTGAACTGCGGATTGTCCTGGAGCTGCTGGGACACCAGGTCCGCGAGGGCCCGCGGTGTCAGGCTCAGCTTCTTGCCCGCCGCCAGCGAGCCGAGGGCGAACGCCAGTTTCGCCTTCTTCGTACGTCCGAGGACGTATCCGGCCCCGAGCGCGAGGCCAAGTGCCATACGGTTCATCGTGTCGTCCCGTCGTCCGTTCCCGCGCTCCTGCGCGTCGCGATCTCCAGCCGGTCGAGGAGTTCGTCCTCCATCCGGTCGAACTCGTCCTCCGTGATCTCGCCGGCCTCCAACCGCTCCTCCAGGCGGCCGAGTTCGGCCCGTACGGTGGCGGGGTCGTAGTAGATCCGCTCCGCCTCCCGCAGTACCTGTCCAATCACCCACCCACTGCCGCGCACGGGCGCGAACGGCAGCAGGAGGACCTCCGAGATCAGTCCCACGGCTCACCTACTCCCCGGCGCTGCCCGCGGGTCCGGACGGACCGGGCTCGACGAAGCTGTACGGCGGCAGCGGGCCGTTGACCCGTATGTCGAGGTGCGGGCGCGCCTTGCGCAGTTCCTCCGCGGCGTCCAGGAACCCGGCGGCCGAGTCCCGGTCCACGAGGAAGGAGACGTTGGCCAGCCAGCCGGTGGACTCGGGGCCCACGCTGGTGGCGGCGGCCAGCGGCTGAAGGGTCTGCTGCACGTCGGCCGCGTCCTCGGCCTCCCGTGCGGTGACCGCGGCGGCGACCATCTCGCCGAGCTGCAGCCGCTGCTCGTAGGTGCCGCCGCCCGCCTGCCGGTTGGCCTCGGCGAGGGCCCTCAGTTCGGGGCTGTCGGCCATCACCTGGTGCAGTACGGCCTCCTCCACGTGGGAGGCCTTGACGTTGTACTCGACCTTGCCGTCGAGGGCGTCGAGCCGCTCGCGGTAGTGCTCGGCGCGCTCGGCGAGCACACCGGTGACCGCCTTGTCGTCGGGGGCGACGCTGCCGAACCGCATGGGCAGCACGCAGCCGTCGGCGCCGGCCTCGGCGAGCACGGTCTGGTGGGCGAGGAGCTCCTTGCGCTTGGGGCGCAGTTCCTCGGGCGCGTCGCTGACGACCGCCGCCAGCTCGCCCTCCGCCAGCACCCGCACCGGCCTGGGCGGGTCGCCGACGCCCCCGAGACCGTCGGGGAGGTCGGGGTGCGAGCGCGCGGTGATGGCGTACACGTACGTACTCACCCGTCCTCCTCCTTCCGGCGCGCCGTGGTGCTCTTGCGGGGCCGCGGCCTGGACTCCCGCTCGGGCTCCCTCGAGGAGCCCTCGTCACGGGCCTGCTTGAAGGCGTCGGAGATGGTCTCCGCGGCGCCGGACAGCGCGCCCTTGGACTTGCCGCGCGCGCCGGACTCGGTGATCTCGCCGACCATGTCGGGCAGCCCGGGAGACTTGCGGGGCCCCGCCTCCAGGTCGAGGCGGTTGCACGCCTCGGCGAACCGCAGATAGGTGTCGACGCTGGCCACCACGACCCGTACGTCGATCTTCAGGATCTCTATGCCGACCAGGGACACCCGTACGAACGCGTCGATGACGAGACCCCTGTCTAGGACGAGCTCCAGCACGTCGTAGAGACCGCTGCTGCCGCCTCCACCGCCGGTCTGTTGTGCCGGGACAACGGTCATGTCGCCCGTGCCTCCTTGTGTCGGATGGGATGGTGCCGGATGGGATGCATGAGAACGTGTGGGGGATGGGGTGCTGCGGGCCTGCGGCCTAGCGGCCGCCGGACCGATGTGCGTCGGCCCGCCCGCGTTCGTAGCGGCGAACGCGCCGGTAGCCGGTGAGCTGTCCCCCGGGGTCGAGTTCGACCTGGTAGCTCGCCATCAGGCTCATGGTGTCGGGGACCCTGGCGAGTTCCAGGACCTCGATCTCCAGGGCCCAGCCGTCGTCCGTCCGCTCGAAGGACGAGACGCTCTCGGCGGCCATGCCGGTCAGCTCGGCGAGCTGGGAGCGTGCCTGGCGCAGCACCTCCATCGGGCTCGGCCGGTCCTCGTCCGCCATGGTGTCGTCCTTGCCCTTCGGTTTCCGTCCGTGGTCGCCGGGCCGCCGCGCGGGGCGCTTCGGCCTCTGTACGTCACGTGATGTGCGTGTCGGTTCTGTGTTCGTCGTGTCGGACATGGCCACCTCTTCCTCCGGGTGGCCTGAAGGCTCTTGGCCAAACCTTCACGAGCGACGGAGTGCCTCACGCGCCGCGCAGCGCGTCGAGCCGGCGCCGGGCGGGCCCCAGGGCGCGGCCGCGGCCGGACGTGGCGGACCAGGGGCGGGTGCGGGCCTGGTCGACGGCGTCCGCGACGGTCCAGCGGCGCGGGCCGAGGTCCGGGTCATCGAGCTGGTCCCAGGTGATCGGCACGGCCACGGGCGCGCCGGGGCGGGCACGCACGGTGTAGGGGGCGACGGCGGTCTGCGCGTAGGCGTTGCGCCCGACGTCGAGGTAGAGCCGGTCGCCGCGGTCCTGCTTGCGGGCGGCCGTGGTCAGCCGGTCGGGGTGGGCGGCGGCGAGCAGTTCGGCGGTGTCCCGGGCGAAGGCGCGCACCTCGTCGAAGTCGTGCCGCCCGTCGAGGGGGACGACGACGTGCAGTCCCCGCGAGCCGGTGGTCATCAGGTCGCAGGGCAGCCGCAGTTCGTCGAGCAGCCCGCCCACCCACCGGGCCGCCTCGCGCACCGCGTCGAAGTCGTCGCCGGAGGGGTCGAGGTCGAAGATCATCAGGTCCGGCCGGTCGAGCCGGCCGGTCCGCGACAGCCAGCGGTGCAGGGTGAGGCAGGCCTGGTCGGCGAGGAAGGCGAGGGTGGCGGAGTCCTGGCAGACGGTGTGGCGGACGGTGCCGTCCTCCTTCGGCACCTCGACCCGGGTGATCCACTGCGGATACTGCTCGGGGGTGTTCTTCTGCATGAACCGGGGTCCGTCGACGCCGTCCGGGTGCCGTTCCAGCATCAGTGGCCGGCCGCGCAGGTGCGGCAGCAGGAACGCGGCGACCGACCGGTAGTACGCGACGAGGTCCTCCTTGGTGTACTCCGGGCCCTCGCCGTCCCCCGGGAAGAGCACCTTGTCCGGCCGGTGCACCTCGACGGTACGGCGCCCGGCGCGCACCCTGCGGACCTCGGCACCGCTCATGGCACGATCGCCGTCTCCACCAGCAGCCGGGCGGACGCGGCGATCGACTCGGCGTCGATGCCCGCGGCGTGCAGTTGCTCGGCCGGGGACGCCGAGCCCGGCATCGTACGGACGGCGAGCCGCACCAGACGGGGCATCGGGCGGCCGTCGAGGAACGGGTCGAGGACGGCGTCGCCGAGGCCGCCCTCCGGGTGGTGGTCCTCCACCGTCATGAGACAGCCGGTCTCCTCGGCCGCCCGGCGCAGCGTGACCCGGTCGACGGGCTTGACCGAGTACAGGTCGACGACACGGACCGCGATGCCCTCCCCGGCCAGGGCGTCGGCCGCCTCGAGCGCCTCGTGGACGGTGACACCGGCGGCGACGATCGTCAGCCGGTCGCGGTCGGAGGCGCGCAGCACCTTGCTGCCGCCGACGGGGAACTCCTCGTCGGGCCCGTAGAGCGTCGGGCCGCCGCCGCGCGAGGTGCGCAGGTAGCGGATGCCGTCGAGGCCCGCCATCGCGGTGACCAGCTGGGCGGTCTGGTTCGGGTCGCACGGGTACAGCACGGTCGAGCCGTGCACGCCCCGGAACATCGCCAGGTCCTCCAGGCCCATCTGCGAGGGCCCGTCCTGCCCGATGGCGACGCCCGCGTGCGACCCGACCAGGTTGATCCCGGCGCCGCTGACCGACGCCATCCGCACGAAGTCGTACGCCCGGGTCAGGAAGGCGGCGAAGGTGGAGGCGTACGGCACCCAGCCGCGCGTCGCGAGGCCGACCGCGGCGGCGACGAGCTGCTGTTCGGCGATGTAGCACTCGAAGAACCGGTCGGGGTGTTCCTTGGCGAAGAACTCGGCGCGGGTGGAGTCGCTCACCTCGCCGTCGAGGGCGACGACGTCGAGGCGGGCGGTGCCGAGCGCGGCGAGGGCCTGCCCGTAGGCGTCGCGGGTGGCGACGGTCTCCCCAAAGCCGCGGGAGGCCTTCTCCCAGCGGGGCAGGTCCAGGTGCCCGTCGGGGACGGAGTGCAGCATGCGGGCGGCGGGCGGCTCGTGCACCTCGACGCGCAGGCCGCGGATCCCGCCCAGCTCCTCGATCGCCTCCTCGGGGTCGGGCAGCGGCTTGCCGTGCAGGCCCTCGCGGTCCTGGACGCTCTCGACGCCCTTGCCCTTGAGGGTGCGGGCGAGGATCACGGTGGGCTGGCCCCGGGTGGAGGCCGCCTCGCCGTAGGCGCGGTCGACGGCGTCCACGTCGTGCCCGTCAATCTCCACGGTGTGCCAGCCGAAGGCCTGGAAGCGGCGGGCGTAGGCGTCGAGGTCGTGGCCGTGCCGGGTGGGGCCGCGCTGGCCGAGCCGGTTGACGTCGACGATCGCGGTGAGGTTGTCGAGATGCTCGTACGCGGCGTGCTCGGCGGCCTCCCACACGGAGCCCTCGGCGAGTTCGCTGTCCCCGCACAGCACCCACACCCGGTAGCCGGTGCGGTCCAGGCGCTTCCCGGCCAGCGCGATGCCGACGCCGACGGGCAGGCCCTGGCCGAGCGACCCGGTGGCCGTCTCGACCCAGGGCAGCCGCCTGGGGGTGGGGTGCCCTTCGAGGCGGCTGCCGAGCTTGCGGAAGCCGAGCAGTTCGTCGTCGTCGATCGCGCCGGCCGCCTTGTAGGCGGAGTAGAGGAGCGGGGAGGCGTGGCCCTTGGAGAGGACGAAGCGGTCGTTGGCCGGGTGGGCGGGCCGGTCGAAGTCGTAGTGGAGGTGGTTCGCCAGCAGCACCGCCATCAGGTCCGCGGCCGACATCGAGGACGTCGGATGCCCGGAGCCCGCGGCGGCGGAGGCGCGCACACTGTCCACGCGCAACTGCTGACCCAGTTCGGTGAGTTCGGCGGTGTCCATCGGGCTACTGATCTCCTTCGGAACGGGGCTGCTGCTTCTTCGCGGGATCGGGAGTGGGCGCGACGACCGGCGCGGAGTCGTCCTCGGCGGAGTCGGGCTCCGGTGCGGGGTCGTCGGCGGTGGCCTCGGGCTCCGGGTCGTCCTGCGTCGCCTCGGGAGTCGGCGCCACGACCGCGGCGGTCCCCTCATCTCCGCCGGACCCGTCGGCTCCGGGCGGGTCGTGCGCGTCCTGGGCGAGGGCCGCGCCGGGCCCGGACGCGGGCCGGTGCTCGCGGCCGCCCGGCACCCGCGCCAGTTCCGGGGAGGCCGTGTCGAGCGGCACCGACCAGGAGCGCACGAGGCCCAACTGGACGGCCTGACGCGGCAGTACGGCGTCCAGCAGCCAGTCGGCGGCGACGCGGACCCGGTTGCCGGGCAGGGCGGCGAGGTGGTAGCCGCGGGTGACGAGGCCCGCCGGAAGACCGGAGAGGGGCACGCCCAGCGGATTGGCGGCCGCCTGCACCCCGCCCAGGTCGACCACGAACCCCATGTCCTTGTGCCGGTAGGACCGCAGCTCGCCCCCGCTGAGCGAGGCGGCCACGTTCTCCCCGGCCACCCGGCCCTGCCGCCACGCGTGCTGCGCGGTCATCGGCGTGTACTGTCCGGGCTGCTCCAGATCGGGTACGGCGGCCGCGTCGCCGCACGCGAACACCTCGGGCCGGCCCGGCACCCGCAGGGTGGGCTCGACGAGGAGCCGTCCGCGTTCCAGGGGCAGTCCGAGGGACTCGGCGAGCGGATCGGGCCGTACGCCCACGCACCACACCAGGGTGCGGGTGTCGACGAACTCGCCGTCGGTCAGCAGGACTCCGTCGCCGGTGGCCTCCTTCACGGAGGTCCCCATGCGCACCTCGACGCCCCGCTCGCGCAGCACCCGGTCGGCGGTGCGGGAGAGCCGTTCGTCGAGTTCGGGCAGGACGCGTTCGGCGACGTCGAGCAGCAGCCAGCGCGGCCGGATGCCCCTGCTCAGCGGGTGGGCGCGCACCAGTGCCTCGGTGAACTGCTGCCCGTGAGCGGCGACTTCGGTGCCGGTGTAGCCGGCGCCGACCACCACGAACGTACAACGCGCCGCGCAGTCGTCGGCGTTGTCGGCGCCGGCCGCCAACTCCACCTGGCGGGTGAGGTGGTCGCGGAGGTAGAGGGCCTCGGGCAGACCGCGGAAGCCGTGGGCGTGCTCGGCGACGCCGGGGATGGGCAGCAGTTTGTTGACGCTGCCGGCGGCGAGGACGAGACGGTCGTAGGCGAGGGTGCCCGTGCCGCCCTCGGGGTCCGTGTAGTGGACCGTGCGGCCGTCGAGGTCGATCCGGTCGGCCTCGCCGAGCACCAGCCGCACCTCCCGCAGGGTCCCGGCCAGCGAGACGGTGACCCGGCGCGGTTCGAGGATGCCGGCGGCCACCTGGGGCAGCAGGGGCAGGTAGAGGAAGTAGTCGGTCGGGTTGAGCACGGTGATGTCGGCCCGTCCTCGGGCCGCCCGTGCGAGGGTGCGGGCCGTGCGGTATCCGGCGAAGCCGGCTCCGACGATCACGATGCGGGGTCGCGCCACGGTTCGCCTCCGGAGGTCGGTCGTACGGGGTTTCCGCGTCCCCCCGGCCGGGAGGGCCAAACCCCGCGAACTCCCCCTGTGCCCGGGTACGGCCCCTTGTCGTCCTCCGCCGCCGTCGCCCGCCCCGCCGGGTGCGTCACGCCCGTGACCTGCGGCGCAGTCCGGCGGTGAGCGCGGCACCCAGGCCGCCGGCCAGCAGGCCGGCCCCCATGCGCGTACGGTTGCGGGAGATCCACTCCTGGACGCTCGTGTCCGCCGCCTCGCCGTCGAAGCGGCCGTGAGCGCCGTAGTCGTGCCCGTGGGGTCCGTCGGCGGGGCTCCACAGGTTGCCCGGGCCCGCGGCGCGCTCGTCCTCCTGCCGCCGCTCGTCCTCCTGCCGTCGCGCGTCCTGCTGCCGTCGCTCGTCCTGCTGGGCGTCGAATCCGGTCCGGGCGAGATACCGGTCCAGGAAGCCCGGAACCACCGCGTTGGCGACGAGGGTCGCCGCGGTGGAGCCTCCCACCCAGTACTCCCGCCGGCGCCCGTGCCCGGCCGCGTGCACGATCGCCCGGGCCGCGACCTCCGGCTGGTACACCGGGGCCACCGGCCGGGCCCGCCCTGGCAGCCGGTTCACCACCCACTCGAACTGCGGGGTGTTCACGGCCGGCAGCTGCACCATCGTCGTACGGACCCGGCTGCCCGAGTGCAGCAGCTCGCACCGCAGCGACTCGTTGAACCCCTGGATCGCGTGCTTGGCCCCGCAGTACGCCGACTGCAGCGGCACCCCGCGGTAGGCGAGCGCGGAGCCGACCTGGACGATCGTGCCGCGATCGCGCGGCAGCATGTGCCGCAGGGCGGCACGGGTGCCGAACACACAGCCCAGGTACGTCACTTCGGTGACCCGGCGGAACTCGTCGGGGGTGATCGCGGTGAAGGGGGCGAAGACCCCGGCGAAGGCGTCGTTGACCCACACGTCGATGCCGCCGAACACGTCGGCGACCTGCTGCGCCGCGTCCTCGACGGCCTTGGCGTCGGCCATGTCGACGCTCACGACGAGGGCCTCACCGCCGGCGCGCTGCACCTCGTCCGCGGCGGCGGCGAGGCCCTCACGTCCCCGGGCGAGGAGGGCGACCCGGTCGCCGCGCGCGGCGAAGGCCAGGGCCGTGGCCCGGCCGACGCCCGCGCTGGCCCCGGTCACCACCACCGCCCTGCCCGGGCCCCAGGGAGTACGCACCGCGCTTCACGCCCGGTGGTGCGGGTTCTCGGGGTCGGTGTCGCCGGCGCCGGGCGCCACGCCCGGCTCCGCGTCCCGGGCGCCGGGCACGTCCGGCGTGGGGGGTGCGGTGGGTGCCGTCGGCGGCATGGGCGGGTACGGGGTGCCCAGACCGGCGGCCGGTCCGGCCGGCGGCATACCGCCGGCGACGGGACCGTGTCCGGCGTGCTGTGCGGCGTGGCTCAGCGTCGCCTCCTGCCCGGCCGCGGACCGGGCGGACGCGTGCGGCCGGGCGGCGCCGCGCAGCGCGTACGCCACGGCGGCGAGGATCGCCGCGGTGATCAGCGCGGCGGCCCAGCCGGGCAGACCGGTGTCGAGGGCGAGGCCCAGGGCGAGCGCGACGGCCGCGCCCGCGTAGAGGGCGACCGCGCCGGACGCCGCGTACAGCGTGGCCTTGCGGCGCTGCCTGCGGGTCTGCTCGCGCAGCTCGTCGCGGATCGTCTCGCGCGCCACCTGCGCCAGCTCGTCGACGAGGTGCTTGTCCAGATGCTCCAGGTGATCCATGCGCTCCATGGCCGCCGGGTACCCGCCGTCCCGGGCCCGTAACGTCACGGGCCGGTGGGCGGGCGGGAGGGGATCGGGTGAAGGGATCCCCACCCTCCGCCCGGCCCAACTAGGCTCGCGGCATGGACATTCTGGGAGCCACGCTGCGGGTCTGTGTCGACGATCTGGAGGCCTCGGTCTCGTTCTACGAGCGGCTCGCGGGCGCCACGGCGCTCCGTTTCGAGCGCGGCGGTGTGGAGGTGGCCGCGGTCGGCTGCTTCCTCCTGATGAGCGGGCCCGAGGCGGAGCTGGAGGTGTTGCGCAAGGTGGCGGCGACGATCGCCGTCACGGACGTCGACGAGGCCCACAAGACCCTCACCGAGCTCGGCGCTCAGGTCGTCCTCGGCCCGGTGGCGACCCCGGCGGGCCGCAACCTGATCGCCCGGCACCCGGACGGCGCGGTGTACGAGTACGTGGACCGCCGGCCCGCCCAGGCCCTGCCCGGACCGGGCACGGGCGTCTAGTCCGCGGAGGGCTCCAGCGACGACACGACGACGTCGGTGAGCAGCGCGCCCGCGGTGCCGTCGGGGTCCAGATCGGGGTCGTAGATGGTGACGTTGAGGCCGACGCAGTGCGGGGAGGCGAGCAACGGCCGCAGCAGGGCGACGAGTTCGTCGGGGAGCAGTCCGTCGGGGTCGGGGCTGTCGACGGCCGGCATGACGGCGGGGTCGAGGACGTCGGCGTCCAAGTGGACCCAGAACCCGTCGAGTTGCGGGATCCCGAAGGCCTGGGCGGTGGCGTCGCCGAGCGCCTCGGGACCCCATATAGGTCCGAGGCCCTCCAGGTTCGTGAGGTCCTTCTGGCCACGGCCGGTGGCCAGCGCCACCTCCTCGCCGCACGCCGCTCCGATCCGGTCCGAGGTGCCGGCGTGCCGGAAGTCCGGAGAGGCTCCCCCACTGCCTGAAGGACGTGGGAGGTACCCCCATCGGCCGCCAGCCCGTACCGTCCCGGGCGGCGCAGTGCGAGCGAGGCACCGAGCTGGATCGAGCAGTCCCCGCCGAGGACGACGGGGAAGGCGCCCGCGCGCAGATGGTCGTAGCGCGGCGGGACGACGACCCCGCCCTCGGCCGCGCCCAGCCGCCGTACGATGCCCTGCTCGCGCAGGGCGCCCGGCGAGCTTGTAGCAGCCGGGGACGGTACCGGGCGCGGGTGGCCGCAGGCCCAGGTTCGACGGGGCGTCGAGCACGACGAAATTCCGCATGCGCCGCGTCCTCGCCGACGTACCCTCGACCGTCCAACGAGTTGAGCGAGGAGCGAACGTGAGCGAGCGGCACACCTACCGGGTCATCGTCCGGGGCACGTGGGACGGCCTCACCGACGAGGCCCGCGCCCGGCTGCTCGCCGAGGCCGCCGATCACGGCATGACCAGCATGCGCTTCACCGAGGAGGGCACGCTCTCGTACGAGCCGCGCCCGCTGAAGCACTTCTCGATGCGTTATGCGGTGGTGTCGGACGCGGCGGACGGCGAGGAGATGGCGGGCGCGCTGGCGGAGGACCGGGCGGAGACAACGCTGCGGGAGCTGGGCTACGGCTTCACGGAGCTGAAGTCGACGGTGACGGACCTCGACACCATGAAGATCAACCGGAAGTCCGCATCTCGGCGGTGATCGCCCACCGCTCGTGGTCGCGCCACTCCCCGTCGATGTGGATCATCTTCGGGGAGAAGCCCTCCAGCCGGAACCCGCAGGCCCGGGCGAGGGCGATCGAGGCGGCGTTCTGGGGCTGCACGTTGATCTCCAGCCGGTGCAGCCGCATCGGCCCGAACGCGTACCCCACCACCAGCTCGAGCCCCTCGCGCATCAGGCCCCGCCCGGCCGCGTGCGCGAAGGCGCCGTAGCCCAGCGCACCGCACTGGAAGCCGCCCTGCACGATGTTGTTGATGTTGATGAACCCGGCGACGGCCCCGTCGGGCTGCCGCTCGCGCTCGTTCTCGCCCTCCCCCGCACGCTCTGTCCCGCGCTCCTTCTCGCAGACCAGGAATCCCGCCTTGGTGGGGTCCTCGATCAGCCGTCCCGCGTAGGCGGTGTACGCCTGGGACGTGGCCGGCGGGAACAGCCACGGGTGGTGCAGGTCCTTGCTCTCGCGGACCCGCGCGGTGAACTCGGCCCCGTCGGCGTACGTGAAGTGGCGTATCCCCACGCAGGGGCTCTCGGCGAGGTAGCGGGAGGCGGTGTGCGGCATCCGGCCAGCCTACGACCGGTCAGCGACGGCGGCCCATGAAGTACGCCCCGCACAGCACGCCGATCAGGCCGGTGGCGAGCAGCGCGGCCCACAGCGGCATGGTCACCACGGGGATCAGCACTCTGATCTCGGTCTCCTGGGTGTTCTCGAAGATGAAGATCAGGGCCAGCACGGCGAGCACCAGGACGGCGACGCGGCCGGGCGTCATCGCCTCGCGCCAGCCACCGGACCTGGGGGCGGTCCCGTAGGTCTTGGCGGACGACTTGGAGGTCTTCGGGCTCATACGTCCAGGGTGGGCCGCGGACCGCTGTCCCGCACGTCAGCGCAGGGCCGGCTCGTCCAGGGTCAGTGTGCCCGCGTCCGCGTCGAGTTCGGCGCCCACCCCGAAGGGCACGGTCAGCGCGCCCTCGCAGTGCCCGAACCCGAGCTCCTCGACCACCGGCACGCCGAGGCCGCCGAGCCGGTCGGCGAACACCGGCCGCAGCTCCTCGTAGGGCCCGCACCGGTCCCAGGAGCCGAGCGCGATCCCGGCGACGCCGTCCAGCCAGCCGGTGCGCAGCAGCTGGGTGAGGGCACGGTCGACCGCATACGGTCGCTCGCCCACGTCCTCGATCAGCAGCAGCCCGCCACGCGCGCCGGCCCGGGTGTGCGGGGTGCCGTATCCGGTGGTGAGGAGCGTCAGACAGCCGCCGAGGGTGACGCCCCGGGCGCGGCCCGGGGCGAGGGGCGTGCCCGAGCCGGCGGAGGCGACGGCGGAGGTGAGGGTACGGACGGTCTCGGGGGCGAAGAGGGTGGCCCGGAGGTGGTCCTGGGCGCGGGCGTTCTTGACGAAGTCGATGCCGGCGGCCACCGGACCGTAGAGCGTGACCAGTCCGAGGCGGACGGCGAACGCCTCGTGGAGGGTGGTGCTGTCGCTGAAGCCGACGAACACCTTCGGCCCGGCCGCCCGCATCGCGTCCCAGTCGAGCAGGTCGACCACGCGCTGGGCGCCGTAGCCGCCGCGGGCGCACAGGACGGCGTCGACGGACGGGTCGCACCAGGCCCGCTGGAGGTCGGCGGCCCGGTCGGCGTCCGTGCCCGCGAGATGCCCGAGGTCCGGGTGCCGGTCCAGGACATGGGGTGCGGGCACCGGGTCGAGGTCCCAGCCGCGCAGCAGGTCCAGTCCGGCCTGCAGCCGTTCCTCCGCCACGGGTCCGCTGGGGGCGACGACGGCCACCCGGGCACCGGGGGCCAGCCGGGACGGCCGGACGAGTTCGTTCACCGCGTGAGCTCCAGGGTGGGGATACCGGGCGGACGCAGCCCGAACACCTGAGCGTACAGCGACAGCTCCGCCTCCAGCGCCCGCACGGTGGTCTCCACCCGCCGGAACCCGTGCCCCTCCCCCTCGAACATGAGACAGGCGTACGGCACCCGCCGCCCGGCCAGCCGCGTCAGGAACCGCTCGGACTGCACGGGCGGACAGATCACGTCGTCCAGGCCCTGCAACAGCAGAAACGGTACGGTGATCCGGTCGGCGTGCTCCAGCGGCGAGCGCTCCGCGTACCGGGCGGGCACCTCGGCGAGCGGCCCGACCAGCGTGTCCAGGTACCGCGACTCCAGGTCATGGGTCCCGCCGGTCGCCCAGCCCACCAGGTCCAGCACGGGATAGCGGATCGTGCCGCAGGCGTACACGTCCGTGCCGGTCAGCGAGGCCGCCGCGGTCCAGCCGCCGGCACTGCCGCCCCGGATCGCCAGCCGGTCGCGGTCGGCGGTGCCCTCGTCGGCCAGCGCCCGGGCTACGGCCGCGCAGTCCTCGACGTCGACCACCCCCCACTGCTCCCGCAGCCGCTCCCGGTACTCCCGCCCGTACCCGGTCGACCCCCCGTAGTTGACCTCGGCGACCCCGATGCCCCGGGAGGTGAAGTAGGCGATCTCCAGGTCGAGCACCAGCGGCGCCCGGTCGGTGGGCCCGCCGTGCGCCCACACCACATAGGGCGGCACCTCGTGCCCGGGGGCCGCGCAGGCCGGATGGTGGGGCGGATACACGTGCGCGTGCACCTCACGCCCGTCGGGCCCGGCGAAGGTGCGGATCTGCGGCTCCGGGTAGTACGCCGGATCCACCGCGTCGTCGTGCGCGGCCCCGATCACCCGGGCCCGGCCGGTCCGCGCGTCCAGCTCCACCACCTCGTGGGCACTGCGCGGACTCGCCGCCACGGCGACCACCCGCTCGCCCCGCACGGCCAGGGTGGACGCGAACTCCGTCCACGGCCCGGCCGCGTCGACCAGTTCCCCGGTCTCCGGGTCGAGTATCCCGAGCGCGGTGGCGCCCCGGCCGTGCACGACCGCGACGAGCCCGTTGTCCAGCGGCGCGAACCAGCGGTGCCCGAGCTTCCACAGGGCCCCGCCGAACTCTTCCTCGCGGGGGCAGACGGGCTCGTGGTCGCGGTAGAGGTTCCACCAGCCGGTGCGGTCGCTTGCATACAGAAGGCAGTCGGCTGGGGGGTGTATGCGATCGTCGGCGGATTGCATACGGGCGACCGTGGACCGCGCGTCGCCACCGGTGGACTGCATACCGTCAGCCGTGGACTGTGCACCATCGCCCGCCGACCGCACACCACCGCCCGCAGATCGCATACCGCCGCCAGGAGACTGCACACCGCCACCCGCCGACCGCTGCCAGTCCACCTGTGCGATCGACTCCTCCGGCCCGCCGGCCACCACCCGTGCGCCGCTCAGGGTTCCGTCCGGTGTGATGTCGGCGACGAGCACCTCCGTGCCGTCCCACGGCATCCGGGGATGGTCCCAGGCGAGCCAGGCGGCACGGCGGCCGTCGGACGAGAGGCGGGCTCCGGTGACGAACCGGTGCCGGTCGTCGGTGAGTTCGCGTACGGCGCCGCGGTCGTCGGCGGCCGAGCCGTCCAGGGGGACGGCGGCCAGGACCCGGCGTACGTCGGTGGGGCCGGGGCCGGTGAACTCCTCCAGGACGCACCAGACTTCGCCCCGGTCGAGGAGCAACTGCGGTTCCGCCCAGCGCAGTCCGCCGCCGAGGGTGGAGACGGGGGTCAGGGGCCGGGGCCCGGCGCCGGGCTCGCAGGCGTACAGGCGCTGGTCGTCGAAGTGCACGAACACCACCAGCGGGCCGTTCTCCAGCGCGGCTCCCGCCCAGGGCTGTCCGCCGTACTCGACGACCCTGCTGCGCACGTTCCAGGGCGGGGGCAGGAACGACTCCTCGGTGCCGTCCACGCGCCGGCGGACCAGGGTGCGCCGGCCGTCCTCGGTGGGGCGGGGCGCGGTCCACCACACCTCGTCGCCGACGAACCCGACGTACTCGGGCCGTCCGTCGTGGGTGGCGGCGAGGTGCGCGTCGAGGGGTGAGGGCCAGGAACCGTACGGCAGGATCTGCACGTTCTCCCCGCTCGTCTAGGCGGTGCGCAGGAAGCGGTCGAGGACCTGGACGCCGAAGTGCAGGGCCTCGACGGGGACGCGTTCGTCGACGCCGTGGAAGAGGGCCTGGTAGTCGAAGCCCTTCGGCAGCTTCAGCGGCGCGAAGCCGTAGGCGGTGACGCCGAGTCGGGAGAACTGCTTGGCGTCGGTGCCGCCGGACATGCAGTACGGCACCACGTGCCCCTCGGGGGCGAACTCCTCGACGGCGGCCCGCATGCGTGCGTACAGCGGGGTGTCCACCGGCGCCTGGAGCGCGGCCGAATGGTGGCGGAACTCCCAGTCGACGTCGGGTCCGGTGAGTTCGTCGAGGGTCGCGCGGAACTCGTCCTCGGTGCCCCAGAGATACCGTCCGTCGACGTGGGCGACGGCCTCGCCCGGGATGACGTTGAGCTTGTAACCGGCTTCCAGCATGGTCGGGTTGGCGCTGTTGCGGACCGTCGACTCGACGAGGGAGGCGGCCGGGCCGAGCTTCTCCAGCAGGGCGTCCACGCCGGCGGGGTCGTCGAGCACGGGGTCGTCGAGCGCGGTCTCGATGCCGTAGAGGGCGGCGAGTTCGGTGAGCGCGGCGCGGACCGTCGGGGTGAGGCGGAGCGGCCACTCGTGCTCGCCGATCCGGGTCACGGCGGCGGCCAGCCGGGTGACGGCGTTCTCCCGGTTGACCTTGGAGCCGTGTCCGGCGCGGCCGCGCGCGGTGAGCCGGAGCCAGCCGGTGCCGCGCTCCCCCGCCGCGATCGGGTAGATCTCGCGGCCGGCGCCGTCGTGGAAGGTGAACGCGCCGGACTCGCCGACGGCTTCCGTGCAGCCCTCGAACAGCGCGGCATGGCGGTCGGCGAGGAACCCGGCGCCATCCTCGGCACTGGCCTCCTCGTCGGCGGTGAAGGCGAGGACGATGTCCCGGCGGGGCCGCACGCCCTGCCGGGCCCAGGCGCGGACCACGGCCAGGATCATCGCGTCCATGTTCTTCATGTCGACGGCGCCGCGCCCCCACACCACCCCGTCGCGGACCTCCCCGGAGAAGGGGTGCACGCTCCAGTCGGCAGCCTCGGCGGGGACGACGTCCAGATGGCCGTGGAGGAGCAGCGCGTCCGCGGCGGGGTCGGTGCCCTCGACGCGGGCGACGACGTTGGTGCGTCCCGGGGTGCGTTCGAGGAGGGTGGGTTCGATGCCCGCGTCGGCCAGTCGGGCGGCCGCGTACTCGGCGGCGGGCCGCTCCCGGCAGTCGCCGCCGCCGCGGTTGGTGGTGTCGATGCGGATGAGGTCGGAGGTGAAGCGGACGACCTCGTCCCGTGCCTGCGCGTCAGCCATCCCGCTCCTGTCCGTGCCCTTGGGCGTGCCCTTGCCCGTGCCGGTCGGTCATCCCGCTCCCGTCCCCGTCTCCGCCGCTCAGCCGTACTGCTCCTCGATCGCCGCCGAGACGATCGTGGTGACCGCTTTGAAGGTACGGATGCCGTCGTACATGGTGCCGCTGGTGTAGGCGATCCTACGTTCGCCCGTGCGGGCCACGCCGGGTACGACGGTGGCGGCCAGGGCGAGGTGCTCGGCGTCGAACTCGACGGCGACCGTATGCGGTCCACCGTCGACCGGATCCCGTCGCACCGCGAGCGGGGCCGCCTCCTTCGCGGCCGCCCGGATGTCGGCGGCGGTACGGGCCGGTGTGCGGCACACGGCGGCGTACCGCGAGACATGGTCCTTGACGGCCACCTTCGGCGCCTCGGGCGCGTAGCCCAGGGCGTCCTCGCAGGCCACGTCGTCGCCGGTGACCAGGACGACCGGCACGCCGTACTCGGCGACGACGCGTGCGTTGAGCAGGCCCTCGCTGGCGCGTACGTCGTCGAGCCAGACGCCGGTGATGGAGTTGGCGAGGTAGGTGTGGGCGAGGACGCCCTCCATGCCGGCGCCGGCGTGGTAGCCGACGAACGCGATGCCGTCGACGTCGCCGTACTGCACGCCCTCCACCATGGAGAGGGACTTGTGCTTGCCGGTGAGCATCTCGGCCCGGTCGTCGAGGCGTTCGAGGAGGAGGTTGCGCATGCTCCAGTGGGCCTCGTTGATCAGCACCTCGTCGGCGCCGCCGTCGAAGAAGCCGAGGACGGCCGCGTTGACGTCGGAGGTGAACATCGACCGGCAGCGCTCCCACTGCGGGGTGCCCGGCAGCACGTCGGCCGGCCAGGTGACGCCGGTGGCGCCCTCCATGTCGGCGCTGATCAGGATCTTCACGTCCGGTCCCCGTCCTCTCCGGCCGCGGCTCCGGCACGAACTCCGGCTCCGGGCCCGGCCCGTCGGCCTCTCCAAGGGGCCCCGAGCCTAACGGCCCGCGGTCCCGTTCCCCGGTGAGCGACTCCGTTCGTACGCCAGTTGCTTCACCTGGCGGAGCATCAGGAGGGTCTCCACGGAACGCACGCCCTCCAGGGCGCCGATCCGCTCGCTGAGGTAGGCGTACAGGGCGCCGGGGTCGGTGTGCAGGGTGGCGGCGACGAGGTTGGCGCGGCCGGTGGTCGCGGCGGCGAAGCGGACCTCCGGGTGGGCGGCCAGCGCGCGTCCGACGCCGGCGAGGGCGGCGGGCTCGACCGTGAGCCAGAGCATCGCCTCGATCTCCTGGCCGAGGGGTTCCACGTCGTGCTGGACGTCGAAGTAGAGCATGCCGGCCGCCCGCAGGCGCTCCAGGCGCCGCTTGGCCACGGACTCCGTGAGGCCGGTGGCGGACTGGAGTTCGGCGAGGGTGGCGCGTCCGTCCTCGCGGAGCAGGGCGAGCAGGTGTTCGTCGTCCGCGTCGACGGCCACGGGGCCGGCGGGCGCCTCCGGGTGGGCCGGGTGCAGGGCGGCCGTCTCATCCGGGGTGAGGGCGTCGATCTTGGTGAGCCAGCCGAGGGGGCCGCCGTAGAAGTAGTGCAGGAGGCAGTGGGCGCTGATCGAGGTGAGGCGGGGGGTGCTCCGGAGGCGGCCGAGGAGCAGGTCGTCGCGTTCGCGGCGGCTGTGGGGCTTCATCGCGCACATCACCTCGGTGCCGCCGGAGATCAGGGCGACGTAGGTGGTGTCGGGGCGGCGGGCGAGTGCTCCGGCGAGGCGGTCGGCGGCATCCGGGGTGCAGGAGAGGCGGACGATCCAGCTGCTGCGGCCGAGCCGGCCCTCGTCGGTCATGCCGAGGACGCGCAGTCCGGCCGTGGTGCGCAGTCGGCGGAAGCGGCGGGCGACGGTCTGGTCGGAGACCCCGAGCACCTGGGCGATACGGCTGAACGGCGCCCGGCCGTCGAGTTGCAGCGCCTGGAGCAGCTTCAGGTCGAGGGCGTCGAGTGCGGGTGGGTTCACCGGGTGGTTCTCCTGCGCGTGGTGGGCGGGTGGGGACACCGTGCCACACACATCGCTCTGCATTCACACCGCCGGGACACCCGCCCGGAATACCCCCCGGGGTATCTCTGTTACGGTGGATACCCGGATACCCCCGGGGGTAATTTTCTGCGAGGAGAGTGCCGTGTTCTTTGCCGACATCCTGGAGACCGAGGGCCTGGGCAACCGGAGCCATCTGGCGGGCGGGGCCCGCGCGGCGGTGGTCGTGGATCCGCCGCGGGACGTCGACCGGGTGATCGCCGCGGCGGCGCGGCGCGGGGTGCGGATCGTGGCCGTCGCCGAGACCCATGTCCACAACGACTACGTGAGCGGCGGTCTGGAACTGGCCCGGCTGACGGGGGCGCGCTACCTGGTGCCGGCCGGGGCGCGGGTGGCGTACGCGCGCGTGCCGGTCGCGGACGGGGACGTGGAGCCGGTCGACGAGGGCCTGGTACTGCGGGCGGTGGCCACTCCGGGGCACACCCCGCACCACACCTCGTACGTGCTTCAGGACGCGGGGCGCGCGGTGGCCGCTTTCACCGGGGGTTCGCTGCTGATGGGTGGCGTGGGTCGGCCCGACCTCGTCGAGCCGCGGCTGACCGAGTGGCTGGCCCGCGCCCAGCACGCCTCCGCGCACCGGCTCGCGGACGAGCTGGACGACGAGGTGGCCGTCATGCCGACGCACGGCTTCGGCAGCTTCTGTTCCGCCGCGCACGGCGGGGGCGCGCAGAGCACGATCGGCGCCGAGAAGGCGTCCAACCCGGTGCTCGTGCAGGACGTCGACACGTTCGTGAAGGAACTGCTGGCCGGGCTGGACGACATCCCCGCCTACTACGCCCACATGGGCCCGGCCAACGCGGGCGGACCGGCTCCGGTGGACCTGACGCCGCCCGGACGGGCCGACGCGGCGGAGATCGCGCGGCGGCTCGCCGCCGGGGAGTGGGTGGTGGACCTGCGCGGCCGGGTGGCGTTCGCCGCCGGGCATGTGGCGGGGACGTTCAACTTCGAGGTCGACGGGCAGCTCGCGACGCAGCTGGCCTGGATGATCCCGTGGGGCAGGCCGGTGACGCTGCTCGCCGCGAGCGCCGAGGACGTCACGCGTGCCCAGCGGGAGCTGGCCCGGGTCGGCATCGACCGGCCGGCCGCGGCAGCCGTCGGCTCCCCCGCCGACTGGCTCGCCGACGGGGCGACGCCGGCGTCCTTCCCACGGGCCACCTTCGCCGGTCTGGCGGCCGCCCGTGAGCGGCGTGACGACGTGGTCGTCCTCGACGTGCGCCGCGACGGCGAGCGGGCGGGCGGCTGGATCGGGGGCAGCACGCACATCCCGCTCCACCAGCTCCACCGGCGTACGGCCGAGGTGCCGCCCGGCACGGTGTGGGTGCACTGCGCGGGCGGGATGCGCGCGGCGATCGCCGCGTCCCTGCTCGACGCCGCCGGGCGGGCGGTCGTGGCCGTCGACGACGGCTTCCCGGCGGCCGCCGCGGCGGGCCTCCCGCTCGTCGTGCCCGCCTGACCGCGCCGCCCCGAACCGAGGAACCCCTACGATGCCCCTCCCCCGCATCACCGCCGCCCAGGCCCGCCGCAGGCTCCTGGACGGCGCCGCCGTCCTGGTCGACGTCCGCGAGCCGGACGAGTTCACGGCCGGTCACGCCCCGGGCGCCCTGCCCGTCCCCCTGTCCCGGCTGTCGGACGGCACCGCGGTCCTCCCGGCCGGGCGGGACCTGATGCTGATCTGCCGCTCGGGCAACCGCTCGCGCCGGGCCGCCGACCTGCTCGCCGAGCGGGGCGTGACGGCGCCGGACGTGATCGGAGGCCTGCAAGCCTGGGCCGCCCTGGGACTGCCGGTCGAGGACGCGCACGGCGGCGCCGGGACCGTCGTATGAGTACGGTCGTCCTGGCGCTGCTCGCCGGAGCCCTGGTCGGCGTCGCTCTGGGCGCGCTGGGGGCGGGCGGCAGCATCCTCACCGTCCCGGCCCTGATCTATCTGCTCGGCTTCGACCCGGCCTCGGCGACCACCGCGAGCCTGATCGTCGTGATCGTCACCGCGGTCACCGCGCTGGTCGCCCATGCGCGGGCGGGGGCGGTGCGCTGGCGGGCGGGGCTGCTGTTCGCGGCGGCCGGTGTGCTGCCCGCAGCCGCGGCCGGGGCCCTGTCCTCGCGCATCCCGCAGTCCGTGCTGACGCTGATGTTCGCGGCGCTGGCCGCCGTGGCGGCCCTGCGGATGCTGCGCCGCCGCGCCCCGGCGGGAACCGGCAGGGTCTCGGCGGGCCCCGCGGCCGCCGCCGGGGCGGGGCTGGGCGCGGTGACCGGGTTCCTCGGGGTCGGCGGCGGCTTCCTCGCCGTACCGGCGCTGGTGGGCGTGCTGGCCGTGCCGATGGGCGCGGCGGTGGGCACGAGTCTGCTGGTCGTCGTCGCCAACGCGCTGGTGGCCCTCGGTGCGCGCGCCTACACGGCGGTCGATCTGGACTGGACCCTGATCATGCCGTTTCTCGCGACCGCCGTACTGGGGGCGTGGGACGGCAGGCGGCTGGCCGCGAAGGTCTCCCCGGGGACGCTCCAGCGGGTCTTCGGCGCCGTCCTGCTGGCCGTCGCGGCGGGCATGGGCCTGACGGCCGTGCTGTGACGCCGCCCCCCGGCGCCCTGCCCCCCCCGCCCTGTCCCCCGGTGGGCGGTCAGGCCAGCGACAGGAACAGCTTCTCCAGGCGGGCGCGCATCTGCGCGGAGTCCCGGACCTCCGGGTCCTCGCTGGTCATGCACTGCTCCAGCCCGGTCGCGATGATCGCGAAGCCGGCCCGGTCCAGGGCCCGGGAGACCGCGGCGAGCTGGGTGACCACGTCCTCGCAGTCGCGGCCCTCCTCGATCATCCGGATCACGCCCGCGAGCTGGCCCTGGGCGCGCCGCAGCCGGTTGAGCGCCGACTTCAGCTCCTCGGCCGACATGTCGAGTTGCACATTTCCTCCTCTTGCATACCCCCATGGGTATCGTACCCGTGCGGGACAACACCCCACAGAAAGGTTCTGTTCCGTGACCGGTCCCCAGACCGCCCCCACCGCCCTCACCCCCGCCGAGGCGACCGCCCGCTCCGGCGCGTTCACCGTCGTGGACGTCCGTACGCCCGGCGAGTACGCCTCGGGTCATCTGCCCGGCGCGCACAACGTGCCGCTGGACCGGCTCGACGAGGCCGCGCCCGCGCTGCGGGCGGCCGCACGGCAGCGGCCTCTGCTGATCGTATGCGCCTCCGGTGCCCGGTCCGCGAAGGGCTGCGAGCGGCTCGCGGCCGTCGGAGTCCGGGCGGCCACGCTGGAGGGCGGTACGAGCGCCTGGGTGGCGGCCGGGTATGCCGTCGAGCGCCCGGCCGGCGTCCGCACCCCGTGGCCGATGGACCGTCAGGTCCGCCTGGCCGCAGGCTCCTTGGTCGTCGCGGGTTTCGTCGCGGGCCTGGCCTGGCCGCCCGCGCACTGGCTGTCCGGGCTGATCGGCGCCGGCCTGGTGTTCTCCGGCGCCACCAACACCTGCGGCATGGCGGCCCTGTTGGCGCGGCTGCCGCACAACCGGCCGCCGAGGGACGCCGTCTCGTTCGAGGAGACGCTGGCGCGCCTCACGGCGTGATCAGTCGGCGCGTCCCGCGACGAGCCACTTCGACGGCAGTTCGATCCTGGTGCCGTCCGGTGCGGACTCGGTGGTGGTGAGCGGAAGTTCACCCGAGGCGAGGACGGTGAGACCGGCGGCCCGCAGATAGCCGGGTACGGCGTCGTCGGCGACCTCGCCGGGGGCGATGCCGTGGCGGAGGATCGGCGCGAGCTTCGGGGGCGGGCCGGACGGGCTCTGGGCGAGGCCGCCGATGACGGGACGGGCTGCCTCGGACAGTTCGACGAGGAAGACCCGGCCCCGCTCGCCGAGCAGCGTGGCGATCGCGTCGGCCAGCGGCTGCCGGTCGACGGGCTCGCACTGGTGCAGGACGCCCCGCATGTAGACGTTGGCGTCGCCGAGTTCGGCGTGCAGGGTCTCGGCGGCGTCCTGCTCGGCCGCGTCCAGCACCTGGTACTCCGCCTGCCCGGCGGGGTCGGCGCGCCGGGCGTGGTCGAGTGCGGCGGCGGCCAGGTCGACGCCGACGACTCGCCGGAACCGGCCGGCGAGGAAGCGGGTCTGGGTGCCGTTGCCGCAGCCGAGGTCCACCAGCGGAAGGCCGGCGTCGGTGACATGGGGCTCGTACAGGGCGAGGTGGAGGGCGGCGGTCACCTGGGGATCCGCGTCCCAGAACACCGCGCCGGGGTCGTCCGGGGCCTCGCGCCAGAAGCCCTCCCAGGCCTCCCGGTACCGCATCGTCACGCTCATGCACAGCTCCCCAGGGTGCGACGCCGATCCGCCGTGAGTGACGGGCGAGTACGGTCTATCGCTCCTGTGTTGCCACTACAAGCGCGGTGCGCGTACCTTCACGCCTCGTTCCGGAACCGTACGCCGTTGTGCGCCCCGAACGCCCCGGTCGTGCGCTCGAACCGGTGTCCGCACGACGGGACGGGGACCGCTCACCGGCGGGACGGGGACCGCTCGGCGGCGGTGACAGGGACCGCTCAGCGGCGGGGCAGGGTGAGCTCGAACCACACCGACTTCCCCGCGCCGGTACGGCTGGTCCCCCACTCGCGCGCCAGTGTGCTCACCACCCGCAGGCCCCGTCCGGTCTCGTCCTCGGGCCCGGCGCTCAGCAGGGTCGGCAGTTCGTGGTCGTCGTCGTCCACCTCGCACAGCAGCGTGTCCCCGCGTACGAGCCGCAGGGCGACGGGCTGCCGGTGGGAGTGCCGTACGGCGTTGGTGACGAGCTCGCTCACCATCAGTTCGGCGTGGTACGCCAGTTTCGCCAGGCCCCAGTCGTGGAGCTGTTCGCGGACCGCCGCGCGGGCCCGGCCGACCTCGGCCGGGTCGAGGCGCAGGCGCCACTCGGCGACGTCGTCGGGTCCGATGCCGTTGAGGCGGGTCAGCAGCAGGGCCACGTCGTCCTTGCGGCCGCCCCGGGTGTTGAGGGCCCGGATGATCGTGTCGCAGGCGTCGTCCATGGAGGCGGCCGGATGCGCGGCGGACTCGCACAGGGTCGCGAGCCCTACGCCGATGTCCTCGCCGCGCACCTCCACCAGACCGTCGGTGCACATCACGAGCCGGTCGCCGGGTTCCACGCGCACGCGTACCGACTCGAAGGGCACCCCGCCGACCCCGATGGGTGCTCCGGTGGGGAGGTCGAGGAGCTCGCTGCGGCCGTCCACGGCGCGCACCAGCACGGGCGGGATGTGGCCCGCGTTGGCGAGGTGGAGTTCGCCCGCGATGGGGTCGTAGACGGCGTACAGGCAGGTGGCGAGGTAGGTGTCGCCGAGGCGTTGCGCCAGGTCGTCGAGGTTGCGCAGGAGTTGGGCGGGCGGCAGGTCGAGGGCGGCCATGGTCTGTACGGCCGTTCTCAGCTGGCCCATCATGGCGGCCGAGTTGAGGCCGTGGCCCATGACGTCGCCGACGACGAGGGCGGTGCGTGCGCCGGGGAGTTTCACGGAGTCGAACCAGTCGCCGCCGACCCGTCCGAGCAGGGTGCCGGGAAGGTAGCGGGTGGCGATGTCGCAGCCCGCCATGCGCGGCGGGATGTGCGGCAGCATGCTGTCCTGGAGGGTCTCGGCGACGCTCTCCTGATACGTGTACATGCGCGCGTTGTCGAGCACGAGGCCCGCGCGGGCGGCGAGTTCGGCGCCGGTGACACGGTCCATGTCGTTGAACTCGACGCGTCCGGGGTGGCGCAGCAGGATCATGAAGCCGAGGACGACGTTACGGGCCTTCAGCGGGACGACCAGCATGGAGCGGCCGGTGATCAGGGGCCGGATGTCGCGTTTCTCGAACTGCGAGGCGATGGCGTGGCCCATCTGCTCGCTGATGCGCGGCACGAGCACGGGCTCGCCGGTGGTCATGCACTGGAAGAACGGGGTGTGGGCCGGAAAGGGCATGGCCTCCCCGACGGGGACGACGTCGTCCCAGCGGCCGGGTTCGTCGGTGTGCTCGAGGGCCACCCGGTGCCACATGGTCCTGGTGTCCGGCACGCCCTCCGCGAACCCCTCGCCGGCGACGACCTGTTCGCGGAGATAGGTGCCGGCGACGTCGGTGAAGCGGGGGACGACGGCCTTGCTGACCTCGATGATGGTGCGGGAGAGGTCCAGGGAGGTGCCGATCCGCCCGCTGACCTCGTTGAGGAACTCCAGGCGTTCGCGTACGGCGGTGTACTCGAGGTCCTCGCCCTCGTCGGCGAAGTCCTCGGGGACGGGCCGACCCTCGGCGGCGGCGCGGGCGGCCCGCTCGCGCCGGGCTCGGCGTTCGACGCGCCGGGTCACGCCCCAGTCGGGGGTGACCGGCACCCGGTCGTTCTGGCTGAACTCCAGGACGGGGTAGCCGAGTTCGAGGACCTGGGCGACGATGCGGGCGCTCTCGCCGACGCTCATGCTGGGCAGGATCTCGGGCAGTCTGCGGGCGAGTTCCTCGGCGCCGGGGAAGTCGGTGTGCAGGGCGAAGCCGGGCGCGATGCGTTCGACGGCGAGAGCCGCCGTCGGCTCCGCCGACTCCGCGGACTCCGTCGGCTGCTGCTGCCGGTGCAGTCCGGACGCGTCGGCGGCGAGGACGAGCAGCCGCTCGCGGCCCGGTCCGACCAGCGGGTACGCCCACCACAGCACGTCGGCACGGCCCTGGTCCGGGTCGGGCACGGTGAGGCGGGCGCGTCCGGCGGCCGGGTAGCTCAGCCCGTGGTCGAGGGAGGACTCCAGGCCGGGTCCCAGCCCGTCGTAGGCCCCGTATTCCCCGTACGCGCCGTGCGGCGGGTCGTCGTCGGGCTCGGGGAGGGCGCCGGAGACGGGGAGCAGGTCGATGGCGGGCTCGCCGATCGCCTCTTCCTTGGGGACGCCGAAGAGCCGGCGTGCGCCGGTGCTCCAGTGGGAGACGAGGCCGTCGCGGTCGACGACGACCACGGCAAGGGGGATGCGCCCGGCGTCGTCGGTGCCGTCCGCCGTCCCGCTGCCCGCTCCGCGGCTCGGAGGTGCGTCCCTCTCGGTGCCACGGTCCATTGGCCCAGGCCCTCTCTCCCCAGAGCTGTGCAAGATCTGTCCGCAGCAACAACCGTACGGCGCACGCCGGTCGGGATGTGCGGCAATCCTGGAATTGGTTTCACCGGGGCGCGCCGGGGTACGCCGCGCGCCGCGGTGGCCGCTCAGTCGTCGTGGCCGAGCCGCAGGTCGCGCTCGGTGCGGCCGCCGCCGGTGAGCCGCAGGACGGTGGCGACCGGCGGGTAACCGGTGGCGACGACGGTGTACTCGCCGCAGGACAGGCCGATGAAGCGGGAACGTGCCGTCGGGGCCGGTGGTGAGGGTGTCGACGACGTTGCCCGCCGCGTCGAGGAGGGTCACGCGCGTCCTCGGCGGGCCTCCCCCACTCTTCGGGCGGGGGACCCCCGTCTCGCTTCGCTCGCCGCCGGTCCGGACGGTGCCGCGCAGCACGGCGCCGCCGGCGGGTTCGACGTCCTGGCGGGGCTCGTGCCGTCCCGAACCCCCACCCACCCGCAGGGGGCCTCACCTGTCAGTGCCGGCCTGGTGCACTCAGCCCGTCCGGCGTTTGAGGACGAGGCCCGTTCAGGGCCGAAGGGGGGTCTGGGGGCGCAGCCCCCAGTGGGGTGCAGGGGCGCAGCCCCCAGTGGGGTGCAGGGGCGAAGCCCCGCTGGGGCAGGGGACGGCGTTCCCGCCGGGTTGCAGGGGTGAAGCCCCTGGTGGGGTCGAAGGGGCGGAGCCCCTGGGGGACGGGAAGGGTAAGGGCGGCGGGGGCGAGGCTGCTCGGGGCAGGCGCCGCCGGTTCGTCGTGCGGTGTCTCCCGCACCGCGGTGATCCGGCCCACGTGCCGCTAGCCTCGTCGCACCTGCCGCGCGGTTCCCGCGTGAAGCGGCCAACCACGGGCGGGTGCGACGGGTTACGGCGCCACACCGGTCACGGGGGAGAACCACCCGAACCGGTGAGGGTCATCAACGCGCGGAATGCGCAGGGGGGTTGGTCTACTTCTCGACCTCGGCGGCGAGCTTGTCGAGGATCGCGTCGTAGATGCGGCCGAGGCCCTTGGGGGCGAAGGTCCGCTCGAAGAAGCCGCCGATGCCGCCGGCACCCTGCCAGGTGGTGGTGACGACGACCCGGGACCTGCCCTCGCCCGCCGGGGTGACACGCCAGACGGTGACCATGGAGGAGTTGCGGTCCTTCTCGACGAGTTCGCCGTCGGTCGGCTCGGTGACCTCCAGGAGGCAGTCGCGGACGCGCTTGCTGGTGGCCTGGAGCTTCCAGTGGACGAGGGTGCCCTCGCCGTCGCCGCCCTCGCGCACCTCGTACTCGCTGAAGTGCTCGGGCAGCAGGTTCGCGCGCGTGCCGCTGTAGTCGGCGAGCGTGTCGAACACCTTGTCGGGGTTCGCCGCGACGACCCGCTCGGTCGTGGCCTCGACCTGCGCCATGAAGTTCCTCCAGGTCCGTGTTGCTCGGGGGCTGCCCGGGATGTGCTCGGGCGAGGCAAGCCAACCACCCCGCTCCACGGCCGCCCAAATCGGGGTCGCGAAAGCGATCAAGGGGCGGCCGAAACGCCGAGGCAGACGCCTGCGCGCACGATCATGGGAACACATGTTCTATTGTGGGCGCAGTGCTACCGAGGAGGCGTCATGCGCTGGGAGAACCTCGCCCTGGAATCCCGCCACGACCGGGCGGCGGACACCGCGCTGTTCGGTGCGGACGCGGTCACGACCCGGACGTTCGACACGCCCGAGTTCGCCGGGATCACGTTCCACGAGATCCGGGCCCGCACGGTGCTCAACCGGGTGCCGGGCGCCTCCCGGATGCCGTTCGAATGGACGGTGAACCCCTACCGGGGCTGCACCCACGCGTGCGTGTACTGCTTCGCCCGCAAGACGCACAGCTATCTGGACCTCGACACCGGTATCGGCTTCGACACCCAGATCGTCGTCAAGGTGAACGCGCCGGAGGTGCTGCGCCGCCAGCTGGCCTCGCCGCGCTGGCACGGGGACCACGTGGCGATGGGCACGAACGTCGACTGCTACCAGCGCGCGGAGGGCCGCTACCGGCTGATGCCGGGCATCCTGTCCGCCCTGCGCGACCACGCGAACCCGTTCTCGATCCTGACCAAGGGCACGCTGATCCTGCGCGACCTGGACCTGCTGAAGCAGGCCTCCGAGGTGACCGACGTCGGCATCTCCGTCTCGGTCGGCTTCACCGACACCGCGCTGTGGCGCACCGTGGAGCCGGGCACCCCGGCCCCCGAGCGGCGTCTGGACGTCGTGCGGACCCTCACCGAGCACGGCATCGGCATCGGCGTGCTGATGGCGCCGGTGATCCCCTTCCTGTCCGACGAACCGGCGCAGCTGCGGGCCACCGTGCGGGCGATAGCGGCGGCCGGGGCCACCTCCGTCACCCCGCTGGTGCTGCATCTGCGCCCCGGGGCCCGGGAGTGGTTCCTGGCCTGGCTGGGACAGCACCACCCGTACCTCGTGCGCCGCTACGAGCGGCTGTACGCGGACGGCGCCTACGCCCCCAAGTGGTACCAGCGCCGGATCACCCGTCAGGTGCACGAACTGGCCCAGGAGTACGGCATCGGCCCCACGCGCGCGGAGATGCCCCGCCGGATCCGGCCGCCCGAGCCGGCGGAGGAGCCCGCCCCTGAGCCGGCCCCGTCCGGGCCGACCCAGCTCACCCTGATCTGAGTGCGTTCGAGCGCATCCGGCGCCCGATCGGGTCAACTATCGGCGCAACACGTATATCCGGACGATCTTTCCGGGACGATGCCGCGAGGGCCGTGAGCCACGCGGCCCGGCCACCCCAAGGCCCCCTCCGTCCTGGGAGGACTCCTTTGAACACACGCGCAGCCGTGCTGTGCGCCACCGCCGTCGTCCTGGCCGGGACCGTCACGGCCCTGCCGGCCGGCGCGGCCCCGGCACCGGCGGCCGCCGCCCCCGCGGCGAAGCTCACCTGGAAGAAGTGCGCCACCACCGACCAGCCGACGCTGCAGTGCGCGTCCCTGAAGGTGCCGCTCGACCACAGCACCCCGGGCGGGGAGCAGATCACCCTGGCGCTGTCGCGCGTCCCGCACACCGCGAAGACGTACCAGGGGCCGCTGCTGGTCAACCCCGGCGGGCCCGGCGGCCGCGGGCTCTCCCTCGCCGGGTTCGTCGCGTCGTCGCTGCCCAAGGCGGTGGCCGCCCAGTACGACGTCATCGGCTTCGACCCGCGCGGGGTGGGGAAGAGCACGCCCGCCCTGGACTGCAGGCCCGGCCACTTCAAGGCCGTGCGCCCCGACTCCGTGCCGGTCACCGAGGCGGCCGAGGACGCCAACCTGAAGCGGGCGCGGTCCTTCGCCGAGGCGTGCGGCAAGAAGTACGCGCGCGTGCTGCCGTACATCGACACGATCAGCGCCGTCCGCGACATGGACGCGATCCGCGCCGCCACGGGCGCGCCGAAGCTGAACTACTTCGGCTACTCGTACGGCACCTACCTCGGCGCGGTCTACGCCAAGCTGTACCCGCAGCGGGTACGGCGTCTGGTCCTCGACTCGATCGTCGACCCCACGGGCGTGTGGTACGACGACAATCTCACGCAGGACCTCGCCTTCAACGACCGTCACCGTGCCCTGATGGCGTGGATCGCCCGGCACGACACGACGTACCGGCTCGGCACCGACCCGGAGAAGGTCGAGGCCGCCTGGTACGCGATGCGGGCGGCGCTCGCCCAGAAGCCCGCCGGCGGCAAGGTGGGCGCCGCGGAACTGGAGGACACCTTCCTGCCCGGCGGCTACTACAACGGCTACTGGCCCCACCTCGCCAAGGCGTTCGCCGCGTACGTGAAGGACAAGAAGGCCGACCCGCTGGTGCAGGCGTACGAGAACCTCGCCGCCGTCGACGCCTCGGGGGACAACGGCTACAGCGTCTACACCTCGGTGCAGTGCCGTGACGCGTTCTGGCCGCGCGACTGGGACGAGTGGCGCTCGGACAACTGGGCGGCGTACCGGAAGGCACCGTTCATGACCTGGAACAACGCCTGGTACAACGCGCCGTGCGCGTTCTGGCCGACCAGGTCGCAGGGGCCGGTGGACATCACCAACGGCGCGCTGCCGCCGGCCCTGCTGTTCCAGGCGACGAACGACGCGGCCACCCCGTACGAGGGCGGCGCCACGGTCCACGCGCTGCTGCGGGGCTCCAGCTTCGTGGTCGAGCAGGGCGGCGGGAACCACGGCATCACGCTGAGCGGGAACAGCTGCCTGGACAAGCACCTGGCGGCGTATCTGACGGACGGCACGGTCCCGCGCGGCACCGGCGCGGTCGACGCGGTGTGCCGGGCCCAGCCCGACCCCAAGCCGCTGAGCTCGAAGGTCGCCGCCCGCACCGCCCACGGCTCGGTCCTGCACGGGCTGTTGGGCTTCCGCGGCTGAGCCCGGCCGGCGCCGGCCCGTCGGGGGCGTCGTCGGACCCGTGGTCCCCCATGGAGGCATGAGTGGGCCGATCAGGATTCCCGCCCCCGACGGGGTCGCCGCCGCGGCCCAGTACACGCAGGTGGTCGTGGGCCTACCCGACGAGCGCCTCGCGGCCGCCTGGCCGTGCGGGTCGCCGCGCTGGTCCGCCCGGAGTTCCTGATGGAGAGCGAGGCGTTCGCGGTGGTGGGCGCCTGACCGGCGGCACACCTGACGGTCCGGCACCCCGGCCCGGAGGCCGGCCGCCTCACCGCTGGCGGGGAATCCGCGCCAGCGCGTGCACGGCCGCCTCGGCGAGCGCGGGGTGCGCGAGGGCCTCGTTCAGCACGGGCCGGGCGCGGTCGTCGCCCAGCGCGCCGAGCCCCTCGACACAGGCCAGGGCCACCCGCCGATAGGGGTCGTGCGGGGTGAGCCGGCGCCGGAGCGTGGTGATGAGCGCGGGCACCGCCTCCGGGGCGCGCAGCTCCACCAGGAGTCGTACGGGGTGCAGGGCGTAGGCGACGCGCAGTTCGTTGGTGGCCAGGGCTGCCGCCGCGCGTGCGGTGCGGGGATCACCGAGGCGGGCCAGGGCGTAGGCGGCAGAGGCGCAGCGCGGTGGGTCGCGGTGGTTGAGCAGCAGGACGAGCGCCTCGAAGGCGCGCCGGTCCCCGGCGAGCCCCAGCCGGAAGGCGGCCACCTCCCGGGCCCACAGCGGGTGCCCCGACTCGGTGAGCACGCCCGCCAGTTCGTCGCGGTCCGCGCCGGCCGCGAGCCGTTCGTACGCGGCCGAACCACCCGACTCCCGCCGTAAGCGCTCCGTGAGTGATCGCAACTCTTCGTCCATGGGTCGAGGGTAGGGGCTGAGGCACACCCCGCGGGCCGGGCGGCGCGTACCGGCGCACAGGAGCACAACCAGCGCACTGGCCATGGGTTCGAATGCGCCTCCGATGTGCGCGCGCCCGTTCCCCTCGGAGCCCTCGGCGCCTCTCCATGTGATCCCTTCCCCTTCAGTGACGTGCAGCAATGTCGTGCACCTCGGGCGGAGGCAGCGCCTCCAGAAACAACCTCGTTCAGCGACGGTCATGTTCGGCTGATTTTCGAAGCGAATTAGTTCGCGCGAGTGAATTTCCGAGGCGGAAAGGGCCGACCGTCCCCGTCAGTACGATGACGCACCCAACAGCGCCGGAAGCGGCTGCTGTTGGCGCATCCCCGCAGCAACCACGGCCACGCGCGGTGGTTCGAGCAGGAACGATCAAAAAGCGTTGCTACTGATAAGTAATGAGCCGTCAGATGGGCGCCGGAATCGACAGGAAAGGGTCGCCGGCCTCCTCCCTGATGATGGGTGCCGTCGATGCGGAGCCGATGGGCTCCTGCACCGAGGCGCCCGGCGGCGCCGTCGTCTTGTCCGAAGGGCCTTGAACACATGAGTTCTACCCCGCCATTCGATCCGTCCTCCTACGGGGAACTGATGCGCGGTCTGTTTCACCCGGTGCGGCTCGACACGTTCGAGACCTACGACGACCCGCGTTACAACGTCACGATCGTCACTCTGGAGGCCTTCACCGTGACCCTGCCCCGGCTGCCCGCCGGAGTGAGCACCAGGGAGGCGTACGAGCGGCTGATGGACGCGAGCACACAGCTCGCGGCCGGCGAGATGAAGCGGGTGCGGGACGCGTGCGGCCCGCACGAGCTGCACCTGATCCCTCTCGTCTCCCTCTACGGCCCCCGGCTCTGCGAGCTGGACGAGGAGCTCCGTCCGTGGCTGGCCGCGGCCGACGGCCTGCCGCTGAAGCAGCGGGCCGTCTTCCGGCTCATCGCCCACCTGGGCTGGACCAACGCCCGGACCGCCAAACTGCTGGGCCGTTCCGAGGGCCATACGAGCAAGGTCATGACACGGGCCAAGGGCCTGCTGACGGACGCCGGGGTCTCGGTGGAGGAGCTGCAGGGCTTCTTCGACGAAGAGATCGAGAGAAGAAAGGACAAGGAATGACCCATGTGACGCCGTACCGCCGCAAGGCGCGTCTCATCGATCATGCCGCTCCGCCCACTCCCGAGGAGTGGCTGGAGAACGACACCCGGTACTTCGAGGACATCGAGGCGGAGATCCGGCGCCGGGCGGCCGGGGGCGATCCCGGCCGGGCTCCCTGGACATCCCCGCTGTACTTCGACACCGGCCACGGCATGTCCGCCACCCGACGCGCCCTGCTCGCCCTGCGCCATCTGCCGCGCGGGGCGGTCGTCCGCCTGGTCCTGGGCCGGCTGCTCCACGGGGAGAGCATCCGTCCCACGACCGGTCCGGACGCCGGACGCACCGGCGACGACACCGACACCGAGGGGCGCGAGCACCGTGCTCAGCACGACCGCTCCCGCTTCCCGGACCACACCATGAACCCCGCCGCCCGCGGCGGGCGAACCATCGTGGCGTCCTCGGCGAGCGCATAGCCGCCGACGGGACGACGTCATGACGGAGCCGCCGCTCCCGGCCCCGGCCACGGAGCGGCGGTCTCCGGCGCCCCACCGCACCACCCACGCCCCGCCGCGAGAACAGAGAGCACGACGATGGCGACCCACGGCACCCCCCGGAACAAGACCGTCGCACGATGCAGCAACGCGACGAGGGCGGGCATACCCCGCGCCCGCACGACACCCGAGACCGACCCGCGGCCCGCGCCCGACCCGGACGCCGCCCCCGGATCCGATTCCGCGCCCGCATCGGACTCCGGTCCCGTATCCGATTCCGCGCCCGCATCGGACTCCAGTCCCGTATCCGATTCCGCGCCCGCATCGGACTCCAGTCCCGTATCCGACGCCGCGCCCGCATCGGACTCCAGTCCCGTATCCGACGCCGCGCCCGCATCGGACTCCGGCCCCGTATCCGACTCCGGCCCCGTATCCGACTCCGGCGCCGCCTCCGGCTCGGGCGCCGCCTCCGGCTCGGGCGCCGCCTCCGGATCCGACTCCGGCCGCACCCCCGGATCCGGTGCCGGATCCAGTGCCGGATCCGGTGCCGACCTCGCTTCCGACTCCGGTCCCGCCCGCGGCTCCGACCTCGAATCCGGTCCCGCATCCGCGCCGGATCCCGCGCGCGCTTCCGGTCCCGCTTCCGGTCCCGCTTCCGCGCCCCACCTCGACCAGGACCCCGGCGCGGCGGCCGGTCGGCCTCCGGCGCGCCCCTGGCGCCGGGTGCTCCTCGCCCTCGAGACCCTCCTCGCCCTGCTGGTCACCGCTGCCCTCGTCTGCGTCGGCCTGGGCATCCCCCGGATGCTGGACCACTCCCCGCTCGCCAACGGGTTCTTCGCGCTGGCGGGTGTCTGCATGACCGGAGTCGCCGCCGGCGTCCCCGTCTGTCTCCACCTCCGCCGCAAGGCCACCTCGGACGGCGGCTCCTGACGCGCGCATCGGTGCGGAACAGGTCACACTCCCCAGGGCTGGCGTGCTCGTTACCCACCGGTTAAGCTCATACGAGCGAGTCACCCACTCGCTTCACCTCCTCGCGGTGGCCTGGTGACGCAGCCTCCGCGAGAGCAGTCGGTTCGGTACTTCGTACCGATGTACGACCCGGCCACGGGACAGGGCCGGTCGGATCTCCCGTTCGCACGGTGGGCGTTGTGCGCGCCCATGGCGACCGGCACCGGGCGTGTGCGCTTGTAGCCCGGCACCACCCGCACTCCTTTCCGCACCCGGTGCGCCCAGGCCTCGCAGAGGTTCCCTCGGCGCACCCGGGGGCGTTCCCAGTCGTCACCCTCTTCTTCTGGAGTCCCGCGATGGCCACTCCCCTCTCCGACACCCCTCTGTCCCCGCTCCGGACGATCGCCGTCGTCGGCCTCGGCACCATGGGCACCGGCATCGCCGAGGTCCTGGCCAAGGCCGGCCGTGAGGTGATCGGCATCGACATCAGCGAGGCCCAGGCGGCGCGCTCGCTCGCCGCCCTGGAAGCCTCCACCGCCCGCGCCGTGCAGCGCGGCCGGCTGACCGAGCAGGAGCGCGCCGACGCCCTCGCCCGGATCCGCACCGCCACCGACCTGCGCGCGGCGGCCGACGCCGACCTGGTGATCGAGGTGGCTCCGGAGTCGTACGAGATCAAGCAGCAGATCTTCCGTGAGCTGGACGGGATCGTGCGGCCTGAGACGATCCTCGCGACCGGCACGAACGCCCTGTCGGTCACCCGGCTCGCCGCCGAGTCGGCGCGCCCGGAACGCGTGCTGGGCCTGCACTTCTTCAACCCGGCGCCGGCGATGAAGCTGGTCGAGGTCGTCTCCTCGGTGCTGACCGCGCCCACCGCCGTCACCGCCGTCACCAACCTCGCCCTGGACCTCGGCAAGGAGCCGGTCGCGGTCGGCGACCGCCCCGGATTCGTCGCGGACGGGCTGCTGTTCGGCTACCTCAACCAGGCCGCCGCGATGTACGAGGCGCGCTACGCCTCCCGCGAGGACATCGACGCCGCGATGCGGCTCGGCTGCGGCCTGCCGATGGGCCCGCTCGCCCTGCTCGACCTGATCGGCGTCGACACCGCCCGTACGGTCCTGGAGGCCATGTACGCCGAGTCCCGCGACCGGCTGCACGCACCGGCCCCGATCCTCAAGCAGCTCAGCGAGGCGGGACTGACGGGCCGTAAGTCGGGCCGGGGCTTCTACACGTACGAGGCGCCGGGCAGCGCGACCGTCGTCCCGGACGCGCTGACGCCCGTCGCCGGCGGGTCCGGCACCCCCGGCCGCGAGATCCGCGGTGTCGGCGTCGCCGGCTCCGGGACCATGGCCTCCGGTATCGCCGAGGTGTTCGCCAAGGCGGGTTACGACGTCGTCCTGGCCGCCCGCAGCGAGGAGAAGGCGCAGACGGCGAAGGCCCGCATCGGCAAGTCCCTCGCGCGCTCGGTCGACAAGGGCCGGATGACCGCCGAGGCCGCCGCCCAGACCCTGGAGCGGATCACCCCGGCCGGGTCCTATGAAGCCTTCGCCGACGTCGACCTGGCCGTCGAGGCGGTCGCCGAGGACCTGGAGATCAAGCAGCAGCTGTTCGCGACGCTGGACAAGGTCTGCAAGCCGGGTGCCGTCCTGGCGACCACCACCTCGTCGCTGCCGGTCGTCGCCTGCGCCCGCGCCACCTCGCGTCCGCAGGACGTCATCGGGATGCACTTCTTCAACCCGGCGCCGGCGATGAAGCTGGTCGAGGTCGTCCGTACGGTGCTGACGGCCGAGGACGTCCACGCGACGGTCCACGAGGTGTGCGGACGGATCAAGAAGCACGCCGTCGACTGCGGTGACCGTGCGGGCTTCATCGTGAACGCCCTGCTGTTCCCGTACCTCAACAACGCGATCAAGATGGTGCAGGAACACTATGCGTCTCTCGACGACATCGACGCCGCCATGAAGCTGGGCGGCGGCTACCCGATGGGCCCGTTCGAACTGCTGGACGTCGTCGGGCTCGATGTCTCCCTGGCGATCGAGAAGGTCCTGCACCGCGAGTTCCGCGACCCGGGACTCGCCCCGGCCCCGCTCCTGGAGCACCTGGTGGCCGCGGGCTGCCTCGGCCGCAAGACCGGCCGTGGCTTCCGCGAATATGCCCGCCGCTGACGGCGCCGGCGACTGGTTCGAAGGCGACCGGGACTGGGGCGGACTGCTCGATCCGGGCGGGCCTCTCCCGCCCGCCCGGCCCGGCGCTCCCCCGCCTCCCACAGGCGGGGGAAACCCCGGACCTGCGCATCGAGCTGCGCACATGCAGTACGTTCGGGTCATGTCCCAGCCCGCCAGGTCCCCACGTACACCAGCCACGCCCGACGCACCGGAGAGTGCCGCGGGCAGCCGCGCGGCCGCACAGCGGCTCAGGATGCGCCGCGAACTGGCGGCCGCGGCCATGGAGCTGTTCGCCACCAAGGGGTACGAGGCGACCACCGTCGACGAGATCGCGGCCGCGGCCGGCGTCGCCCGCCGCACCTTCTTCCGCCACTTCCGCTCCAAGGAAGAGGCCATCTTCCCCGACCACGACGACACGTTGATCCGCGCCGAGGCCGTCCTCAACGCGGCACCGGCGCACGAGCACCCCCTCGACACCGTGTGCCGCGGCATCAAGGAGGTCATGAAGATGTACGCGGCCCGGCCGGAGATCTCGGTCGCCCGCTACAAGCTCACGCGCGAGGTGCCCACCCTGCGCGAGGCGGAGATCGCCTCCGTGGCCCGCTACGAGCGCCTCTTCACCCGCTACCTCCTCGGCCACTTCGACGAGCACGCGCACGACGACGACGCCAACGACGACCCGCTGCTCGCCGAGGTCGCCGCCTCCGCCGTGGTCACCGCCCACAACCACGTGCTGCGCCGCTGGCTGCGGGCCGGCGGGCAGGGCGACGTCGAGGCCCAGCTCGACCACGCCTTCGCGATCGTCCGCCGGACCTTCGGGACCGGCATCGGAGCGGGACGCAACGGCGCCGCCCCCGCGCAGCAGGCCCCCGCGGCGGTCTCCGCCCAGGGCGAGGTGCTGGTGACGGTCGCCCGCACCGACGCCCCGCTGGACGAGGTCATGCGCACCATCGAACAGGCGCTCAAGGAGCGCTGAGCCACCCTCACCACCGAAGATCCCCTGTGATGACGGCCACCCCACCGGGTGGCCGTTTTGGCATGTCAGAGCCCCTTTTCGCGCGGATTTCAGAGCCTGTTCGATCGATCATCGCTCATTTGTTACGTAAAGATTTCAGCTGAGAGCAAGTCCTGGCACTCAGTGCCTTGCGGCCTGACACGGGGTGTCATACGTTGAAGGAGTCCGGGCGGCCGGCGTGCAGAGACCTTTCGTACGCCGGCTGTCCCCGCAAGCCGACGGCCTGCGCGCCCGGACGCCTGCGTCACAGGCAACCTCCCGCGCCACAAAGCGCTGCCGAACAGCACCACCGCCGAACCGACGGCACTTCTCCCAACCCTCAGCAGCACACCGACGTAACCCTCAGCGCCCCGCCCTCAGGGCGCTCACCGCCGGAGGCAACACCGTGACCACTCAGGACATCCTGGACGCGATCCAGTCGCCGGAATCGACGCCGGCCGACTTCGCCGCCCTGCCGCTCCCCGAGTCGTACCGCGCGATCACCGTGCACAAGGACGAGACCGAGATGTTCGCGGGCCTCGAGACCCGCGACAAGGACCCGCGCAAGTCGATCCACCTCGACGAGGTCCCCCTGCCCGAGCTCGGCCCGGGCGAGGCCCTGGTGGCCGTCATGGCCTCCTCGGTCAACTACAACTCCGTGTGGACCTCGATCTTCGAGCCGCTGTCGACCTTCGGCTTCCTGGAGCGCTACGGCCGCCTCAGCGAGCTCACCAAGCGGCACGACCTGCCGTACCACATCATCGGCTCCGACCTCGCGGGCGTCGTCCTGCGCACCGGCCCCGGCGTCAACGCCTGGAAGCCCGGTGACGAGGTCGTCGCGCACTGCCTCAGCGTCGAGCTGGAGTCCTCCGACGGCCACAACGACACGATGCTCGACCCGGAGCAGCGCATCTGGGGCTTCGAGACGAACTTCGGCGGCCTCGCCGAGATCGCGCTCGTGAAGTCCAACCAGCTGATGCCGAAGCCGGGCCACCTCAGCTGGGAGGAGGCCGCCGCCCCGGGCCTGGTCAACTCCACCGCCTACCGGCAGCTGGTCTCCCGCAACGGCGCCGGCATGAAGCAGGGCGACAACGTGCTGATCTGGGGCGCCAGCGGCGGCCTGGGCTCGTACGCCACGCAGTTCGCGCTGGCCGGCGGCGCCAACCCGATCTGTGTCGTCTCCAGCCCCCAGAAGGCGGAGATCTGCCGGTCCATGGGCGCCGAGGCGATCATCGACCGCAACGCCGAGGGCTACAAGTTCTGGAAGGACGAGCAGACCCAGGACCCCAAGGAGTGGAAGCGCTTCGGCAAGCGCATCCGTGAGCTCACCGGCGGCGAGGACATCGACATCGTCTTCGAGCACCCCGGCCGCGAGACCTTCGGCGCCTCCGTCTTCGTCACCCGCAAGGGCGGCACCATCACCACCTGCGCCTCGACCTCGGGATACATGCACGAGTACGACAACCGCTACCTGTGGATGTCCCTGAAGCGGATCATCGGCTCGCACTTCGCCAACTACCGCGAGGCCTGGGAGGCCAACCGGCTGATCGCGAAGGGCAAGATCCACCCGACGCTGTCGAAGGTCTACTCCCTCCAGGAGACCGGCCAGGCCGCGTACGACGTGCACCGCAACCTCCACCAGGGCAAGGTCGGCGTCCTGTGCCTGGCCCCCGAGGAGGGACTGGGCGTGCGCGACGAAGAGATGCGCGCCAAGCACCTCGACGCCATCAACCGCTTCCGCAACATCTGAGACACCCGAGGTCATAGATGACTGAGCGTCAGAAGGACCGGCCGTGGCTCATGCGCACGTACGCCGGTCACTCCACGGCCGAGGCGTCCAACGAGCTGTACCGGCGCAACCTCGCCAAGGGTCAGACGGGTCTGTCGGTGGCGTTCGACCTGCCGACGCAGACCGGCTACGACTCCGACCACGTCCTCGCCCGCGGCGAGGTCGGCCGGGTCGGTGTGCCGGTGGCCCACCTCGGTGACATGCGCAGGCTGTTCCAGGACATCCCCCTGGAGCAGATGAACACCTCGATGACCATCAACGCCACCGCCATGTGGCTGCTGGCGCTCTACCAGGTCGTCGCGGAGGAGCAGGGCGCGGACATCACCCAGCTCCAGGGCACGACCCAGAACGACATCGTCAAGGAGTACCTGTCCCGGGGCACGCACGTGTTCCCGCCGGGGCCGTCGCTGCGGCTGACGACGGACATGATCGCGTACACGGTCTCCCACATCCCGAAGTGGAACCCGATCAACATCTGCAGCTACCACCTGCAGGAGGCGGGCGCCACGCCGGTCCAGGAGATCTCGTACGCGATGTCCACCGCCATCGCGGTGCTGGACGCCGTCCGCGACTCGGGCCAGGTGCCGGCCGAGAAGTTCGGCGACGTGGTCGCCCGGATCTCCTTCTTCGTGAACGCGGGCGTCCGCTTCATCGAGGAGATGTGCAAGATGCGCGCCTTCGGCCGCATCTGGGACCGCGTCACCCGTGAGCGGTACGGCATCGAGAACCCCAAGCAGCGCCGCTTCCGGTACGGCGTCCAGGTCAACTCCCTCGGGCTGACCGAGGCGCAGCCGGAGAACAACGTCCAGCGGATCGTGCTCGAGATGCTGGCCGTCACCCTCTCCAAGGACGCCCGCGCGCGTGCCGTGCAGCTCCCGGCGTGGAACGAGGCCCTGGGCCTGCCCCGCCCCTGGGACCAGCAGTGGAGCCTGCGCATCCAGCAGGTCCTCGCCCACGAGAGCGACCTGCTGGAGTACGAGGACATCTTCGAGGGCTCCCACGTCATCGAGGCGAAGGTCGCGGGACTCGTCGAGGACTCGCTCGCGGAGATCGAGCGGATCCAGGAGATGGGCGGCGCGATGGCCGCCGTCGAGTCGGGCTACCTGAAGTCGCAGCTCGTCTCCTCGCACGCCGAGCGGCGCGCCCGGATCGAGTCCGGCCGGGAGAAGATCGTCGGCGTCAACATCTTCGAGACGACCGAGACCAATCCCCTGACCGCCGATCTCGACACGGCGATCCAGACGGTCGACCCGGCCGTCGAGGCCCGGGTCATCGCCTCGCTCCAGAACTGGCGCGACACCCGCTACCAGCCGCCCTTCAACCACCCGCGTCCGTGCAAGGCGCTGGAGCGGCTGAAGGAGGCCGCCAAGGGCACCGACAATCTGATGGAGGCCACCCTGGAGTGCGCCCGCGCCGGGGTCACGACCGGCGAGTGGGCCGGGGCCCTGCGCGAGGTGTTCGGCGAGTTCCGCGCGCCGACCGGTGTCTCCTCGGCGCCGGTCGCGGTCCCCGCCGAGGAGGGCTCGGCGCTGTCCGAGGTGCGCCGCAGGGTCGATCTGACGGCGCGGGACCTCGGCACCGGCAAGCTGCGCTTCCTGGTCGGCAAGCCGGGCCTGGACGGGCACTCCAACGGCGCCGAGCAGATCGCCGTACGCGCGCGTGACGCCGGCTTCGAGGTGGTCTACCAGGGGATCCGGCTGACGCCGGAGCAGATCGTGGACGCGGCCCTCGAGGAGGACGTGCACGCGGTCGGCCTGTCGATCCTCTCCGGCTCGCACGCGCAGCTGGTGCCGGACGTCCTCGAACGGCTGCGTGTGGCCGGTGCCACAGATATACCCGTGATCGCCGGTGGCATCATCCCGAATGGTGACGCCGAGCAGCTCAGGGCAGCCGGAGTGGCCGCGGTCTTCACCCCGAAGGACTTCGACATCACCGGAATCATCGGCCGCATCGTCGACGAGATCCGGAAAGCGAACAAGCTCGACCCCCTGGAGGTCCCCGCATGACCGTCAACCGTCTTCGTCCGCGGCGTTCGTGTCTCGCCGTTCCGGGCAGCAACCCGCGCTTCCTGGAGAAGGCGCAGGGGCTCCCGGCGGACCAGGTCTTCCTCGACCTCGAGGACGCGTGCGCGCCGCTCGCCAAGCCCGAGGCGCGGCACACCATCGTCAAGTTCCTCAACGAGGGCGACTGGACCGGCAAGACCAGGGTCGTGCGCGTCAACGACTGGACGACCGAGTGGACGTACCGCGACGTCGTCACGGTCGTCGAGGGCGCCGGCCAGAACCTCGACTGCATCATGCTGCCGAAGGTGCAGACGGCCCAGCAGGTCGTGGCCCTGGACCTCCTGCTGACGCAGATCGAGAAGACGATGGGCTTCGAGGTCGGGAAGATCGGCATCGAGGCGCAGATCGAGAACGCCCAGGGCCTCAACAACGTCAACGAGATCGCCACGGCCTCCCAGCGCGTCGAGACGATCATCTTCGGCCCCGCCGACTTCATGGCGTCCATCAACATGAAGTCGCTGGTCGTGGGCGAGCAGCCGCCCGGCTACCCGGCGGATGCCTACCACTACATCCTGATGAAGATCCTGATGGCGGCCCGCGCCAACAACCTCCAGGCGATCGACGGCCCCTACCTGCAGATCCGCAACATCGACGGCTACCGCGAGGTCGCCCAGCGCGCCGCGGCGCTCGGCTTCGACGGCAAGTGGGTGCTGCACCCGGGCCAGGTCGAGGCGTCCAACGAGATCTTCTCGCCGTCCCAGGAGGACTACGACCACGCCGAGCTGATCCTGGACGCGTACGACTACTACACGTCCGAGGCGGGCGGCAAGAAGGGCTCCGCGATGCTCGGCGACGAGATGATCGACGAGGCCAGCCGCAAGATGGCGCTCGTCATCTCCGGCAAGGGCCGCGCGGCCGGCATGCAGCGCACCAGCAAGTTCGAGATCCCGGAGGCGTGACGCGATGCAGTTCGGGCGCACCTACGAGGAGTTCGAGGTCGGGGCGACGTACAAGCACTGGCCGGGCAAGACGGTCACGGAGTACGACGACCACCTGTTCTGTCTCCTCACCATGAACCACCACCCGCTCCACATGGACGTCAACTACGCCGAGAACACGACGGACTTCGGCAAGAACGTGGTGGTCGGGAACTACATCTACTCGCTGCTGCTCGGCATGTCCGTCCCGGACGTCTCCGGCAAGGCGATCGCCAACCTGGAGATCGAGTCGCTCAGGCACGTGGCGCCGACCTTCCACGGCGACACGATCTACGGCGAGACGACCGTGCTCGACAAGTGGCCGTCCAAGTCGAAGAACGACCGCGGCATCGTCTACGTCGAGACCAAGGGCTACAAGCAGGACGGCACGCTCGTGTGCGTGTTCCGCCGCAAGGTGATGGTGCCGACCGAGACGTACATCAAGGAGCGCGGCGGCGAGCAGCCCGGCCGCCCCGAGCTCAAGTCGCAGGAGAAGTAAGCCATGGCCCGTCTCGCCCAGACCGCCGGTCTGACCGACATCCAGCAGGAGATCCTCGCCACCGTCCGCGACTTCGTGGACAAGGAGATCATCCCGGTCGCGACCGAGCTGGAGCACCGCGACGAGTACCCGCAGCAGATCGTCGACGGCCTCAAGGAATTGGGCCTGTTCGGCCTGATGATCCCCGAGGAGTACGGGGGTCTGGGCGAGTCGCTCCTCACCTACGCCCTGTGCGTCGAGGAGATCGCCCGCGGCTGGATGTCCGTCTCCGGGATCATCAACACCCACTTCATCGTGGCGTACATGCTCAAGCAGCACGGCACGCAGGAGCAGAAGGACCACTTCCTGCCGAGGATGGCGGCCGGCGACATCCGGGGCGCGTTCTCGATGTCGGAGCCGGGCCTGGGCTCGGACGTGTCCGCGATCACGTCGAAGGCGGTGCAGGACGGCGAGGAGTACGTCCTGAACGGTCAGAAGATGTGGCTGACGAACGGCGGTACGTCGTCGCTGGTGGCCGTTCTGGTCCGAAGTGACGAAGGACACCCGCAGGGCACCGCGCCCCACAAGTCGATGACGACCTTCCTGATCGAGAAGGAGCCCGGCTTCGGCGAGGTCCGCCCCGGCCTCACGATCCCCGGCAAGATCGAGAAGATGGGCTACAAGGGCGTCGACACCACCGAGCTGATCATGGATGGCCTGCGGCTTCCCGCCGATCGGGTGCTCGGAGGGGTCACCGGCCGAGGTTTTTACCAAATGATGGACGGCGTCGAGGTGGGCCGCGTGAATGTGGCGGCGCGTGGCTGCGGTGTCGCTCAGCGTGCGTTCGAGCTGGGCGTCCAGTACGCCCAGCAGCGTCACACTTTCGGCAAGCCGATCGCCCAGCACCAGGCGATCCAGTTCAAGCTCGCCGAGATGGCTACCAAGGTCGAGGCCGCTCATGCCATGATGGTGAACGCGGCACGCAAAAAGGACTCCGGCGAACGAAACGACCTCGAGGCGGGGATGGCGAAGTACCTCGCCTCCGAGTACTGCAAGGAGGTCGTGGAGGACGCCTTCCGGATCCACGGCGGGTACGGGTTCTCCAAGGAGTACGAGATCGAGCGCCTCTACCGCGAGGCCCCGATGCTGCTGATCGGTGAAGGTACCGCCGAAATCCAGAAAATGATCATCGGGCGCCGACTGCTCGAAGAGTATCGGTTCCAGGGATAGATGTCCGGGTTGGGGGTGTTTTCTTCGAGAAGAAGATCACACCCCGTCAACTTCCCCCGCGTGCCGACTCGGCTTCCTGGCTTACCCAGTTACGCCCCCGAACCGCTACGATCGCCGGAAAGCCGCCGTCCCCCGTCGAAGCGCGGCATCGTCCGCTACGAAGGTCATCCATGCCCCACAGCCAAACCTCTGCACACCGCGACCGCCTGGTAGGCGCACGCCTCGCGCGCGGAGCATCGCCGTGGCTTCTGCCGACCGTCGCCACCGCAGCCGTCAGCCTGGTCCGCGCCCGCCGCTCGGGCGTCGCCAAGGCCGTCGCCGTGCCCGCCACCGCTCTCGCGGCGGGCATGCTGTGGTTCTTCCGCGACCCCGAGCGCGAGATCGCCCCGGGCCGGGTCATCTCCCCCGCCGACGGAGTGGTGCAGAGCATCATGCCGTGGAAGGACGGACGGACCCGGGTCGCGATCTTCATGAGCCCGCTCAACGTCCACGTCAACCGCGCGCCGCTGGCCGGCACGGTGACGTCGGTCGAGCACATCCCCGGCGGCTTCGTTCCCGCGTTCAACAAGGAGAGCGAGAACAACGAGCGCGTCGTCTGGCACTTCGACACCGAGCTCGGTGACATCGAGATGATCCAGATCGCCGGTGCCGTCGCCCGCCGCATCGTCCCCTACATCCCCGAGGGAACGAAGGTCGAGCAGGGCGAGCGGATCGGCCTGATCCGCTTCGGCTCGCGCGTCGACATCTACCTGCCGGAGGGCGTCGAGGTCGACGTCGAGGTCGGGCAGAAGACCGTAGCGGGGGTGACTCGCATTGACCGTGATTGACCCGGAGACGCAGGCGGGCTGGGTTCCCGAGGCCGACGAGGCGGACGACGACGAGGAGATGCCCCTCTCTCTCCGCCTCTCGATAGCGGACACCCTCACCCTCGGCAACGCCACGTGCGGCTTCATGGCGGTGTACTTCACCACCACCGGCATCCTGATCCCGCACCTCACGGGCAGCCAGGAGTCCGGCATGGCCCGCCACAGCGCGGCCACGGCGGTCATCCTGATGCTCTGCGCGGCGGTCTTCGACCTGTTCGACGGCCTGGTGGCGCGCAAGCTCCGCAGCTCCCCCATGGGCGCCGAGCTGGACAACCTCTCGGACCTGATCAGCTTCGGTCTGGCTCCGGCGTACTTCGTCCTCGTCTACGGCATGGTCGCCGACGACGCGCACCAGCGGGTGGCGGCGGTGGGGGCAATCGTGGTGCTCCTGGCCGTCGTGCTGCGCCTGGCGCGCTTCTCGTGCGTCACCCCGAGGAACGGCATGTTCCAGGGCATGCCCTCGCCGTTCGGCGCGCTGACGGTCGTCTCGATCGTGCTGCTGGAGCTGCCCTTCGTGGCGACGCTCCTCGCCATCCTGGGCACCGCCTGGCTGATGGTGAGCCGGGTGGAGTACCCGAAGCCGCGGGGCCGCCTCGCCGGCGCGATGCTCGCCTGGATCGTGCTGTCGATGGGCCTCCTGGCCGCCTGGGCCTTCGACGCTCCCAGCGGCCAGCTCCTCCTCCAGACGGGCTGCGCCCTGCAGCTGGTCATGGGCGCGGTCATCCCGCTGTTCGCCACGGCCCGCCGGGTGAACAACTTCCGCGACAACCGCCGCGAGGCGCGGGCGGCGCAGTTGCCGTAGCGGCACGTGTCGAGGGGCCCCGGACCTGTTGGTCCGGGGCCCCTCGCTTTGGCGTCGTCTGCTTGGCGTCGTCTGCGGCGCCGTCGTGGCCTTTCGCGCAGTTCCCCGCGCCCCTGGGTGGGCCGGCGGTGCCGTCAGCTCAGGAAGTCCCGGGCGATTCGCTCGGCGACCCGCTCCAGGATCGGGCCCGCGTCCGCGATGCACGCGGAGACGTCCGGCTCGATCTCCGTCAACGGGTACGCCCGGCGGATCCCGGCGCGCCCCAGCGCCTCGGGCGGCAGCGCCAGCCGCCCGCACACGGCGACGACCTCCTTGCCGGCCGCGCGGGCCGCCGCGGCGACCCCGGCGGGCGCCTTGCCGTGCAGGGTCTGCTCGTCCAGCGACCCCTCCCCGGTGATCACCAGCTCCGCCCGCTCCAGGGCCGGCGCGAAGCCCAGCACGTCGAGCATGACCTCGATACCGGCCCGGAACCGGGCGCCGAGCAGCAGAGCGCCGTACCCGATACCACCCGCGGCCCCCGCGCCCGGCGCGGCCGCGTACTCCGCCGCCTCGGGTCCGACGGCGGCCTCCAGCACCTCCGCGTAGTGCGCGAGCGCCGCGTCCAGCGCCTCGACGTCGTCCGGGGAGGCGCCCTTCTGCGGCCCGTAGACCGCCGGCGCGCCCTTCGGCCCGGTCAGCGGGTTGTCGACGTCGCTCGCGAGGATCAGCTCCACGGACGCGAGCCGCGGGTCCAGCCCCGACAGGTCGGCCCGCGCCAGGTCGGCGAGCCCGCCGCCGCCCGGTGCCACCGGCTCCCCGTCCTCGTCCAGGAACCGCGCGCCGAGCGCGGACAGCATGCCCGCGCCGCCGTCCGTGGTGGCGCTGCCGCCGACCCCGAACACGATCGTCCGCACGCCCGCGTCCAGCGCGGCCCGCAGCAGCTCTCCGGAGCCGTACGTCGACGCGGTGAGCGGCGCGAAGACGCCGGCCGGCAGCCGCTGCAGACCGCTCGCCTCCGCCATCTCCACCACGGCGGTGTCGCCGCGCAGCGCGAACGCGGCGGTGACCTCGTGCCCGAGGGGCCCGGCGACCCGTACCTCCCGGCGCTCGAACCCGGCCGCGACCGCCGCGTCGACCGTGCCGTCGCCGCCGTCGGCGACCGGCAGGGCCTCCACCTCGACGTCCGGCACGACTCGGCGCAGCCCGGCCGTCACCCGCTCGGCGACCTGTACGGCCGTCAGCGACCCCTTGAACTTGTCCGCGGCCACGAGCACCCGCCGGGTGCCCTGCGCTGCAGCGTCCGCCACCGTTTCCATCCCCTTGCTCTCCGGGCCCCGCGCACGTCAGGGCCAGTCGCGCCGCAGCGACCTTAACCGGAGGACGCCCTCTGCGTCATGCGATGCCCGCACCCTGGAACAGCCTGAGGGCCGCCTGTGGGCACCGCCGAAACCCGCGCGGGAGCCCCCGGAATCGGGTAAACCGGAGCCATGACCCCTGTGGGCACCGAGCCGGAGCTCGCGGACCGCGTGCTCGGCGGCTGGCTGGGCCGGATCGCCGGCAACATGCTCGGCAAGCCGGTCGAGCAGGGCGAGGTGTGGACCCGCGAGCGCATCGAGAGCTACCTGCGGCGCACCGGCGCCCTGCCGCTCACCGACTACCTGCCCGAGCCGCCCACCGAGGAGGACCGCCTGCGGCTGCGCCCCGAGTGGCGCCAGTGCGTGCGCGGCCGCATCCACGGCAGCTGCCGTGACGACGACGTCGACTACGCGATCCTCGGCCTGGACCTGCTGGAGACCCACGGCTTCGGGTTCAGCACCGAGCAGGTCGGCGACCTGTGGCTGCTGCGGCTGCCGTACCTGCAGACGTTCACCGCGGAACGCGCCGCGTACCGCAACCTCGCGAACGGCCTCAAGCCGCCGCTGACGGCGACGTACGACAACCCCTACCAGGAGTGGATCGGCGCCCTCATCCGCGCCGACGTCTACGGCTGGACCTGCCCCGGTGCCCCGCGCCGCGCCGCTGACCTGGCCCGCCGGGACGCGGTGCTCTCGCACACCGGCAACGGCGTCTACGGCGCCATGTGGGCGGCGGCGCTGATCGCGGCGGCGTTCACCGCGCCGACGGTGCGCGACGCGCTCGACGAGGCGCTGGCCGTCGTACCGGCGAGCAGCCGCCTCGCCCGGACCGTACGCCGCGTCAGCGCCCTCCACGACACGGGCCTGGCCTGGGAGGACACCCTCACCACGATGGCCGGGGAGACGGCCGGACTCGGCTGGATCCACACCGTCCCGAACGTCGCCGTCCTCACCGCCGGACTGCTGTACGGCGACGGCGACTTCACCCGCACCCTCGCGCTCACCGTGCGCGGGGGCCTGGACACCGACTCCAACGGGGCCACGGCCGGTTCGGTGGCCGGCGTCCTGAGCGGCGCGCGGGCGATCCCCGACCGGTGGACGGAGCCGCTGGAGGACACCGTGCACAGCGCGGTGTTCGGCTTCGACGGCGTACGGATCAGCGAGCTGGCGGAGCGGACGGTGCGACTCGTGGCGACGAAGGTCTAGCCCGCCCGGCCCGGCGAACACGGCACGGGCGGACTGTCGTACGTACGGATGAACTTGGCGGAGGCGGCCGGGCCGGGCTGGATACCCTGCGGAGGTGACTACTTCCAGCGCCTCCGACTTCGCCGCGTACATCGCCTCCCTGCCCCGCGTCCTGGCCGGCGCCGCCGCGCTCTTCCGGGACGCGGAGGGGCGGGTCCTGCTCGTCGAACCCAACTACCGCGACGGCTGGGCGCTGCCGGGCGGCACCATCGAGTCCGACCAGAACGAGTCCCCGCGCCAGGGCGCGCGCCGCGAGACGCTGGAGGAGATCGGCCTCGACCGTCCGCTCGGGCGGCTGCTCGCGGTGGACTGGGTGATCGGCCCGGGCCGGCCGCCGCTCGTGGCGTACCTCTACGACGGTGGAGTCCTCGACGAGGACGACCTCAAGGCGATCCGGCTGCAGGAGGAGGAGCTGCTGTCCTGGCGGCTGGTCCCCCGCGAGCAGATCACCGACCATCTGCTGGGCTCGCTGGGCCGCCGGGTCCTGGCCGCGCTGGACGTGCTCGAGGACGGGTCGGGACCGGTCGAGCTGGAGAACGGCCACCGCGCCGGCTGACCTCCCGGCACGCGGACTCAGCCCTGGGTGTCCCGGGGCTTGCCGTCCACCTCGCGCAGCGCCTCGTCGCGTACGGCGGTCCGGGCCTCCGTGCGATGACCGCGCTCGATGTAGTCGCGGACGACGAGCTCGACGGCGTCCTGGGGACTGCCGACGCCGGAGAGAACCATGACCTCGACGACGAGTTCGGCGTCGAGGGAGACGGTGACCTTGGCCATGGCGGGACGGTAGCAGCAGCCCCGGCGCCCGGATATCCGTTCGCCGCACCCGGATCCGCCGATCTACCCTCGATCACATGAGCAAGCCCCTCGTCGCCGTCCTCACCGGGGCCGGTGTCTCCACGGAGCAGAGCATCCGCAGAAGTAACCTCGCGCCATGACGGATGACTTAGTACAGCGAGCGCACTGGGGTGACTTAGAAGGACAGAACTGGGCGGGGCTGGTCCGGCTCTCCCTGGAAGCGGACGACGAGGAGCCGACCGCGCCGCTTCCGGTCCGGACAGCGGGTCAGCCCGCCGGCGGCAGCGGCAAGTGGCGACCGGTACGTCTACACGTACGAGGAACCCGACACGTCGGCCTGGAAGCGCAAGCGGGTACGCCTGCCGGACGGCACTGTCGCCTATCGCGTGATCCGGCCCGTGTTCGAGGGTGCCTTGGACGACCTGAAGCGCGGCACGGCCCCGGACGGTCAGCGGCTGGACGGTCTGATCGTTTACGACATCGACCGCCTGACACGCGACAACCGGCACCTCGAAGACGCCATCGAGGTCGTCGAGAACTTCCACCGTCCGATCATCGACATCACGGGCACGCTCGAGAGGAGTATCGCCACAAGGGCGTGAACGAGGCTTGACATGGATCATCAAGCCGCGTTCACAGCCTCTTCGACGAACTAAGCCGACAGGCCCCCAGACAGAGGCCCGCTTGCAACGCATTCTTTGCCCCGTGTGAGAGTGGGGCGCATGGGTAACTCGCGGGCGTATCCCGTCTTCCATACCACCGAAGCCGTCGAGGCATGGACGCAGGCACTGCGCCTGAGCGCCCTGCTGGAGGAGCACGACGACGAGGTGACCCTGATGGCCGTTCTACTGACTGTCGAGGACGCACGACGGATGGCGGCGGTGCTGCCCGACGCCGACTTCGACCACGAACGTCCCCGAATGGACCCAGTGACACATGACTATTCGGAATTCAGCTTGGCGATCACCGCCGCGGAGGACTCCGCTCTGGAGCCAGAACTGCCTCTGTCCGTCCTGCACTACGTTCAACGGGGCACCGTGGAGGACCAGTTCGTGCGAGCCGTGGGGAAGGGAATGGCCTCGATCGGCTGGCACGGCAGGTGGCCGGACGACGCAGAGACGGAGTCGTACGGCGCTGCCAAGTACGACGGTGTGGAGGTTCGCTTCAACGGCGACGACGTCAACTGGTCGCAGCCGGCCGACCACCACACCGTCTTCGTCCACGTCGACAATTGGGGCGATCTTCCACGGGCAGAGAAACTCGCTGCACACCTCAGCAGCACCCTGCTGGGGGACGCCCAGAACGGCTGGTGAGGGGCGCGGCTCCGCCAGTCCGGTCGACTTCTTGAACATGCCCTGGAAAGGTCTATGAGCGTGGCTTGACATGGATCATCAAACCGCGTTCCCAACCCTCATCCAGCGCAGCGGCTCTGGCCCAGGTTGAGCTACTCCACCTCGATGCCGAAATCCTGAACGAGTTCCTCCAAGCCGCCCATGTAGCCTTTGCCGCCCAGCACGAAGTCCCAGTCTCCGTTCGACCTTCGGCGGAAGGAGCCGAGTACCAAGGCGGTTTCACGCGGCCGACCGTCGGAGACCTCAAGCTGTCCCAGCTCAACCAGTCCCGGATCGAGCAGGCGGATGCTGGCGTCCGTGAAGCCAGAGAGGTCGGCGTCCGGGTTGACCTCTGGGTCGATGGCCGCCACGAGTACGAACCGGTCAGCCTCATCGGGCAATCCGTCGAAGGAGACACAGATTGCGGCCTTGTCAGGTGCGGTGGCGGGGAGAGCACGCACTGAGCCGTCCGGCGTCTGAGGGTTGTTGAAGAAGACGAAGTGATCGTCACTGAGGACGCGGTTGCCGCGGCAGACGAGGGCACACACGTCCAAGGCGACGCTTCCGGTCCATGACATGCCCAAGACGTTGTAATCGTCTGGCAGCCGAGTGTCCGGTACGGAGGGCGTCGGCTGTGCTGGAACTTGCCGACCGCGGTCACCAAGCCGCCCACGCAGCCCATGACGATGCAACAGGTCTACGAGTTCGGGGCCCGAGATGAGTTCCAACGGCTTGCCGTTGGCGAAGGTGTGTGAGCCGGGGCCGAATCCTGACGTCGTCACGAGGACGCCCTTGTTGGCGCCGGCGTCCTGCACGGTTCCGTACAAGTCGCGCACAGCGGTGGGCGGCACCGTGTTGCGGTAGCGCTTCACCTGAACAACGATCTTGCCGCCTCGGATCGGTGTGGGATCCAGTGCGTCGACGTCCACACCGCCATCGTTGGAGCGCTGGGTGGTCACCGCCTGCATCCCCATGGCCCGGAAGAGATCGGCAACGAGGTTCTCGAAGGCGATCGGGTCCATGGCGAACAGGTCCGGCTCCTCATCGCTGCCGTGGGCGACAACGCGGTTCCCGACATCTGGCGGCCGCCTACTCGGCCGTACCGGCGTGAGCTGATCCGGTCGGGCCGAGAGCTGCCCGCGAAGTGCGTCAGTCAGGCAACTACCTGCGTCCACCTGCGCCAGGTGCAAGTCACGGAACGATGAGCGCGAGGCCATGACGGTTGCAAGGAAGATATGGCCCGGTCGGCCCGTCATAGGGTCATGCCCATCGACAAACCCGTTCAAGGTCACTGACTCAAGCGCACCCAGCTCATCTGCGGCGAACAGCTCGTGCAGAACAAGCAGCATGCACTGAGCCAGAACCTCCCTGTACAGGGCACGGCGCTGGCCAACTGGGCGGGGAGTCTCCTTGTCCTGGTCGACCCCGGACATGTACCGAACGGCCTTGACCTCCGGCACGACGCTGTAGGCAGGCAACTCCCAATCCAGCACCAGTTGCCGGGCTGCAGGGTCGTAGGCTGCTGCCACCTGGCGCGGGAAACCTTCCGGCCATGCGGTCGAGGCATAGAGAGCGGCAGAGAAGTACTCGATCACGGAATCGGGATCCCGGCGCCTTACGCCGTCGGTTATTGCCGCGACGCCGGCGTTGTGCCGCCGTACATCAGCCACCTGAGCATCGGCCCACTGTTGGTACTCCCGCTGGTACGACGCAAGCTGTTGCTGCCGGTGAGCCTCCGCGGTTTGGGCAGCCTGCCAGTCCCGCTCGAAGCGCGCTCGTGCTTCGGCCTGCGCCTGGGCCCGGCGACTCGCAGTCCAGCCGCTCTGCGTTTGGTAGTGATTGAAATCCGGCATGGGCACTGGCTGGGCCAATGGTCCTGGAGCGAAGGGCTGGACTTCCTCAGCTCGCATGAGAGAGGCAGCCCTGAAGGCCGGAGCCTGGCAGCCCGAGGCAAGGAGACCTTGCAACGACGCAACCTGCGCGTCCAGCTCCTCCGTGCGCCGCAGAGCCTCTGCCTGCCGGTAGTCGCGGTGGCTCTGGGCAGCTCGCCGCTGGTAGGCCCGCGCTTGCTGTTCTTGCTGTCTCCGCCGTCTGGCTTCGGCTTCCAGTTGGCGCTGCTGCTGCCGTTGCATCTCAGCCCAGACGCCAACAAAACCAGTAGAGCGACGACTCATGTGCTGCAGGCCCTCCCCAGGACGTTGGCAGCCGAAAGGCACTTTGGTTGTCCCCACAACCAGTTGTAACGAGACGACTCTAGCCAGCAATCACCGTCTCGCATATCCACTCGTCAAAGGAAGCACGGTCGGTCCATCCCCGCAGGTCAACATGACTGGAGGGTAACCAGGGTCGTGCCGGGCCGCAGTACCCAAACGGTCGCATTCCCCAGCGCTGGTCTCGCAGTGCGCGCCGGACCCAGAAAGGACCATGAACACGGCTTGACAGGGCTTGATCCACGTCATCCGGTCGCGCCTCAACGCAACGGGAAGCGACGAGGGCGAACGCGGACATGTCGATCTCTGGGACGCCAGCTGATCGAGCGTGGTGCCTAGCCTGACTGGTGAGCCGTCGGGGTGGGTCGAGCATTCGCAGATCGTCTGGGAAGCGGAGCGCGTAGACGCGGTCGACACGGTCACGCGTGACGTTGTGGGTCCGAGTCCCTCTGGAGGTCAGCCGAGAGCCGTGCCGGGGATGAAGGCCACGAGCCCGGAGAGGAAGCTGCCCAGCGCGGCCAGGGTGACCAGAGTGGCCTTACCGTCTGAGAAGAGGCCGGAGCAAAACTCACGTACTTGGCGGCGGAGGATCAGCATCTTCAGCTTCTGCCAGCGATGCTGGCGGATGTGGCAACCCATGAGAAGACCTGTTGCGTTGTTCCGGCAACCGTCTTCCCTTCCCCTGACAGGGGCCCCGCATGTCACTGGTGCTTGGAAGAAACACCAGATCAGCACCAGCCCCGACAGGGTCGCGACGACCACAGGTCCCGCGGCCCTGTTGATCCATGCTGCGATCAGAAGAGCGGCTGCAATGATGCCCCACCACTGTCCCAAGCCACCGAGTCGACTGCTTCTTGCCCCCGAAGTCGCCATGCCTGTAATCGTGTCGTGAAGTTCGGCGAATCATGCCCCGAGAGGTTGGCTTGACTGAAAGTGCGCCCCAGGACGGCTGACGTCCTGCAATCCCGATCGCGCCCAGGCTGCACCGGATTCGGCCATGATGCCATGCGTGATGCTCAGCGCCACCGCCGGTAGGTGAGCTTCGAGCTTCGGGCGGGCTACTCCTCCGTGGCTACCGGAGCCGGGGCAAGGCCAGCCGGGCAGGACGCCCCCGTTCGTCCTTAACGGCTCAGTTAGCTTGACTCCCGTCCCGCCTACCCCGCAGACCCGTTCAGGCTTTTGACGCACGAAGGAGGCTGGGTTGGTACGGATCCCTCAGATAGAACCCAGGATTCGTCTGAGAGCATCTCCTGGCACGGTCCGCCGGATATCCGTTCGCCCCGAGCAGGCAGGCGCCCTACTCTCACCTGCATGAACAGGCCACTCCTCGCCATCCTCAGCGGTGCAGGCATCTCTACCGATTCCGGGATCCCTGACTATCGCGGTCCGAACGGGCTGTGGCGGCGGGATCCGGAGGCGGAGAAGCTCGTCACCTACGACTACTACATGGGCGACCCGGAGATCCGGCGGCGCTCGTGGCAGATGCGGCGCCGGAGCGAGGCGCTGGGGGCCGAGCCGAACGCCGCGCACCTGGCTGTCGCCGAGCTGGAGAAGTCCGGGATCCCGGTGCGGGTGATCACACAGAACGTGGACGGGCTCCATCAACTCGCCGGCGTGCCCGACCGCAAGGTACTGGAGCTGCACGGCACCGCGCGCAGCGTCGTGTGCACCAAGTGTCATGCCCGCGGGCCGATGGAAGACGCCCTTGCCCGCGTGGAGGCCGGCGAAGAAGACCCGCCCTGCCTGGAATGCGGCGGGATCCTCAAGTCGGCCACCGTGATGTTCGGTGAGCGGCTCGACCCGGTCGTTCTGGGCGATGCGCTCGCCATCACCAAGGCTTGCACTGTGTTCATTGCCGTCGGCACCAGCCTGCAAGTACAGCCCGCCGCTGGACTCGCCGGTGTCGCCGCCGATCATGGGGCCCGTCTGATCATCGTCAACGCCGAACCGACCCCGTACGACGACATCGCCGACGAAGTCATCCGCGAGCCCATCGGCACCGCCCTGCCTCAGCTCCTCCGCAGCCTGGAGAGCGAGAGCGCGTAAGGCGCCTTCTGCCCTCACAGGAGTCAAGGCGACCTCAGGCCTGCCCGGGGATCACACAGCGGTTCACGGCTCCCCTCGGCAGCGTCGCCCTGACCTTGGGGAGCCTGTTACATCCACCGATACCTTGCGACTCCGGCATCCCCGACTACCGCGGCCCAGGCGGACTGTGGCGGCGGGATCCGGAGGCGGAGAAGCTCGTCACGTACGAGTACTACATGCGCGATCCGGAGATCCGGCGCCGGTCCTGGCAGATGCGGCGCAAGAACCGGGCCCTGCGGGCCGAGCCGAACGCGGCCCACCGGGCGATCGTCGACCTGGAGCGCTCCGGCGTACCGGTGCGGGTCATCACACAGAACGTCGACGGACTGCACCAGCTCGCCGGACTGCCCGCCCGCAAGGTCCTCGAACTCCACGGCAGCGCACGGCAGTTCATCTGCACCAAATGCCACGCCCGTGGCCCCATGGAGGACGCGCTCGCCCGCCTCGACGCCGGCGAGGACGACCCGCCCTGCCTGGAGTGCGGCGGCATCCTGAAGTCCGCGACCGTCATGTTCGGCCAGCGCCTCGACCCGGTCGTCCTCGCCGAGGCCGTCGCCATCACCAAGGCCTGCCAGCTCTTCTTCGCCGTCGGCAGCAGCCTCCAGGTCCAGCCCGCCGCCGGCCTCGCCGGCATCGCCGCCGACCACGGCGCCCGCCTCACCGTCATCAACGCCGAACCGACCCCGTACGACGAGATCGCCGACGAGGTCGTACGCGAACCCATCGGCACCGCCCTGCCCAGACTGCTGGGCTCCCTGGGCGGCCACGACGGCGACCAGGGCGACCAGGGCGACCAGGGCGACTAGGGCGACCAGGACATGAGACCCGGATCATGGCGGAGGTTCGGGTGTCGTTCGGAGCGGGTGCGGGCAGTGGTGTGGGCGTGGTGCAGGAGGCGGATGACCAGGTCCGTGGTTCTCTCGGCGGGGTTGACGACGCAGATCCAGCCGAGCGCGCCGTAGACCGGGTGCGGCATCACCAGGTCGGTGGCCGTGTGGTCGCGGGGGCGGGTGAGGGTGCGTGGGTCTTCTCCGGTGAGCTCGTGGAAGGTCGGCCGGTCGACGTCGATGTTCACCCGCCAACGGCCCGGCGGGTCGAGGTCGGAGGCGGTGTCGTCGGGGTAGTCCTTGGTGACGATCGTCCCGTAGGGCTGACCCCGGCGCGGCGTCCGGCCGTCGGGGGCGTAGGAGAAGAACGCGTCTCCCCAGGCGATCTCGGGAAGGTCGCCACCGGGTGCCGGGACGACCACGAGCGCGCCGTCGAAGGATCGTACGGTCGCGATGATCTGTTCCATACTCATGGTTCGAGCATGACCTTCAAGTGCTGGTGTGGGGTTGCTGGGGGGAAGCCGTTGCGTACGGTCGACGTCGCCCGGGAGTCGGGGTACTCGGTGCAGCAGGTGCGTGATCTGGAGCGGTTGGGGGTGCTTCCGCCGGCCGCCCGGTCGGCCAACGGTTATCGGTGCTACACGCCGGCGCATGTCCGCGCGCTGCGCGCCTATCGCGGGCTCGCGGGGGCCGTCGGGCCCGTCGAGGCCAGGCAGTTGCTCGCGAGGGTGCGGACGCAGACGCTCGCGGAGGCGGCCGCGGCGATCAGCGAGGTGCATGTCCGGCTCGCGCGGGAGCGCGACGAGGCGCTGCGCGCCCGGGAGGCGTTGCGGGCGATCCAGGCGGGGGCGGGGGCAGGGGGGTCCGAGCGCGAGGGTGACGCGATGACGATCACGGAGCTCGCCGGAGCGCTGGGGGTCCGACCCTCCACGCTGCGGTTCTGGGAGCAGGAGGGGCTGATCGCCCCCGAGCGGGTGACCTCGCTGCGGGCGCGTCGCTACGGTCTCGCCGCGGTCCGGGCGGCCCGTGTCGTCGCGGCGCTCCGCAGCAGCGGGTACGGCATTCCCGCCGTGCGCGAGATCATGGGCTCCCTCGACCGGCTCGACGGGCTGGAGGAGACCGGGCGCGTCCTGGGGCGGCGCCTCGACCGGATCGCCGCCCGGACCGTGGCCCTGCTGCGGGCGGGCGCGGACCTGGCGGCGGTCTGCGGGAGTTGAGCGGTCAGAACAGGGCCGTGCCGTTCTCGAAGTCCAGCAGGCGCCGCTTGCGGTCGAGGCCGCCGCCGTAGCCGGTGAGGCTGCCGTTCGCGCCCACGACGCGGTGGCAGGGGACGATGATCCCGATCGGGTTCTTGCCGTTGGCCAGGCCCACGGCCCGGGAGGCTCCCGGGTTGCCGAGGAACTCGGCGAGTTCGCCGTAGGAGCGGGTCTCGCCGTACGGGATCTTCCGCAGCTGATCCCACACCGCGCGCTGGAACGGGGTGCCGCCGTCGAGGAGGAGCGGGACGGTGAACTCCTTCAACGCGCCCTTGAAATAGGCCTCCAGCTGTTCCTCGGTCTCCCCGAAGAGGGTGTCGTCGCGCGGGCCGAAGCTCTCCTCAGGTGGACGGTGTCGCTGCTCGGTCATGTAGAGGCCGCACAGCACGCCGTCGTCGGCGACGAGGGTGAGGGGACCGTACGGGCTGTCGATGACGCTGTGGCACTTCATGGAACGTCCTTACACGGGCAGGAAGTTGATCGGGTGACTGTCCGTCGCCCACAGGTACTGGACGGCGTACGCCCGCCAGGGGCGCCAGGCCGTCGCACGGGCCGTGAGAGCCGCCGGGGTGGAGGGCAGGCCCAACTCCTGTGCGGCGCGGCGGATTCCGAGGTCGGTGGGGAGGAAGGCGTCGGGGTCGCCGAGGGCGCGCATCGCGATGACGTCGACGGTCCAGGGGCCGAAGCCGGGGAGGGCGAGAAGCTCGGACCTGGTCTGCGGCCAGTCACTCTCGGGGCCCAAGTGGACTGTGCTGTCGGCCAGTCGGCGCACCAGTGTGGTGAACGTGGTGCGGCGGGAGCGGGGCATCGCCAGGGACTCGGGGTCGACGGCGGCCAGCGCCTCGGGGGACGGGAAGAGGTGGGTGAGGCCGCCCTCCGGGTCGTCGACCGGGTCGCCGTACGCGGTGACCAGCCGGGCCGCGTGGGTGCGGGCGGCCGCCGTGGACACCTGCTGGCCCAGCACGGCGCGTACGGCGAACTCCGCCTCGTCGACCGTGCGGGGCACACGGCGGCCGGGAGCCTTGTCCACCAGCGGTGCGAGCAGCGGGTCCGTGCGCAGCTGGTCGTCGATGGCGACCGGGTCGGCGTCGAGGTCGAGCATGCGCCGGCAGCGGCTGATGGCGACGGTGAGGTCCCGCAGGTCGCTGAGGGTGAGACGGCAGCCGATGTGGTCGGGATGCGGGGTGAGCGCGACGACTCCGTGCCCGTACGGAAGACGGAGCGTGCGCCGGAACGCTCCGTCCCGCCACTCCTCCACACCGGGCACACCGGTCGCGGCGAGGTGCCCGAAGAGGTTGTCGGGGTTGAGCGGGGCACGGAACGGCAGCCGGAGCTGCAGCGTGCAGCCGGTGGCCGGCGGAACCGGACGCACCGCGTTCCTCTTCGGGACGCGGGCGCGCAGATCGCTCGGGGAGAGCGCGAACACCTCGCGCACGGTGTCGTTGAAGGTGCGGACGGAGGCGAAGCCGGCGGCGAACGCGACGTCCGCCATGGGCAGTTCGGTCGTCTCGATGAGGAGGCGGGCGGTCTGCGCGCGCTGGGCGCGGGCCAACGCCAGGGGGCCCGCGCCGAGTTCGGCGAGGAGCTGCCGCTCGATCTGGCGGGTGCTGTAGCCGAGGCGGGCGGCGAGGCCCGGAACGCCGTCCCGGTCCACGACACCGTCGGCGATCAGCCGCATGGCGCGGGCGACCAGGTCGGCACGCTGGTTCCACTCCGGGGAGCCCGGGCTGGTGTCCGGCCGGCAGCGCTTGCAGGCCCGGAAACCGGCCTGCTGGCAGGCGGCCGCACTCGGCTGGAAGACCATGTTCTCCGGCTTGGGCGGCACGACGGGGCAGCTCGGCCGGCAGTAGATGCCCGTGGTCAGGACCGCCGTGAAGAACCACCCGTCGAACCGTGCGTCCTTCGACTGCACGGCACGCACACAGCGCTCCCGGTCGGTGTACATCCCGTTCTGCATGCGTCCAGCATCGGCCACCGGCGACCCCGACGCTGGCGAGAATCCGACATGGACCTCGCCCGTCCTGCGGAGCCGAGGGGGCCGCCGAGCGGGTGCCGAGTCGCTACGTACGGCGGCCGGACGCCGGGGCCGTCCTTTCCCGACCTGCGGCCAGGGCCCGGATCACGAAGATGTCGATGGCCATCACGGTCACCGACCACAGCGGTTCGTAGGGGAGGAACAGGAACTGGGCGACCATGCTGAGCCCGGCCAGGAGGATGCCCGCGTAACGGGCCGGGGCCAGGTCCCTGAGCAGGCCCACGCCGGTCGCGGCCGCGAGGACGCCGAGGACGAGGTGGATGGTGCCCCAGCCGGTGAGGCTGAGCTCGTAGACGTAGGTGCCGACACGGGCGTAGACGTCGTCCTCGGCGAGGGCGGCGATGCCCTGGAGGACGGAGAGGACGCCACCGCACAGCATCAGGACGCCGGCGAAGGCGACGCCGCCGGTGACCCGGCTGTCGCGCGGGGCGGGTGCGGGCGGGCGCGGGCCGCCGGGCGGTACGGACCAGGCGGTGCCTATCTCGCCCTGGGTGTGACCGGTCGGACCGTGGGGAGGGGGGTGGGAGGTCATGGGGGGCGTCCCTTCCGGCGGGGCGCACCGCGGTCCGGCATGGCGGGTGCCCTCGTCCGTCGCTCGGGTCCTGGGCTGGTGTTCAGCACATCCCGGGCGTACGGCGGCGGCGAGCGCGGCGGGGCCGTTCGGGTGAACGGCCCCGCCCCCTCCACGGCGACCCCGCCGGCCGGGATCACATGTTGATCATGTGGCCGGCCAGGCCGTGCACGGCCTCCTTGACGGCCTCGCCGAGGGTCGGGTGGGCGTGGACGTTGCGGGCGACCTCGTGGACGGTGAGGTCCCACTGCTGGGCCAGGGTGAGTTCGGGCAGCAGTTCGGTGACGTCGGGTCCGATGAGATGGCCGCCGATCAGCTCGCCGTGGGTGGCGTCGCTGATGAGCTTGACGAAGCCGGTGGTGTCGCCGAGGCCGTGGGACTTGCCGTTGGCGGTGAAGGGGAACTTGGCGACCTTGACGTCGTAGCCGAGGTCGCGGGCCTGGGCCTCGGTGTAGCCGAAGCTGGCGACCTGGGGCTGGCAGTAGGTGGCGCGGGGGATCATCGCGTAGTCGAGTTCCATGGTCTCGGCGTCGGCGATCGTCTCGGCGGCGATCACGCCCATGGCCTCGGCCGCGTGCGCGAGCATCAGCTTCGCGGTGACGTCGCCGATGGCGTAGAGGTGCGGGACGGAGGTGCGGCAGCGGCCGTCGACGTCGATGGCGCCGCGGTCGGTGACCCTGACGCCGGTGTTCTCCAGGCCGTAGCCGGTGACGTTCGGGGCGAAGCCGATCGCCTGGAGTACCTTGTCGGCCTCCAGGACCTGGGGGGTGCCGTCCTTGGCGGTGACGGTGACACGGACCTGGGGCCCGGACTCGTCGATGGCGTCGACGCGGGTGGAGGTGAGGACGTCGATGCCGAGCTTGCGGTACTGCTTGGCGAGTTCCGCGGAGACCTCGGCGTCCTCCAGGGGGGCGACGCGGTCCAGGAACTCGACCACGGTGACCTTCACGCCGTAGTTGTGCAGGACGTAGGCGAACTCGATGCCGATGGCGCCCGCCCCGGCGATGATCACGGACTGCGGGAGGTCCTCGGCGAGGATCTGCTCCTCGTACGTGACGACGCGGGAGGTGCGGCGGGTGCCGGGGAGCAGCTTGGGGGTGGCGCCGGTGGCGATGATGCAGTGGTCGAAGCCGAGGGTGCGGGTCTCGCCGTCGTAGCCGGTGACCTGGAGGGTGTGCGGGTCGAGGAAGGTGCCGCGGCCGTCGAACTCGGTGATCTTGTTCTTCTTCATCAGGTAGTGGACGCCCTTGACGCGGCCGTCGGCGACCTTGCGGCTGCGGCGGTAGGCCTCGCCGTAGTCGAAGGAGACCGTGCCGTCGACCTTGATGCCGAAGGTCTTCGCCTCACGGGTGAAGATGTGCGCGAGTTCGGCGTTGCGCAGGAGGGCCTTGGTGGGGATGCAGCCGACGTTCAGGCAGACGCCGCCCCAGTACTTCTCCTCGACGACGGCGACGCGTTTGCCCAGCTGGGCGGCGCGGACCGCGGCGACATAGCCGCCGGGCCCGGCGCCGAGGACCACGACGTCGAACCGGTCGTCATACTCGGCCATGGGAGGTTCCTCTTCCGTAGGTACCGTTTCCTGTTCCGTCGGGAAACGGTACCCACGGCGTGCCGCTCATGCCTCGCTACCGTGTCGCCGTGGGCCTGCGGGAGGCCGCCATGGCCTGGTCCACGCCGGTCAGTGGCCGGAGCCTGTAGGTGTACGCGTAGTCGCGGTCGGCGAACAGCTTGTACTCGTCGTGGGTGTGCGCGCCCCAGCTGTTGTCGCCGCCGACGCCCATCTGGCGGTGGTTCAGGCGCAGGACGACCTCCTTGCGGGGGGTGAGCTGGTAGTCGTGGCGGGCGCCGACGGAGAGGTCCTCGGGGGTGAAGTGCGAGGCGTTGACCTCCAGGAGCGGTTCGCCCGTGGCGAGCAGTCCCCTGCCGTGGCGGTCGGTGAGGGCGATCCAGCGGACGTCGGTCTTGTTGCCGTTCTCCTGCGGCCGCAGGTAGGAGGTCCACTGTCCGGTGACGGTGCCGGAGTACAGGCCGACGTCGGTGGCGTCGTTGCGGTCCCAGTGGTTCTCCTCGGGGCCGCGGCCGTAGTAGTGCAGGTACTCCAGGCGGGCCGGCAGGAACAGCAGGGTGCCCACCTCCGGGATGTACGGCAGGCCGGCGGCGCCCGGGTGGAGGGTGTTGTCGACCTTGATCTCGCCGTTTCCGAAGACGGTGTAGGTGGTGGTGTACGTCGACTCGGTGGTCGTGGGCAGGGTGCCGGCGACCTTGATCTCGACGGCCCGGTCGCGCAGCGCCCGCACGCTCACGTCGGTGACCTCGCGGTGCGCGCCGGCGTCGCGCCAGGTCTGGTTGCGGGTGTGCTGGCCGTTGCCCCGGTCGTTGTCGGTGGGGGCCCGCCAGAAGTTCGGGGCCGGGCCGGAGGTGATCAGGGGGACGCCGCCGGCCCGGTAGGAGGTGATGACTCCGGTCTTCTTGTCGACGGTGACGGAGAAGTCCTCGCCGGTGACGGTGACCGAGGTGGCCGTGTCCTGGTGGGTGAGCGCGGGGATGCCGTCGAGGGACACGGGGGTGACGGCGGGGCTGCCCGCGTCGACGGGGATCTGCTGCCGGGCCACCTCGAAGCCGGCCTTGGCCCACTTCGTGCTCTCCCTGGTGGTGAAGGACAGCTGCAGGAAGTACTCCGCGCCCGGTGCCGGATCGCCCGGCCGCGCGAAGGGCACGGTGATGTCCTTGCTCGACAGGGGCGCCAGGTCCAGTTGGGCGCGGCTCAGCCTGCCGCGCTGGACCGCCTTGCCGTCGGCGACGAGTTCCCACCGTGCGTCGAACGCGCGGAGGTTGGTGAAGAGGTACTCGTTGGTGAGGGTGAGCGCGGCTCCGGGGGCGAGCCGGTCGCCTGTGGCGGGTGCGGCGCCGATGGCCTGGTAGACGCGTTTGATCTCGGCGGACTTGCCGGTGTGGCCGCGGTCGGCGGTGACGATGCCGTCCCCGGAGAAGGCGCCGTCGTTGGGGTTGTCGCCCCAGTCGCCGCCGTAGGCGAGGAACGACTTCTCGCGGGGCCGTTTCTCGGTGAAGCCGACGGTGGCGGCGTCGAACCAGAACCGTACGCCGTCGTCGCCGGGGCCGCGGCCGGCGGAGGCCAGTTCGGCGGCGGTCAGCGCCCGGGCGTAGACGCGGGCCCGCCGGACGGTGCCGCTGAATCCCCGGGTCGGGTTGTCGACGTCGGTGGCCAGGGACAGGGGCGTGGTGTTGACGGCGGGCCGGACGGTGGTGGTCCGGGTGGCCCGGACGGCGCCGTCGACGTGGAGGGTCAGGGTGCCGGCCTCGGCGTCGAACACGCCCGCGACATGGTGCTCGCGGCCGGTCCAGTCGTCGGGGAGCGCCCAGACGGCGGTGATCCACTGGCCGCTGCCGTAGATGAAGAACTCCAGGTTCCGGTTGGTCTGCTTGAGGGCGTAGTGGGTGTCGCCCTTGACGAGGATCGGCTGGTGGTAGCCCGTCACGTGCGGGGTGATCCAGGCCTCCAGCGTCAGGGAGCCGGTGAGGTCGAGGCGCGGGTCGCGGGCGAAGACGGTGCCGCCGCAGACGCCCTTGCCGCGGGTGAAGGTGCCGGCGGGGACGACGATCTCGCCGTGCAGCGCGGCGGGTCCGGTCTCGGTGAACCGTTTGCGGGTCGGGGTGGGCCAGCTGAGGGCCTGGTCGACGAAGTCCCAGATCCAGCCGCCCTGCAGGACGTCGTAACGGCGGATCAGGTCCCAGTACTTCTTGAAGTTCCCGCTGGAGTTCCCCATCGCGTGGGAGTACTCGATCATCACGTACGGCCGGGTGTCGCCGGTGTCCTTGGCCCGGGCCTCGACGCGGGAGGGGCTGTCGTACATCTCGGAGCGGATGTCGCTGATGCCGGGGCGGTCGTCGCCCTCGTACTGGATGACGCGGGTGGTGTCGTAGGAGCGGATCCAGTCGTGCATGGCGGTGAAGGTGCTGCCGCCGCCGGCCTCGTTGCCGAGGGACCAGACGACGACCGAGGCGTGGTTCTTGTCGCGGTGGACCATGTTCTGGGCGCGGGCCACGCACGCCTCGGTCCATTCGGGGTGGTTGCCGGGGTACTCGCCGCGGATGCCGTGGGTCTCGAGGTTGGTCTCGTCCACGAGGTAGAGGCCGTACTCGTCGGCGAGTTCCAGCCACAGCGGATTGTTGGGGTAGTGCGAGGTGCGGACGGTGTTGATGTTCAGCCGTTTGACGAGGCGGATGTCCTCGACCAGGTCCTCGCGGGTGAGGGCCGAGCCGCGGACCGGGTGCATCTCGTGCCGGTTGGTGCCGCGGAAGGAGACCGGTCTGCCGTTGATGCGCATGAGTCCGTCCTTGAGGGCGAACTCGCGCAGGCCCACCCGGTGGGAGAGCGTCTCGATCACCTTGCCGGCCGGGTCGCGCAGGCGCAGCACGGCGGTGTAGAGGTAGGGGTCCTCTGCCGACCAGAGCCGGGGCGCCGGCACGGACTTCGCCGCCCGTACGGTGGCCTCGCCCCCGGGGTCGAGGTCCACGCTCTGCTGGAGGGGCCGGGACCAGACGGGGTGACCGTCGGCGTCATACAGAAGGGTGTCGACTGTATACCGTCCACCGGATCCACCGGACCCCGCGCCCTCCGCAGCGCCATGGTCCCGCACGCTCGCGGTGACCGTCAGCTCCGCCGTCCTGTAGTCGTCGCCCAGCGGGGTCTCCAGCCGGAAGTCCCGCAGGTGCACGGCCGGGGTGGAGTAGAGGTAGACCGAGCGGAAGATGCCGCTCAGCCGGATCATGTCCTGGTCCTCCAGCCAGTCGCCGTCGGAGTAGCGGTAGACCTCCACGGCGATCTGGTTGGTGCCCGGCCTGAGGTGCGCGGTGATGTCGTACTCGGCGGGGTCGTAGGAGTCCTCGTGATAGCCGACCAGCTCGCCGTTGATCCATACGTAGTGGGCGGACTTGACGCCCTCGAAGTGGAGGAAGGTGCGCCGCCCCTTCCAGCCGCGCGGGACGGTGAAGGTGCGGCGGTACTGGCCCACGGGGTTGTAGCGGGTGGGGGCGGCCGGCGGCTGCGCGTCCTCACCGAGGCCGTTGGGGCCCCACCAGGGGTAGGTGATGTTGATGTAGATCGGGCGGTCGTAGCCGTGCAGCTGCCAGGCGGACGGGACGGGGAGGGTGTCCCAGCCGCTGTCGTCGAGGTCGGTGCGGTGGAAGTCGGGGTCGCGGTCGTCGGGGCGGTCGGCGTGGGCGAATCTCCAGGTGCCGTCGAGGCTGAGCCGGTACGGGGAGCGGGTGCGGTCGGCGGCGAGGGCCTGGGCGAGGTCGGCGTACGGCATGAGGGTGGTGTGCGGGGCCTCGGTGCCGACCCGGAAGACGTCGATGCGGCCGTTCCATTCGGGGGCGTCCGGGGTGCCGTCGGCCGCGGCGGCCCGGTGGGCGCCGGCCGGGGCGGACAGGGCGAGGGCGCCGAGGACGGCGGCCGATCCCTCCAGCAGACGGCGACGGCTGACGGCCACCCGGGGCGGGCGGTCCGGCCGGTCCATGGACGACGACACGTGCGGGTGCGACATGACCACGACCTTCCTCGGGGAGAACCGTGCGGCTGCACGGACGGAGGGTGCGTCAGATCTTGTCGGATAGTGTTGAAAAACCGAACAGTGGCACGCCGTGATGGCCGGTTTTCAACTCACTTCGGCGCAACGCCACTTGGCTCGCTCCCGTGACCGCCCGCCCGTCGGGTCAGTACACGTCCCGCACGTACCGCTTGTCCGAGGCGAGCTGTTTGACGTACGCGGCGGCCTCCGCCTCGGTCAGCCCGCCGTGGACGACGGCGACGTCCCGCAGGGCCTGGTCGACGTCCTTGGCCATGCGGGAGGCGTCGCCGCAGACGTAGAAGTGGGCGCCGTCCTGGAGCCAGGACCACAGGTGCGATCCGTGCTCGCGCATCCGGTCCTGCACGTACACCTTGGCGCGCTGGTCGCGGGAGAAGGCGGTGTCCAGGCGGGCGAGGCTGCCGTCGGCGAGCAGGGAGGTCAGCTCCTGTTCGTAGTAGAAGTCCGTCGCCCGGCGCTGTTCGCCGAAGAACAACCAGTTGGGTGCCCGGTGACCGCGGGCCCGGCGCTCCTCGAGGAAGCCGACGAAGGGCGCGACGCCCGTGCCGGGGCCGACCATCACCATCGGCGTGGCCGGATCGGCGGGCGGGCGGAAGTGCGGGGAGCGCTGGACGTGGACCGGGACCTCGACGCCGGGTTCGGCGTCGGCGAGAAAGGGCGAGCAGACGCCCTGACGGGGGCGGCCGGCCAGGTTCTCGTAGCGCACGACGGAGACGGTGAGCGAGACCAGACCGGGGTCGGTCAGCGGGCTGCTGGATATCGAGTACAGGCGGGGCTGGAGCCGGCCCAGCACCTCGGCCCACTCCTGGGCGCCGGCCCGGATCCCGAACTCGGCGGCCACGTCGACGGCCTGCCGGCCCCAGGACCACCGCGCCAGCTCGCCCTTGTTGTCCGGCCGCAGCAGCTTGCGCAGCTCGCGCGGGTCCCGGGTGCGGTCGGCGGTGAAGCGCAGCAGGGCCGGGCTGACGCGGGTGATGTCGAGGTGCCGCAGCAGGGCCTCCCCGAGCGGAACCACGCCGACGCCGTTGACCGTCACGGCGGTGTCCGCGTCGAGTCCGGTGACGGCGAGCCACTCCTCCACCAGGGCCGGGGAGTTGAGGGGTCGTACGCCGAGGGCGTCGCCCGCCTCGTACACCAGCGGGGTCTCGCTGTCGCGGGTGTCGAAGGTGAAGCGGCGGACCTCCTTCCCGGAGCCGGGCAGGCTCAGCAGCCGGTTCCCGGTGAGGCGGGCGGTGACCGGGGCGGGGCGCTTCGGGCGGGCGGCGGCGGGGGCCGGGGCCGCCGGGGTGGCCACGGCGGGCGCCACGGCCCCGGCGTCCGTGGCGGGGCGGTCCATGAACCTGGCCGAGCCGCCCCCGGCCGGTGCGACCCCGAGGTCCGTGGCCTCCTTCAGGGCTGTGAGCACCTGGTCCAGCCAGGCCTCGGCCTGCGGCTCGTAGTCCGGTTCGCAGTCGGTGCGCGGGGCGAGCCGTACGGCGCCCAGTTCGTCCATACGATCGTCCAGGCGCCGGCCGTGCCCGCAGAAGTCGTCGTAGGAGGAGTCCCCGAAGGCCAGGACGGCGTAGCGGCGGCCTTCCAGGCGGCCGGTGTCCAGGGCGGCGAGGCCGTCCCAGAAGCCGGCGCCGTTGTCGGGGGCGTCGCCGTCGCCGAAGGTGCTGGTGATCAGCAGCAGGTCGGCGCCCGCGGGCAGGGCGGCGGGGTCGGCCTCGTCCATGGCGACGAGGGAGGCGGCGTGGCCGCCCGCGCTGAGGCGCTGGGCGGTGGCGGCGGCGAACTCCTCGGCGTTGCCGGTCTGCGAGGCCCACAGGATGACGACCCGTCGGCCGGGGACCTCCCGGGGATCCTGTGCGGGTGCGGGTGCGGCGGAGGTGCGGGAGTACATGCCGGCGAGGGTGCCGTTGACCCACAGGGCGTGTTCGGGGCTGAAGGGGGCGTCCGGCGGGAGGACGGGGACACCGGGGGCGCCGGCCGGGATGCCGGCGAGGAAGCCGACCAGGTACTGGCGTTCGCGTTCGGTCAGGACCGGCGGCGGGGCGGGGTCCAGGCCGAAGACGGCGGCGGCGGAGGCGGCCGGGGAGGGCTGTACGGCGGTCGGGAGGATCACCGGGGCGGAAGCGGCCGGTGCCTCGGCGACCGGCACCTGCACGGTCACCGGGGTCGACACCTTCGTCAGCGACACCGCGCACACCTTCAGCTCCGGCTGGAAGGACAGCGGGTCGACGGCGTCGCTGGTCACCGCGTTGACGCTGAGGTACTCGCCGAACAGGTCGTTCCAGTGGAACGGCGCGAAGCAGGACCCGGGCAGCACCCGGTCGGTGACGACCGCGGGCAGCACGGCCCGCCCGCGCCGCGAGGCGACCTCGACGGAGTCGCCGTCGGCGAGACCGAGCGCGGCCGCGTCCTGCGGGTGCACCTCCACGAACGGGCCGGGGTTGAGCTTGTTCAGCTTGGCCACCCTGGCGGTCTTGGTGAGGGTGTGCCACTGGTGCTGGAGACGGCCGGTGTTCAGCACGAACGGATAGTCGTCGTCCGGCATCTCGGCGGGGTCGAGGTGCGGACGGGCGTGGAAGACGGCGCGGCCGGAGGCGGTGGCGAAGGTGAGGGTGCCGTCGGGGTTCACGTACCGGATCGGGTTGCGGTCGGGGCCGTCGGCGGTGGCGGCGGGCCACTGGACGGGACTCTCGCGCAGCCGGTCGTAGGTGACCCCGCGCAGGTCGTAGCCGGTCTGCGGGTTGTGGAAGCGCTTGATCTCCTCGAAGATCTCCTCCGCGCTGTCGTAGGAGAAGCCGTCCTCGTACCCCATCGCTCGGGCGACGGCGGCGATCAGGCGCCAGTCGGCGGTGGCCTCGCCGGGCGGGTCGGCGGCGGGGCGGGCGAGGGTGAGGTTGCGCTCGCTGTTGATGAGGACACCCTCGGTCTCGGTCCACAGCGCGGCGGGCAGGACGACGTCGGCGTAGGCGTTGGTCTCGGTGTCGGCGAAGACGTCCTGGGCGACGACGAACTCGGCGGCCTCCAGTCCCTCGATCACGGTCCTGCGGTTGGCGACGGAGGCGACCGGGTTGGTGCAGATGATCCAGCAGGCCTTGATCTCTCCGTCGGCCATCTTCCGGAACATCTCGACGGTGCCCTTGCCGACGCCGTCGGCGCGGAGGGCGCCGGGTTCGAGCCCCCACACCTCCTCGGTGAAGGCGCGGTCGGCGTCCACGAGGACGGACCGCTGGCCGGGCAGGCCGGGTCCCATGTACCCCATCTCGCGGCCGCCCATGGCGTTGGGCTGGCCGGTGAGGGAGAAGGGGCCGCTGCCCGGACGGCAGATCTTTCCGGTGGCGAGATGCAGGTTGACCAGGGCGTTGGTGTTCCAGGTGCCGTGCGTGGACTGGTTGAGGCCCATGGTCCAGCAGCTGGTCCACTCCCCCGCCTCGCCGATCAGCCGGGCGGCCTCGCGCAGGTCGGCCTCGGGGATGCCGGTGAGCTCGGCGACGGTCGCGGGCGGGTAGTCGGCGAGGAACTCCTCCATCGCCTCCCAGCCCTCGGTGCAGGCGGCGACGAACTCGGGGTCGGTGTGCCCGTTCGTGTGGAGGAGATGCAGCAGACCGTTGAGGAGGGCGAGGTCCGTACCTGGCTTGACCTGCAGGAACAGGTCGGCCTTCGCCGCGGTGGCGGTGCGGCGGGGGTCGACGACGATCAGTTTCGCGCCCGCCTTCACCCGGTCCATCATGCGCAGGAAGAGGATGGGGTGGCAGTCGGCCATGTTGGAGCCGATGACGAGGAAGACGTCCGCCCGGTCGAGATCCTCGTACGAGCCGGGCGGGCCGTCGGCGCCGAGCGACAGTTTGTAACCGGTGCCGGCGCTGGCCATGCAGAGCCGGGAGTTGGACTCGATCTGGTTGCTGCGCAGATAGCCCTTGGTGAGCTTGTTGGCGAGGTACTGCGCCTCGAGGCTCATCTGGCCGGAGACGTACAGCGCGACCGCGTCGGGGCCGTGCTCGTCGACGATTCCCCGCAGCCGGCGCGCCGTCTCGGCGACCGCCTCGTCCACGGGGGCGGGCTCGGCCTCCTCGCCGCGGTCCCCGCGCACCAGGGCGGTGGTCAGGCGGCCGGGGGCGGCGAGCAGGTCGGCGGTGGTCGCGCCCTTCGTGCAGAGGCGGCCGAAGTTCGCCGGGTGGTCCTTGTCGCCGGACGCCTTCAGGACCGTACGGCGTCCGTCCGGGCCGCGGCCGATGTCGAGGACCATGCCGCAGCCGACACCGCAGTACGAGCAGACCGTGCGCACCTTCGTCGCGCTGTCGGTCCGCGGGTCCGGCACGGCCACGGGCGCTCCTTTCGTTCTGCCGCGTTCTTGCGTCGGCCCTGGTGGGAGCCTTGTCGAGGGTACGAAGTGTGCATTACGCAGGTGTCTCCCGGATGCGGCGCCGGGAGTTAAGGGTGACGCACAGCGGGGGCGGGGCGGGTGTGAGCGGGGCCTTCGGGGATGTGAGATTCGTCGGCCCCGACGGTGGAGCGGTCGCTTTCTGTGAGATTCCTTTGCCTTGTCGTTGTGGCATGGACTTGTCAAATCTGTCAGGCTTCCCCCACCCGTCGCACACCGCCGCTCTTCCTGTCGCACACCCCAAAAAGGAGCCACGTGTGAGACCCACCCCCCGCAAGGCCCTCGCCACGAGCGCGCTCGCTCTCGCCGCGGTGGCCGCCCTCTGCCTGCCCGCGACCCCGGCGTCCGCCGCCCCCGAGGCGGCCGAGGCCTGCACACCGACCCAGGTCGTCGCCAACGGCGGCTTCGAGAGCGGTGCCACCTCCTGGACCCAGTCGTCGACCACCGTCGTCACCAACCGCACCGGGCAGAGCGCGCACGCCGGCGGCTACTACGCCTGGCTGGACGGCACCGGCGGCACCCACACCGACACGCTCTCGCAGAGCGTCACGGTCCCGTCCGGCTGCGGCAGCGCCACCCTCACCTTCTGGCTGCACATCGACACCGCCGAGACGACCTCGTCCACGGCGTACGACAAGCTCACCGCGAAGATCGGCTCGACGACCCTCGCCACGTACTCGAACCTCGACAAGAACACCGGGTACGTCCAGAAGTCGTTCGACGTCTCGGCGTTCGCCGGACAGACCGTCACCCTCGCCTTCACCGGCACCGAGGACTCCAGCCTCCAGTCCAGCTTCGTCCTCGACGACATCGCCCTGAACACCGCCGACAGCACGACCCCGCCCGCCGACTCGACCCGGACGCCGGCCTCACCGGCGTACACCGTCAGTCTCACCAGCAACACCGCCGGCACGGTGTGGACCGGGCACGAGAGCGCGACCTTCACCAACGCCTCCGCCACCCCGCTGAGCGAGGTGTACCTGCGGCTGTGGGACAACTACCACGGCACCTGCTCCGCGCCGCCGATCACGGTCACCAACGTCACCGGCGGTACGGCGGGCGCCCTCGCGGTCTCCTGCACCGCCCTGCCGATCACCCTGCCCACGCCGCTCGCCCAGGGCCAGAGCGCGACCATCGGCTTCGACCTGGGCATCTCCGTGCCCAGCGGCGCTGACCGGTTCGGCTACGACGGCTCCTTCAGCTTCATCGGCAACGCCCTGCCGGTGCTCGCGGTCAAGGACGGGGCGGGCTGGCACCTCGACCCGTACACCAACAACGGCGAGTCCTTCTACTCCCTGGCCGCCGACTTCAAGGTGACCCTCGACCATCCGACCACGCTGCTGGTCCCGGCCACCGGCACCTCCGTCGACGCCGCCGGCTCCAGCGGACGTACCGTCACCACCGCCACCGCCACCCGGGTCCGGGACTTCGCCTGGGCGGCAGGACCCTTCAGCAAGATCTCCGGTACGTCGACGGCCGGGACGCCCATCAACGTCTACTCCGTCTCCGGCATCAGCTCCGCCAACGCCCAGTCGATGCTCAGCACCGCGAAGACCGCCGTCGACGCCCACGCCGCCCGCTTCGGCGCCTACCCGTACGGCGAGCTGGACGCTGTCATCGACAACAACTTCTGGTTCGGCGGCATGGAGTACCCGGGGTTCGTCCTGGACCTGGTGAGCACGACGGCGCTCACCCATGAGATCGGCCACCAGTGGTGGTACGGCATCGTCGGCGACGACGAGTACAACAGCCCCTGGCTGGACGAGTCGTTCACCGACTACGCCACCGACCTGGCGCTCGGCAAGACCGGCGCCAGTTGCTGGAGCAGCGTCTCGTGGGCGTCCTCGGCCGAGAAGATCACCAACTCGATGGCCTACTGGGACACCCACTCCTCCCGGTACTCCACCGTCGTCTACGGCTACGGCAAGTGCGCCCTGCACGACCTGCGGCGGCTGATCGGCGACACGGCGATGGCCAAGCTGCTGAAGGACTACGCCACCGCGCACTGGTACGGCGTCTCCACCACGGCCGAGTTCAAGGCGGCCGCGCAGGCCGCCACGACCACGGACCTGACGTCGTTCTGGACCACGCACCGTATCGAGGGCTGAACGGGCGACGGTCCGTCACGGGTGGCGCCTGCGGGCGTCACCCGTGCACCGCCGAGGGCGTCAGCACGGTGAATCGGGTGGCTCAAGCGGGTGAAGCGGGTGCGGCCCGAGGCGGTGTCCGCCGTGCGGGGCAATGCATGAAGATCGCGGCCCCGTTCCGGTCGAGTCGACGGACATGACGCCTGGAGGCGAGTGATGAACGAATGACGAACAAAACTGCCGGTCGAACCGGTGGGACGATCCACAAGGTCCCGGTCCTGATCGTCGGCGGTTCCCTGGTGGGACTGTCGACATCCCTGTTCCTGGGGCGGCTGGGGGTGCGGCACACACTGGTGGAGCGCCACGCCGGCACCTCCATCCACCCGCGCGGCCGCGGCAACAACGTCCGCACGATGGAGCTGTTCCGGGTGGCCGGCGCCGAACCGGCGATCCACGAGGCCGCGGCCACGCTGGCCGACAACCACGGCATCCTGCAGACGCCCACCCTGGTCGGCGACGCGGGCGAGTGGCTGTTCCGGGACATCGACCCGGGCGGCGGGCTGGCCCGGTTCAGCCCGAGCGCCTGGTGCCTGTGCAGCCAGAACGACCTGGAGCCGGTGCTGCTCGACCAGGCCGTGCGGCTCGGCGGTGATCTGCGGTTCAACAGCGAACTGGTGTCGTTCGACGCCGACGCCGACGGGGTCACCGCGCTGGTCAAGAGCCGTGAGACGGGCGAGCACACCACCATCCGCGCGGACTACCTGGTCGCCGCCGACGGCCCGCGCAGCCCTGTGCGGGAGCAGCTCGGCATCGGGCAGAGCGGCCCCGGTGACCTGTTCCACAACGTCAGCCTGACGTTCCGCTCGCGCCGTCTGGCCGAGGTGGTGGGCGACCGCCACTTCATCGTCTGCTACCTGACGAATCCGGACGCCGACGGTGCGCTGCTGCCGGTGGACAACCGCGAGAACTGGGTCTTCCACGCCCCCTGGCACCCCGAACACGGCGAGACGATGGAGGAGTTCACCGACGAACGCTGCATCGACCACATCCGCCGGGCGGTCGGGGTCCCCGACCTGGACGTGGAGATCACCGGCAAGGCGCCCTGGCACGCCGCCCAGCGGGTGACCCGCGCCTACCGGTCGGGACGGATCTTCCTGGCCGGCGACTCGGCGCACGAGATGTCCCCCACCGGTGCCTTCGGCTCCAACACCGGTATCCAGGACGCCCACAACCTCGCCTGGAAGCTGGCCGCCGTGCTCGGCGGCTGGGCCGGCGACGGGTTGCTGGACACCTATGACGCCGAGCGCCGCCCCGTGGCGGAGGCGACCAGCGCCCGCTCGGCCGCCCGGTCGGCCGAGCACAGTCACCCCGGCTTCACGCCGCCACCCGGCGCCGGCGGCGGCGGACCGCAGCGCGGCATCCTCAACGTGGCACTGGGCTACCGCTATCCGCAGGGCGCCGTCGTCGGCGCCGACCCGGCGACCCCGGTCGTCCCCGAGGGCCTCTCCCTGGACGGGGAGCCCGGCAGCAGGGCGCCCCACCTGTGGGTACGGCGCCGGGGCGAGCGGATCTCCACGCTGGACCTGTACGAGCGCGACCTGATCCTGCTGAGCGACGGCGGCGACGACGCCGGTGAGCCGGGCGCCTGGCACGAGGCCGCCGCCCGCCTCGCGGACCGGGAGTCGATCCCGCTGGTCCCGTACCGGGTGGGCGCCGACGACGCCGATCTGATGCCCGAGGACGGCGCGGACTGGCGCACGGCCCACGGCATCGGCCCCGGTGGCGCCGTGCTCGTCCGGCCGGACGGATTCGTCGCCTGGCGCTCGCCAGGACCGTCCTCGGACGCCCAGTCGACGCTGCGTCAGGTGCTCCGCAGCGTCCTCGCATTGCCCTGACCCTCCTCCAGCACGATCGTCGGGCCGCCCCCCCCGGGGGGGCGGGCGGCCCCGTTTGGCCCACCCGGGAACCCCCGGGGCCCCCCCCCGGGGGGGGGGGGGGGGGCGGCCAGGACGG
>NZ_JBIWGA010000017.1:0-112178 GCF_044763345.1 Streptomyces sp. NPDC096132
GGCTTTCCTCCGGGCGCTTCCCTTCGGTCTTGCGTTTCCGACTCTATCAGATCTTTTCTCGATCCGATTTCCTCGGTGCTTTCCAGGTTCCCGCTTTTGTTTCGCGGTTTCCTTTCCGGCGGTTCCGACTTTATCAGAAGTTCTGAGTCGGTTTTCCCGGCCCCTCCCGGGACTGGTCCCGGTGCACGAGGCGTACCGGGTTCCCGTTCAGGCGGAGCCGTAAACGTACTGGAGCGGGCCGCCTCGATGCAAATCGAGACGGCCCGCTCCAGGTTCACCCGTACGAGGGGCGTACGAGAGGTCGTTCGTCGCTCAGACCTCCACCACGACCGGGAGGATCATCGGCCTGCGGCGATAGTTGTCGGAGACCCACTTGCCCAGGGTGCGGCGGATGAGCTGCTGCAGCTGGTGGGGTTCGACCACGCCGTCCTGGGCGGAGCGCTCCAGGACCTCGGTGATCTTCGGGATGACGTCCCCGAAGGCGGAGTCCTCGATGCCCGAGCCGCGGGCCTGGATGTGCGGGCCGCCGGTGATCTTGCCGGTGGAGGAGTCCACGACCACGAAGACCGAGATGATGCCCTCGTCGCCGAGGATCTTCCGGTCCTTCAGCGCCGGCTCGCCGACGTCGCCGACGGAGAGGCCGTCGACGTAGACGTAACCCGCCTGGACCTTGCCGGAGATCTTGGCCTTGCCCTCGACGAGGTCGACGGCGACGCCGTCCTCGGCGATGACGATGCGGTCGTGCGGGACGCCCGTCATGGCGCCCAGCTCGGCGTTGGCGCGCAGGTGGCGCCATTCGCCGTGAACCGGCATCAGGTTCTTCGGGCGGCAGATGTTGTAGAAGTACAGCAGCTCGCCCGCCGAGGCGTGGCCGGAGACATGGACCTTGGCGTTGCCCTTGTGGACGACGTTCGCGCCCCAGCGGGTCAGGCCGTTGATCACGCGGTAGACCGCGTTCTCGTTGCCGGGGATGAGGGACGAGGCCAGGATCACCGTGTCGCCGGGGACGATACGGATCTGGTGGTCGCGGTTGGCCATGCGGGACAGGGCGGCCATCGGTTCGCCCTGGGAGCCCGTACAGACCAGGACCACCTCGTGGTCCGGCAGGTCGTCGAGCGTCTTGACGTCCACCACCAGGCCCGGCGGGACCTTCAGGTAGCCCAGGTCCCGTGCGATGCCCATGTTGCGGACCATGGAGCGGCCGACGAAGGCGACCCGGCGGCCGTACTCGTGGGCGGCGTCCAGGATCTGCTGGATGCGGTGGACGTGGCTGGCGAAGCTGGCCACGATGATCCGCTTGCGGGCGCCCGCGAAGACCGTGCGCAGGACGTTGGAGATGTCCCGCTCGTGCGGGGTGAAGCCGGGGACCTCGGCGTTGGTGGAGTCGGTGAGGAGGAGGTCGATGCCTTCCTCGCTCAGCCGTGCGAACGCGTGTAGATCCGTCAGACGGTTGTCCAGCGGCAGCTGGTCCATCTTGAAGTCACCCGTGTGGACCACCATGCCGGCGGGGGTGCGGATCGCGACGGCGAGGGCGTCCGGGATGGAGTGGTTGACGGCGATGAACTCGCAGTCGAAGGGGCCGATGCGCTCGCGGTTCCCCTCCGCCACCTCGAGGGTGTACGGGCGGATGCGGTGCTCCTGGAGCTTGGCCTCGATGAGGGCGAGGGTCAGCTTGGAGCCGATCAGCGGGATGTCCGGCTTCTCGCGCAGGAGGTAGGGGACGGCTCCGATGTGGTCCTCGTGGCCGTGGGTCAGGACGATGCCCTCGATGGCGTCCAGACGGTCACGGATGGACGAGAAGTCCGGCAGGATCAGGTCGATTCCGGGCTGCTCCTCCTCGGGGAAGAGCACTCCGCAGTCGACGATCAGGAGACGGCCGCCGTACTCGAAGACCGTCATGTTCCGGCCGATCTCGCCGAGACCGCCGAGTGGGGTGACCCGCAGGCCGCCCTCGGGGAGCGGCGGGGGCGGGCTCAGTTCGGGATGCGGATGACTCAAAAGACTCTCCTCAAACACGCGCGCCACGTACCGGTAGGGCACGTGGCGCGCGTGACGTTCGTGCAGAAGCAGTTGTCGTTGTGGATCGCAGGCACCGGTGTCCTGCTTATTCAGTTGTGAAGTCCGTTGTCAGAGCTGTACCCCGCCCGCGGCAAGATCGATCTTGAGCTGCTCGATCTCTTCCGGCGAGCACTCGACCATGGGCGAGCGCAGCGGGCCCGCGGGCAGGCCCTGGAGGGCCAGAGCGGCCTTGGTGGTCATGACGCCCTGGGTGCGGAACATACCCGTGTAGACCGGGAGCAGCTTCTGGTGGATCTCGGTGGCCTTCTGGACGTCTCCGGCGACGAAGGCGTCGACGAGGGCCCTCAGGTCCGGGGTGACGACGTGGCCGACGACCGAGACGAAGCCGACCGCGCCCACGGAGAGCAGCGGCAGGTTCAGCATGTCGTCGCCCGAGTACCAGGCGAGGCGGGAGCGCGCGATGGCCCAGCTCGCGCGGCCCAGGTCGCCCTTGGCGTCCTTGTTGGCGACGATCCGCGGGTGCTCGGCGAGGCGGACGAGCGTCTCGGTGCTGATCGGGACGCCGCTGCGGCCGGGGATGTCGTAGAGCATGACCGGCAGCTCGGTGGCGTCGGCGACCGCCGTGAAGTGGCGGTACAGGCCCTCCTGAGGGGGCTTGTTGTAGTACGGGGTGACGACCAGGAGGCCGTGTGCGCCGGTCTGTTCGGCGGCCTTGGCCAGTTCGATGCTGTGGTGGGTGTCGTTGGTGCCGACACCGGCCACGATGTGGGCCCGGTCGCCGACGGCCTCCAGGACGGCTCGTACGAGGTCCGATTTCTCCGCGTCGCTGGTGGTGGGGGACTCGCCGGTGGTGCCGTTGATGATCAGGCCGTCGTTGCCTGCGTCCACCAGGTGGGTGGCGAGCCGCTGAGCGCCGTCGAGGTCGAGTGCGCCGTCCGCCGTGAAGGGCGTGACCATGGCGGTGAGGACCCGCCCGAAGGGGGTCTGCGGAGTGGAGGTCGGAGCCATGGGTTACACGCTACTCGTTGCTCCCCGTGTGGTCTGCCCTCGGGGGGTTACGAAAAGTCACGACAAATGCGGATCCCGGTACTGCCTGCTCGGGGGTTCAAGCAGTACCGGGTCCGTTTGATCAGGCTAGATGAACTTCTCCAAATGCCGCAATACGGACACTTCGCGCGGATGACCGTACATGTGTGCCGGAAGGGAGAACAGGCCTTCGCCCCGGGGGCGACACGACCGTTCCTTCGTTACGGAGCGACACGGCCATTGGCGTTGAAAGCGGCGTACGTGAGCGGCATGAGCTTCGCCCACTCGGCCTCCATCTTCTCGCCGACCATCTCGATCTCCCGCTGCGGGAAGGACGGCACCTTGGCCAGCTCGTGCTGGGTGCGCAGGCCGAGGAAGTGCATCAGCGAGCGGGCGTTGCAGGTGGCGTACATCGAGGAGAAGAGGCCGACCGGCAGGACCGAGCGGGCGACCTCGCGGGCGACGCCCTGGGCCAGCATCTCCTGGTAGGCCTCGTACGCCTGCCGGTAGGAGTCCTCCATGGCCTTGCCGACGAACTCGTGCTGCTCGGGGGTGCCCTCGACGAAGACGTACTTGCCCGGGCGGCCCTGCTGCACGAGCTTGCGGGAGGTGCCCGGGACGTAGAACACCGGCTCCAGCTCCCGGTAGCGGCCCGACTCCTCGTTGTAGGACCAGCCCACGCGGTGCCGCATGAACTCGCGGAACACGAAGATCGGGGCGCTGATGAAGAAGGTCATCGAGTTGTGCTCGAAGGGGCTGCCGTGCCGGTCCCGCATCAGGTAGTTGATCAGGCCCTTGGAGCGCTCGGGGTCCTTCTTCAGCTCGTCCAGGGACTGCTCGCCGGCGGTGGAGACACGGGCGGCCCACAGCACGTCGGAGTCGGACGCGCTGTGCTTGACCAGCTCGACGGTGACGTCGCTCCGGAAGCTGGGCGTGAGGGCGGCGGCGGGGGTGTCTGTCACGGGTCGGAGGGTCCCTTCCATCACTTCTGCGGGCGGCGCCCACTCTACGGGGCGCGGACGGTGACCCCCGGTCGTCGGGGAGGCCGGCGCCGACCGTGGACCACTCCTCTCCGGCGCAACAGTCACAGCCGTCACAGCAGCCGCAGGCCTCTCAGGGACCCTGACGCGGTAGCCTCACCGGGCACAGCCCACGCATGGACGAGTGAGGACCAGCCGTGCCCCTGCCCTTCCTGACGGCCGACCGCCCCTTCGAGGCGGCGGACGATGTCGCGCTGCCCTTCGAGGACCGTGAGCACTGGCGGCGCCCCTACCGGCCCGGTCCCTGGCGGGTCGCGACGGCCGCGCTGGCGCTGCTGCTCGCCTCGTACGTGCTGCTCGCGGCGGTCGTGATCGCGCTCACCGCCTCGGCCTCCGAGGCCGGAGTGATCCTGGGGATCTCACTGCTGGTGATCGCGGCTGCGCTGCGGCTGCTGCGCATGGGCGTGTGGGTGAGCTCGCGCGGGCTGCGGCAGGTGCGGTTCCTCCTCACACGGACGGTGCCGTGGGACCGGGTCGCGGCCGTGCGGACCGTGCAGCAGCCCGTGCGCTGGCTGGGGCTGCCGCGGACCCTCCAGGGGCAGGCGCTGGTCGTCGTACGGCGTGACCGGGCGACGGAGGAGGCCGCGGTGCTGATGACGACGCACGGTGCGGACTTCCTGGGGCGGGCCGAGGGCTTCGACCGGGCCGCGGACGCGGTGGAGGCGTGGGCCGCGGAGAACCGGCCCGTCTGACACCGTCGTACGCCGAAGGGGCCGGTCCGCATCGGGTGCGGGCCGGCCCCTTCGGCGTACGGCGACGATGTGCTCGCGGGGCTCAGGCGGCCCCGATCCGCCTGCCGTCGTGGAGACTGATCGCTCGCTGCATCGCCTTGCGGGCGCGCGGGGTGTCGCGGGCGTCGTGGTAGGCGACCGCCAGCCGGAACCAGGTGCGCCAGTCGTCGGGGGCAGCCTCGGTCTCGGCCTTGCGCTGGGCGAAGACCTCGTCGGCCGAGTCGCGGTCGATCCGGCCGGCGGGGGTGCGCTTGAGCTCGTCGACGGGCAGGCCGCCCTCGGCGTCGAGTTCCGCGGCGAGGGCGTTGGCTCGGCGGACGAACTGGGTGTTCTTCCACAGGAACCAGACGCCGATGACCGGCAGGATCAGCACCGAGATCCCGAAGGTGACGGTGATGACCGTGCCGGACTGTATGAGCATGACGCCACGGCTGCCGACCAGGACGAAGTAGAAGACCAGGACGGCGGCCGTGAGGGCGTAGGAGAGCTTCGCGCGCATGTCGGGGCGGATCTCTAGTTCAGGTCCAGGAAGTGCTCCAGGCCGAAGGTGAGGCCCGGAGTCGTCACCACCCGGCGGGCGCCGAGCAGGATGCCCGGCATGAAGCTGCTGTGGTGCAGGGAGTCGTGGCGGACGGTCAGGGTCTCGCCCTCGCCGCCCAGCAGGACCTCCTGGTGGGCCAGCAGACCGCGCAGCCGGACGGCGTGGACGGGGATTCCGTCGACGCTCGCGCCGCGCGCGCCGTCCAGGGCCGTCTCGGTGGCGTCCGGCGCCGGGGCGGTGCCGGCCGCGCGGCGGGCCTCGGCGATGAGCTGGGCGGTGCGCGTGGCGGTGCCGGAGGGGGCGTCGACCTTCTTCGGGTGGTGCAGTTCGACGACCTCGACGGACTCGAAGTACGGCGCGGCGATCTGCGCGAACTTCATGGTCAGGACCGCGCCGATGGAGAAGTTCGGCGCGATGAGGACGCCTGTCCGCGGGGAGGCGGCCAGCCAGCCCTTCAGCTGCGCGAGGCGCTCGTCGGTCCAGCCCGTCGTGCCGACGACGGCGTGGATGCCGTGTCCGACGCAGTACTCGAGGTTGTCCATGACGGAGGCGGGCGTGGTGAGTTCCACGGCGACCTGGGCGCCGGTCTCCGCCAGCGTCTCCAGCTTGTCGCCCCGGCTCAGGGCGGCCACCAGCTCCAGGTCCTCGGCGGCCTCGACCGCCCGTACCGCCTCGGAGCCGATCCGGCCCTTGGCGCCGAGGACCGCCACGCGCAGCTTGCTCATCTGTTGTGCTTCCTTACGGGAGTGGATTAGGCGACGGCGTCGTGCAGCCGGGAGGCCTGCTTGTCCTTGAGCGGGCCGATGACCGACAGCGACGGGCGCTGTCCCAGGATGTCGCGGGCCACCGAACGGACCTCGTCCGGGGTGACCGCCGCTATCCGGGTCAGCATGTCGTCGACGGACATCTGCTCGCCCCAGCACAGCTCACTCTTGCCGATGCGGTTCATGAGCGCACCGGTGTCCTCCAGGCCGAGCACCGTGGAGCCCCTGAGCTGGCCGATGGCACGCTCTATCTCGTCGTCGGACAGCCCGTGTCCGGCGACGTGGTCGAGCTCGTCGCGGCAGATCTTCAGCACGTCGTGGACCTGCGACGGCCGGCAGCCGGCGTAGACGCCGAAGAGGCCGCAGTCGGCGAAGCCGGAGGTGTAGGAGTACACGCTGTAGGCCAGGCCGCGCTTTTCGCGGACCTCCTGGAAGAGGCGGGAGGACATGCCGCCGCCGAGGGCGGTGTTCAGCACGCCGAGCGCCCAGCGGCGGTCGTCGGTGCGGGACAGGCCGGGCATGCCGAGGACGACGTGCGCCTGCTCGGTCTTGCGGCCGAGCAGTTCGACCCGGCCCGCGGTGCGGAGGGTGCGTCGGCCGTCGCGCGGGGCGATCGGGTCGGCGCCCGGGTTCTTGAACGCGCCCGCCTTCTCGAAGGCCGCGCGGACCTGGCGTACGACCTTGTTGTGGTCGATGTTGCCGGCGGCCGCCACGACCAGGTGCGTCGGGTCGTAGTGCTTCTTGTAGAAGCGGCGGATGCGGTCGGCGGTGAGGGCGTTGACCGTGTCGACGGTGCCGAGGACCGGGCGGCCGAGGGCGTTGTCGCCGAACATGGTGTGCGCGAACAGGTCGTGCACACAGTCGCCGGGGTCGTCCTCGGTCATGGCGATCTCTTCGAGGATCGCGCCGCGCTCGACGTTGACGTCCTCCTCGAGGATGAGGGAGCCGGTCAGCATGTCGCAGACGACGTCTATGGCGAGCGGCAGGTCGGTGTCGAGCACGCGCGCGTAGTAGCACGTGTACTCCTTCGCCGTGAACGCGTTCATCTCGCCGCCGACGGCGTCGATGGCGGAGGAGATGTCCAGCGCGCTGCGCCGGGTCGTGCCCTTGAAGAGCAGGTGCTCCAGGTAGTGCGTGGCGCCGTTCAGCGAGGGGGTCTCGTCGCGGGAGCCGACGTGGGCCCAGATCCCGAAGGTCGCGGAGCGGACCGAGGGGAGGGTTTCGGTGACGATGCGCAGGCCGCCGGGGAGGGTGGTCTTGCGGACCGTGCCGATGCCGTTCTCGCCCTTGATCAGGGTTTGGGTACGGGCGACGGCCCGCGCCTCCGAAGAGGTGCGGGCCGTCGCCTTGGAGCTACTCGACGTCACTTGTCGGTGTCGTCCTTCTGCTCGTCCGAGCCTTCCTCGCCCTCGATCACGGGGATCAGGGAGAGCTTGCCGCGGGAGTCGATCTCGGCGATCTCGACCTGGACCTTCTGGCCCACGCCGACGACGTCCTCGACGTTCTCCACGCGCTTGCCGCCGGCCAGCTTGCGGATCTGCGAGATGTGCAGCAGACCGTCCTTGCCGGGGAGCAGGGAGACGAACGCGCCGAAGGTGGTGGTCTTGACGACCGTACCCAGGTAGCGCTCGCCGACCTCGGGCATCGTCGGGTTGGCGATGCCGTTGATCGTGGCGCGGGCGGCCTCGGCGGCCGGGCCGTCGGCGGCACCGATGTAGATGGTGCCGTCGTCCTCGATCGTGATCTCGGCGCCGGTGTCCTCCTGGATCTGGTTGATCATCTTGCCCTTCGGGCCGATGACCTCGCCGATCTTGTCCACGGGGATCTTGACGGTGATGATCCGCGGGGCGTTGGGGGACATCTCGTCCGGCGTGTCGATCGCTTCCATCATCACGTCGAGGATGTGGAGGCGGGCGTCACGGGCCTGCTTGAGGGCGGCGGCCAGGACGGAGGCCGGGATGCCGTCCAGCTTGGTGTCGAGCTGGAGGGCGGTGACGAACTCCTTGGTGCCGGCGACCTTGAAGTCCATGTCGCCGAAGGCGTCCTCCGCACCGAGGATGTCGGTGAGGGCGACGTAGTGCGTCTCGCCGTTGATCTCCTGGGAGATCAGGCCCATGGCGATACCGGCGACGGGGGCCTTCAGGGGCACACCGGCGTTCAGCAGCGACATGGTGGAGGCGCAGACCGAGCCCATGGACGTCGAGCCGTTGGAGCCGAGGGCCTCGGACACCTGGCGGATCGCGTAGGGGAACTCCTCGCGCGTCGGCAGGACCGGCACGATGGCGCGCTCGGCGAGGGCGCCGTGGCCGATCTCGCGGCGCTTGGGGGAGCCCACGCGGCCGGTCTCGCCGACGGAGTACGGCGGGAAGTTGTAGTTGTGCATGTAGCGCTTGCGGGTCACCGGGGAGAGGGTGTCCAGCTGCTGCTCCATGCGGAGCATGTTGAGGGTGGTGACGCCCAGGATCTGGGTCTCGCCACGCTCGAACAGGGCCGAACCGTGGACCCGCGGGATGGCCTCGACCTCGGCGGCGAGCGTACGGATGTCCGTCACGCCGCGGCCGTCGATGCGCTTCTTCTCCTTGATCACGCGCTCGCGGACGAGCTGCTTGGTCAGGGAGCGGTACGCGGCGGAGATCTCCTTCTCACGGCCCTCGAACTCCGGCAGGAGCTTCTCGGCGGCGAGCGCCTTGACGCGGTCCAGCTCGGCCTCGCGCTCCTGCTTGCCCGCGATGGTCAGCGCGGAGGTGAGCTCCGGGCGGACGGCGGCGGACAGCGCCTCCAGGACGTCGTCCTGGTAGTCGAGGAAGACCGGGAACTCGCCGGTCGGCTTCGCGGCCTTGGCGGCGAGGTCGGCCTGGGCCTTGCAGAGCACCTTGATGAAGGGCTTCGCGGCGTCCAGACCGGAGGCGACGACCTCCTCGGTCGGCGCCTCGGCGCCGCCCTGGACCAGCTGGATGGTCTTCTCGGTGGCCTCGGCCTCGACCATCATGATCGCGACGTCGCCGTCCTCCAGGACGCGGCCCGCGACGACCATGTCGAAGACGGCGTCCTCGAGCTCGGTGTGCGTCGGGAAGGCGACCCACTGGCCGTTGATCAGCGCGACGCGGACGCCGCCGATCGGGCCGGAGAAGGGCAGACCGGCCAGCTGCGTGGACGCGGACGCGGCGTTGATCGCCACGACGTCGTACAGGTGGTCGGGGTTGAGGGCCATGATCGTGGCGACGACCTGGATCTCGTTGCGCAGGCCCTTCTTGAAGGACGGGCGCAGCGGGCGGTCGATCAGGCGGCAGGTGAGGATGGCGTCCTCGGAGGGACGGCCCTCACGGCGGAAGAAGCTGCCGGGGATCTTGCCGGCGGCGTACATCCGCTCCTCGACGTCCACCGTCAGGGGGAAGAAGTCGAGCTGGTCCTTGGGGTTCTTGGAGGCGGTGGTGGCCGACAGCACCATGGTGTCGTCGTCCAGGTAGGCGACGGCGGAGCCGGCGGCCTGGCGGGCCAGGCGGCCCGTCTCGAAGCGGATGGTGCGGGTGCCGAAGGCGCCGTTGTCGATGACGGCCTCGGCGTAGTGGGTCTCGTTCTCCACTAGCGTTTTCTCCGTTACTTGTCGTCTTTTGTCCCCTGGCTGCCCGTGTGGCAGGGGGACGGTGGCGGAGAAGCGCTCCGTGCTGTGCGGGCCGGTCTTCGATCGAAGCACCCGGGGCTCGCTTCCCCCGGGGGCCACTACCGAGGACCGGCGGCGGCTGGGTGCGCGTCTCCTCGTTCGGTGGGTGATGACGCCCTACCCGTAGTGAGTACGTGTCATCACTCTGTGTCGTGCGTCTTGCGTTGTGCTACCACACTACAAAGGGGCGGTGACAGTCCGCACCTTTCCGTACGTACAGCAAAAGGGAGCGGCCCCCTTCGAACGGGAACCGCTCCCCTCCCTGGCGTCTTACTTGGCGCCGGCCGCACCGCGGCGGATGCCGAGGCGGTCGACCAGCGTACGGAAGCGCTGGATGTCCTTCTTGGCCAGGTACTGCAGCAGGCGGCGGCGCTGGCCGACGAGGATCAGCAGACCACGGCGGGAGTGGTGGTCGTGCTTGTGGGTCTTGAGGTGCTCGGTCAGGTCGGAGATCCGACGCGAGAGCATGGCGACCTGGACCTCGGGGGAGCCGGTGTCGCCCTCCTTCTGGCCGAACTCGGCGATGATCTGCTTCTTCGTAGCGGCGTCGAGCGACACGCGTACTCCTCGTAGTCTTTGAGTGGCCACCGAGTGCCCCCGGTCTGTGTCTCGGGGGAGCTTCCGTTACTCGGGAGGCGGGGATCCGCTGGGCGCGGCCTCCAGGGCCTGGGTCAGGCTCCGGGGGTGCGTACACAAACGGCCGATGGACAGGGTACCAGGAGGTGGCAGGCGTCTTCTCCCCGGTATCCGAATCCTCGCCGCCGCGGAAAGCGGACCACTAGGGTGACGCTCGGATCGTGGACGGAGCGAAGGTCGGCAATGCGACGAGCCGGGCAGTCGGCACCTCGGGCAGTCGGCACGTCGGGAAGGGGACGCTGCGGCATGGCGGAGACGGAAGCGGAGATGAAGGCGCGCAAGGAGCGCGAGCGGGACGAGCTGTACGCGCTCGACATCTCCGGCGTCGAGTGGAAGTGCGCTCCCGGTACGGAGGAGCACGAGGAGCGCGTCGAGATCGCGGACCTGCCCGGCGGGGCGGTGGCGATGCGGTCCTCGCTCGACCCGGACACCGTGCTGCGCTACACGGAGGGGGAATGGCGGGCGTTCGTGCTCGGGGCGCGGGACGGGGAGTTCGATCTGGAGCCGGCGGCGCACGACGAGGAGCGGGCGGCACGGTAGCCCGTCGGCGCCGGCCGCCGCTCCTCGGGCGTCACGAACTCCTGTGGGCGTCGCTCTCGATGCCGAGGACCAGATACACCCACTGCGGATCGGTCTTGGCGGGGCCGTCGACCGCCTTCCGGCCGAAGAAGAGGCGGCCGTCCTGGACGAGGATGTCGTTGTACTCCGTCATGTCCATCAACTCCGCCTCGGCCGGCAGGTTGAAGTAGAAGTACGGGGTCTCCTCGCCGCTCGCGGGATCCAGACTGACCAGCCCGGTGGGCGTGATGTGGTCGTCGCTGTCCCGCAGCGCGAGGAGGCGGTCGCCGCTCATCCGTACCGGGTAGAGCAGGGAATTGGGTCCGGCGTCGAACTTCCTGGTGCTGTTCCCGGTCGCCAGGTCGAAGCCGATGACCCAGTTGGAGATGCTCTTGTCGGCCTTGTCGGTCATCTCCTTGCTCCGCAGGAAGACCTGGCCGTCGCCGACGGCGATGGTCGGGCAGTCGTCGACGACGAGGTAGTCGCCGTACGAGCACTCGCCGACGTAGGTGCCGTTCTGCAGGCGGATCGTGGCGCGGTTCTTGCCCTTGTCGTCGAGGGACAGCAGTTCGGTGATGCCGATGTCGCCCGCGGAGACGGCGATGAGCGCCGGTTCGGCGGAGGGGATGTCGACCTCGCGGACGCCCTTGGCGGCGGAGTAGGTCCACAGGACGCGGCCGGTGTCCGGGTCCAGCTTGCGGACCTTGTAGGTGGCGTACTCGTAGGAGTCGACGGGGAGGTCCTTGTCGTCGCTCCAGCACTTCTGGCGTACGAGCAGCGCGCCTCCGCCGGCGGCGCCCGCGTCATGGCAGGGGGCGGTCGCCTTGACGCTCCACCGCTGCCTGCCGTGGTCCATGTCGTACGCGAGCGTGCCCCCGCCCCAGGTGACGGCGACCGTGTCATGGGTGAGGGTCACGCTCGGGGGGTCCTGGTAGCTGCCGCTGCTCGGCTTCTTCGGGGCTGCGCCGAGGCCGTACACCGGGAAGTCGTGGGACCAGATCTCGCGGCCGTCGTCGAGGTCGAAGTAGGCGACGTGGTCGCAGAACGCGCCCTCGTCGGAACTGGCCCGGTACAGGACGGCGGTGCGGTGGTCGCCGGTCACATGGCGGGTGTAGCCGCAGATGGGGCCGTCGAGGGTGAGCTTCCACCGCTCGTCGCCGGGTGCGGCGTCGGTGCCGATGGCTAGGCCGGCGACGGTCTTGTTGATGCCCTTGGCGAGGATCTTGTCGGTGGCCCACATGCCGGGCATCTCGTAGTGCTCGCCGGGGCTCATGTCGTCCAGGGAGAAGCGGAAGGCGCGGGTGCCGACGGTGCTCGCGGGCCGTTTCTCGACGGTCTCCCGGACGTCGAGGCGGCCCTGCGCGGCGGTGGTTCCCCTCTTGGCTCCGGTGCCGGCGTCGTCGCCGCCCCGGAGGAGGAGGCCTGCGACGACGAGCGCCACGACGAGGGCGCCGGCCGACGGCCACACCAGCAGCTTCCGGCGGCGTCTGGCGCGGTCGGCCTCGGCGGCGAGGGTGGACTGGGTGAAGACGGACGGGGGTGGGCCGAAGCTCACGCTCGCTGTTCCTTTCCCTTCGCTGAGCTCAGCTCGTCATGGACCGGGCGGTGGCGTACACGTCGAAGACCGCCAGCGCCAGCGGGAGCAGGGTCAGCAGGACGAAGCCCTCGGCGATCTCCATGAACCGGCCCCAGAACGGGGTGAGCCCGCCGCGTGAGGCGATCAGGCCGATCGCGGTGACGATCGCGGCCGCGGCCGCGATCGCCGCGACCAGCCAGATCGTGCGGAGGTCCAGGCCGCTGCGGTCGCCGGTCAGGGCGTCGTGGAACACCGAAACGGGCGGGTTGAGCGCCAGGCCGAGGCCGAGCAGCACCAGCGAGCCGAGGCCCGCGGCCAGGACGGGGGCGACCTGGGCGGTGTAGCGGAAGAGGTGGGCGCGCATCAGCAGGGCGACGCCGGTCGCGAGGGCGAGCAGTTGGGCCCACAGGTCGTCGGAGAAGCCGAGGACCGCGCAGGAGCCGACGGCGAGGATCGCGCAGCCGCCGACCAGGCCGACCAGGAGTTCGTGGCCGCGGCGGGCCTGGGCGGTGATGCGCTCGACGTCGACCGGCTCCTGGGGGGCGGGGTCGGCGCCGTACGCGCTGCGCGGGGCGGAGTCCCGGGCGTCGTAGCCGATCGGCAGCCGGGCGAACCGCATGGACAGGCCTGGCAGGAACGCGAGGGCGCCCACGCCCAGGGGGGCGCACAGGGCGGCGATCTCGGAGGGCGTCCAGTGCGCGAGGATCCCCGCGAAGACGGCGGCCAGGGCGACGCCCGAGGCGACGACACAGGAGACGAACGGGCCGTCGCCGGCCGGGGAGCACAGGGTGAGCAGGACCGCGGCCACCAGTACCGCCGCGCAGGCCAGGAGGAACTGCAGCTTGCCGATGCCCTGGCCGTCGGCGAGCGGGAGGAGGCCGGAGCCGGCCACGCCGATGTTCGGCAGGGCGCCGAGGCCCAGGGCGACGGCCGAGGCGCGGTCGTCGTAGACGCGGGCCCGCACACAGGCGAGGGCGACGAGGAGGACGCCGGCGACGGCGGCGAGGATGCCGGGCAGCGCGTTCATGTCGTGGCGCGGGTCGCCCGTCCAGGCCACGAAGGCGAGCAGGGCCGGCAGGACGCCGCCGCCGACGAGGCCCGCGGCCCGGGTCAGTTCGCCGCCCCACAGGGTGCGTTCGCGGGTGACCGCGGCGGCGACGGCCTCGGACACGTCGTCATGGACGGCCGGGGGAAGCGACTCCGAGAAGGGGCGCAGGGTGAGGAGTTCGCCGTCGAGGATGTGCTGGGCGGTGAACGAGCGGGAGCCGTCGAGGACGGTGCCGTCCCGGCGTACGAGGTGGTAGCCGACCGGGGCGCCCTCGGCGGGGCTCTGCCGGGAGAGCCTGAGGATCTCTGGGTAGATGTCGACGACCGGGATGTCGTCGGGGAGGGCGACGTCGATCCTGCTGTCGGGCGCGACGATGGTGACCCGGCAGAAGCCCAGTCCCGTTCCCGGTCCGGAGGGCGCTCCCGTTCCGTGCCCTCCCCCGGTGGCTGCCGCGGACGCCGTGATGCTCACCTTCTGCTCCCCCTCAGTGCTGGTTGTCGCGTCTGCTCGCGTGTGCCGTGTGTCGGTGCTGTGAAAGTGCTGCGCCGGTTCGCGCCCGATCGGGCCCGTGGGTCCGGCCGGACGACGAGACGGGCGCCGTCGGGCGGCCGCGGAGCGCCGAACCGTTCCCAATCGCACGGAATGTTCCGGCGTCCCGGGCCCAAGTCGTATGTGCTCACGCGAACATCCGGCACCCTACCGCCCCCTCGTCACACGAGAAGTCAGTAGGATCACGCGGCGGCCTGCGTCCGCCTGACACGGGGTGGCGGACGGTACTTTCCGGAACTGCCCGGGGCCGTTGAGGGAATTGGTGAGCAGTGAGCCACATCGTCGTGAAGCGGCCGCCCAGGTCGCTGCCGTCCGAAGTGCCCACGGGCGAGATCGCCGTACAGCCCCCGCCGGAACTGCCGCGGGGGAACCAGGAGAGCGTGCTGATGCAACTCCTGCCGACGCTCGGCATGGGTGGCTCGGTGGTCTTCTTCTTCACGAGCGGGCAGCCGTTCATGAGGATCATGGGCATGGTCATGATCGCCTCGACGGTGGCCATGTCCGTCGCGATGGTGATCCGCTTCCGCCGCGGCTCCCAGGGGCAGTTGGCGGATCTGCGCCGTGACTACCTCAGCTATCTGGCGCAGACCCGGCGCACCACGCTGGAGACCGCGAAGACGCAGCGGGACGCGCAGTACTACCTGCACCCCTCCCCCGAGCAGCTGTGGGCGCTGGTCGCCGAGGGCAGCCGAGTGTGGGAACGGCGGCCGGGCGACGAGGACTTCGCCCAGGTCCGGATCGGCCTCGGCGCCCAGTCGCTGGCCACACCTCTCCTCGCCCCGGAGACCGGCCCCGTCGAGCAGCTGGAGCCGCTGACAGCAAGCGCCCTGCAGCGCTTCCTCGCCGTGCACGGCACCCTGGACGACCTGCCGATGGCGGTCTCCCTGCGCGCCTTCTACTGGGTGACGGTCAGCGGCGAACCGGTGTCCGTACGGTCCTCCGCCCGCGCCCTGGCCGGTTCGCTGGCCGCGATGCACTCGCCCGAGGACCTCGTCGTCGTGGTCGCGGCGGGCCGAGAGGAACTGCCGCACTGGGAGTGGGCCAAGTGGCTGCCGCACGTGCAGGCGTCGGACGCCGTGGACGGCGCGGGCAGCCGCCGGCTGATCGGCAGTGACTCGCGCGAGCTGGAGAACCTGCTCGCCTCCCGCCTCACCGGTCGGCCGCGCTTCCACCCCAACTCCGCTCCCCTGCCGGACGAACCGCACATCGTCGTCCTCCTCGACGGCCTCTCCCTCCCCCAGGACTCCCTGCTGGCCAACCCCGAGGGCCTGCAGGGCGTCACCGTCCTGGAGATCGTGCCAGGCGAGCTGACCGGAGCGGGCGGCGAGCTCAACATCGTCGTACAGCCGGGCGCGCTGCACCTGGAGTCCGGGCACGGCGGTGTCTACGAGGGGACGCCCGACACTCTGTCGTACGAGTCCGCGGAGGTGCTCGCGCGGCAGCTGGCGCCGCTGCGGATGGCGTCCGGCGGGGACGACGACGAACCGCTGCTGGCGAACCTGGAGTTCACCGACCTGCTCAACCTCGGTGACGCGGCGTCCGTCGACCCCCGGCGCACCTGGCGGCCGCGGTCGCTGGCGGAGCGGCTGCGGGTGCCGATCGGTGTCGGAGAGGACGGCCGCCCCGTGATGCTGGACCTCAAGGAGGCCGCGCAGGAGGGCATGGGCCCGCACGGCCTGTGCGTCGGCGCGACCGGTTCCGGCAAGTCGGAACTCCTGCGCACCCTGGTGCTGGGCCTGGCGGTCACCCACTCCTCCGAGACCTTGAACTTCGTGCTCGCCGACTTCAAGGGCGGCGCGACCTTCGCCGGCATGGCGCAGATGCCGCATGTGGCGGCCGTCATCACCAACCTGGCCGACGACCTCACCCTGGTCGACCGCATGGGCGACTCCATCCGCGGCGAGCTGAACCGACGTCAGGAGATGCTGCGGGACGCGGGCAACTACGCCAACATCCACGACTACGAGAAGGCCCGGGCGGCCGGCGCCCCGCTCCAGCCGATCCCCTCGCTGGTCCTGGTGATCGACGAGTTCAGCGAGCTGCTCACCGCCAAGCCGGACTTCATCGAGATGTTCGTGCAGATCGGCCGGATCGGCCGCTCGCTCGGCGTGCATCTGCTGCTGGCCTCGCAGCGCCTGGAGGAGGGCCGGCTGCGCGGCCTGGAGACGTATCTGTCGTACCGGATCGGTCTGCGCACCTTCTCGGCGGCGGAGTCCCGTGCGGCGCTGGGCGTGCCCGACGCCTACGAGCTGCCGAACGTGCCGGGTTCCGGCTTCCTGAAGTTCGGCACGGACGAAATGCTGAGGTTCAAGGCGGCGTACGTCTCCGGCGTCTACCGTTCGGGCGCGCAGCGGGTGGCGCTGGGCGGCGGGCCGCTGCCGGTGGACCGGCGGCCGGTGCTGTTCACTGCGGCGGAGGTGCCGGTGCAGTACGTGCCGGTGCCCCGGCAGCGATCCGGCGCGTCCTCGGGGGACGAGCCGGAGGTGGACGAGGCGCTCGCGGACACCGTCCTCGACGTGATCGTGCGGCGGCTGGAGGCGCAGGGCCCGGCGGCGCACCAGGTGTGGCTGCCCCCGCTGGACAGCCCGCCGTCGCTCGACGTGCTCCTGCCCGGCCTCACGGCGGTCCAGGGCCGCGGGCTCGCCCAGCCCGGCTACGAGGGCGCCGGCCGGCTGGTGGTCCCCGTCGGTCTGGTGGACAAGCCGTACGAGCAGCGCCGCGACGCGCTCTGGGTGGACTTCTCGGGCGCGGCCGGCCATATGCAGATCCTCGGCGGCCCGCAGTCCGGCAAGTCGACCCTGCTGCGCTCGCTGATCTGCTCCTTCGCACTGACCCACACCCCGCACGAGGTCCAGTTCTACGGCCTCGACTTCGGCGGTGGCGGCATGGCGGCGGTGGCCGGACTGCCGCACGTCGGCGGGGTGGCCTCGCGTCTGGACCCGGAGCGGGTGCGGCGCACGGTGGCCGAGGTGTACGGCGTGATGACCCGCCGCGAGGAGTACTTCCGCGCGGCCGGCATCTCCTCCATCGCCGATTTCCGGGCCAAGCGGGCGCGCGGCGAGATCTCGGTGACGGACCAGCCCTGGGGCGATGTCTTCCTGGTCGTCGACGGGTGGGGGAACTTCCGCGCGGACTACGAGGCGATGGACCAGATCGTCCACGAGATCGCGGCGCGCGGTCTCGGCTATGGCATCCATCTGGTCCTGACGGCTTCGCGCTCGATGGAGGTCAGGGCCGCCCTCAAGGACCATCTGATGAACCGTCTGGAGCTGCGGCTCGGCGACACGATGGACTCCGAGCTCGACCGCAAGGTCGCCGCCAACGTCCCGTCGGGCGTCCCCGGCCGGGGCCAGTCACCCCAGAAGCTGCACTTCATGGCGGCGGTCCCGCGCATCGACGGTCTCGCCTCGGACACGGACCTCTCCGACGCCACGCAGGCGCTGGCCGCGGAGGTCTCCCGGCACTGGCAGGCGGCGCCCGCGCCGGAGGTACGGCTGCTGCCGCGCGAGTTCCCGGCGGCTCAGCTGCCGGCGGGCGACCGCTTCCCGCGCCAGGGAGTCGCCTTCGCGCTCGACGAGAACAACCTCGAACCGGTCTTCGTCGACTTCGAGCAGGACCCCTTCTTCCTCGTCTTCGGCGAGAGCGAGTCGGGCAAGTCGAACCTGCTGCGCCTGCTGATCAAGCAGCTGACGGAGCGCTACTCGGGTGACGAGTGCAAGCTGTTCGTCGTCGACAACCGGCGCTCTCTGCTGGACGTGACCCCGTCCTCCCACCTGGCCGAGTACATCCCGATGTCCAACGCCATGGAGCACCACATGTCCGCGCTCGCCAACCTGATGCAGCGCCGGACCCCGACGGCGGACGTGACGGCACAGCAGCTGCGGGACCGCAGCTGGTGGCAGGGGCCGACGGTGTTCGTCGTCATCGACGACTACGACCTGGTCGCGACGTCGAGCGGCAACCCGCTGGCAGGGTTGACGGAAATGCTGCCGTTCGCCCGGGACGTGGGCGTCCGCTTCATCATCGCCCGCTCCACGGCCGGCGCGGGCCGGGCCTCCTACGAGGCGTTCATGCAGCGGATCAAGGAACTGGGCGCCCAGGGCGTGGTCCTGGCCGGCGACCCGGGAGAGGGCGACCTCCTCGGCGGGGTGCGGCCGCGGCCGATGCCCGCGGGGCGGGGGGTCTTTGTTTCTCGACGGCGAGGGAAGCCGTTGGTGCAGGTGGGGTGGTCGCCGGAGGGGGCGTACTGATGGTCGGTGTCGGGATCTTCATGCTTTTGCTGGCCGCGGTGCTCGTCGGGCTCGGCGGGGCCGACCAGCGGGCGCTGTGGTGGCGGTTCCAGGCCAAGCGGTTCCGGGATCCGGAGGCGAACGAGCCCTCGGACTCCGAGTACCGGTCGAAGCGGATCGTGGCGTTCGTCTGTGCGGCGTTCATGGTGGGCCTGGCCGTATGGACGTTTTCGCTGGCTGCCCAGATGTGAGACGACGGCGCGGGGCAGCAGGGGCAGCGGGGGCAGCACGGGCAGCACGGGCAGCACGGGCAGCACGGGCAGCACGGGCAGCAGGGCCACCCCACCCGTCAAGTCGTACAACCGTGAATTGGGGAAAGTATGGTGAGATCCGTGAACTCGCTTGCATCGAGTTCACGGATCTGGCCTGTTGGTAGCTGATGGGGCCGGCCCGCCGATGCGCGGGCTTCACGGGGACACGGGGAAGGGGTTCACGCGTGGCGTGGGACGAATGGGAGCAGCTGAAGACGGAGGCCGCCGCGGGCGGCTCGCCCCATATGCAACTGAACCAGCTGGATCCCGGCAGCGGCCCGGTACGCCCCGCGCCGGATCCCGCTGAATACGGTGACCTGAGGGCCAACCAGGATGATCTGGGGAAGATCGGCACCAACGCCTTCAAGCTGTACAACGACCTCTGGGACAAGGGCCGCAGGGCGGTACCCACCAGCGAGAGCGCCGCGAGCACCCTCAGCAAGGGCGGTTTCGCCCTGGGCAGCGCGCTCCAGCACGTGGCTCTGCGCTGGGACGAACAGCTGGGGTCCCTCAGAGACGCCTGCGCGCACATCTCGAACCACATGACCGTCACGAAGAAGTTGCACGCCGGCGATGACCACTACATCCGACGCCAGATGAGCAGCATCGACCTGCTGGACTCGTACTTCGACGAGCGCGTCGGTGAACCGGGCAAGCCCAACTCGGTGTACGGCGAGAAGGACGACAAGAAGGGCAAGGACTGATGGATCTCGACGCCCTTCGCAACGCCGACTTCGCCCTGCTCGACGACGCCGTGGACGACTGGTCGACGATGGTCGGGGACCTGGAAACGCTGATGGACTCGGCCGACAAGGGCCTGCGCGGCGCCGCGAACAAGGCGCGCTGGGCGGGGGTCAACGCCACCGTCTCGAAGGAGTTCATCGGCAAGACGGCCGGCGAGTTCACCGACGCGCACAGCCAGGCTTCGTCCATCCACAAGATCCTCAAGGACACCCGGGACGAGCTGAAGAACCACAAGGGGAAGCTGAACGACGCCATCGAGCGCGGCCGTCAGAAGAACCTGACGGTGATCGGCTACGAGGGCGGATTCACCGTCACGTCGAACGTCCCGCCGGAGGGACGCGCCCAGCAGGACAAGGACCACGCGGGCGAGATCACCGCCCTGCGCGACGAGATCCAGGGGATCCTGGACAAGGCCACCGAGAGCGACACCACGGCCGGCACCGTGCTGATGGCCATCGCCGACCAGAGCAAGCTGGGGTTCTCGGACGTCGACTACTCCGACCGGGACTCCGCGGCCAAGGCGTTGAAGGACGCCGAGGAGCTGGCGGACCTGGCGAAGCAGAAGCCCGAGGATCTGTCGCCCGCGGAGTTCGACCGGCTCAACCAGGGGCTGAAGGACCACGCCGGCGACCCACTGTTCGCGGAACGCTTCGCCACGCGCCTGGGAGCGCAGGGCACCCTGGACTTCTGGACGGGCATCAACGACCACAGCGCCTGGAAGGTCGGCCAGGCGCGGAGCGACCAGTTCGACGACCTGCAGAAGAATCTCAGCCTTACGCTCGCCACGGCTTCCCAGAGCGACAACGCCGACATGACGACATGGAAGTCGAACATGGTCGACCTGGTCGACAAGCCGGTCGGCCGCAGCGGCGGCTTCCCGCTCGGCGGTCAGGTCATGTCCAACCTCATGCGGTGGGGTGACTACGACGACCGTTTCCTCGTCGACTACGGCGACAAGCTGATCGAGACGGAGAAGAAGTTCACGAGCAACGGCCGCCACGGCGCCTGGACCCGCACCGGCGGCGACCCCCTCCTCAACCGCACCGGCACCGACTCGGGCTGGGACCCGATGACCGGCTACCTCAAGGCCCTCTCCAACAGCCCCGACGCGGCCACGGACTTCTTCAACGGCACCTTTGTCACGAAGGACGAGGACCACGACTTCACCCACGACACGGACGGCGACGGCAAGCAGGGCCGCCGGACCCTGAGCAACTTCGACTACCTCTTCGAGGAACGCGACTGGCCGCAGGACCGGGACGACAAGGGCGAGGACAGCATCGCGGGGCGGAACAACCTGGCCCTGGCGTTGGAGGCGGCTACTACGGGGCATCCGGCGGGGGAAATGCCTACCGCGGACACTCCGCCGCACAATGCCGGGCAGACCAAGCTCGTGGAGAGCCTCGTGTCATCCATCTCGGAGAAGCCGTCACTTCTCACCGGAAACGGCTACATGTCCGACAGTATCGGCCAGATTGCGGCGGAATACATGCCGGACATTCATCGCGGACTGCATGCCGGAACCAAGGGCGAAGCAGAACTGTTCCCCATCGCGGGCTCGGCAGCGGACCTGAGCGAACGGGACACCACTCGTTTCCTCTACACGCTAGGCCGTAATCCCGAGAGTTACGCGGCAGTGAACCTGGGCCAGAACAGCTACACGACCCAGCTGATGCAATACCACTTCGAGCACCCCGACGTGTATGCCAACGACCCGGCCTTCGACCGGGAAGACCGCCTCAAGCAGGGAATAAACGACATCGCCCGTACCGCGGGCCAGATCGAGGGCATGATCGGCGCAGGCCGGGCCTACGAGAGCGAACTCGAGGGCGGCATCAAGGACGCCGACTACAACGCCAAGATCGAGAGTATTGGTACGTGGGGCGGCACCGCCGTCGGTATCGGGGTGGGCATGGCCACGGCGCCGCTCACCGGTCCTGGTGGGGCCATCATCGGAGACCTGGCGGGCACAGCCGCCGACGAAATCATCAGCGGTATCACCGAGGGGTCCTTGAAGGACAGTTCCGGAGAAGTCGTCTACCGCAACGGCGAAAAGATCGAGGACACCAGGTCCTCGACATACACGGCGGTTGAAGCGGCAGCGCAGAAGGCGGGCAAGAACTCCGGCCACAGCTATCCACTCATCGAGGCTTCCGTGGGAACCTCTGCCGAGGGCGGATTCGACAGCGCTCGCACGAAGATCCACGACTACCTCGACGGTGAGGGAATTCCCAGGCAACTCGACACGGAAGACTGACAGGTGAAACTCACTCGCCCCAAGGTTCTACTCGCCGCCGGAGTCGTGTGCTCGCTGGCTCTCCTCGCAGGAGTCGCGTACGCGTTCAAATTCCCGCCTTTCAAGGAGAAGGGTGAGATCAAGGCAGAAGAGGTCTGTGCTTCTCTGGGCTCCTCGTCCAGCGCCGCCAAGGCCTTGAGAAAGGTCCTGCCCGAAGAGCCCTCGTACTCCTTCGAAGACGACGTGAAACTCCGCGTCGATGTCACGGACACGGGCTACGAGTCGTCGTGCTTCGTCTCCGGAGGCGGCAATCAGCTACTGGTCGCGAAAGCACTCCTGATGGAGGACGAGTCGGCAACGAGCTGGACGCAGTGGGTCAAGGGGACGGCTGCGAACGATGCGTCCGTCGCGTCGCTGACGCCCTTCATTGCCGGCAAGGGAGCAGTCGCCTCCAGCAGGTTCGCGGCCGTCTTCGTGCCCTGTACCTCAGAGGGGAAGATTCCGGGTGGTCAGTACAACCTCAGCATCGCCGTGGAGCTGAAGCAGGCAGGAGATGCCAGCGCTTCTGCGACTCGTGACGAGCTGATCGCTCTGGCGAAGAACGCTGTTTCCTACGCTCATGGCAAGGCCAAGTGCGACATGGCACTCACGCTCGCCTGACGACAGAGGGTGGGCACCTTCCTGGCGTGCCCACCCTCCCGCAGTCAGCCGCCGAACCATCAAGTCCGCCATCGACGCACCACAAGGGGTCCAGGGCAAGGGCGTGTTCGTCATCGCCGTGCCCGTGAACGACAGCACCGACAGCTGAAGGGCAAGCCCCGCTGCTTGAAGTGCTGACACAGCGACAGGGTGGGCACCTCCCGTGCGTGCCCACCCTGTCGCTGTTCTGCCCAGCCTTACTGGAAGTAGCTGGCGCCCTTCAGGTCGCCGCCGCGGTAGTCACCGCCGGCGGTGTGGACCTGCTTCGAGATCTGGACCAGCGCCGCGTGGATGCCCCGGGCGTGCCTGTCCCACTCACCGGACTTCTTCTGGAACTCGTCGAACGCCTCGCCGCCCCAGCCCGAGGACACGTTGAGCACGGCCTGCTTCAGAGCCTCGAGGTCCTCCTCGAGCTTCTTGGCCTGGTCGCCGAGTTCGGTGGCGAGCGCGTCCATGGTGCCGTACGTGACGGCGAGTTCGTCGTAGTGGACTCCGGACATGGTTCCCTCGTTTCTTCGAAGATTGACGGTATTGGCTCAGTGCCGCCGACGGCTCGTCAGTAGCTGTTGAGCGCCGAGGTCTTTCCGCCGAGGTCCTCCACCGAGATCTTGTTCATGTCGGCGGTGATCTGGTCTTCGAGGTTGGCCTTGTCGGTCTTGGTCATGTGGATGCCCTCGAGGAAGTCGTCGAGCATCTTGCCGATCGAGACCATGTGGCCGTTGATCTCCGTCTGCTTCTGGTTGAACGCGAGGGCGCCCTGGCCCGTCCACGACCTCTCGATCATGTCGATCGTGCCCTGCAGCTTCGCCAGCGACTGCCTGATGTTGTCGTACCGGTCGATGACCTCGGTCTGGAGCTTCTGTACGTCGCCGTCATTGAGCTTGCGGTCGACCATTTTCGGCACTCCTTTTCGTGAGAGCTGTGGTTCATTTCTGCACGCGTCACCGCGTCGGGGCGATTGTGTGTGGCTGGTCAGTCGTCCGTGAGTCGTACAGACGTCGTCATGCGCGTCGCCGTGAGCGGATCACCGCGAAGGCAACGCCCCCGATCACCAGCACGGCCGCCGCGGCTCCGAGGGCCACCCACATCGTGGTGTTGTCGGACGACTCCGAGCTTGATCCTGCCGCCGAGGTCGCTCCGCCTGAGGTGTCCTTGGGGGCTTGTGACGAGGTTGATGCGGAGGGAGAGGGCGAGGTGGAGGCGTCGGATTCGGCGACGCCGACGTTCGCGTAGCTGAGGGGGTCGGAGGTGGCCGAGCCCGGATTGATGCTGCTGTTCTCGAGCACCTTGCGGGGGCGGACCAGGCCGTAGCCGAGGTAGTTGCTCGGTGTGTCCCTGGGCCAGTCTCGGCCTGCCGTGTCCATCAGAGTGCGCAGGACCTGGTTGGCGGTCCAGTCGGGGTGGGCGGACCAGATGAGGGCAGCGGAGGCCGAGGCTATGGCCGAAGCCATGCTCGTGCCTTCTCCGTCACAGTACGAACGGAACGTGTTGTCGCAATATGTCGGCACGTCGAGACCAGGGGCCGCCAAGTCGACAGAGTCTCCGTGCTCCGAGAACTTGCCGACGGTTCCGGTCTTGTCTGCCGCGGACACCCCGACGACATAAGGGTATGCAGCCGGGTAACCGATGTCGTTCTTGGAGGCGGCGTTGTTTCCGACACTGGCGAACATCAGCTTGCCCTTGGAGTGGGCGTACTTTATGGCCTCCTGCTCATCAGGATAGATATAGGGAACACCGAAGGACATATTGATGATCTTGGCATCCGTGTCGGCGGCAGCTCTGATGGCCTGAGCAGCGTCGGGAGTCTTCGTCGTCTCCGCCTCGCCCTTGAGCCCTTCGATCTTGATCCGGTAGGGAACGATTTTCGCGCCGGGTGCGAGTCCCCTGAGGCCTCCGTCGGCTCCCGTGCCTGCGATGATTTCCGCCATGCTCGTTCCGTGGCCATCGAAATCCTGGGTGGCGTGATAAGCCACGGACTTCGGCACCTCGTCGGCAAGCACCTGCCCCTTCAGGGACGAGGTGTCGGGGTTGACCCCCGTGTCGATGACGGCCACCTTCACGCCCTTGCCGGTGCTCACCTTCCACATGGCGTCGGCATCCATCGCGTCCAAGTACCACTGCTTCGACTGGACGCCGGCGGCGGCCGCGCTCGGGGCCAGCCCAGACGACACGATGGCGAACGCACCGAGTGCGGCACAGACCGTCAGTGCCGGTCTTCCGGCACGTCCTGCGAAGCGCGCAGTCAGTCGGCCGCGCGGGCTGGTCCCTGTCATGCCTGTGTAGATCCTCGCTCGTGTTCAGTCGGTCGCCGGTGGCACATCGCGCCGCTGGGTGTCCTGCCGACGCTCGTCCTCGCGGCCTTCTCGGTTCGTGCTGCGCCGGTTTCCCGTCGGACCGTGCGGAGCTTCCGCGCTGCCTCCGGTGAAACCGCCGTTCCTCCCGGCGGGAGCCCGCCCTGTGGGCGTACCCACGACCCCGTCGGAATTGCCTGCGGTGAGGCGGCCAGTCCGTCCCGGACGAGGGTTGGCGTTGGGCGCCCCGATGACACCCCGCTGCCCGATCCCGCCCGCCGACGCGCGGGCGCCGGTGTTGCCCTCGGCACCCACGACCGTGCCGCGAGGCACCCTGGCACCGGTTGTTCCCGAGGAAGTGCCGTTGGTGGGCCTTCCCCCGACGACACCGTTGCCCCGAGCCGCACCCGTGGGACCGATACCGCCGGCACGTCCGTTGGTCGTGCCTCCCATGGGGCGAGGTGTGCCTCCGGTGACACCACGGCCCATGGGCTGCCTGCCCGCGGCCGCGCCGCCCCCTCGGGCACCTGCCTGTCCCGTGGCGGCGGCGCGGCCCATTGGGCCCGTGGCGCCGCGCGCGCCGGCCGTACCGCCAGGAGTGCCCGCACGTCCCTGTGCCGAGACAGGGGCCCTGTTCCCCGTCGCTCCTCCGAAGCCCGAAGTGCGTCCGGTGGCCTGACCGAAGACGGGAGGGGCTCCGCCGGTGACGGAGGGAGGAACCGTCCCGCCCGAACCCGTTGTCGTCGGCACGTGGGGTGCGAGCTTTTTCGGCTCCTGCTGGGGCAGGGTACCCACACTGTCGATCTTCGTACCGATCTCGCGATCGGGCTGCGTGACGGGGTCGACCTGGCTGTGGGGAGGCGTCAGCGTGTCGTGAGCGCGTGGCCGCTCGACCTGCGAGTTGACCGACCCATGGCTGGAACCGCCCGTGTCACCCGAGGTCGAACCCAAGCTCTGCCCCGCACTCCCACCGGGGTCCCAACCCTCCTTCTGATTGAGCGGTTTAGGCACCCCCACATCCGGCATAGCCTCAAACGTAGGCGCCTCCTGCGCCGCCAGCGTCTCCTCCGACACCGCGTAGAAGGACGCCAGCCGGTTCATCTGGTTGATCGCCTCTTGGCGGTCCTTCTCGGCCTTGACCGCCGCCGCGTACTCCTTGTTGCCGTCGACCTGTTGGGGTGTCGGGATCTCGTCGACCGTCTTGGGGGCGATCCGGTTGTCGCGGGGCGGCATGGAGTTGCGCACGGACGCGAGGCCCGTGGCCGCCGCCGTGATCTGGGTGCCGGCTACTTCGGCGAAGGTGGAGAGCGCGAGGGCGTGCTTGACGAGCTTGTCGCCCCACTCGCGGAAGGCCGTGCCGGACTCGCCCTGCCACTCGACGTTGCCGACGTGGCCCTGGAGTTCCTCGGCGGCCGTCTGGATCGCGTCACGGGCGTTCAAGAGGGCCGTGCCGGCGGACTCCAGGTGTTCCGGGTTGGCGGAATCGACCATGTCGATCATGTCGTTGAGGGCGTGCCCCTCGAAGTCCGTCTTGCCGAACACCCGGATGTTGCCACCGAAGGGGAGACCGCTGACGAGCTCCGAGGCACGGCTGATCATGTTGATCGCGCCGACCTGTGCGGCAACGTGCTCCTTGTCCGCCTGATGCGGATCCGGCTGCTTCTGCTCGTCGCTCACTAATAACCCCCGCCGTAGTTCCCGTCATCGGAACGCTTCTGGCCGGACTCACCGTTCTTCTCAGCCTCAGCCGCAGCCTTCTCCTTGGCCGCCTCCGCCTGCTCCCTGCTGATCTGGGTCTGGATCTCCCAGAACCGGCGCCGCTGATCCTCGTCGAGGTTGCTGAAGTTGCCGTGCGCGCCCAGGACGGCGATCTGCATCGCCTCGATCTGGAGTCCCAGGTTCTTGGAGAGTGTGGTCAGACGTTCGTGGACACGCTCGTACTGGCTGTGCAGGCCCTTGGCCTCGCCGAAGTGGCCCGCGCCGCTGAAGGAGGCCTGGGAGAGCGTGTGCTCCCCGACCTTCTGTGCGCTGCCGGGCGACTCCTCGAACGTGGCCAGCACCGCGTCCACACGCTTCTTGAAGGTTCCGAGCGCCTCCAGGCTGACCTTGAAGCCCGCCATGTCCGCAGGAAGCACGATGCCTTCCTCCCCGTTTCCCCGTACCCCGTACCCCGTTGCCTGCTACCCGATCGCGAAGCCTCGGACGCCGTAGAGGCGAGGGAGGCCCGGTCCCGGGCGGTGTACTCATATCGACGTACCCGACGACCACTGTAGTCAATGTGTAAACCGCGCCCAACTGAACTTTGTGTGGACTCAGTTACGAAACGGCCATGGGACGCCCGTGCGGCGCGTGGATCACTGGCACGACACGGTGTTTGCAACGCAAACGGGAGACGGAGGGCCCCGTCGTCACGGGCCGGTCGTCGGGTGCTCCTCCAGCCACCGCCGAGCCCCCACCTCGCTCGGGTACTCGCGCACGGTGAGCCACGCCGTCAGCCAGCCCACGATGTACGCGGCGAAGGCGGGCATGACGGGGGCCGCGAGGAGGACGAGGCCGCGGCCGGCGGCGATACGGCCGGGGGCGCGGGTGTTGTGGTCGCGTTTGGCCGCGCGGGTCTCGGACGGGGTGGGCGGGTGCAGGAGACCTTCGCGGTGGCCGCGGCGCTGCTTGATCCAGCCCCAGACCAGGGCCACGGCGGACGCGCCCACCTGCACGCCGTCGCACACGGTGCGTACGGCGGGCGGCATCGCCTCGCGGAAGCCCTGGTAGAGGCTGAGGGAGAAGAAGCAGAGGAAGGCCATCACCACGACCACGAAGACCGTCGTACGCGCGCGGGACAGCCAGTAGAGCGCGCCGCGCCGGTACCAGGTGGTGCCCAGCTTCGGCAGGGACGGGACGGGGACCGGAGTGCCGGGGGCGGAGGTCCGTGGGTCAGAAGATGCTGGTGACGCCATGCCAGATGTCCTTCGCCATGCGTACGCCGTCGTCCCTGGTCTCGGTCAGGACGTGCCCCGTGCCGGTCAGCACGCCGCCGACCACGCCGTGGTCGTGGATGTCCTCGCTCCAGTGCTCGTGAAAGGAGTGGTCGAGGAGGCTGGTCGCGCCGATCGCGGCGACCACTCCGACGCCTGCCACCGCCACCGCGCCTTCGACGGGGAGGGCGGCCACGACGGCGGCGCCGACAGCAACGCCGCCGAGCGCCGCGCCACCGTCGACCACCACGGAGTGCTGCCACGACCACCCCTTGTCGTGGTCGTCCTTCGCCTCCACCAGCCCGCAGGCGGCGGCTGCCGCGACGTCCAGGACGGGGATCTCCCGGAGGAACTCGGGGAGTTCGGCCACGCCCCTGCCCAGACGCAGTGCGTCCGCCGCGTCGGCCAGCTTCACGTTCAGGGCGCGGTCGTAGGGCAGGGCCGTACTGCCGTGGTCGGCGCGGGCGATGGCGTCCTCGAGCGAATCGACCTTCATGACCGCGTCGCGGTAGGCGCTCTTGGCGGGGAGGTCGTCGGGCAGGGCGCGGCCGGCCTTCTGGAACGCCTTTCGCTCCGCGCGCAGTTCCTTCTTGGCGGCCCGTTCCTCGGCCTTGGCGTCGTCGATGAGCCGATGGGCCTCTTTCCCGCCGGCGCGGGCGTCCTCGGCGTCATAGGCGTACAGGCCGCGCAGGGCGTCGGCGATGGTGATCTTGTCGCCGGTGGACACCGGGGCCGTGACCTGCGCGTACAGGCCACGCAGTCCGTCGGCCGCGACCAGGCGGGCGTGCTGGGCGGTGTGCAGGATCTCGGCGCGGACCTTGCCGTACTCGCTGAGGGCGGCGATCGTCTTCTCGTCGTCCGCGCTCGGCGGGTTCGCGGTGAGGATCTCCAGGGGGACGCCTCGCTGCCCCATCGGTACGCCCTTGCGCGTGGCGATGTGCTCGGCGTTCTGCAGGGCGGTCTCGCATGCGGAGAGCACGCCGACGAGCGTGTCGAGGATCTCGCCCGCGGAGTGCACGAGGGTGGCGAAGGCGCCTGCCGTCAGCGCGTCCTCGCTCCAGGTGGCGCGGAAGGTCTCGGCCGCCTCGCCCTTCCAGCTCGTGTCGCCCACCAGCCGTTCCACGGCCTGGCCGAGCGGATGGACGACGTCCTCCAGCTTGCTCTTGGCGTTCTTGTACGTCTCGGCCATCGTGCGCAGTCCGCCGATGTCACCGCCGACCCAGCTGTCGGCCATCAGCCGTCACCCGCCATCAGGTCCTCGAACAGTCCGTGTACGTCGATGTCGTGCCGTTGGAAGGAGTCGTGGGCGTACGTGACCTTGTCGCCGTGGTCGTCCAGCCGGTCGGCGAAGCCGATGTGCAGGGCGACGATGAGGTCGGCGACCTCCTTGACGGCGTGGTCCAGCCCTGCGTCTCCGCCGCTGACGACGGGTGGGGCCACGTCGGGATGCAGCTTGCGGTAGTCGACGGCCTCGTCGTGGAAGGTCTTCGACATGGCGGCGAGGTCGCTCAGTACGGCCTTGAAGTCGACCGGCATCAGCGCACCTCCTGCGCGTAGGCCAGCAGGTCGGCCGGGCTCCAGTTGGGGTGGCCGGCGGCGATCCGCGGGTCCAGGTGGACCGTGACGCCCTGCCCGCGCACGCCCTCGGCCAGCGGGCCGAGGGAGGTGACGACCCAGGGCTGGGTCTCGCCGAGGGCGGCCACGAGGGCGTGGAGTGTGGTGAAGGCGAGGGCGACGGTTCCGTCGGTGGGGTGCTCGAAGAGCTCGTAGGTGAGGAAGGGGACGCGGGTGGGGGTGGCGGCCTCGGACACATCCGTGGCGGTGACGTAGCGGGGGTGGGCCGGGACGAAGACAGGGGTGTGGTAGGCGGGGACGCCGGGCCGGGGACCAGGCACCGCGGGTGCGGCCGCGTCCACGACGTACTCCAGCAGACGCGAGCTGCGGGACTCCGGCGCCGAGTCCGCGGACGGCTCCGCCTCGAAGTAGTCGAGCAGCCTGGATCGCGAGGGTCCACCCACCGTCGTCTCCTCTTCCCTGTGGACGATGTGGCTGCACCAACGTAGCGAGGGAATGATCCGGTAAATCCGGCTATGTGGCGTTGACGGCGTGGGAGTATGCGGAACCCATACAGGTGTTTGGCCGGGTGCCGGTCAGCACTTGACCACGGGATGACCGGGCCGCGGTTCGTCACAGGGGACAGAAGGACCGGGCAGGGTGCGAGAAAGGGGCAGAGCGACTGCGTCCCATGCGGCTCGCGCGACCGCAGCTCGCACTTCAGTGGCCTCCCGCCCACGCCGTCACGGTGTTGCTCCCGGCGATCCGGGCCCGTACTCGGGTCGCGGGGTGCCGAGCCGGTCGGCGAGCAGCGCAAGCCAGCCATGGGGTGAGTACGGGGCGGGGGGGTCTACCTCCATGCCCAGTTCGGCGACGGCCAGGGCGTAGTGCGACTCGTCGAGGTCCAGCGTGAGCAACTCGTGGAGTTCGCCGACCAGGCGGGCCACGAGGTGCGGGTCGGTGGTCGTGCGGTAGTCGTCGGCGGCCGCGTCGTGGTCGTCGAACTCGTCCGGCATGTCCTGGGAGTACCAGCCGCCGAGGAGCTGGCCCAGTTCCGGGAAGCGGGCGTTCCACTCCCAGTGGGTGGCGGGGGCGGCCGGGGGCGGGACCAGGCCCTCCTCCACGCTGCGCCGGATGTGGTCGGCGAGCAACGTCAGCCAGTCCAGGATCTCCGCGTCCGGCAGGCCGACGTCCGGCAGGGCGTAGAACTCCCCGAGCCGGGCCCTCAGCCGCCCGGGCGGGTTGCGGGCGTACTCCCGCAGCTGGGTCTCGGCGACGGCGAGCGCCCAGGGGCGGGTGTGCCAGGTGTGCCGCAGGTAGGCGGTGAGGGCAGTGCTCGGCTTCTCCTCGGTGTCGTCCGCCGGCTGGCCGGCGTACGCGCGCAGGACCTGGTCCAACTCGCCATGACGGCGATCGTGTTCAAGGGGTGTCAGCGCCACGGTGACTGGACTGCCTTCACAGGTAGACGGGAAAACTGGTGTGCACGGCGAACCCGTGCGCGGCGGACGGCTCGCGGCGCAGCACGACCCGCGCGGCGCGGACGTCGATCGCGCCCCGGCCGGCCAGGGCCATCGCCTGGAGCAGCACCCGTCCGACGGGCTCCTCGCGGGACGGCCACACGGCCTCGATCGTGAGCCGCTGCCGGGTCGACTCCGCCAGCCAGCGGTGGATCACTTGTTCGTTGCGGGTGACCACGTGCTGGGTCGCCCACTGCGCGGTCGCGCGGTCGGGGTAGGTGGCGGTGCGGGTCAGCATGGGGCTTCTCCAGGGTGGGCGGTGCGGAGGATCGAGGCGGTACGGCGGATCGCGTCACATCAGCGGAACGACCAGACCATCCCGACCTCCGTCTCCGACACGAGCACCAAACCGAAGTCGTAGGTGCGCACGGAAAAGGGGAACCAACGAGAAACCCGCTGGTAATAGTCACGGGTATCGCTTCCGCGCCCGGTGTTCGCATAGAAGTGCGATCCCTCAGGAAAGCGCGACAGGATGACGCGGGCGTTGGCTTCAAGGGCCTCTCTGCGCTCCGCGAAATCCGGTTCCTGTGTGACATCTATCCAGGGCGTGGAAAGAGCCACAAGGAAACGTACGGCTTGAGAACGCGGGATCTCATACAGGTAGGGCTTCCAGGAGTCCGTCGTCGCCACGACCTCCGGGGGCATGACGAAAGGGTAGGACGGTTCGTCGAGCCTTTCGAGTTCGCCCTCCCATCGGTCCACCGTGCGCCAGCCGCGGGCGTCACGGGTGTCACCTCGCATCAGGGTGGGCACGTCGAGCACCCAGTTCTCGTGCTCCCTGCTCGCCACCTTGGCAATGCTCGCCCGACGCCCGTACATGCCGATCGCCTCGGCCCACGACCGCTCGTCGAGTTCGACCATCGGCTTCTCCTCACACAATCATTGGGGCATGGACGTCAGGACGACGAACGGCGGGTCCAAGCTGGGCTCGTACTTGAGAATCGTCAGAACGCCATGAGCGTCCTTTGGCGGCGTCGGGTGGCCATTGACCACTGGCGCGGTACGCCCAGTCACGACCGGCGCCGCCAGAGTGCCGTCAGTGGCCGACGGCACCTTGAATTCCTCTTTTTCACCCGGGGCTGGAGGGCCCTGAAGCCACTGGTCGATCTCCGCCGAATTTGCCCGAATATTGTACTGCGTATACTTCTGGGCCGATTCCAGGTCGGTGAATGTGGAAGCCGCAGGAATGTCCGGCCCACTCGATGCGCTTGACTCATCCCGCAATCGCTGCGTCAATTGGTCGTCCGTCAGCCCGACATGCTTGTCGATGCTGTGCCCACCGTACAGTTCCTCCTCGGTCACCAGATCGATGGAGTACTTGTAGGGGATCTGGCTCTCGGTCCGCTGCCAGCTGTGCTCCTTCTTGAAATCGTTCAGGGAGCGCGCGCCGTACGCCGCCGCGCGTGCCGCCTCCGCACGGAACGTCGGCACGCTGAGCAGCGCCTCGTCCAGTTCGGGCTCCAGGCCCTTCACCTTGGTGGCGGCCGCGCTGAAGGCCTGGTGGTACTCCTCGACGGCCTTGTCGGCGGCAGCCTTGTCCATGTGCGAGCGGAACGTCAGAACGATCTCGCCGAACGCCATGGTCGCCGCGAGCCGGGTCATCTCGAACAGGTCGAGGCCCGTGGTCAGGTCCTTGACCGTCGCCTTGGTGGCGTCGACGGCGAGCTGGGTGGTCTTGTCCGCGGTCTTGTTGCGGACGTCGGCAAGGTGGTTGAGCGTGTCCTTCAGCGTGGTCGCCGTGCTGCGGAGGATCTCGATGATCGGCCGCTGCTTGGCGGGCACCACATTGCGGTTCGTCTTCCAGCTGCGTCCGATGGAGACCCGGTTGCCCTGCGGGTCGAAGGTCCGGCCCCATTCCGTGGTGCCCCAGATGGTCTGGCAGAACGCCTTCATCGCGCCCTGCCACTCGTCGTTGCCCTTGTTGTTGGTGATGAACTTGATGGCGCCGTTGAAGTTGTCCGACGCCGCCTTCGCGTCCTTCTCGACCGCTTCCCAGGCGGTGGCCATGGCCTTGAGTTCCTCGTCCCTGGCCCCCGGCGTGATCTCGTGCATCTTGCCGAGCCTGAGGCCGTGCTCGATCGCCGGCCGGATGACGTCGGCGAGGAAGTCGGGGATCTCGCCGAGGACTCCGGAGATGGCCCAGGAGTCCGCGTCCTCTCCGGTGCCGGTCCATTTGATGTCGTTGACCGGGCCGTACCTGGGCTCGTTCTCGATGACGGCGGGCGGCTGTTTCTCGACGGGCGGCGGGCCGTACATCCGGCGGGCCTGCCAGTCGGCCTGGACGTACTTGTTGGTCGTGTCCGTCAGGCCGACGGCGACACCGCCGACGCTGACCACGCTCTTCGCCCAGAGCTCCAGGAACTTCTCGTTCACCGACTTGTACGCCGCGGAGAACTCGTCCGCGCCCCAGCCGGTACCCGCCGACTGGCTGTACTCGTTCAGCACGTCGACAAGCGCTTTGGCGCCCTTGTCGTAGTCGAACTGACCGTCCCGCACCACGAGCGCGGTGTAGAACACGTGCTGCGGCTGCAGGTCGAATCCGCCGCCGCTCGTCCTGGGTGAACGGGTTCGGGCGGCCGCGCGCTCCTGTGCGCGTTCCTCGTCCGTGGGCGGCTTTTCGGCCATCAGGCACCGCCCCAGCCGCGCAGCACCGCGAGGTGCGCGGCCGTGTAGCCGCTGTGGCCGCTGGTCACGACCTCGTGCAGCCACTTCTGGGCCGTCTGCAGGTCCTGGGCGGAGCGGTCCCACTCGTCGAGCTTGTCGACGAAGACCTCGCGGGTCTCGCCCTCCCACGACAGCACGACGGGCACGACACGGTCGTAGAGGCCGTCCAGCTTGCTGTTGAGCTGCTTGAGGATGTCCTCGAGATCGCCGGCCAGCTCCTGGAGGGCGGCGAAGGAAACGGATATGTACTCGCCGGGTGCGGCGCCGGTCGACATGATCCCCCTGTGTTCGTCTCGGCAACTGCGGTTCTGTGCAGGGCTACAGGTCGTCGAGGCTGCTGCGCGGTGCCGACGCGGGTGCCTGCGTGTTCGGCGTGGACAGCCGGTCCACCTCGCTCTCGACATCGACCTCGATCTGCCGCATCCGGGCGAGCACGTCCAGGTCGTCCTGGGAGAAACCGTCGCGGCTCAGCCGTACGGCCTCCTCCAGCAGCTTCATCACCTCGCGGATGCGTACGGCGTCCTCGGTGGCCGCGCGGTGGAAGTCGCGGTACACGGCGGCGGCCGGACCCTGCCAGCCCGCCTCGATGCTGTCGACGATCGCGTCCATGCGCTGGACCTGTTTGTCCAGGTGGCCCTGCATGTCGTCGAGGTCCTTCGCGAGGGCGGTCAGGGCCTCGGCCGAGACCTTCAGTCCCCGCTGGGGGTCTCCCCCGGGCCTGCTCATACCGCCGCCTCCCTGGCTCCGCTCCCCGCCACCCTGCGCGCACGCCGACGGGCGTCCCGGATGGCCACCGCCGTGCCGCCGAGGCCCGCGACGAGGACCGCGGCGGCCACGGCCACGTAGGTGGCGAGGCGGGTGTTGCGTTCGTCCGGGGTCTCGCCGACCTGGAACTTGGCGGCCGTGGGGGCCTCGGCCCTGCCGAGGGTCTCCGGGCTCGGGGACTCGATGGGCCGGTCGTCCTCGGTGAGGGCGCGGACGGGGTCGACCACGCCCCAGCCGACCAGGCGGTCGTGGCCGGCGATGGTGCGTTCCGCGGTCTGTTCGATCTGGGCGACGACCTCACGGGCCGTCCAGTCCGGGTGCTTGGCCTTGATCAGCGCCGCGACGCCCGCGACGTACGGCGCCGAGAAGCTCGTACCGTTGTCGGAGCAGTGACCGCCCTGGGGGACCGTGGAGATCATGTCGACGCCGGGGGCCGCCACACCGACGAAGTCGCCGGACTGAGAGAAGGAAGCGCGTTCGTTGTTGCGGTCGGAGGCGGCTACGGCCAGGACGCCCGGGTAGGAGGCGGGGTAGGTCTCCTTGACGTTGCCGCCGAGGCCGTCGTTGCCGGCCGAGGCCACGACCACGATCTTTTGGGCCAGTGCCTCGTCGACGGCCCGTTCCAGGTCGGAGGACGGCTTCACCGCGTTGGACGTGTCCTGGGAGATGTTGATGACGCCGGCCCCGGCCGCGATGGCGTAGCGGATCGCGGCGGCGAGGGTCTCGGTGGTGCCGTGGCCCTCCGCGTCGTTCTGCTGGATCGGGATGATCGTCGCCTCGGGCGCCAGGCCCACGAAGCCGGTGCCGCCGACGGGGCGGGCCGCGATGATGCCGGCGACCTTGGAGCCGTGGCCGACGGTGTCCGTCGTGCCGTTCTCCTTACCCCGCTCGATGGGGTCGCCGTTGTCGTCCTTGAGGTTCTTCGGCAGGAGGTTGCGCCCGGCCTTCACGTCGACCGCGGCGGTCAGCTGCGGGTTCTTGACGTCCACGCCGGTGTCGATGACGGCGACGCGGACGTTCTTCCCCTTGGACCGGCTCCAGAGTTCGTCCAGCTGGACGCGCTGCAGGGACCAGGGGCGGCCCGGGTACAGGCCGTTGGGGAACTGGCACTGGTCCGAGTAGGGCAGCTTGTCCGCGGCGGTCGCGGGGGGCGTGAGGACCGTGGCCGTCGTGAGCAGGGCGGCGGCCGCCACCAGTGTCGTACGAAGCACCTCGTCCTCCTCCTCACGAACCCTGCGGCTGGCGGGCCGCCGCCGTCGACAGGCGTGGGCCGGTGGGCAGGAACTCCGACCAGGCGGCGGGGATCGGCGCCGGGTCCACGTCCTTGTAGCCGAGCAGGGTCTGGGCCTGCTGCGCCTCCTTCTGCTGCTGTTCGCGCTGCTTGGCGGTGGTGCCGATGCCCGCGTCGTCCGTGGCGCTGTCGCCGTTGGACTGCAGCACGTAGCGCAGGCCGGTGTCGGTGACCAGGAACACCGGGCCCGCCTTGGTCTCCTCGCCCTGGAACTGGCGGTAGAGCTGGCCGGAGCCCGGGGTGACATAGGCGCTGGAGGAGCCGGTGGGGAGCTTCTGGGGGAAGTCGGTGCCCGCCCAGGTGCTCAGGGTGGTGGCGCCCGAGTCGGCGTCCACCCCGCGCAGGACGTTGCAGATGGTGCTGCGGCTGCCCTGGGCGGCCGACGCCTCGTTGACCGGGACCGGGTCCTCGGTCGGCCAGCGGTGCTCGGTGCCGAACGCCTTGCCCGGCACGATCGCGCCGGGGCTGACCTCGCCGGCGTGACCGGCCTGGCCGAGCGGGGCCAGGTCCTCGCTGAACAGCAGGAGTTGGGCGACGAACGCGGAGACGGGGGCGACCCGGCCGGGCAGCACCACGTAGTACTGCTCGGAGTTGTTGTCGAAGGCCTTGAGGACCATGCCGACCTTGTCGGTCGCGTCGTCCAGTTGGCCTGGCGCGTCGGCGGCGTCGCCCGGGCTGCCGGTGATGTCCGGGAAGGTGATCGGGTCGCCCTGGTGCAGCGTCGCCAGCCACGCCGCGGAGACCCGCTGGGGCTTGCGGTTGGAGCCGACGACGGCGCGCAGCAGCAGTTCGTCGGTCTTGTCGACGGGGTACGCCCGCCCGGCCGCGTCCACGACGTAGCGCTTGTCGTCGGGGTCCGCCACGTAGAGGAGCTGACCGCCGGTCAGGCGATCCTTGCCGTCGGTCCGTTCGAGGTCCTTGGAGGAAAGGATCAGCGCGGCCTTCTGGACGGAGTCGCCGCCGCCCGCGCTCGGACGCTCGCAGACCGCCCAGCGCTTGGCCTTGCCGGCCTCGGACGCCGAGGGCAGCCGGTCCGGGGCGTACGGGATGCCGATGGTGACGCCGTGCGGGATCTTGCCGCTGTCGAGGACGGACTCGGCGACGGTGACCACGTCTCCCTCACCGGCGTCGAGGAGGAGTTTCGCGGAGGCCATGTTGAGGACCGGGTGGAGCTGGACCTGCCCGTCGGTCTTCAGGACCACGTACCGGGTCGTCGACTTGCTCGCGATGATCACCTTGGCGTTGGGCTCGTCCCAGCCCTGCGGCGCGGTCGGTTTGAACATCCCCCACGCGCCGAAGACCGCCATGACGATCACGCCGACGATGATGCCGGGGAGAACCGAGCGCAGCGGTCTCGGCGCTCCCTCCTCCGAGCCGTCGGGCGACGACTGCAGGAAGGCCGCGAGCATACGGCGCTTCGCGAAGGTGTAGGCATTGAGCTGATCGCGCCGGGATGCCATCTGTCTCTGTCTCTCCCCGTTTTCGGTCCTGGCCGCACTCGCGGGGCCGCGGTCCCCCGCCCCCGATGTCAGAGCGGCCCCCTACTATGCCTGGTATCTGCGGGCCCCGGCCGAGCGGGTAGGGTTCCTGGGCCGTCAAGTGCCCTGTGCGGTGCTGAAATGCGGGCGAGTCGTGAGCAGAACGGGGGGATGGAGTGATGGCTTCGCGAACGCGCGAACACTCCGGTGGCCGGTCACGGACGCGGGGCCCCTCGGCGCCCCGGCCCGAGGCGTCGCAGCGGCCCGCGGCGGCGGGTGCGCTCCAGCTGAAGGCGCGTTCCGGGCATGCCGGGGCATTCCGGCTGCAACGCCTCGTCCTGTGGGAGATCGCGGCGGCCGTCCTGCTCGTCGGCTGGGTAATCGGGCCGGTGGCCCTGGCGGTCGCGGGCGTGGTCGCCGTCGTGCTCGTGGTGCTGTCCGTCGCCCGCCGCCGCGGCCGTTCCCTCCCGGAATGGCTGGGCACGGCACGGGCGTTGAAGGCGCGTCAGCGGCTGGCCGAGAGGTTCGAGATACCGCCCGGCACCGAACCGGGCTTCGGCCCCGCCCTGGAGTGCGACCCCAGCCTGCGGACCTATGTCTACGGCGGCCGTGACCGCAGGCCCGTCGGCATCATCGGGGACGGGACGTTCGTCACGGCGGTCCTCCAGGTGGAGGCGGACGCCACCGCGCTGCGCGCCGACCGCAACCGGCAGCCGCTGCCGCTCTCCCTGGTGCGTGACGCGCTCGACGTGGACGGAATCCGTCTGGAGTCCGCGCAGATCGTCCTGCACACCCAGCCGGCGCCCGCCCTGCACCTGCCCCCGCAGTCGGTGGCCGTGACCAACTACGCGCCGCTGCAGGAGCAGACGGGTGCGCCGGCGGTCCGCATCACCTGGATAGCGCTGAAGCTGGACCCGGAGCTGTGCCCGGAGGCCGTGGCGGCGCGCGGGGGCGGTCTCGTCGGAGCGCAGAAGTGCGTCGTACGGGCGGCCGACCATCTCGCGAGCCGGCTGACCGGCGCCGGGTTCAGCACGACCGTCCTCGACGAGGAGCAGCTGACGGCGGCCCTCGCCACCTCGGCCTGCGCCAACCCGCTGGTGACGGCGGAGGCGGGGCGGACCGGGACGCTGGAGCGGCGCACCGAGGAGTCCAGCCGCAGCTGGCGGTGCGACAACCGCCGGCACACGACGTACTGGCTGCGCCGGTGGCCCTCGCTGGGCGGCGCCCACGCGCCCTCGCTGCCGCAGTTCATCGCCCTGGTGACGGCGGTCCCCGCGCTCGCCACCACCTTCAGTGTCACCCTCGCCCGCGGCGAGCGGCAGGACGTGTCCCTCGCCGCGCACCTGAGGGTGACCGGGCGCAGTGACGACGAACTGGTGGCGGCCCGGCGGGCGGTGCAGGGGGCGGCCCGGCACACCGGTGCGGGACTGGCCCGCCTCGACCGGGAACAGGTGCCCGGCATCCTGGCCACTCTGCCCCTCGGAGGTGTTCGGTGACGGCGATGACGACACGGACTGCGGCCACCGCCCCCGGCGAGCCGGAGCGCTCCGCCGGCGGCCGGGCGGGCCGTTCGCTGCGCAGCGGCTTCGGCCTGCTCGGCCCGCGCCACGGCCGGCACCAGGTGACGGCGGACCAACTGGACGCGCTCGCGCTGCCCATCGGGGACGACGGCGTCGTCGTCGGCGTCGACACCGAGGGACGTCCGGCGGTGCTCGGCCTCAACCGGCCCACGCCGTACGACGTCGTCCTCATCGGAGGTCTGTGGACCGCGCAGGTCCTCGCCCTCAGAGCGGCGGCCACCGGGGCGCGCGTGGCCGTGGAGACGGGGCGCCCGCAGGCCTGGGTGCAGATGGTGCACGCGATGGGCGGCGGACAGAACGGGCTCGCGGTGTACGAGGTCGGCCGGGTGCCCCCGCAGGGCGCCTCGGCGGGGACGCCGGTGCTGGTGGTGCGGGACTGCGGGATGCGCCCGCCGCGCGGACGGGTCGCCTCCGGCCCCTGGCAGGCCGTCCTGACCCTGCTGCCGTACCTCAGTCCGGTCGCGCCGCGGCTGATACGGCAGGCCCGGCTGGTCGGGGTGCAGCGGATCTCGCCCGACGAAGCCCTGGAGGTGGGACGCGCGTTGACGCTGCCCCGGGAGTACGTGGAGGCCCTGCCCACGCTGGTCGACGGCTTCACCCTGTGGTGTGCCGACCGCGACCGGCAGTATGTGATGACGCAGCCGACGGACGCGGAGATCGGGCTGCTGGGCACGCCCCGGCGCATGGACTGACGGGGCTGCGGAGCTTTTCAGGGCCTTCGGGGCCTTCTGAGGGGTGGGCGGGCCTGCCGGGGCGGGGCATCTGATGATTAGGCTGGTGTGGGGCGCGATACCGGAAACCGTGGGGTGGGTGTCGGCGTCCCCGGGGAGGGCCGGTGCGTCGGACGACCTCGGACGGCCTCGAAACCACTTCGTACGACGAGAAATGGTCGCGCCCCGGCACGGCACAAGCGTGCATGAGGGTGCTCGACCACACCAGGAGGAATTGTGAGCAGCGATCGGGACGGGACGCGCGGGGGCTGGGCCACACCCGGCGATGACCAGCCCGACGCGGAATCCGCCATCGAGATGACGGGCGAGTTCACCATCGACTACGCGCCGCCCGCCTGGTACACGCAGAACGCGGGCGGGGGTTCGGCGGCAGGCACGGGTGAGGGCACCGGTGCGGCGCCTCCGCCGGGACCACCGGCTCCGCAGGCTCCGGCTCCGGTTCCTCCGCAGACTCCGTTCCCTCCGCAGGCTCCTGTTCCCCCGCAGGCTCCTCAGGCGCAGGCTCCCGTTCCTCCGCCCGCTCCTCAGATTCCGGCTCCGGCTCCGCCGGGGATGCCCGGTGTTCCGGCCAACGCCGCCTCTGCGGCGCCGTACGCGCCGCCCGCCACTCCCCCCGCCGCTCCCGCGCCCTTCGCTCCCCCTCCCGCGCCGCCCGCACCGTTCGCGCCTCCGACGGGGGAGCCGGTCGCCATGCCCGGGCTTCCGGGGCACGGCGGGTTCCAGCCGCAGCAACCGCCGCAGCCGCAGCCGCAGGCCGTGACACCGACTGCCGCGCCGCAGCCGGCAGTCGCGCCCACCGACGAGAGCGGTCCTGACAACGGCGACCTGGAGAGCGGCGCCACCATGCGCTTCTCCGCGGTCGCCCTGAAGCAGCAGATCGCGGAGCAGACCGCCGCTACGGCCGACGCCGGGCAGGCGGAGAACGCCGGGCAGGCGGCCGACGCCGCTGCCACTGCCGCCGTCGCCGAAGAGGAAGGTGACGGGGCCGACGAGGTCGTGGCCTCCGCCGAGGCCGAGGCGGACGCCTCCGACGAAACAGCCTCCCAGGACGCCGACGCCGCCACGGACCCCGAGCCCGAGGGTGCCGCCGCCGAGGACACGACGGCTCAGGACGACTCCGCCGACGGCGAGACGCCGGAAGCCGCTCCCACCAGCACGCCCGAATCCACCGACGCCGCCGATGACGCCGACGCCCCCGACTCCTCGGACACCGCCGAGTCGCCGGACGGGGCGCCCCAGCAGCCGGTTGCCGCCGCGCCGCCCGCCTGGGCTCCCCCGCCGGCCCCGCAGAGCGGTCTGCCGCCGCTGCCGCCGTCGTACGAGCCCGCGGCCCCCGCACCGGCGGCCGAGTGGCCGGCCCAGCCGCAGCCGCTGCCCCAGCCGGTGGACCCGGCGGCGGCCCAGCAGCCGCCCGTCCAGCCGCAGACGGCACCGCCCGCGCCGGCCCCCGAGGCGCCCCCGGCCGCCCCGCAGCCCGCGTACGGTTTCCCGCTGCCGCCCGCCGAGGGACCGGCACCGGCACCCCAACAGCCGGGCTACGGCTTCCCGCAGCCCCCGGCCCCCAACGCCCAGGGCGGCTACGGCTTCCCCCAGCCCCCGGCCCCCAACGCCCAGCCGGGCTACGGCTTCCCCCAGCCCCCGGCCCCCAACGCCCAGCCGGGCTACGGCTTCCCGCAGCCCCCCACCCCCCAGTCGCCCCAGGTGCCCCAGCCCCCGCAGGCCCCGCAGCCGCCCCACGCACCGCAGCCGCAGCCGCCGCACCCGGGCATCCCCCACCAGGCGGACGGCCGGCCCCCGGCGGCCGCTCCCCAGGGGTACCCGGCGCCGGACGCGCCGGGAGCCCCGCAGGGCTTCCCCGGTCAGCCCGGCTTCCCAGGTCAGCCCCCGCAGGGAGTCGGCCCGCACGGACCCCAGGAGCCCGGTCCCACCCCGGCGGCCCCCTCCCCCGACGCCGCACAGGCCGGGCCCGCCCCGCAGAACCCGCAGCAGCCCGTCGACCCCCGGATCGGCGCCGCCTGGCCGCAGGCGATCCAGCACGACCAGCGGCAGCCGGTCAACCCCGGTGCCGCGCCGCTGGGTTACACCGCGGCCGTGGAGCTGTCCTCGGACCGGCTGCTCAACAACAAGAAGCAGAAGGCGAAGAGCGGGCGCCCGAACGCCGCCTCCTCCCGTTTCAAGATCGGCGGGAAGAAGGAGGAGGCCGAGCGGCAGCGCAAGCTGGAGCTGATCCGTACGCCGGTGCTGTCCTGCTACCGGATCGCGGTCATCAGTCTCAAGGGCGGCGTGGGCAAGACGACCACGACCACCGCGCTCGGCTCCACCCTCGCCATCGAGCGCCAGGACAAGATCCTCGCGATCGACGCCAACCCGGACGCCGGCACGCTCGGCCGCCGGGTGCGCCGCGAGACCGGGGCCACCATCCGTGACCTCGTCCAGGCGATCCCGTACCTCAACTCGTACATGGACATCCGGCGGTTCACCTCCCAGGCGCCGTCCGGCCTGGAGATCATCGCCAACGACGTCGACCCGGCTGTCTCCACGACCTTCAATGACGAGGACTACCGGCGCGCGATCGACGTGCTGGGCAAGCAGTACCCGGTCATCCTCACCGACTCGGGCACGGGTCTGCTCTACAGCGCCATGCGCGGGGTGCTCGACCTCGCCGACCAGCTCATCATCATCTCGACGCCGTCGGTGGACGGTGCGAGCAGCGCCAGTACGACGCTGGACTGGCTGTCGGCGCACGGGTACGCCGAGTTGGTCTCACGGTCCATCACCGTCATCTCGGGGGTGCGCGAGACCGGAAAGATGATCAAGGTCGAGGACATCGTGTCGCACTTCGAGACGCGGTGCCGGGGTGTGGTCGTCGTCCCGTTCGACGAGCACCTGGCCGCCGGTGCCGAGGTCGACCTCGACATGATGCGGCCGAAGGTGCGGGAGGCGTACTTCAACCTCGCGGCGATGGTCGCGGAGGACTTCGTACGCCACCAGCGGCTGCACGGCCTGTGGACCAGCGACGGCAACCCGCCCCCGGTCGCGGCCCCGCCGATGCCGGGCCAGGCGTACCCGGGGCAGCCGATGCCGGGCCAGCCCTACCCGGAGCAGCCCGCGCCGGGCCAGCCCTACCCCGGTCAGCCCTTCCCGGGCCAGCCGTACCCGCCGCAGGCGGGACAGCCGTACGGCCAGCCGCAGCCCCACGCACCGCAGCCGGGCCAGCCGTACCCGCAGCAGCCCGCGCCGCCCGGGCAGCCGTATCCGCCGCAGGGCCAGCAGCCCGGCCACCCGTACCCTCCGCAGCCGGGCCAGCCCCAGCCGCCCCAGCCCCCGGCCGGTTACGGCTACCCGCAGCCGCCCCAGCCCCCGGCGGGCTACGGCTACCCCCAGCCCCCCGTCCCGCCCCAGCAGGACGGCGGCCAGACCCCTCCCCCGCCGCCGCCCCCGCAGCAGTAGCGGAAGCGCAGCAGGCGGAAAAGCCGAAGGGCGGCCGGTGTCCGAAGACACCGGCCGCCCTTCGGCCGTCCTCAGGAGGGGACGTCGGCTACTGTGCCGCCGCCTCGCTCACCAGTTCCCGGCAGCGCTTCACGTCCTGGGCCATCTGTTCCAGCAGCCCCTCAAGCGAGTCGAACTTCGCCTGGCCGCGCACGAAGGCGAGGAAGTCGACGGCGACATGCAGGCCGTAGAGGTCGAGGCCGACGCGGTCGATGGCGTACGCCTCCACCGTGCGCTCGGTGCCGTCGAACTGCGGGTTCGTGCCGACGGAGATCGCGGCCGGCATCGCCTCGCCGCCCGCGTGCAGCCAGCCCGCGTAGACGCCGTCGGCCGGGATCGCGGTGTGCGGCAGGGTCTCGACGTTGGCGGTGGGGAAGCCGAGCTCGCGGCCCCGCTGTGCGCCGCGCACCACGACACCCTCCACGCGGTGCGGCCGGCCCAGGATCTCCGCGGCGCCCGCGAGGTCGCCCTCGGCGACCAGGCGCCGGGTCAGGGTCGAGGAGAAGGGCTCGCCGCCGCCCGCCTCGCCGCACACGAACAGGTCGACGACCTCGACCTCGAAGTCGTAGACCTTGCCCTGCTCGGTGAGGAACTCGACGTTCCCGGCGGCCTTGTGGCCGAAGCGGAAGTTGGGGCCCTCGACGACGGCCTTGGCGTGCAGCTTGTCGACCAGGACCTTCACCACGAACTCGGCCGGCGACAGCTTCGAGAACTCGGTCGTGAAGGGGAGGATCAGGACCGCGTCGACGCCCAGCTCCGCCATCAGCTCGGCACGGCGGTGGTGCGGGGCGAGCAGCGGTGGGTGGCTGCCGGGGCGGACGACCTCGCTGGGGTGCGGGTCGAAGGTGACGACGACGGAGGGGACGCCCAGCTCGCGGGCGCGGTCCACGGCGTGCCGGATGATCAGCTGGTGCCCGCGGTGGACCCCGTCGTAGGAGCCGATGGTGACGACGCTGCGTCCCCAGTCCTCGGGGATGTCCTCCAAGCCACGCCAGCGCTGCACTGTGACCGCTCCTCGAACCCGTGTCCGTATGTTCCGTTGCCTCTTACGCAGGTCTAAGGGTGCCATGCCGGGTGCTTCCTGCCCGCATCGGCATGGGGGCTGTGACTCGACCCACGTGTGCCGGAGAGCATCCGCGGGTCACGCGGGCACCCGTACCCCCGCGAGGTTCTCCAGCATGCGGCGGGTGCCGGCGCCGACGACCGCGGCCCAGTCGTCCGGGGCCTCGGTGAACCAGCCGGCCACCTGCGCGGCGAAGCCCGGGATGTGCCGCCCCAGCTCGACCAGGCCGCGGTCGAAGCGGGTCGCGCCGTCCGGGGTGCGGACCAGGAGCAGCCCGGTGCGGTGGACGAGCACGCGCAGTTCCTCGCCGCTGCGCTGCGGGGCCGCGTGCAGCACCGCGTCCAGGACGGCGGGCGTGTGCTCGTGGTCCAGCAGGAACTCCAGCAGCTCGCGCCGGAGCGGGCGGGAGTCCGGGGTGCCGGGGGCGAGCAGCACGCCGGCCAGCGCGGCCCGTACCTGCTCGGGGCCGTCGCCGTCCAGCAGGCCCGCGACCAGCGGAAAGAGGACGGCACGTACGGTCGGCCCCTGGTCCAGGCGTCGGTCGACGTACGCGGCCACGTCCCCGGCGGTCTCCGGCCGCCGCTCCACCGCCTCCCGGACGAGGGCGGCGACCCGGCGGGCGAGCGAGGGCGGGGTGACATCGGCGAGCGCGCGCAGGGTGCCGCCCGCTCCGGGGCTGCTCAGCCGGGCCCGGACGGCTCCCAGGACCGGCTCGGGGTCTGTGGCGAGCGCGGTGAGCAGCGCGCTCGGCGGAAGCTGGGGATCGCCCGCCGCGAACCGCTCCAGCGCCTGCGGAAGGTACCGGGCCCGGCTCTCGGGGTCGCGGACCAGGAGGGCGAGCGCGCCGCCGTGCAGGGCGCGGTCGGCGGGCCGGGCGAGCAGGGCGAGGGCCGCGTAGCGCAGCAGGCCCCGGTCGGCGTCGGTCGTCGCGTGCGGGGCGGCGCGCAGACCGTACGCCACCGCCGCGACCCGCCGGTCGGGCCGCTCGTCGTGCGCCCACCGGTCGACGGCCCGGCACAGCGCGGACGGCTCGTCCTCCGCCAGTACGGCGAGCAGTTCGTCGGCCCGCCGATGGCCCCGGCCGACGAGGACCTCCGTGAGGTCGTCCAGCCCCCGGTGCCGGTGGGTGTGCAGCAGCGCCTGCGCGGCCGTCGCCACCGTGGCGTGCGGGGTCGCGGGCAGCGGCCGCTCGTCGTCGAACCAGCGGGTGAGGTACGGCTGTACGGCGGTGGCGTCGACGGCGAGGAGATGCGCGACGGCGTCGAGGTACCGGGGTGCGCCGACGTCCTCCGGAGCCGCGTCGGCGAGGACGAGACGGCGCAGGAGGTCCAGGCGGACCTCGGGCGGAAGGGCGAGCCGCGTCCAGAAGCCGGGCCCGAACTCGGGACGCCGGACCGCCTGCTCGCCCCCCGCCACGATCCGGTCGGCCAGCAGACACAGGACGCCGGTGTACGGGGTGGCGTCCGGGACGCGCAGCAGGGTCTCGGCGAGCAGCCGGCCGGCCCACCAGGAGGCCGGGTCGGCCCCCAGGGCCCGGGTCAACTCCTCGAGTCGGCCGAGGAGTTGGCCGATGCCGTCCTGGCGGGCGAGGAGGAGCAGGGCCTGGACGACAGGGCCGATCCGGTGGTGCGGGACGGGGAGCGGATGGCCGCCGTCGGGGCTGCGGCGGCGGTGGACCAGGGCGCGCAGGGCTCCGTCCAGGTCGAGGTGGACGCCCTGGATCCAGTCGGCGAGTTCCTCGTGGGCGAAGCGGTAGCCGCTGCCCGCGGGCACCAGCAGTCCCTCGGTGAGGACGGCGGACGCCCAGCCGGTGCCGCCACCGAGCCGGGCGGGCGCCGGTCCCCAGGGGAACACCGCCTCGAACGACGCCCGGTCCAGTTCGCCCTGCCCCGGCCCTAGGCTGCGGCGGGCGGCCTCGTGCACCTGGCCGGAGACCTTCGCCGCGAGCCGGCGTACGGCCGTGCCGCGCAGACCGTTCTCGGCGGCGAGGCGGACGGCGACGCGCAGGCACATCAGGTCGAGGTAGGCGGACAGCACGTCGTCGCGGTCGACGGGGGCGTTGGGCGGCGCGTCGGGCAGGGCGGCGCGGATCTCGGAGAGGAGCCGCAGCGTGAGGGGGTGACGGGCGTCGGGGGCGGCCAGGGCGGTGTCGGGGACGCCGTAACGGACACGGGCCTCATGGGCCTCGTCCGGGGTGAGGTCGCCGAGCGGGACGCACGGTGGCAGCGCCCCGCGCCTCGCCTCCCCGGGCTCTCCGCCGCCGTACAGCATCCGCGGCGGGAACCCGGTGCCGGCTCCCTCCCAGTACTCGGCCCGGCACGCCACGATCAGCCGTGCCCCCGTCTCCCGAAGCCACTGCACGGTGCCCTCGGTCCAGTCGGCCAGCCGGTGGGCGAGGACGGGCGGCATCTCCTCGGGGCCGTCGAGCAGCAGCAGGAGGGGACGGCCGGCGGTGCGGGCGAGGCGGGCCAGGTGTGCGGGGGTGAGGTCACCGAGGGCGGTGGGGCTCGCGCCGGCCGAGGCCGCCACGATGCGGGCCGCCCGGGTCAGCGCCCGGCGGGCCGCGTCGGCGAGCGAGTCGTCCTCCTCCCTGAGGTCGGCGCCGCGCAGCCACAGGGTGGGGGCGGGTTCGGGGCCCCGGCCGCGGCGGGCGGCGAGGGCCGCGAGTTCCGTCGTACGGCCGCTGCCCGGGGCGCCGACGAGGCCGAGGACGGCCGCCGGGCCGGTGTCGAAGGCGGCGAACTCCCGTGCCGTTCCGGCGCGTTCGACCGGCTCCACGGCGGAGGCGCCGGGTTCGCCCGGGTGTCCGGGGAGGGTGCCGGGCGGGCCGTCCGAGGCCACCGAGGTGGCGGCGAGCTCCAGGACGCCCGCGAGATTGAGGTCGGCGCCGTACGCGGGCACGGTCGCCGCGTTGCGGGCGAGCAGGTCGGCCAGCGGGCCCGCGGCGGCGGGACGCAGGGGTACGGCGAAAGCGGCGTCGCGGTCGCCGGAGTGCAGGGCGGTGCCCAGGACCGCGACGACGGCACCGGTCTCGGCGTCGAGCACCGGTCCCCCGGCCGCGCCGCCGCCCAGCCGCAGCGCGTCCCGGCCCGCCGTGCCGATCGCGAGCTCCAGGGCGCCGTCGAGGAGGTGGAAGCGGTCCGTGGCCGTGTAGGTCGCCTGCGTCGCGGCCAGCACGCGGGCCTCGCGCCAGCAGCCCGCGGCGAGCCGGACGTACGTGCCGGTCCCGACGTCCTCCCGGACGGTCACCGGCAGCGGCTCCGCGCCGAGGCCCTCGGTGCGGACGAGGGCCAGGTCCAGCTCCGGGAGCGGGGTGACCGCGTCGGCGGTCACGGCACAGCCGCGGTCGTCGGCGTCGTACAGGACGAGGCGGGGCAGGCCGTCGACGGCCTCGTGGCTGGTGACGACCGTGCCGAGGTGATCGGCGACGAACCCGGTGCCGCGCGGTCGCCCCGCGAGGTCGCGGATGCGGACGAGGGAGGCGTCGAGGCGGGCCCGGGAGGCGTCGGAGGGAGGGGCGCCGGAGGCGGCGTGGGAGGCGGCCTCGGTGGGTGCGGTGTGTGTGCGGTGGCCGTCGTCGGTCCGCGGGACCCGTCCCGCCATCGTCGTACCTCCGCGCCGCGCCCGTGTGCCTGCCGTCCGTTCGACGGTAGGCGTGCGGTGATCAAGAAGACAGACCGCCGGACGAACGCGCCCCCCTGCGCTCCCTCGGTTCACTCCGAGCGCCTGCCCGGACGGGTGAATGAACGGGGGTCGTTGGATACACCCTAGGGGTGGGGGAACCGAGGGGGGACCGTGGAGCGGCGGGACGATGGATCACCCCGTGTCCGCCGCTCCACGGGCAAAGGACCGGCCGGACCGGCTCAGCTCAGCACGGCCAGGCTCTTGGCCTTGCCCTTCTGCTCCTCCACCAGGGCCAGGAACCGGCCCTCCGGGTCGAAGACGGCGACGGGGCCGGCGCCCGTGTACTCCTCGGGCATCTCCAGCCGGACACCGTTGGTGAGCAGCCGGGCCCGCTTGGCGTCCACGTCCCAGCGGGGGAAGGCGGCCGCGGCGGCGTCGGCGATCGGCATCACGCTCAGCTCCTGCTGGAGCTGGTCCAGCGTCTTCGCCGAGTCCAGCTTGTACGGGCCGACGCGGGTGCGGCGCAGGGCGGTGAGGTGGCCGCCGACGCCGAGGTCGGCGCCCAGGTCGCGGGCGAGGGCGCGGATGTAGGTGCCGGAGGAGCAGACGACCGACACGACCAGGTCCAGGACGGGGGTGCCGTCCTCGGCGACGGCCTCCCGGACGTCGTACACCGCGAAGGAGGAGACGGTGACCGGCCGGGCCGGGATCTCGAACTCCTCACCCTCCCGGGCCCGCTTGTACGAGCGCACGCCGTCGATCTTGATGGCGCTGACCTTGGACGGCACCTGCATGATGTCGCCGGTGAGCTTGGCGATGCCGGCGTCGACGGCGTCCCGGGTGACTCCGGAGGCGTCGACGGAGGCGGTGATCTCGCCCTCGGCGTCGTCCGTCAGGGTCGTCTGACCGAGGCGGATGGTGCCGAGGTACTCCTTCTCGGTGAGGGCGAGGTGCCCGAGGAGCTTGGTCGCCCTCTCCACGCCGAGGACGAGGACGCCCGTGGCCATGGGGTCGAGCGTGCCGGCGTGGCCGACGCGGCGGGTCCTGGCGATCCCCCGCATCTTGGCCACGACGTCGTGCGAGGTGAAGCCCGACGGCTTGTCGACGATGACAAGGCCGTCGGGCGCGGTGGTCTTGCGGTTCATTCGGCGGTGTCGTCCGTCTCGTCGTCACCGGGCTTGCGGTACGGGTCCGCCTCGCCGGCGTACCCGGCGCCCGCGGACGCCTCACGGACCTTCGCGTCGGCGGCCCGCGCCTTGTCGAGGAGGTCGTCGATGGTGCGGGCGTTGTCCGGGAGGGCGTCGGCGACGAAGGCCAGGGTGGGCGTGAACTTCACGCCCGCCGCGCGGCCGACCTCGGAGCGCAGGATGCCCTTGGCGCTCTCCAGTCCGGCCGCGGCGGCCGCCCGCTCCTCGTCGTCGCCGTACACCGTGTAGAAGACGGTCGCCTCCCTGAGGTCGCCTGTGACCCTGGTGTCCGTGATGGTGACGTGGGAGCCGAGCCGCGGGTCCTTGATCCCACGCTGCAGCTTCTGCGCCACCACCTCTCGGATGAGGTCCGCCAGCCTCTTGGCGCGCGCGTTGTCGGCCACTGCTCGCTCTCCCGTTCTTTCTTGCTTCTCGTGTCTGTTGGTCTGTGGTCAGTCGTCTTCGCCGTGGAAGCGCCGTCTGACCGACAGCAGCTCCACTTCCGGGCGGGCGGCGACCAGCCGTTCGCACCGGTCCAGTACGTCGGTGAGGTGCTCCGCGTCACCGGAGACCACGGCGAGGCCTATCCGGGCCCTGCGATGGAGGTCCTGGTGGTCGACCTCGGCCGCGCTCACCGCGTACTTGCGCTGGAGCTCGGCGACGATGGGGCGGACGACGGAGCGCTTCTCCTTCAGCGACCGTACGTCGCCGAGGAGGAGGTCGAAGGACAGAGTCCCCACGTACATGTGCAGCCGGTTCACCCGCCGGTACGGGATCGATGGCCCTGTCGGCCGTGTGGGACAGGGGCATCATGAACGGTACCCCGATCCCGGCGACGACTCGACGGGGTTTCCCACCGCCGAAAGCCGTGTGCCGGTCCGCAGGGCATGCCCTGCGGACCGGCACACTCACCGGGGCTTACACCCGCGGCTTCTCCCGCATCTCGTACGTCGCGATGACGTCGTCGATCTTGATGTCGTTGAAGTTGCCGAGGTTGATACCGCCCTCGAACCCTTCGCGGATCTCGGTGACGTCGTCCTTGAAGCGACGCAGGCCCTCGATGTTGAGGTTCTCCGCGATGACCTTGCCGTCGCGGATGAGGCGTGCCTTGGTGTTTCGCTTGACCTCGCCCGAGCGGATGAGGACACCGGCGATGTTGCCCAGCTTGGACGACTTGAAGACCTCGCGGATCTCCGCCGTACCGAGCTCGACCTCTTCGTACTCCGGCTTGAGGAGACCCTTCAGGGCCGCCTCGATCTCCTCGATCGCCTGGTAGATGACCGAGTAGTAGCGCACGTCGACACCCTCGCGCTCCGCCATCTGCTGCGCACGCCCGGCTGCCCGGACGTTGAAGCCGATGACGATCGCGTCCGAGCCCATGGCCAGGTCGATGTCCGACTCCGTGACCGCACCGACGCCGCGGTGCAGGACGCGGATGTCGACCTCTTCGCCGACGTCCAGCTGGAGCAGGGAGGACTCGAGAGCCTCGACGGAACCAGACGCGTCACCCTTGATGATCAGGTTCAGCTGCTGGACCTCGCCGGCCTTCAGCGCCGCGTCCAGGTTCTCCAGGGAGAACCTGCGCGTGCGCTTGGCGAAGGCCGCGTTGCGCTCGCGTGCCGCACGCTTCTCGGCGATCTGGCGGGCCGTACGGTCCTCCTCGACCACGAGGAAGTTGTCGCCGGCGCCCGGGACGTTGGTCAGGCCGAGGACCTGGACCGGCGTCGACGGGCCGGCCTCGGCCACGTTGTTGCCGTTGTCGTCGAGCATGGCGCGCACGCGACCGTAGGCGTCGCCCACGACCATCGTGTCGCCGACCCGCAGGGTGCCTCGCTGGACGAGGACCGTCGCCACGGCACCGCGGCCGCGGTCGAGACGGGACTCGATCGAGATGCCCTGCGCGTCCTGGTTCGGGTTGGCCCGCAGGTCGAGCGAGGCGTCCGCGGTGAGGATGACGGCCTCGAGGAGGTCGTCGATGTGCAGACCCTGCTTGGCGGAGATGTCGACGAACATGGTGTCGCCGCCGTACTCCTCGGCCACCAGGCCGTACTCGGTCAGCTGACCGCGCACCTTGGTCGGGTCGGCACCCTCGACGTCGATCTTGTTGACCGCGACGACGATCGGGACGTCGGCCGCCTTGGCGTGGTTGAGCGCCTCGACGGTCTGCGGCATCACGCCGTCGTTGGCCGCGACCACCAGGATCGCGATGTCCGTCGACCGGGCACCACGGGCACGCATGGCGGTGAACGCCTCGTGACCCGGGGTGTCGATGAAGGTGATCGCGCGGTCTTCGTCGTTGACCTGGGTCGAGACCTGGTAGGCACCGATGTGCTGGGTGATGCCGCCGGCCTCGCCCGCGATGACGTTCGTCTTGCGGATGGCGTCGAGCAGTCGGGTCTTACCGTGGTCGACGTGGCCCATGACGGTGACGACCGGCGGACGGACCACCAGGTCGTCCTCGTCGCCCTCGTCCTCGCCGAACTCGATGTCGAAGGACTCGAGCAGCTCGCGGTCCTCCTCCTCCGGGCTGACGATCTGAACCTGGTAGTTCATCTCGCCCGCGAGGAGCTGGAGGGTCTCGTCGGAGACGGACTGGGTCGCGGTGACCATCTCGCCGAGGTTCATCATGACCGCGACGAGCGACGCCGGGTTGGCGTTGATCTTCTCCGCGAAGTCGGTGAGCGACGCGCCGCGGGAGAGACGGATCGTCTCGCCGTTGCCGCGCGGCAGCATCACACCGCCGACGGACGGGGCCTGCATGGCCTCGTACTCCTGGCGACGCTGACGCTTCGACTTGCGGCCACGACGGGCCGGACCGCCGGGACGGCCGAAGGCACCCTGCGTGCCACCGCGGCCACCGGGACCGCCGGGACGACCGCCGAAGCCGGGACGGCCACCGCCGCCACCGAAGCCGCCGCCACCGCCGCCGGGGCCACCGCCACCGGGACGACCGGCGAAGCCGCCGCCGCCACCGGGACGGGCGCCGCCGCCGGGACCGGCCGGACGGCCGGCGAAACCGCCGCCGCCACCGGGACGACCGCCGCCGCCGGGACGACCCGCACCGCCCGGACCGCGGCCGCCGGGGCCACCGCCGGGACGCGGGCCGGCAGCGGGACGCTGCGGCATCATGCCGGGGTTCGGACGCGGGCCGCCGGGACGCGGACCGCCGGGACCCGCACCCTGCGGACGGGGCATGCCCGCCGGAGAGGGACGCGAGCCGCCGGGAGCCTGCGGACGGGGACCGCCGCCCTGACCGCCGGGGGCCTGGGGACGGGGACCGCCGCCGCCGGGGGCACCGCCCGGGCCGCCCGGACGCGGCGCGCCCTGCGGACGGGGGGCCTGCGGACGGGCCATGCCGGCGTTACCGCCGGACGTGAAGGGGTTGTTGCCCGGACGCGGGCCGGCCGGACGGGCACCACCCGGACGCGGCGCACCGCCACCACCGGGACGCGGGCCCTGACCCGCCGGACGCTGACCCTGGCCACGGTCCTGGTGACCCTGACCGGGACCGCCGGGGCGGGCGCCGGGACGGGGCGCGCCGGGGCGCGGTCCCTGGGCGGCCGGACGCGGCGCGGACGGGGCGGCCGGGGGCGCCGGCGGAGCGGTGAACTCCGGGGCGGCCGGGGCCGGACGCGGCGCGGGCTTGGGGCCGGGACGCGGGCCGGGGGTCACCGGCGCGGGGGCCGACGAGGCGGCCGGGGCCGGAGCGGCCGGAGCCGCCGGCGGCTGGGGCGCGGCGGGCCTGGGGGCCGCCGGACGCGGCGCGGCCGGACGGGCCGACTGCGCCGGGGAGGGCGCGCCAGGCTTGGGGGCTGCCTTGCGCGGGGCGGGCTTGCCGCCGCCCTGGAAGGCGTCAGTCAGTTTGCGGACTACGGGCGCTTCGATGGTCGAAGACGCCGAACGGACGAATTCACCGAGTTCTTGGAGCTTGGCCATGACGACCTTGCTCTCCACGCCGAACTCCTTGGCGAGTTCGTATACCCGGACCTTAGCCACTTCGCTCCTTTTAGGTCCGGGTTGCGTCCGGACCGTCGCTACTTCATGGGCGTACTCATCGCGTGCTCATCGAGTGCTCATCGCAATCTCGACCTACTTCCAACTCGCGGGGTACCTGAGCCGCACGGACGTTCCGCGCGACGCTTCTTACGGTGTCGCCTGGTCGGCAACGGTTGCCTGATCGGCAACTGTCGTCTGCTCGACGTACTGGCGCAACGCCTTTGTGTCGAGCGCTCCCGGGGCGCGCAACGCCCGCGTGAACGCCCGGCGGCGCACCGCCTGGTCGAAACAGACCAGTGCGGGGTGTACGTACGCACCCCGGCCGGGCAGCGTACCGCGAGGATCGGGGACGCATGCGTCCTTGATCGCCACGATGCGCAGCAGCTCTGTCTTGGCCGCTCGCTCCCGGCACCCCACACAGGTGCGCTCAGGGCATGCTCCGGCGTGCGTCCGGCCAGACACAGTTAAGTCTACCTCCCCGCGGCGACCTCACCCCTTTGGGGCAGGACTCGAACACTTGCCGCGATACATCTGACGTGATCTAAGCGGGCTGCGGCTTGGATCCATTCCCCCGAACGGCCCAACCGCTGGTCGGATGTCTGTGACGTCTATTCGGCCGTCTGCTCGGTGTCCGGACGGATGTCGATCCGCCAGCCGGTGAGACGGGCCGCGAGGCGGGCGTTCTGCCCCTCCTTGCCGATCGCCAGGGACAGCTGGTAGTCCGGCACGGTCACGCGCGCGGAGCGGGCGGCGAGGTCCACCACGTCGACCTTGGAGACCCGGGCCGGGGACAGCGCGTTCGCCACCATCTCGGCCGGGTCGTCGGACCAGTCGACGATGTCGATCTTCTCGCCGTTCAGCTCGCCCATCACATTGCGCACCCGGCCGCCCATGGGGCCGATGCAGGCGCCCTTGGCGTTCAGGCCCGAACGGGTGGAACGGACCGCGATCTTGGTGCGGTGACCGGCCTCGCGTGCGATGGCGGCGATCTCGACGGACCCGTCGGCGATCTCCGGCACCTCCAGCGCGAAGAGCTTCTTCACCAGATTGGGGTGGGTACGCGAAAGCGTGACCGAGGGACCGCGCACACCCTTCGCCACCCGAACGACGTACGAGCGAAGGCGCAGGCCGTGCGGATAGGTCTCTCCGGGGACCTGCTCCTGGACCGGCAGGATGGCCTCCAACTTGCCGATGTCCACGAGCACGTTCTTGGGGTCGCGGCCCTGCTGGACCACTCCGGTGACGATGTCGCCCTCGCGGCCGGCGTACTCGCCGAGCGTCGCGTCATCCTCGGCGTCGCGCAGCCGCTGCAGGATCACCTGCTTGGCGGTGGTGGCGGCGATACGGCCGAAGCCGGACGGGGTGTCGTCGAACTCGCGGGGCTCCTGGCCCTCTTCGAGGTCCTCGGGGTCCTCCTTCGCCCACACGGTCACATGCCCGGTCTCCCGGTTGAGCTCCACGCGCGCGTGTCGGCGGCTTCCCTCGGTGCGGTGGTAGGCGATGAGGAGGGCCGACTCGATCGCCTCGACCAGCAGGTCGAAGGAGATCTCCTTCTCCCGTACCAAGCCCCGCAGGGCACTCATGTCGATGTCCACGGCTACGCCTCCTCTTCCTTCTCGTCCTTGACGTCCTGGTCCTTGCGGTTGAACTCGACCTGCACGCGGGCCTTCTCGATCTCCGGGAAGCCGACTCTGCGGGTCGTGGCCTTGCGGCCCTTCACGCCGGGCACTTCGAGGTCGAGGCCGTCGTCGTCGGCCTTGAGGATCCGCGCGACCAGTTCGCCGCCCTCGCTCAGCTGGAACTTCACCAGCCGGCCGGTGGCGCGCACGTAGTGGCGGTGCTCGGTGAGGGCGCGCTCCGCGCCCGGGGTGCCGACCTCGAGGGTGTACTCGCCCGCGCCCATCGCGTCCGTCTCGTCGAGCTTCGCCGAGAGCGCGCGGCTCACATCGGCGATCTGGTCCAGGTCCGCCCCGGTGTCGGAGTCGACGACGACACGCAGCACGCGCTTGCGGCCCACGGAGTCCACGGCGATCTCTTCGAGATCCAGGCCCTGGGAGGTGACGAGCGGTTCCAGGAGCTCTCGCAGCCTCTCGCTCTGGGTGGTGCTCATCCGGGTGACTCCTCGGCCGCGTGTGCTGTTGTGGGATGGGTCGCGTGTCTGGTCAAAGGGTATCCGGTCGCGGGGAGTGTTGCCGTCCACCTGTGCACGGAGGGTGGCGGAGACCTCGCTCCGGCGGGTGCGCGGGTACGGTGATCACGGGCCTGTTCCCCGCCCGGTCTTCCGTTCGTACGAGTTCCCCGAGGACGTCTGCCGTGCCGTTCCCGCTCCCGCCGCGCACCCCCGCCGGGCCGCGCAGAAGAACCCTGCTCGCGTCGGCCGCCGGGGCCGCCCTGCTGGTGGGCTGTTCGTCCGGTGCCGAGGACTCCGAGGAGGTGGCGAGCGGCACCCCGTCCGTCACCGAGCGGGCACGCACGCGTGCGGCCCGGGACAGCGACGGGCTGCTGGAGCGGTACGACGCCGTCCTCGCCGCCCATCCCGCGCTGACGGCGCGGCTGGCACCGCTGCGGGCGGAGGTCGTACGGCACGTGGAGGCGTTCGGGGGTGACGTGAAGGCTCCGGCGTCCCCGTCTCCTTCCGCGTCCCCGTCTCCTTCCGCGTCCCCGTCTCCTTCCGCGTCCCCCTCGGCTTCCGTGTCCCCCTCGGCCTCCGTGTCCTCGTCGAGCGCCGCTTCGGCGGCCGCGGCGCCGTCGGCTTCCCCGGCGACCGAGAAGGACGCTCTCGCCGGTCTGGCCGCCGCCGAGCGGGAGCTCGCGGACCGCAGGACCACCGCGCTGATGGAGGTCCCGGGCGAGCTGGCCCGGCTGCTCGCCTCGGTGGCGGCGGCCGGCGCGGCCCACGCGTATCTGCTGACGGAGGGGAAGCGATGACGAGGACGAGCGGGCGGAAGGCGAGCGCGACACCGAGCGCGGCGCCGACCGGGAAGCCGGGCGCGGAGCTGACGGCGCTCCAGGCGGCGCTGGCCGCCGAGCACGCGGCGGTGTACGGGTACGGCGTCGTCGGCGGCCGGATCAGCGAGGCGCGGCGCGCGGAGGCGCGGGCGGGGTACGACGCGCACCGGGCGCGCCGGGACGCGCTGGTGCGCGAGGTGCGCGACCTGGGCGCCGAGCCGGTCGCGGCGAGTGCCGCGTACGCGCTGCCGTTTGCGGTGCCGGACTCGGCGGCGGCGGTCCGGCTCGCCGCCGAACTGGAGGACCGGGTGGCCGGGGTGTACTCCGACCTGGTGCGGGCGGCCGGGGACGAGCGGCGCCGGGAGGCGGCCGGGGCGCTGCGGGAGGCGGCGGTGCGGGCGGTGCGCTGGCGCGGCGGGAGCGTAGCCTTCCCTGGGCTCGCCGAGCGGGCCGTTACGGACGCGGCCACCTCCGGGGGCTCGGCGACACCGACCGTGTGACCCGGAGAGGGAAGGGAACGACTCGCGCATGGCTTTCGAACCGCCGCAGCGTCTGGTGAGGGCGCTCGGTGAGACGGCACCGAGCGGTGACGACTGGTTGGAGAAGCTGCCGGAGGCGGTCCAACAGGCCGTCGCTCTACGCGAGTTGACCGTCGAGCGGGTGCAGGTGCCGGGCGGCCGGAGCAGCCTGGTCGCCCTGGTGCGCCGTGCGGACGGGACGCCCGCCGTGCTCAAGCTGGCCCCGCCCCGGTTCCGGCCGGAGGCCGAGCGGGCCGCGCTGGCGCACTGGGCCGGTCTGGGCGCCGTGCAGCTGCTCGAGGGGCCGGTCACCGAGGGGGTGCTGCTGCTCGAACGGCTGCATCCGGATGTGTCGGTGCGGTCGCTGCCGGAGGCGAAGGCGCTGCTGGAGGCGGCGGGGACCTTGCGGCGGCTGTGGGTGGAGCCGCCTGCCGAAGGCGGCGCGAGCGGCTTCGAGACGGTCGCCGAGCGGACCGGGCGGCAGGCGGAGGCGATGCGGGCGAGCGCCGACGCGGAGGTGCGCGACCTGGTGGACGCGGCGCTCGCGGCCCGGGAGGAGCTGCTGGCCGCACCGCCCGAACACCGGCTGCTGCACGGGACGTTCCGGCAGAGCAAGGTGCTGGCGGGCGAGCGGATGCCGTGGCTGGCCGTGGGGCCGGATCCGGTGGTCGGCGAGTGCGCGTTCGATCTGGCGCGGCTGGTGCGGGACCGGGTGGAGGATCTGATCGCCTCGCCGTCGGGGGCGGCGACCACGCGGCGGCGCGTGCGCAAGCTGGCGGAGTCGTTGGACCTGGATCAGGAGCGGCTGCGGGGGTGGACGTTGTTCCGGGCGGTGGAGTCGGGTGTCCGGGCGCGCAGGGTCGGGCGGGCTCGGGACGCCGAGCTGCTGCTGGAGTTCGCGGGCTGGCTGTAGGGGTGGTTCGGGGGTGGCGGGTGTGCGGTGCCGGGGTCGGGGGCAGCGCCCCTCCGCCGGGTGTTCCCGCAGGGGGGCGCTGGGGGTCCGGCCGACGTGCCTCCCGAGCCTGCCGGCCGGAGTCTCACGGGGTGACCGTGGGCTGTCAGCGGTCGGGAGGCCGTGCCGACGGCTGTGTCTCGGCGGGCGTGACGAACAGGGAGCCCTCCATGGCCAGCAGACGGGTGTGCCGTCGGATGTGGGCTGACTGGTCCGGAGCCCCGGGGCCGTCCCGTCGCGGAGGTGTCGCGGTGGGTTCCGTGTGCGGGACGTGCGCGAACAGGGGGAGGTCGGTGGACGGCAGGCGCCAGGACAGCAGCCGTTCCCCGGCCATGAGCCGCAGCAGGTGTGTGCCGCTCGGCCCCGCGTCGGCGACCGGGGTGATGACGGCGCTCGACGGGTGCAGCGCCGCCAGCCAGGCGAGGAGGTGCGCCCGTTCGCGGGCGACGTGGGTCAGCTCTTGTTCGTAGGAGTCGGCGTGCCGCTGCCAGCGGGCCAGTTCCTGTCGGCAGTCGTCCAGGTCCAGGGCGAGGCGGTGGCGTGGATCGTCCTCCTGCGGGGCGGGGCGGTCGCGCTCCCTGAGGAGGCGGAGCACGGCGGCGGCGATCCGGCCTGCGGGGCGGACGGCACGGGGCAGGTGGGTCCGGGGGCGGCCGGACCACGGCCCTTCGGGGTGGGGGCCGGTCGAGGATGGGGGCATCGAGTACTCCGGTGGCGGTGAACGGGGATCAGTTCGTGTCCCGCACCGGCGACAACGGCCCCAGCTGGGCTTCCAGTTGGGCGAGGGAGCAGCGCTCGGGGCGGCCGTCGACGGACAGCAGGGGCATGCCGTCGGCGGTGCGGCAGCCCTGGAAGTACCAGACGTCCCCGTGCGTGTCGCGCTGCGGCAGCGCCAGGTCGTACGTGGTCGCGCCGAGCCGGAAGGGGCGCAGTTCGGCACCGGCCGGGCCCTTCGGCGGTTCGGTGCCGCTGCCGCGGGCCACGACCGTCACCGGGACGCCGTCGCGTTCGCCCTCGGCGGTCAGGGTGTGGGGGCGGGTCGGCTCTGCGACGGCGGTGACACCGAAGTACGAGCGCCAGCGGGCCCATTGGGCGGCGTCGTCGACGCGCAGCACGACCCGCACCCGGTCGCCGTCCACGCGGATGCCGTGCGGGCCGAGGTGCCCGTCCAGGTGCCGCTCGACGGCGCGCGCGACCTGCCGGGCCCGGGCGCAGGAGGTGTCCCAGGCCAGCGCCTGCCGTTCCAGGTCGGTGACCGGCCGTGGGGTGCGGGCCCAGCCGCCGTCCGGCGTCCGGTGCAGGACGACACCGAGGCAGCGCTCGGGGCGGACGAGAAGGCGGGCCGAGTCCAGGGCGTGCGCGACGGCCGCTGCCGCCTGGTCCGGCGGGGTGGACTCCAGTGCCGCGCGGATCACGTGGGTGGCCTGGCGAAGGTCGCCGTTCACACGGACACCGCCCCGGTCGTCCAGCGCAGTTTGCGCAGCGCGCGGTAGGTCAGCGTCTTGACGGCGCCGACGCTGCGGCCCATCGCCCGGGCCGTCTCGGCCGGCGTCAGCTCGTCGAGGAAGCGCAGTTCCACGCAGTGCCGTTGGTGGGCGTTGAGCGAGTGCAGTGCGGTGCGGACCGTCTCGTGGGCCTCGACCGCCTCCAGTTCGCGCAGGGCGAGCGACTCCACGCACCGGCCCGGTTCCTGGGGGTCGTGGAACTCGGCGACGGGGGTCTCCAGCCGGGTGCGGCCGCGGCCCAGTTCGTCGAGGTAGAGGTTCTTGGCGATGGTGATCAGCCAGGCGGCGAACGCCGTGCCCTGCCAGGTGTAGCCGTCGATGCGGCACAGGGCCCGGGTGAACGCCTCCTGGGTCAGGTCCTCGGCCAGGTGTCTGTTGCGGGTGCGGATGAGCAGGAAGCCGTACACGACCCGGTAGTGCTCGTCGTACAGCGCGGCGAACGCCTCCCGGTCGCCGGTGCGGGCCCGGGCGACCAGCTCGGGTTCCGGGCGGTCCGGAGCGGTCGTGGCGTGGTTCGGTACGGGCACGATGACCCCCCAATCTCCAGTATGCATGTAGATGTAGATTTCCTGGACAGACATCACCCCGGCACGCGTGCACGTCCGGAGTTATCTACAGTCTTCACGTGGATGCATATAGTGTCAAGACACTCACGGAACGTGAGAAATCGGATGGATGACCCTCCCCGTGGGGAGCACGGGGGCGCACGGATGCACCGTCACCGCACCGGCGCTCGGGTGTGCTTCGGAAGCACCCCCGCCGATCTGCGATCTACTTGCGCTTGTAGATATTGATGGCCGATCCTCGGAAGCGTGACGAACCAGCAGAGCACCTCAGGAGACACCGACCCCGGTCACGATCCCGCACGCCGGGACGAGGACCTGGCCGCTCTGCTCGAACGCCTTCTGACGCAGGCCCCGGGAAGGACCCAGAAGGATCTGGCGTCGGAGGCCGGCATCTCGTACCCGACGCTGAACGCCTGGATGAACCGGACCCGCGGTACCTCCCGCGTCGACCCGGAGAAGCTGCGGGCCATGGTCGAGGCGTTCCGGCGCTGGGGTGTGCGCACGACACCGAGGGAGTTCTTCGAGGCGGTCGGACGCCCCGTACCCGGCCCCAGCGGGGACGAGCGCGAGGCTCGACTCCTCAAGCTGTACCGGCAATTGCCCGAGTCACGCCAACGCGCCCTGATCAGGGACGCCGAGGCGATGCTTCAGGTCAGCCGCATCACCTGAGAACGCCTCCGCGTTACGGATGAATATGACGAAATCCCCCACGGGCCCGGCGGCCGTCGGTACCATCAGTCAGCCGCTGGCCTCCCGGAGCGGATCTGCGTGTTCGTTGTGCAGCCCTGGGGAGACAGTTGTGTGCATCCACATTTGCATGGCAGACGATCTGCCGGAAATCGCGGTCTGGGATCCTGACGAGGTCAGCATCCGGGTGGCCAGAGGCTTCCAGGTACGCGACGTGCTCCGGGAAGTGCGCGACATCCTGATGATCGATCTGGGCGCCCCCGCGTCGCGCGGCGAGCTGCTCATCTGCTTCTGCGGCATGCGCGTGGAGTTCCCGCGCGAACTCGCCCCCTGCGGCGCCGCCGCGCCGGTCGGCTGATCCCCCGTCAGCCGACCGGCGCCGGCGCGAGTTTGAGGGCGAGCACCGGACAGTCGGCGGCGGCCCGGCGGGCCCGCTTCACCGTGCGGGACGGGACCGGGGTGCCGTCGACGATCGGATAGCCCCACTCGTCCAGGGTGATGTGGTCCGGGAGGAGTTCCGCGCACAGGCCGTGCCCCTGGCAGGCGGTCCAGTCGATGTCGATGCGCTGGTCCGTGCTCATGGTCGGCTCTCCTCGGGAACGGGCAGCAGGGGCGTGCGGTCGGTGGCCGTGCAGCGGCCGTGGGCATGGGCGTCGGCCTCGGCGGCGAAGGTGGTCAGGGCACTGCGGACCAGACGGACCGTGCCGTCGGGATGGTGGCAGGCGCCCCGGCCCTCGACGAGGCCGGACCAGCGGGCGAGGTCGGTGCGCACGGTGCCCTGGGGGCCGGGTGTGGCGAGGGTGCGGAACGCGGTGGCGATACGGGGCAGGCCGTTGAGGCAGGGCCCGCACTGGCCGGCCGACTGCAGGGCGAGATACCGCAGGACACGGGCCGTCTCGGCGAGACCGCAGCGGGCGGCGGGAAGGGCGGCCAGCACGCCGGCCCCCAACCAGGTCGCGTCGACGGTGAGTTCGGCGGCCTCCCGGGCCGGGATCCAGGTGCCGTGGTAGCCGCCGACGAGCACCGCCGAGGCGCCCTCCAGCGGCAGCAGACGGGTGAGCGGCAGGCCGTACGGCGCCTCGATCACCCGGGGTTCGTGTCCCGCGACGTGGACCGTGCACAGGGCGCTGCCCGGCTGGGACGGGGTGCCGGCGCTGCGGTACCAGTCGCCGCCGTAGCGGGCGACGAGCGCGAGGTGGGCGAGGGTCTCGACGTTCTGGACGAGCGTCGGGGCCTTGTGCACGCCCCGCTCGCGGACCGGCGGGCGCTGGTGGGTGGGCACGGCCGCGCCGCCGGAGACGAACCGGGCGAGGGCGGAGGCCTGGCCGGAGAGGAAGGACTTGGGCAGCCTGACGACCTCGACGGGCAGCGGGTCGGCGGTGCGCTGGGCGACGGCTGATTCCAGCCAGGTCGCGCCGTCCTCCACGCCGAGGTACGCCTTCCCCGCGCCGACCGCGTGGGCCGCGATCTGGAGGCCGTCCAGGACGAGGTGGGGGGACAGGTGCAGCAGGGTCCTGTCCTTGCGGCTGGCGGGTTCGCCCTCCGCGCCGTTGGCGACGACCACGGGGGCCTGGCCGGTACGGCGGCCCGCCTCGGCGACCGAGACGAGCTTGCGGTACGTCGGGAAGGCGGCTCCGCCACGGCCGGTGAGACCGGATTCGGCCACCGCGCGCAGGACGCCCTCGGGGTCGCCGTAGGGCAGGGGGCCGTAGCGCCGGTGGTGGGTGGGGAGGTCGGCCGGGGCGGCGCCGGGGGCGAGGAGGCGGGGGGACATGTACAGGTCCGGGAAGGTGGCGGTCACGGTCGGGCTCCTTCGGCGGTGCGCAGGAGGGCGGCGGGGGTGCGGCGGGCGGCGCGGGCCGCGTGGGTGAGGCGGGCGACTCCGGCGGTGACGACCGTGGCCACGCAGGCGACGGTGAGCCAGGTCATCCAGTCGGCGCCGGTGTCCGTGCCGATGCCGATGCCGTGGATCAGGGCGACCGGCCAGGAGGCGTAGGCCAGCCAGTGCAGGGTGCGCCAGGCGCGGTGGCCGATGCGTTCGCGCAGGAGGCTGGTGACGAGGACGGCGAGCATCAGGTCGAAGGCGACCGTGCCGAGGCCGAGCCAGAGGGGCTGGTAGTCGGAGACGAAGGGGATCAGTGCGTCGAGGAGCGTGATGTTCACGTAGCCGTCGACGATCGCGGTGGTGATGTGCAGGGCGAGGAAGGCGGTGGCGGAGAGGGAGAGGGTGCGGTGGAGGGTCATCGTGCCGAAGCGGGGGAGGCCGGGGAGCCGGGTTCTCAGTCGGACCGCGATGCCCAGGAGGACGACGACGGTGAAGAGGACGAGGCAGACTGCGCCGGTGGCTCGGTTGGCGTACCAGAGGGTTTCGCTCGTCACGCGGCTGCCCCCGGCGGGGGCTGGGCGCGCTCCGCGGCGGAGCCGCTGATCGGCACAGCCCCGCACCCCTGAGGTTGGTCGGCCAGCCCGGTGTCGTGACGACCACGCCTTTTTGGGTCACCAAACGGGCCGGGAGGCCTTGCCGCGTCAGCCAGGCCTCCGCGCCCTCGCCCTTCACCAGGGCCGCCGTGCTCGCCGCGTTGGCGTCGGCGCAGGTGGAGGCGGCGACGGAGACGGTGCGCCAGGGGGAACGGACCGGCAGGCCGGTGCGCGGGTCGACGATGTGGTGCAGGTCGTGGCCGCCGCGCTGCCAGCGCCGGGCCGTGGTGCCGGAGGTGGCCAGGCCGCCGCCGCGCATGCCGACGGTGGCGTACGCGCCCTCCGCAGGGATCTCGTCGACCGGCCCGGTGACGTCCTGCACGCGGATCTGCCAGCCGTCCGCCGGGGCCTCGCCCGCGACGGCCGTGTCACCGCCCAGGCTGACCAGGACCCCGCAGCCGGCCGTGTCGGCCAGCATCCGCGCGGCCCGGTCGGCGGCCCACGCCTTGGCGGTGGCACCGAGGTCGAGGCGGACGCCCCGGGGGACGGTGACCGTGCCGGTGGCGCGGTCCAGGGTGACGGTGCGCCAGCCGGGGGTGCGGCGCAGGGTGAGCCGGACCGGGCGGTCGTCCTCGCGGACGAGGGTGAAGTCGCGGTCGTAGCCGATCGCGTCCATCGCGGAACCGACGGTCGGGTCCACCGTCCCGTCGGTCGCCGCGGCCGCGCGCAGGGCCACGTCGAGGGCCTCGGCCAGCAGGGGGCTCACCCGGACCGGGCGGCCCGCGGTGGTGTCGAGGGCGGCCAGTTCGGAGTCGGGACGGAAGCGGCTGCAGGCCGCGTCGACCTCGGCGAGCTGCCGGGCGAGGAGCAGGTTGCAGGACTCCAGCAGGGCCGGGTCGGTGACGACCAGGCGGACGGTGGTGCCGAGGGCGCGCCACTCGGTGGCGGCCGTGGTGCGGGGCTCGAGCGACCTGGTCATCACGACGCTCCCGAGGTGGAGTCGGCGGAGCCGCCGGAGGAGGAGGTGAGGCCACTGGAGCTGTCGGAGCTGGAGGAACTCTCCGAGCTCGACGAGCTGCTCGAGCTGTCCGACGAGGAGCCGCTCGACGAGGAGTCCGTGCCGGTGGAGCTGTCCGAGCTGCTGCTCGTGCTGGAGCTCGTGCTGGAGCTCGTGCCGCTGCTGCTCGCCGTCGTGCTCGCGTCCGCCTGCATGGTGCCGATCAGGGCGAACACTCCGGCCGCCCCGGCCAGCGTCACGGCGGCGGCGAAGGCCGCCGTCCGCCGTGCGCCTCTGCGGACCGCTGCCGCGGCCCCCCGCTCCTCTTCCCTGGTCGCCATGACCGTTCCCCTCCGCAGTGACGTTCTGTCACGCACTACGTTCGGGGAACGGCCTGAGAGAAGTCTGTGAGGCTCCCATACGCCTCGACAGAAGTCTCTGAGACGATCCTTTAAATTCAGGCGGTCAGTCGGGCGATCGCCTCGTCCACCGTGAGCTCCTCGCGCTCGCCGGTCCTGCGGTCCTTCAGCTCCACCACGCCCTCGGCCGAGCGACGGCCCGCCACCAGGATCTTCGGTACGCCGATCAGCTCGGAGTCGGTGAACTTCACACCCGGGGAGACCCCGGCCCGGTCGTCCACCAGGACGCGCAGACCGGCCGCCCGCAGCTTCTCGGAGACCTCCAGGGCCAGCTCGGTCTGCAGGGCTTTGCCCGCGGCGACCACGTGGACGTCGGCCGGCGCGACCTCGGCCGGCCAGCACAGGCCCTTGTCGTCGGCGGTCTGCTCGGCGAGCGCCGCGACCGCGCGGGAGACGCCGATGCCGTAGGAGCCCATGGTGACGCGGACCGGCTTGCCGTTCTGGCCGAGGACGTCGAGCTTGAGGGCGTCGGCGTACTTGCGGCCGAGCTGGAAGATGTGGCCGATCTCGATGGCGCGGTCCAGCTTGAGGCCGGTGCCGCAGTTCGGGCAGGGGTCGCCTTCCTGGACGACCACGACGTCGACGTACGTGTCGACCTCGAAGTCACGGCCCGCGACGACGTTCTTCGCGTGCATGCCGTCCTTGTTGGCACCGGTGATCCAGGAAGTGCCGGGGGCCACGCGCGGGTCGGCGATGTAGGTGACCTTCTCGCCCAGGCCCTGCGGGCCGACGTAACCGCGCACCAGGTCGGGACGGCCCACGAAGTCCTCGGCGGTGACCAGCTCGACCGTCGCCGGGGCGAAGTGCGCCTCGACCTTGCCCATGTCGACCTCACGGTCGCCCGGGACGCCGACGGCCACGATCTCGCCGTCGACCTTCACGAGGAGGTTCTTCAGGGTGTCGGAGGCCTGGACGCCGAGGTGCGCGGCGAGGGTCTCGATGGTGGGGGTGTCCGGGGTGGGGATCTCCTCCAGCGCGGGCACGCCCTCGGCGTCCACCGGCTTCAGCTCGTACGAGATCGCCTCGGTGTTGGCCGCGAAGTCGCAGTTCGGGCAGTCCGCGAAGGTGTCCTCGCCGGCGTTGGCCGGGGCGAGGAACTCCTCCGACTTGGAGCCGCCCATCGCGCCCGCGGTCGCGGCACAGATGCGGTAGTCGAGGCCGAGGCGCGCGAAGACGCGCTGGTAGGCCTCGCGGTGCAGGGCGTACGACTGGGCGAGGCCCTCGTCCTCCGTGTCGAAGGAGTACGAGTCCTTCATCAGGAACTCGCGGCCACGCAGGATGCCGGCCCGCGGGCGGGCCTCGTCGCGGTACTTGTGCTGGATCTGGTACAGGATGACCGGCAGGTCCTTGTACGAGGACGCCTGGTCCTTGACCAGCAGGGTGAAGATCTCCTCGTGGGTCGGGCCGAGGAGGTAGTCGCCGCCCTTGCGGTCCTTCAGACGGAACAGCTCGGCGCCGTACTCGTCCCAGCGGCCCGTCGCGTCGTACGGCTCGCGGGGCAGGAGGGCCGGGAGCAGCACCTCCTGGGCGCCGATCGCGTCCATCTCCTCACGGACGATCCGCTCGACGTTGGCCAGCACCTTCTTGCCGAGCGGGAGCCAGGACCAGATGCCGGCCGCCGTGCGGCGGACGTAGCCGGCGCGGACGAGGAGCTTGTGGCTGAGGACCTCGGCGTCGGCCGGGTCGTCGCGCAAGGTCTTCGCCATCAACTGGGACATGCGCTGGACCGGTGCGTTCGCCATGGTTCTCGTACTCCTGCCGGGTAAGGGTGATGGCAAGGAGGTTAGCCGGGAGCGCGGTGTCGCCGGAAATCCGTTACTTCCGCAGCAGCGGGAGACGGGCGCCCATCACCGCGTACGGGCGGGGGGCGCTGGGGAAGAGGACGCGGCGGGCCAGGTCCTCGTAGCCGAGGGAGCGGTAGAGGGCGCGGGCGGGGCTCTCGAAGTCGATCGCGGAGAGGATCGAGCGGGGCTCGGTCGCGCTGTCGGTGATCGCGGTGATCAGGGCCCGGCCGGCCCCGCGGTTCTGGTAGGCGGGATGGACGTGGAGCTCGGTGATGACGAAGGAGTCGTCGAGCCAGAGGTCGTTGCCCTGGGCACGGAGGTAGGGCTCGACGACGGTGGACCACCAGTGGGTGCGGTCGTTGGGCATGCCGTAGACGAATCCGACCAGCCGGCCCTCCGGCGTGCCGGCCCCGAGGGCTCTCGCGCCCGGGTACGTCATGTGGCGCAGGACGATCTGTCGGCGGACGGCCACCTCGTCCGGGCCCAGTCCGAAGGCGACTGCCTGGACCGCGAGGGCCTCGTCCACGTGGGCGGGGAGGTCCAGGGGGCCGATGACGAGATCCATGGCGGGGAGCCTACAGGTGGGTCAGAACAGCACGCTCATGAATGCCCCGACCTCCTGGAAGCCGACCCTGGTGTACGTCCTTCTCGCCGCGGTGTTGAAGTCGTTGACGTACAGGCTCACGACCGGGGCCACGTCCGCGAGGGCGTAGCGCAGGACGGCCGCCATGCCCGGGGCCGCGAGGCCCATCCCCCGGTACTCGGGGGCCACCCACACGCCCTGGATCTGGCAGGCCTGCGGGGTCGCCGCACCGATCTCCGCCTTGAAGGCGACCCTGCCCTGGTCGTCGAGGCGGGCGAAGGAGCGGCCGGAGCCGACGAGTTCGGCGACGCGGGCCTGGTAGAGCAGCCCTCCGTCGCCGGCCATCGGGGAGACGCCGACCTCCTCGGTGAACATCGCCACGCACGCCGGCATGATCGTCTCCATCTCGTCCTTGCGGATGCGACGGACGTAGGGGTCGGGGGCGATGTCGGCGGGCATGCGGTCGGTGACCATCAGGGGCTGGTGCGCGCGGACCTCGCGGGCGGGGCCCCAGTGGGGTTCGAGGAGACGCCACAGCTGGGCGGTGGATTCGGCGGGGCCGACGATGGAGGAGCAGCGGCGGCCTGCCCTGCGGGCCCGGTCCGCGAAGGCGCGGATCGCGCGGGGGGTGGCGCAGATCGGGACGAGGTTGGCGCCCGCGTAGCAGAGGGACGTCAGCATGCCGTCCTCGTACCAGCCCCACATCTCGCCGCCGAGCCGCCAGGGGTCGAGGCCCGCGACCTGGACGCGGGAGGTGACGAAAGCGTTGGCCACCGGCTCGCTGTCGAGGACGGCGAGCGCGGCGTCCAGGTCGCTCGGTTCGAGGACCCGGGAGGTGGTCTGGGTCAACAACTGCGGGGCCTCACACTCAGGGCTGCTGATCCCCGCACTGTACCTGCGGAAGCTGAGCCGCGCCGCCCCCGGTGTTTTGAGGTGACCGTCGGCTGTGGTCCCGGCCCTGGGGGCTGCCGCCCCCAGACCCCCGCTTCGGCCCTGAAGGGGCCTCGTCCTCAAACGCCGGACGGGCTGATTGTCCTGACCGGCGCTGAAGACCGATGGCCCCTCAGCCCGCCACCGCCACCGACGGCTCGCCCGACGGGACGCCCGCTGCCTCCATCTGTTCGGCCAGCTTCATGGCCTCCTCGATGAGGGTCTCGACGATCTTGGACTCGGGGACGGTCTTGATGACCTCGCCCTTGACGAAGATCTGGCCCTTGCCGTTGCCGGAGGCGACGCCGAGGTCGGCCTCGCGGGCCTCGCCGGGGCCGTTCACGACGCAGCCCATGACGGCGACCCGGAGGGGGACCTCCATGCCGGTGAGGCCGGCGGTGACTTCCTCGGCCAGCTTGTAGACGTCGACCTGGGCGCGGCCGCAGGACGGGCAGGAGACGATCTCCAGGCCGCGCTGCTTGAGGTTCAGGGACTCCAGGATCTGGTTGCCGACCTTGACCTCCTCGACCGGCGGGGCCGAGAGGGAGACGCGGATCGTGTCGCCGATGCCCTGGGAGAGGAGGGCCCCGAAGGCGACCGCCGACTTGATCGTGCCCTGGAAGGCCGGGCCCGCCTCCGTGACGCCGAGGTGGAGGGGGTAGTCGCACTGGGCGGCGAGCTGGCGGTACGCCTCGATCATCACGACCGGGTCGTTGTGCTTGACCGAGATCTTGATGTCGCGGAAGTCGTGCTCCTCGAAGAGGGACGCCTCCCAAAGGGCGGACTCGACGAGCGCCTCGGGGGTCGCCTTGCCGTACTTCTGGAGCAGGCGGCGGTCCAGCGAGCCGGCGTTGACACCGATCCGGATCGGGGTGCCGTGCTCCTTCGCCGCCTTCGCGATCTCCTTGACCTTGTCGTCGAACTGCTTGATGTTGCCCGGGTTCACGCGGACCGCCGCGCAGCCCGCCTCGATCGCGGCGAACACGTACTTCGACTGGAAGTGGATGTCCGCGATGACCGGGATCTGCGACTTGCGCGCGATCGTCGCGAGGGCGTCGGCGTCGTCCTGCGTGGGGCAGGCGACGCGGACGATCTGGCAGCCGGACGCGGTCAGCTCGGCGATCTGCTGGAGGGTCGCGCCGATGTCGGACGTACGGGTCGTCGTCATCGACTGGACCGAGACCGGTGCGTCACCGCCCACCGCCACCGAGCCGACCTGGATCTGCCGGCTCTTCCGGCGCTCGGCAACCCTGGTCGGAACGGACGGCATGCCGAGAGAAATCGCAGTCATCTGCTGTGCAACCCCAAGTCGTGGATCAAGGTCCAGGTCCCGTCAATGGCGGGTTCCAGGCTTCGAGATTACGGCACGGGCCTGGGCGCCAGCACTCCCCCACCTCGAACCACTCGGCGGGGGGACCCCATCATCCTCAAACCCACTCAATGGAAGGCGGCCCGGGACAGAGTGTCCCGGGCCGCCGCGAACAGAGCGTGGCTACGAGATTCTCACCGGGTTAACGACGTCCGCGATCAGCACCAGGATCGTGAAGCAGACGAAGATCCCGGCCACGACGTACGCCACCGGCATCAGCTTCGCCACGTCGAACGGGCCCGGGTCCGGGCGGCGCAGGACCCTGGCGACGTTGCGCCGCAGCGACTCCCACAGGGCGCCCGCGATGTGCCCGCCGTCCAGCGGGAGCAGCGGGAGCATGTTGAACAGGAACAGGGAGAGGTTGAAGCCGGCGACCACGAACACGGCCATGGCCAGCTGCTGCGAGGCGGGGATGTCCAGGGTGGCGATCTCGCCGGTGACCCGGGCCGCGCCGACGATGCCCATCGGGGAGTCGGGTTCGCGGGGGGCGTCGCCGAAGGTCGCGTTCCACAGGGCGGGGATCTTGCCGGGCAGGGCGACGAGGGAGTCGACCGCGTCACCGACGTGGTCGGTCATCCAGGTCACGGACTGGCCGAGGTCCTGCTTGACCACGCCGGTGGCCGCGCTGAAGCCGAGGAAGCCGGCCTTGACGTACTCGCCCTGGACGTAGGCGCCGGAGCTGTCCTTCTTGGCGACCTGGTTGGTGGCGATGGTGGCGTGCAGGGTGACGTCCTTGCCGTCGCGCTCGACGACGATCGCCACGTCCTTGCCTGCGCTGTCGCGGATGAGGTCGGAGAGGGTGTCCCACTGGTCGGTGCTGACGCCGGCGAAGGAGACGATCTTGTCGCCCTTCTCCAGGCCGGCGGCCTTGGCCGGGGATGCCTTGTCGGTCGACTTGCAGGTGTCGCGGTTCTCGCTCTGCGCGATGACGCACGGCGAGACCGAGCCGACGGTGGTCGTCTCCTGCTGGATGCCGAAGCCCATGAGCACGGTGAGGAACAGGCCGATCGCGAGGACCAGGTTCATGAACGGGCCCGCGAACATGACGATGACGCGTTTCCACGGCTTGCGCGTGTAGAACATGCGGGTCTCGTCCCCGGGCTGGAGTTCCTCGAAGGCGGCCGAGCGGGCGTCCTCGATCATGCCGCGCCAGGGGGAGGTGGAGCGGGCCGTGACCCGGCCGTCCTCGCCCGGCGGGAACATGCCGATCATGCGGATGTAGCCGCCGAGGGGGATGGCCTTGATGCCGTACTCGGTGTCGCCCTTCCTGCGTGACCAGATGGTCGGGCCGAAGCCGACCATGTACTGGGGCACACGGATGCCGAACATCTTCGCCGTGGAGAGGTGGCCCAGCTCGTGCCAGGCGATCGAGAAGAGCAGGCCCACCGCGAAGACCACTATCCCGAGGATGAACATCAGGGTCGTCATGCGCGGGCCTCCGCCGTCTGTGCCGTCAGTTCCCGGGCGCGAGCACGCGCCCAGGTCTCCGCTTCGAGGACGTCCGGCACGGTGAGTGAAGTTCCCGTGACCGGGGTGCCGTGCTCCTCGACGACCCTCGTCACGGTCTCCATGATCCCGTTGAAGGGCAGCGCGCCCGTACGGAACGCCTCCACGCACTCCTCGTTGGCGGCATTGAACACCGCCGGGGCCGTGCCCGCGAGCTCGCCCACGTGCCGGGCGAGGTTCACCGAGGGGAAGGCCTCGTTGTCGAGCGGGAAGAACTCCCAGGTCGACGCCGTGCTCCAGTCGAAGGCGGGCGCCGCGTCGGGGACGCGCTGGGGCCAGCCGAGGCCGATGGCGATGGGCCCGCGCATGTCGGGGGGCGTCGCCTGGGCCAGTGTCGATCCGTCCGTGAACTCAACCATCGAGTGGACATACGACTGCGGGTGCACGACCACCTCAATCCGCGAGAAGGGAATGTCGTAGAGGAGGTGTGCCTCGATGACTTCCAGCCCCTTGTTGACGAGGGTCGCGGAGTTGATCGTGATCACCGGGCCCATGGACCAGGTGGGGTGGGCGAGGGCGTCCTCGACCGTGACGTTCGCCAGCTGCGCCTTGGTGCGGCCGCGGAAGGGGCCGCCGGAGGCGGTGACGACCAGCTTGCGGACGTCGGCGCGGGTGCCGGCGGCGAGGGACTGGAACAGGGCCGCGTGCTCGGAGTCCACGGGGATGATCTGGCCGGGCTTGGCGAGCGCCTTGACCAGCGGGCCGCCGACGATGAGCGACTCCTTGTTGGCGAGCGCGAGGGTGCGGCCCGCCTCCAGGGCGGCGAGGGTGGGCGCGAGGCCGATGGAGCCCGTGATGCCGTTCAGGACGGTGTGGCAGTCGGAGGCGGCGAGGTGGGTGGCCGCGTCCGGGCCGGCGAGGATCTCGGGGAGCGGCTCGGCGTCGCCGTACTCCGCGCGCAGCGCCTCGCGCAGGGCCGGTACGACGTCCTCGCGGGCGACCGCGACGGTCCGCACCCGCAGCCGGCGGGCCTGCTCGGCGAGCAGGGCGACCCGGCCGCCGTGGGCGGACAGGCCGGTGACGCGGAACCGGTCGGGGTTGCGCAGCACGAGGTCGACGGCCTGGGTGCCGATCGATCCGGTGGAGCCGAGGACCACCACGTCCTTGGGGCCGTCGCCCACGGGGTCGTAGACGAGATGCGGGTCGGCGAGTGGGGCAGCTGGACTGTCGCTCATCCCCCCATTGTGGCCGCACGGCGTGCACGCCAGGACAGGGTGTCCCCCCAAGGAGGGCACCCTGTCACCGTGTGTGGGGCGTCTCACCCGATCGGGCGGTGGACGTTCTCCCGTTCGCTCGGGCCGGGGGTCGTGTCGGCGATCCACGGGCCCTCGCCCGAGGGGTCGACGATGCCCTGTTCCAGCCACTCGTAGGTGCCGGCGAGGACGTCCTTGACGACCTTGCGGTCCAGGTCGTCCGTGTTGCTCCACAGGCGGGTGAAGAGTTCGTCGACGCGCAGCCGGGACTGGCGGCAGAACGCGTCGGCGAGGCGGTAGGCCTCGCGGCCGTTCTCGCCGCGCGAGCGCAGCAGCTCGGCACGGACGCAGGCCGCGCTCATCGCGAACAGTTCCGCGCCGATGTCGACGATCCGGCCGAGGAAGCCCTGTTTGGTCTCCATCCGGCCCTGCCAGCGGGACATGGCGTAGAAGGTGGAGCGGGCGAGCTTGCGGGCGTGCCGTTCGACGAAGCGCAGATGCGCGGAGAGGTCCGCCCCGCCGTGCTTGAACTCCGTGTACGACGACGGCAGCTGGCCCGGTCCCGCGACCAGTCTCGGGAGCCACTTGGCGTAGAAGACGCCCGCGTTGGCGCCCGCCCTGGCCTTGTCCTGGAGGGACTTGTCGGGGTCGATGAGGTCGCCGGCGACGGAGAGGTGGGCGTCGACGGCCTCGCGGGCGATGAGGAGGTGCATGATCTCCGTGGAGCCCTCGAAGATGCGGTTGATGCGCAGGTCGCGCAGGACCTGTTCGGCGGGCACCGCCCGCTCGCCGCGGGCCGCGAGGGAGTCGGCCGTCTCGAAGCCGCGGCCGCCGCGGATCTGGACCAGTTCGTCGGCCATCCGCCAGCCCATCTCGGAGGCGAAGAGCTTGGCCAGCGCGCCCTCGATGCGGATGTCGTTGCGGTCCTCGTCGGCCATCTGCGAGGAGAGGTCGAGGACGGCCTCCAGGGCGAAGGTGGTGGCCGCGATGAAGCTGATCTTCGCGCCGACCGCCTCGTGGTGCGCGATCGGCTTGCCCCACTGCTCACGGGCCGTCGACCACTCGCGGGCGACCTTCAGACACCACTTGCCGGCGGCGACGCAGGACGCGGGCAGGGAGAGCCGGCCGGTGTTGAGGGTGGTGAGGGCGATCTTCAGGCCCGCGCCCTCGGGGCCGATGCGGTTCGCGGCGGGGACCCGGACCTGGTGGAAGCGGGTGACGCCGTTCTCGATGCCGCGCAGGCCCATGAAGGCGTTGCGGTTCTCGACGGTGATGCCGGGCGAGTCGGCCTCCACGACGAAGGCCGTGATGCCACCCTTGTGGCCCTCGCTCTGCGGCACCCGGGCCATCACGACCAGCAGGTCGGCGACCACGCCGTTCGTCGTCCACAGCTTCACGCCGTCGAGGACGTAGTCTCCCCCACTCTCGAAATCGCTCGAGCGGGAGGGGCCCCCATCGTCGGGCACCGCGGTCGTGGCGAGCCGGGCCGGGTCGGAGCCGACGTCGGGCTCGGTGAGCAGGAAGGCGCTGATGGCGGTGGTGGCGCAGCGCGGCAGGAAGGCCTGCTTCTGTTCGGGGGTGCCGAACATCTTCAGGGGCTGCGGTACGCCGATCGACTGGTGGGCCGACAGCAGCACGCCGACGGCCGGGCTGGCCGAGCCGACCAGGGCCAGCGCCTTGTTGTAGTACACCTGGGTGAGGCCGAGACCGCCGTACTTGGGGTCGATCTTCATGCCGAGGGCGCCGAGCTGCCTGAGCCCGTCGACGACCTCGTCGGGGATCCGGGCCTCGCGCTCGATCAGCGCCCCGTCGATCTTCGTCTCGCAGAACGTTCGGAGCTTGGCCAGGAACTGCTCGCCGCGCCGGACGGCCTCGTCGGTGGGGAGCGGGTGGGGGTGGATGAGGTCGAGGCGGAAGCGGCCCAGGAACAGTTCCTTGGCGAAGCTGGGCTTGCGCCAGTCCTGCTCCCGGGCGGCCTCCGCCACCTGGCGTGCCTCACGCTCGGTGACGGTGGATTTCTTGAGGGGTGGTGCGGACATGAGGCTCACCTCGCCGCGAATCGGGATCATGGACCACATCGGTTACCGATGGGTGCTACTCGATCGTTGGTACCCGATCCGGGACGACCCCGCCACCCTTCGCGTGCCCGTCCGGGCCCGTCTCAGCCGATGGTGACCGAGTACGACTTGGTGTCGAGGCGGCCGGTTCCCTTGAAGACCTCGGTGCCGGACTCGATGCCGGAGACGTACTTGTCGTTGGAGAGCAGCTTGCGCCGAACGAGTGCCTGGGTGAAGTCGTCCAGGTTGAGCGTGGCCTTGGTGGTGTTGGCGCGGCGGACGAAGGAGTAGACCTTCCAGCCGATGTCGCCCTGGTAGATGTCCCACATCGCGCCGTTCAGGCTGACGCTGCCGTACTTGGTGCCCAGCGGGCCCGCGCCGCCCTGGCGGTTGAGCCAGATCATGATCTCGTCGGTGGGCTGGTCCTGCCAGTCCGCGGTGTTCTTGGTGTGCAGCCACAGGTCGTAGGCGACGTTCATGGTGCCGGGGTTGGAGGGGAGGGAGAACTCCCAGCTCGCGGTGACCTTCTTGCGGTCGCCGACCTTGATGGGCAGCCCGGTCTTCGCCTTGTCGACCTTCCAGCCCCAGTGCCAGCCGAGGACGGAGGAGGCGTACGACTTCACGTCGTAGTCCTTGCCCGTGCCGCTGTTGGCCAGGCTGTAGCTGGTGCCCCACGAGATGGTCGAGCCGGACTGGGAGTTGTCCCAGACGCACTGCGTGCCGGTGGCCTTCTCCCGGTTCCAGACGTTGTTGTTCACGTAGTACTTGCCGAGTGTGATCGTGTCGAAGTCCGTGCACTTCTTGCTCGATTCCCCCGCCTGGGCGACGGTGACGCCGGCGGCGGCCGCGAGGGCGACGGCGGCGGCGGTCAGGGCCTTCGCCTTCTTCGACAGACGGGGACGGCGGTGCTGCATGGGGGTCCTTCCGGGGGCGGACGGTGCTTACGTCACCCCAGTGGCCGCAGAAACCCGAAAAGGTTGCCGTTCTTCCCTTGACTCCCTGGTGAGCGCTTGCACGTGGTAGGCAGAGCGCATCTTCTCCATGATTCCGCCACAACTCGTTGTCGAAGCGCTTCGACAACCTATGGACACCCACCCCTGCTGGGGCTACTGTCGAACCACCCTCACCCGCACCTGTTCACACTGCGCACTGTCGAAGCGCTTCACAAATCTTGGAGAGCTGGATGGTCACCCTCGCCGAGGTCGCCCAGCACGCCGGAGTCTCGGCGAGCACGGTGAGCTATGTCCTCAGTGGCAAGCGGTCCATCTCCACGAGCACCCGGCAGCGGGTCGAGCAGAGCATCCGCGAGCTGGGCTACCACCCGAACGCGGGGGCGCGGGCGCTCGCCAGCAGCAGGTCGAACATCATCGCGCTGATGATCCCGCTGCGCACCGACATGTACGTGCCGGTGATGATGGAGATCGCCATCGCGGTGGCCACCACCGCCCGCACCCACGGCTACGACGTCCTGCTGCTCACCGGCGAGGAGGGTCCCGACGCGGTCCGCCGGGTCACCCGCAGCGGGCTCGCCGACGCGATGATCCTGATGGACGTCCAGCTCGACGACGAGCGGCTGCCGTTGCTGCGCCAGACCGACCGGCCGTCCGTGCTGATCGGGCTGCCCGCCGACACCAGCGGCCTCACCTGTGTCGACCTGGACTTCGCGGCGACCGGCGCGCTGTGCGTGGAGCACCTGGCGGCGCTCGGCCACTACGACATCGCTGTCATCGGCGAGGCGCCCGCGGTCTACGAGCGGCACACCGGCTTCGCCGAACGGACCCTGTACGGACTGCGCGGGCGCGCGCGGGAGCTGGACGTACGGCTGCTGCACCGCCCCTGCGAGGGCGGGTACGACGCGATGGCCGTGACCCTCGCCCGCATCCTCGACGAACGCCCGGGCACGACCGGGTTCGTCGTCCAGAACGAGTCGGCGGTGGAGCCACTGCTCGCGCTGCTGCGCCAGCAGGGCCGGGCCGTCCCCGAGGACGTGTCGGTGGTCGCGATCTGCCCCGACCAGGTCGCCGTCCAGGCCTCGGTGCGGCTGACCTCGGTCGCCATCCCCGCCCAGGAGATGGGCCGGCACGCCGTGGAGCGTCTCGTCGCCAAGCTCGACGGCCGCGGGACGGACGAAGTCGTCCTGCTCGAACCCGAGTTGACGGTCCGCGCGAGCACGGGCCCGGCGCCGGCCGCCTCCTGACCCACCTCGCACCCCTGCTTCTTCTCTCGCTGTCGTGCCGCGCCAGGGCACCCCCATGTCCGCACTCCTCCAGGAGCACAGGAGCCCCCACGTGAATCAGCCTGCCGAAAACCAGACCAGTCAGGGCACGGTCAGCCTCGCGCAGTCGTCTCCCACCGTCGGCACCTTCCGGGAGCGGGACGGCGCGCTGGAGTGGAGCGGCCGCCAGGAGACCCTTCGCATCGAACCGTGGGGACCGGACGCGGTCCGGGTACGGGCCCGGCTCGGCGGCCCGGTCCTCGACGGACTGCCGGGCGCCCTCCTCGCCGAGGCGCCGGCCACCGACAGCAGCGTCAAGATCGGTGACGGGGAAGGGCGGTTGACGGTCGGCGCCCTCACCGTCGAGGTCGACGCCGAGGGCCTGATCCGCTTCCTGCGGACGGACGACGGCACCGAGGTACTGGCCGAGGAGCGCGCCCACTTCTGGTGGCCCGGCTCGCGGCTCTACACGGCCGTCGGCAACGGGTACCACCGGCTGGAGCAGCGGTTCGCCGCCTACGAGGACGAGCGGCTGTACGGCCTCGGCCAGCACCAGCACGGGCGGTTCGACCAGAAGGGCCTGGTCCTGGACCTGGTCCAGCGCAATGCCGAGGTCGGCATCCCGGTGCTGTCCTCCAGCCGCGGCTACACCCTGCTGTGGAACAACCCGGCGATCGGCCGGGTGGAGCTGGCCGGGAACGGCACGCGCTGGGTGGCCGACTCGGCCCGGCAGATCGACTACTGGATCACGGCGGGCACCCCGGCCGACGGCCAGCGCCGCTACAGCGCGGTGACGGGCCGGACGCCGATGCTGCCGGAGTGGGCGGCGGGCTTCTGGCAGTGCAAGCTGCGCTACCGCACCCAGGACGAACTCCTCGCCGTGGCCCGGGAGTACAAGCGCCGGGGGCTGCCGATCTCCGCGATCGTGTGCGACTTCTTCCACTGGACGCACCTGGGCGACTGGAAGTTCGACCTGAGGGAATGGCCCGACCCTGCCGCGATGGTCCGGGAGTTGGAGGAGCTCGGCATCAAGCTGGTGGTGAGCGTGTGGCCGTCGGTGTCGCCGCTGAGCGAGAACCACCCGGTGATGGAGCAGCGCGGCCATTTCATCGGCACCCAGTACGGCCCGCTGGCGCACGCCGACTGGCCCGACAAGGAGGTCGCGTCGACGGTCCAGGTGGCCTTCTACGACGCGACGAACCCCGAGGCCCGGGAGTTCGTGTGGTCGCGCGTCCGGGACAACTACCTCACCCCGTACGGGATCACGGCCTTCTGGCTGGACGCCTGCGAGCCCGAGCTGAAGCCCGGTTTCCAGGAGAACCTGCGCTACTGGGCGGGCCCGGGCCTCGAGGTCGGCAACCTCTACCCGGCCGACAACGCCCGCACCTTCTACGAGGGACTGCGCGCCGAGGGCGAGGAGGTCGTCACCCTCAACCGCTCGGCGTGGGCGGGCAGTCAGCGCTACGGCGCCGCCCTGTGGTCGGGGGACATCGGCACCGACTTCCCGACCCTGCGCCGCCAGATCGCGGCCGGCCTCAACACGGCCCTGTCCGGCATCCCGTGGTGGAACACGGACATCGGCGGCTTCCACGGCGGCGACCCGGACGATCCGGCCTACCGCGAGGTGATGGTGCGCTGGTTCCAGTTCGGCACGCTGTCACCGCTGATGCGCCTGCACGGCTTCCGCGACCCGGGCATGCCGCTGGGCCCGGACATGACCGGCGGCCCCAACGAGGTGTGGTCGTACGGCGAGGAGGCCGGGGCGGTCCTGGAGAAGTATCTGCGGCTGCGCGAGCGGCTGAAGCCGTACGTCCTGGACGTGATGCGGGAGGCCCACGAGGAGGGGCTGCCGCCGATGCGGCCCCTGTTCCTGGAGTTCCCCGACGACCCGGCGGCCTGGTCGGTCGACGACTCCTACCTCTTCGGCCGCGACCTGCTCGTCGTACCGGTACTGGAGGCGGGGGCCCGGGACCGTACGGCGTACCTTCCGGCGGGGGCGCGCTGGACGGACGCGTGGACGGGTGAGACGTACGAGGGCGGTGCGGCCGTGACGGTCGACGCGCCGCTGGACCGGATCCCGCTGTTCCTGCGGGACGGGGCGCGGCTGCCGGTGGCCGAATAGTCGCCGTAACGCGCGAACACCCTTGTGGCAAAAGGAAGTTGATGGGATAGAGGGCTGGCATTCAGCTCCCCGTCGCGCCACGAAAGGGTGTTCGCCCGTGTCCGCTCCCCCGCTCGCCCTGAACCTCGCCAACCTGCTGCTGCGGCCGGGATTCGCCTCCCGCCGCAGCCCCGACCGCGCCTTCGACCGGCTGGCCGCCTCGGCCGGACCGGTGGACCCGGTGTTCTCCGCCGAGTTCCGGTTCCTGTTGCGTCACTGGGCCCGGGACGAGCACCTCACCCCGGTCGGCTGGTGGTCGGCGCAGGGGCATGTGCGCCGGCATCTCGAAAACCGCGCCCGCGTCCGGCGGCTGATCGCCGAGCACCCGGCGATCGCCGAGGAGCCCATCGAGCGGCCGGTGTTCGTCGTCGGGCTGCCGCGCACCGCCACGACCCTCACCCATGGTGTGCTGTCGCTCTCCGAGCAGCACCGATGTCCCCGCTTGTGGGAACTGCTGACCCCGGACCTTCAGGGGACGCCCGCGCGGCGGAAGCGGGCTATCGGTGCCGCGCGCATGATGGTCGGCGCGATCAACCTCTTCTCCCCGCGCTACCGCGACATCCACCCGATGACCGCGGAGGGCCCCGACGAGTGCACCTTCGCCCTCCCGCACACGATCATGCCGCTGTCCCAGGCCCGCATCCCCGAGTACCGGGCCCGGCACCACGCGCGGGACTTCACCGCCGACTACGCGTATCTGAAGCAGATCTACCAGGTCCTGCAGTACGGCCGTCCGCGCCGCCGCTGGGTGCTGAAGTCCCCGCTGCACACCGAGAACCTCGACGCGCTGCTCTCCGTCTTCCCGGACGCGACGATCGTGTGGACCCACCGCGATCCGGCCGCCGTCGTCCCGTCGTTCTGCAGCCTGATCGAGCACGGCATGGCCCTCACCCTGGACCCGCTGGACCTGCGCGAACTGGGCGCCACCTGGCTGGAACTGCTGAGCCGCTCCATGGCCCGCGGCCTCGCCGCCCGCGCCGTGATCCCCCGTGCGGCGCTGATCGACGTCCCGTACTCCTGGCTCGGCTCCGACCCGGCCGCGGGCGCCCCGAAGCTCTACGAGGCGGTCGGCGCCCGCTGGACCGACGCCGACGCGGCCCGACTGCCCGAGGTGGCCGACCGCCCCAGGGGCACCCGGCCGCACCGCTACGACCTGGCGCGTTACGGCCTCACCCGCGACCAGGTCGAGGAGGCCTTCGCGGACTACAACGCGCTGCGGGCCGAGGTCGACCGGCCGTAGGCGCGACCGGCCGGCCCCGGCCGCGGTGTCAGCTGCTGCTGACGGTGAGGTTGTTCGTCACGAAGTCCAGTCCGCCGGAGGACGAGGTGATCTCGTAACCGAACTGCACGTCACCGATGGTCTCGTTGCCGAACCAGCCCTTCGTGTCCTTGATCCACTTCAGGATCGGCAGGATGTTGACGGTGCCGGACGACGAGTCGGACGTGCGCAGGAACGAGAACACCTCGTTCGATCCGTTGTTCCCCTTGTAGACGGTCCAGGTGTGCCCGCCGAGGGTGACGTTGCCCTGGGAGGTGCCGAGGGGGCCGACGGCGCCGTTGTAGTTGACCCAGAGCATGATCTCGTAGTCGTAGTCCGTGTCCCAGATGTCGTACGACGTGTTGTACGCGCCGGACGACGGGACCGTGACGTTGTAGCTGCTGGAGAGCGAGCCCAGGGAGGTGATCGACTTGTTGATCACTTTCTTGGAGTTCGGGTAGGACTTGATGCCGCCGGTGTTGGGGTGGTTGGCCCAGACGCCCCAGTTGGTGCCGGAGTTGGCCCAGACGCACTGGCTGCCGGCGCCGGAGCCCCAGATGTTGTTGTAGAGGGTGTAGCCGTTCAGGGTGGTGTTGCCCCACTGGTCGCAGGAGCTCCAGACGGCGGCCGAGGCGGGGGCGGAGGCCAGTCCGACGGTCGCGCCGAGCGCGAGCGCCGGGGCCAGCAGGGCCTTGCAGATCCTGATCGACGTGCGTGTTGCCATGGTGTCCCTTCCATGGGTGGGGGGAGGTGCGGGGAGTTACCACGTCCCCAGGGTGAGGACGTGGTCTTCTCCGGCGACCAGGTCGAGCGGCCGCGGGTCGCCGGAGGAAGTCCGGAGTTCGACGCGGAGGGTGCGGTGCGGTCTGAGGACGGCCCGTGCGCCGTCCGGGGCCCAGGCGAGGTCGAGTTCGGCGCCGAACCGGGTGCGGACGCCCCGGAGTTCGCCCGAGGGGAGCGCCGGGGTGAGTGCGGGGAGCAGGACCAGCCGGTCGGGGGTCGAGTGGACGAGGGTCTCGATCAGCACGGCGGGCAGGGTGTGGGCGGCGTCCGCGTTGTAGACGTCCCGGTGGGGGTAGTGGGCGCTCATCAGGGACGCGTGGAAGAAGTCGCCGTCGAGGACCTGGGCGAGGGCGTGGGCGACCCGATGGCCGTCGCGCAGCCGGGCCGCGATCAGGGCGTGGTGGAGGTGGCCGTGCGCGGAGTCGTTCTCGGCGCCGCGCAGTTCGAGTGCGCGGTGGGCGGCGGCCGCCAGGCGCGGGGTGTCGTAGGGGTTGATCTCGTCGAGCGGCCAGACGCCGTAGAGGTGGCTGAGGTGGCGGTGGTCGTAGGTGTCGTCGAGACCGGGGCGGGCCCATTCGGCGAGGGCGCCGTCGGCGTTGGTGCGGTGCGGCGGGAGGCGGTCGGCGAGGGCGCGCCAGCGGTCGGCGTCGGGGCCGGGGTGGTAGCCGGCCGCCGTGCGCAGGGCGTGGCGGGCGGCCGAGAGGTCCATGGCCGCGTTGATCGCGCCCCAACTGGCGTTGGCGGGCCGGTTCTCGGGTGAGTAGGAGGGGACGACGACAAGGTGGCCCCCGGGGTCGTCGGGGTCCGTCCGGGTGAGGAAGTCCTCGTAGAAGCGGGCGACCTCGGCGAGGGCGGCGGCGGTGCGCGGGTCCTGTGCGCCGCGGGTCTCGTCGTGGTCGACGAGGGGCTTGAGCAGCCAGTCGGCTCCGGCGGTCCACAGGTGCAGCGGGTACTCGCGGCTGAAGTGGTACGTCAGCCCGGACTCGCCGTCGGTGTGCGCGGGCGCGACCACGCCCCGGGCGCCGAAGACCGCGCGGGCGTTCTCGCGCCAGTCGTCGAGCTGGCGGTGGATCAGGGAGGCGAGCGCTTCGGTGACCTCGGGCAGTGCGGCTGCCGTGGCGGAGGCGGTCTGGAGGTTGACGTTGGCGTCGTTGGTGAAGGCGCCGGCCCAGGCGGTGTCCCAGTCGCCGGTCCACAGGCCGGGCAGCCGGGGCGGGTTGAGGCCGGAGGAGGAGAGCAGGTGGTAGCGGCCGGCGGCGAAGAGGCGTTCCAGGAGGGCTCTACTGTGGGGGCGTTTCAGCAGCTCGGAGCCGGGGAGGGCGCGTTCGGCCGGTTCGGCGTGGAGGTCGAGGGCGACCCGGTCGTAGGCGGTGCGGTGGAGGGCGAGATGGCGGTCGAGGAGTGCGTCGTAGGAGAGCGGCAGCCCGGCGAGGGCGCGCTGTTCCCCGGTGACGTCCAGTTCGCCGGTGTGACGGCGCACCCGGGTGAGGAGGAGGACGGACCGTGCGCCGGCGATCCGTACGCCGGGGAGCGTGAGGGCCGTGGTGCCGCCGGTGGCCACGACGAGGGTCACGCCGGTGTACGCGCGGTCGCCGCCGGGGTAGCGGGCGCGCAGGGTGAGCAGGGCGCCGTCCGGGGTGAGGACGGCGCCGTGGCCGACGGCGAGGTCGGCGGGGGCGCCGGGAAGCCGGTGGTCGAGGGAGATGTCCAGGTCGGGGGTGGTGATGTGCTGGACGATCACGTCGTCGGCGCGGGAGACGAAGACCTTGCTGGTCCAGTCCCCGCAGGTGGCGGTGGTCTCGCCGGTCGTGAAGTCGACGGTACGGCGGTAGCGGTGCGGTTCGGCCGGCGCGGTTCTGCGCAGTCGTATCCGGAAGGCGGGGTGGAAGGGCTGGACCCACTGGAGGGGGCGGTGGTCGGTGAAGGCCTCGGCGGCCGTCGGGTCGCCCGCGAGCAACCGGTCCTGGAGGGCGGGGAGTTCGGCGGCCAGCTCGGGCGGGCGGGCGTGTTCCGCGCCGTTGGGGCGGACCAGGGTGTGATGGGTGACGATGACACGGTCGTCGTTCGGGTCACCGAACGTGAGGGTGCCGTGGTGGCCGTTGCCGCTGAGGAAGGCGTCCTCCCAGCGGGCGGCGGGGGTCGGCTCCCAGGAGCCGTGCGTGAGGGTCATGACCGCAACACCACCACGCCGTACCGGTCCAGGACGACCCGATCGGTGATCTTGTCTCCGGTGAGCAGGTCGGTGTGGGTGCCCGGGACGTCGACGGTGATCGGCTCGCGGCCGTGGTTGAGGAGGAACAGCAGCTCACCGCGGCGTACGGCCTCGACGCCCGTGGGGAGGCCGTCGAGGACGGGCCGGACGCCCGCACCGGCGGCGACCCGGGCCAGCAGGGCGCGCAGGGCCTCGGGCTCGGGGAGGGTGGAGACGTACCAGGCGCGGTCGCGGTGGAGCACGGCGGGCAGCCCGTCGAGTTCGCCGCCTTCGTAGACGGTCTCCACGACCTCCGCCTCGGTCTCCAGCTCCTCCGACCACAGGGTCCCCCGGAAGCCGTCGCAGGCGACCGTCTCCCCCGGCTCCAGCGGCCACCACTCGTGCAGGACGCGGATGCCGAACAGCTCGCGCAGCCGGGGGTCCATGCCGCCGGGGCGGACGCGGTCGTCCTCGTCGGCGACACCGGTGAGGAAGCCGCAGACCAGGGTGCCCCCGGCGCGGACGAAGGCGAGGAGGTTGTCGACCGCCGCGTCCGTCAGCGCGTAGAGCTGGGGCACGACCACCAGCCGGTAGCGGGTGAGGTCGTGTGCGGGGTGGGCGAAGTCGGTGGCGTACCCGGCCTCCCACAGGGCGCGGTGCCAGGCGTGGAGTACGGCCGCGTGGTCGACGTGGGTGGAGGGGCGGCCGTCCTGGGCGCCGGCCCACCATGCGTGCCAGTCGTGCAGGATCGCGATGTCCGCCTCGATCCGGGCGCCGGTGACGGCGGGGCCGATCGCCGCGAGTTCCGCCCCGATCCACTTGACCTCCTGGAAGGTACGGCCCCGCTCCCCCGCGTGGCCGACCATGCCGGAGTGGAACTTCTCGGCGCCCTGACGGGACTGGCGCCACTGGAAGTAGCAGACGGCGTCCGCGCCCCGGGCCACGGCCTGGAGCGACCAGAGGCGGCCCAGGCCACGTGGCTTGGGGTGGTTCACACCGCGCCAGTTGACCGGGCCGGCCGCCTGTTCCATCAGCATCCAGGGGCCGCGCGCCTGCGAGCGGGTGAGGTCCTGGACGAGGGCACCGTGCTGCGGGCCGAGCGGATCCCTCGGATCGGGGTAGAGGTCGACGGAGACGACGTCCTCCTCCTCGGCCCAGCGCCAGGCGTCCTGGCCGAAGAACAGCGGCATGAAGTTGGTGGTGACCGGGAGGTGCGGGGTGTGCCGGGCGACGATGTCCCGCTCGGCGGCGTAACACTCCAGGAGCATGTCGGAGGTGAAGCGCCGGAAGTCCAGCACCTGGGCGGGGTTCCTCAGGTAGTGCGGGGTGCGCGGGGGCAGGATCTCGTCCCAGCGGTGGTAGCCCTGGCTCCAGAAGGCCGTGCCCCAGGCGGTGTTGAGGGCGTCGAGGGTGCCGTACCTCGCGCGCAGCCAGCGCCGGAAGCGGGCGGCCGCCTCGTCGCCGTGGTCGGCCGTGCAGTACTCGTTGTTGATGTGCCACATGGTGAGGGCGGGATGGCCGGCGTAACGGGCGGCCAGGGCCTCGGTGATGGCGGCGGCGTGACTGCGGTAGGCGGCGCTGGAGTGGGAGAAGTGCTGCCGGCCGCCCCACCACTCGATCCGGCCGTCCTCGGTGACGGGCAGGCTGTCCGGGTGGAGCCGGCCGAGCCACGGGGGCGGGGAGGAGGTGGGGGTGGCGAGGACGACCCCGATGCCGTGGTCGTGCATCAGGTCCATGAGCCGGTCCAGCCAGCCGAACTCCCGTGCTCCCGGCTCGGGTTCGAGCTTCGCCCAGGAGAAGACACCGACGGTCACGGAGTTGACGCCGGCCTCGCGCATCAGCCGGACGTCCTCCAGCCAGGTCTCCTCGGGCCACTGCTCGGGGTTGTAGTCGCCGCCGAAGAGGATGCGGCCACGGGTGGCGTCCGCGAGGGTGGGCCGCCGGCCGGCGGCCATCAGACGGGCTCCCCGTACTGGATGCCGCGCCCGTTGGTGGCGAGGTAGACGCGCCCGTACACCCGTGGATCACCCACGACGACCTCGCCGATCCACCCCCACTGGTGCCGGTCGTCGTTGATCCGCACCCAGGTCTTCGCGCCGTCGTCGGAGCGGTACAGGGCGGTGATCGCCTCCGTCGAGCCGACCTGGTAGATCGCCGGGTAGTCGGCGCCGTCGGCGGCCCTGCCGAAGCCGAGGGTGTACGAGGCCCAGCAGCTGTCGATCTTCGAGAAGCTCGCCCCGCCGTCGGTGGACCTGTAGAGCCCGTTCCACTTGGTGCTCAGCCACAGGTCACCGGACCGGCCCGGGGCGGCGACCAGCTTGAACTGGCTGTCCCCGGAAGGCAGACCACCCGCACGCGCACCGAACGTACGGCCGCTGTCGGTGCTGGCGTACAGCGTGCCCGTGTCGGTGTCGTACGCGTAGAGGAGTGCCGGGTCGACCGGGTCGGCGACGGGCGTGGCGCCCTTCGGGAAGGAGGAGATCTCCGACCAGATCCGGCCGTTGTCCGTGGAGCGGTGGGCGGCGTACTTCGTGCCGTCCCAGTGCACGAAGGACCACAGCAGCACGCTGCCGTCGGCGTTGGCGGCGATCGGCCCCGGAGCGACCTTGGCGATGGCGGGCTGGGCCTCGAAGGGCGCCCAGGTCCGTCCGCCGTCGTTCGAGTGGGCGCCGTTGCCGTGGTCGCCCCAGCCGCTGCGCACGACGTACGCCGGCCTGGCCGCGGCCTGGGCGAGTCCCGTCGCCGACCCGAACACCGGGTTCGTGGCCATGCCGCGCGACGGAGACGCCGTGAGCCGCTCGTGGTACATCACGCCGATGTCCCCGAGCCCGCTGATCAGGTGCGCCTCCCCGGCCGGGGGCGAGATCAGCTGACGCACGGCCGTCTCCTCCAGGCCGCGGATCTGCGGGGCCCAGTGCTTCAGGTCCCGGGTGCCGTAGAGGGTGGCGCCGGTGCCGTGGAGGACGTGCTTCGAGTCGTACGGGTCGACGGCGACGGCCTGGATCCACCAGCCGAACTTGGGCTGGTCGTCGCCCCACTTGAGGTAGGGGGTCTCGGAGACGTCGAAGACGGCGGAGTCCTTCAGGGACGTCCAGGTGCGGCCGCCGTCGGTGGTCCGGTAGACGGTGTCGACCGCGGACCAGCGGTTGTTGGTGGAGACGACGAGGGTGCCGGGGCGGCGGGCGTCCACGGCGACGCCTCCGTAGCCGAAGGTGTCGCCCGGGGCGGGCGCGGCCGGGGTGACCTCGGTCCAGGTGCCGGTGGCCGTGGCGAGCTTGTGCACGCTTCCGGCCGACTGGCCGTTGGGGCCGGGTGCGTCGGCGTACGTCACGTACAGCTGACGGGTGTGGCGGTCGTGGGCGGCGCGGATCGGGACCTTGGCGGAGGTGCCGGTGGGCTGCCCGGGGACGGTCTCCCAGGTGCGGCCGTCGGAGGTCCGGTACAGGTTCGGCGAGCCGGCCGTGCCGTCGGAGTCGCCCCAGCCTGCGTACACGGTGCGACCGGCGGCGACGACGAGGGTGACGCCCTGGCCGCTCGCACTCGGGGTGGCCGGGAAGCCGGTGGCCGGCGCCCAGGTGGCGCCCCGGTCGGTGGACTTGAGGAGGCCGTCGTGCCGGGTGCCCAGCCAGAGGGTGTCGCTGTCGCGCGGGTCGACGAGCAGCCGCTCCCCCGCGCCCCGGCCGTCCTCGTTGGCGCCGAGCTTCACGGTGAGGTCGGTGCGGGTCCAGGTGGTGCCGCGGTCCTCGGAGCGCAGGATCGCGCCGTTGCCGGCCCAGGACTGGGTGTAGGTGCCGAGGGCGAGGTAGAGGCGGTCGGGGTGGGCGGGGTCGACGGCCAGGGCCTCGACGCCGAGGAGGTTCCAGTCGTCCCAGCCGAGGTGGTCGGTGAGGGGGGTCCAGCTCGCCGCTCTGTCGTCCCATCTGTACGCGCCGCCGATGTCGGTACGGGCGTAGGCGAGGCCTCTGACGGTGGGGTGGAAGAGGACGCCGGTGACGAAGCCGGTGCCGCCGATGACGGCGGTGCGCCAGCGGTAGGTGGGGGTGGCGTTGTCGGCCGCTTGGGCCTGGCCCTGGACTGCCGGGAGCGTGGTGAGCGCGGCGGCGGCTGCGGTGCCGGCCAGGACGGTGCGGCGGGTGAGGGGGGAGGCGTGCACGGGGTACCTCGCAGGGGTTGGATACGTGGACCTGGGTTTGCCGGGTGCCGTGGGCTGCTGCCGGGCGGGGGTGGGGTGCGCTCGCCCGCGCTTGCGGGGTGCCGCTGCGCCCACCCGTGCCGCCTGGGGGTCCCCCCAGGCCTTTAAGGCACTGGGGGAGGCACGACTGCCCGCAGCTGTGTAGGTGAGACGTGACTGCAACTCCCCAGGGGCGCGGGGAACTGCGCGACCGGCCACGACGAGCCCGCAGCCGCCGTACAACCCAAGCCCCCCGGGACAGTGAGCGCCGGCTACCCCTTGACCGCCCCCGTCAGCATCCCCTTCTTGAAATGCTTCTGGACGAACGGGGACAGGACGGCCACCGGCAGCAACGCCATCACCATCACCGCCATCTGCACGGCCAGCCCGGACAGCTCACCGGTCTTGATGGCCTGGCCCAGTCCCACTGGCGCCTCCTGCTTCTGGACCAGCTGGATCATGACGTTCTGCAGCGGCATCATGTCCTGGTCGTTGAGGTAGAGCGACGCGTTGAACCAGGCGCTCCAGTACCCGACGGCGTAGAACAAGGTGATGACGGCCAGCACCGCCCGGGACAGCGGCATGACGATCTGCCACAGGATCCGGAAGTCCCCCGCCCCGTCGATCCGCGCGCTGTCGATCAGTTCCTGGGAGATGCCCATGAAGAAGCCGCGCAGCACCAGGATGTTGAAGACGCTCACCGCGCTGGGCAGGATCAGCGCGAGGTAGGTGTCCGTCAGGCCCAGGGACTGCACCAGCAGGTACGTCGGGATCAGGCCGGCGCTGAAGAACATCGTGGCCAGCAGAAGCATCAGCAGCCAGCGGTGGCCCAGTGAGCCCATGCGGGAGAGACCGTAGGCGCACAGCACCGACACCGCCATCGAGAACAGCGTGCCCACCAGCGTGATCAGGACGCTGATCACCGCGGCCCGGGTCACCTGGCCGCCGCTGAGCAGCTCCTTGTAGGCGACGAAGGTGATGCCCTTGGGGATCATCACCAGTCCGCCCGCCTCGTCGATCGTCCGGCGGGAGGAGAGGCTGGTGACGACCACGATCCAGATCGGGAAGAGGATGCCGAAGCAGGCCAGTGCGAGGACCAGCCCCTTGCCCGCCAGCCCGGCCCTGCTGGGCTCCTCCTCCCAGGCCGGCCGGGGCGGGGCGGACCATGGACGAGACTTTTCGATCACCGCGCTCACTTCTTGTACACCCCCTGCTCGCCCATGAGATGGGCCACCTTGTTCGCGGCGAGGACCAGCCCGAGGCTGACGACGCCCTTGACCAGCCCGGCGGCGGCCGCGTACCCGAAGTCCTGGTTGCGCACGCCGTTCCACCAGACGAAGGTGTCGAGGACCTCCGAGGCCCCGGGGCCGACGGAGTCCCGTTGGAGAAGGATCTGTTCGAAGCCGACGGTCAGTGCGTCGCCGACCCGCAGCACCAGCAGCAGCGCGATCACCGGACGCAGCGCGGGGAGCGTCACGTGCCACATGCGGCGCCAGCGCCCGGCGCCGTCCATCGCGGCGGCCTCGTACAGGTCCGTGGGGACCGAGGACAGGGCGGCGAGGAAGACGATGATGCCCCAGCCCGCGTCCTTCCAGACGCTCTGCGCGGTGATCAGGTACTTGAAGGTCTCCGGGTCGGTCATGATGTCGAGGCCGTCGTAGCCGTGCTGGCGCAGAAGCTGGGAGAGGATGCCCGCTCCGCCGAACAGCTGCTGGAAGACCGCGATGACCAGCACCCAGGAGAAGAAGTGCGGCAGGTACAGGATCGCCTGCGAGACCGCCCGCACCCTGGGCCTGACCACGCTGTTGATCAGCAGGGCGAGCAGGATGGGGATCGGGAAGTACAGCACCAGCTGCAGGAAGAACAGCACCAGCGTGTTCGTGACCGCGTCCCAGAAGGCCGAGTCCTCGAAGATGCGCTGGAAGTTCTCCAGACCCACCCAGGGGCTGTGCAGCATGGAGACGATGCCGTTGTCGCTGATGTACGGGTCGTAGTCCTGGAACGCGACGATGTTGCCCAGGATCGGCACGTAGTTGAAGAGCAGGACCAGCGCGACGGCCGGCAGGGTCATCAGCAGCAGGATCCGGTCACGTCTGAACCTCAGACGCAGGCTCAGCTTCCCGGAGGAGCGCTGTCCGGCTCCGGAGCCGGTGGCGTCGCCGGACGCCACCGGGGTCTTCGCCGTCTCGTCTGCCTCGGTCCCGCTCCGAGGCACCGTGCTGTGGGACACGGCCGTTCTCCTTGCCTCGGTGCCGGGTCAGCTCGCCGCCGAACCGTTCTCGTCGAGAATCTTCTGGTACCAGTCGCGCAGCTTGTCGCCGCCCTTGCTCTTCCAGTCGGAGACGGCCTGCTGCATGTCGCCGATCTTCTTGCGGCCGCGGATGATGTCGTCCTCGAGCTGCTCGAAGTCGCTGTAGAGGTTGGCCCAGCGGGTGGGCTCGGTGATCTGCATGCCGTAGAAGGAGGACTTCTTGGTGTGGGCGCCGACCTTCTGCTGCCATTCGACCTGTCCCTTGGTGACCTCGGGGAAGTCGGGGTGGGCGAGGGTCGCGGCGGGGCTGGCGATCATCACATAGGCGTTCAGGACGTCGATATTGCCCTGGTCGGTCTTGACCGGGACGCCGTCCTTGAGGGTGTAGTGGGTGCCCTCCACGCCGTAGTTGGTCATCATGAATTCCTTGGTGCCGTACGGCGCGGCGGTGACGTTGGCGACGGCCAGGACGTCACGGACGACCGACTCGGACGCCTTCTTGTTGATGAAGGCGAAGATGCCGGCCGGGTTCTTGGCCCAGAAGGTGGGGGTGCCGCCGTCGTGGGCGAAGAGGTCCATGCCCCAGATCTTGAAGTCCGGGTTCTGGGTGGCCTGTTCGGCGGTGCGGCTGTACCACTGCGAGATGTCCTGGTTGTAGATGAGGAACTCGCCGGCCGCGAACTTCGGTCCCGGGTCGGTGGCGCTGCTCTTGCCCAGCTTGGCGTCGGGGTGGACGAGTTCGTCGGCGAACAGCTTGCGCGTCCACTCGATCGCCTCGAGGTACTCCTGGGTCTCGATGCGGTTGATCAGCTTGCCGTCGACGACGTTCCAGCCGAGCGACTTCTCCTCACCGGAGAACACCCCGAAGAGGTTCCAGGCCGTCCACTTCATGTCGAGGCAGGCCCACCGCTTGGCCTTGGCGTTGGTGATCTCCTTGGCCAGGGCGTGGAACTCGTCGGCGGTGGTGGGGACTTCGTACCCCTCCTTGTCGAAGATGTCCTTGCGGTAGAGGGGCACGATGCTGGTGACGTACGGCGCGGGCATCGGCAGGCCGCGCAGCTTGCCGCCGAAGATGGAGCGCTGCCAGGCGTCGGTGGGGATCGCGGCGAGGTTCGGGAACTCCTTGACCGCGTCACCGGAGAGGTAGGGGCCCAGGTCGGCGAACTTGCTGATGATCGCGCTGGGTATCCGGCCGTTCATGTTCCAGCCGGGGACGACGACCACGTCCGGTACGTCGCTGGAGGCGAGGACCGCGCCGAGCTTCTGCTCGTAGGTGTTGCCGTCCTGGTTCTGCCAGACGACGTCGACGCCGATGACGTCGTTCATCCCCTTGTAGTAGGCGTTGTCGGCCTTGGGCGGGGAGCCCCAGAACGGCGACATGATGGTCACCTCGCCGCCCTTGCCGAGCTTCTTCGGCACCGAGGTCTTCAGGCCGGCCAGGTCGAGCTTGCTGGTGAAGCCGACCGCGGAGCCGTTCTTGGCCGGGATGTCGGGCGTCACCACGTTGGAGGCGACGTACGCCGGGAGGATCTTCTTGGCGTCCTTGCCCGAGGTGGTGCCGTCGCGCGAGCCGCTGTCCGTGCCGCCGCAGGCGGACAGCAGCGGCATCCCTCCCGCCACCGCTGCGGTGGCGACCGCCGTGGAGGAGAGGAAGCTTCTCCGGCTCGGGCCGGAGGAACCGGAAGCGGAAGCGGCGTTCGGCGTCATTGCGTCAACCCTTCATGGCGCACCAGGACACCCGGCGGGGGCCGTCGGCTGCGGTGTCTCGAGTGGAACTGGCTGAGCTGAAGCGGATCCTCCGACCCCTGTCACGGAGATTTTCAGTCGAAGCGCTTCGATGTTGCTGCGAGGTTAAGTGAACACCCGGGGGTGCACAAGGGTCGCTCCCAAGATTCCTCCGAGGTATCCGGGGTGACCTGTTCGTATGCCCCGCTTGAAATAAGCGTGAGCTCCCCTTGACACCCAGCCCTGCGTCGAATGAGCATCGAAGCGCTTCGAAAGCGCCTCGCCGCTCCATCGCAAAGGGATCCCCACGTGACCGCACTCACGCCGCCCACGCCGCCTTTCCGTGATCCGCATCTGCCGTTCGCGAAGCGCATCGACGATCTGCTGGCGCGGCTCACCCCGGACGAGAAGGTCTCCTTCCTGCACCAGTTCGCCCCGGCCGTCGAACGGCTCGGCATCGCCGCGTTCCGCACCGGCCAGGAGGCCCTGCACGGTGTGGCGTGGATGGGTCCGGCGACGGTGTTCCCGCAGGCCGTGGGGCTGGGCGCGACCTGGAACACGGATCTCGTACGGCGGGTCGGCGAGGCCGTGTCCAAGGAGGTCCGGGCGATGCGCGCCCGCGACGAGCGCGTGGGCCTCAACGTCTGGTCGCCCACGGTCAACCTGCTGCGCCACCCCCTGTGGGGCCGCAACGAGGAGGGCTACTCCGAGGACCCGAAGCTGACCTCGGCCATCGCGACCGCGTACACGCACGGCCTGCGCGGTGAACATCCCACGTACTGGCGCACGGCCCCGGTCCTCAAGCACTGGCTGGCCCACAACAACGAGACCGGCCGGGACGTCACGTCCTCGTCGGTGCGCCCGCGTGTACTGCACGAGTACGACCTGCGGGCCTTCAGGGAGACGGTCGAGGCGGGCGCGGTGGCCGGGGTGATGCCGGCGTACAACCTGGTCAACGGCCGCCCCAACCATGTCTCGCCGTATCTGCGCGAGCAGTTGCGCGCCTGGACCGACGAGGAGCTGCTGGTCTGCTCGGACGCGGGCGCGCCCTCGAACCTGGTCGACTCCGAGCACTACTTCGACACCCACGAGGAGGCGACGGCCGCCGCGCTCCAGGCCGGCGTCGACAGCTTCACCGACCACGGCACGGACGGTTCGAAGATCACCGCGCGGGTGCGCGGTGCCCTCGAACAGGGTCTGCTGACCGAGGCCGACATCGATGCCGCCGTCCGCCGGCAGCTCTCGGTCCGCTTCCGCCTGGGCGAGTTCGACCCGCACTACGACCCGTACGCGGGCACCGGCGAGTTCGACACCCCGGCCCACCGCGCCCTGGCCGGGGAGGCCGCCGAGCAGGCGATCGTGCTGCTGCGCAACGACGGTGTGCTGCCGCTGGCCGCGGACACCAGGATCGCGGTCGTCGGCCTGCTCGCCGACGAGTGCAAGCTCGACTGGTACAGCGGCACCCTGATCCACCGCTCCACTCCCCTGGAGGGTCTGTACGAGCGGTTCGGCGCCGAGCGCGTGGAGTTCGCCGAGGGCGTCGACCGGATCCTCCTGAAGACCTCGGCGGGGACGTTCCTGAGGGTCCCGGCGGCCCCCGAGGCGTCCGACGAGGTCCGCGGCGCCGAGGGAGCGCTGGACCCGGCGCTGCTCGCGGGCCGCACCGACCTCCCGCCGCTGACCGCGGACACCGCCGGCACGGAACTGGCGCTGGTGGACTGGGGCGAGGGTGTCCTGACCCTGCGCGCTCCCGACGGCCGCTATCTCTCGGTCGCCGAGGACGGACACCTGCGCGCCTCCGCCGACCAGCCGGGCGGCTGGGTCGTCCAGGAGACGTTCCGCCTGGAACCCCACGGCAACGGTCACCTCCTACGGCACCTGGGAACGGGTCGCCACGTCTGTGTCGCCGCCGACGGCGTCCGGGTTGCCGAGGAGGACGCCGAGGTCTTCGAGGTCGTCGTCGTCGAGCGTGGCGAGGACGCGGTGGCCCGCGTCGCCGCCGGGGCCGACGTGGTCGTGGTCGTGGCGGGCAACGACCCGCACATCAACGGGCGCGAGACCGAGGACCGTACGACACTGCGCCTCCCGGCCCACCAGGAGCGGATCCTGGAGGCGGCCAGGGCCTCGGGCCGGCGCACGGTGCTGGCGGTCGTGTCGGCGTACCCGTACGCGTTCGAACCCGGCCGGCTGGGCGCGGTGCTGTGGACGGCCCACGGCGGCCAGGCCGCCGGCACCGCCCTGGCCCGGGTGCTGGCCGGTGACGTCTCCCCGGCCGGCCGTCTCCCCCAGACCTGGTACGCCGACGACGCCGACCTGCCCGATCTGCTCGACTACGACGTGATCGGCGCCCGCCAGACGTACCTGTACTTCGAGGGCCGCCCCCTCTTCCCCTTCGGCCACGGCCTGTCGTACGCGTCCTTCTCCTACGCCGACCTGGCGGTGGAGGTCGAGGACGGCCGGGCGCGGATCGCGTTCACGGTCACCAACACCGGCGACATGACGGCCGACGAGGTCGCCCAGCTGTACACGCGCGCCGTGGACCCGTCGGTCACCCGGCCGCGCCGCGAGCTGCTGGAGCACCGCCGGGTGAGTCTCGCCCCCGGTGCGCGGACGGAGCTCGTCTTCGAGGTGCCGCTGTCCGCCTTCGCGTTCTGGGACGTGGCGCGGGGCGACTGGCGGCTGGAGCCGGGGCCGTACGAGCTGCTGGTCGGCGGGTCGAGCGAGGACATCCGGCTGCGCGGGACCGTCGTGCTGGACGGCGAGCCGGCCATGGCCCGCCCGGTCCGCGCCCGCGGGCTGGCCGCCGCCGACTTCGACGAGCAGAGCGGTACGGAGATCGTCGACCGCACCAAGGTGTCGGGCGACGCGGTGACACCCGTCGCCAAAGGCTCCGGCGAGCTGGTCTACCGGGCCTGCGACTTCGGCGCCGGCACGACGGGCGTACGGGTGACGGTGGCCGGTTCGGGCACGGTCGAGGTGTCGCTGGGCGGCGGTGCGGCCCATGCCGCGCTGACCGTGGGGACGCCCACGCCGGGGCCGTACGACTACGTCACCGTCGAGGCTCCCTTCGCCGCCGACGGCGTACAGGACCTGCACCTCAGACTGCGCGGCCCGCTGCGGCTGGCGCACGTCGGCTTCTCCGGTTGAGGGTCCGGGGACAGTCGGCACGAAGAAGGGGTCCGGCACCGGAAGGCATCGGTGCCGGACCCCTTCGGGAAGCCTATATGAAAATGGTTCCCGTTTACTACAGTGCGAGGCCCGTGAGGACCAGCACCCGCTCGTAGGTGTAGTCGTCCATCGCGAACTTCACGCCCTCGCGGCCCACCCCCGACTGCTTGGCGCCGCCGTACGGCATCTGGTCGGCGCGGTAGGAGGGCACGTCACCGATGACGACACCGCCGACCTCCAGCGCGCGGTGGGCGCGGAAGGCGACCTGGAGGTCATGGGTGAACACACCCGCCTGGAGGCCGTACTTGGAGGAGTTGACGGCCGCGAAGGCCTCGGCCTCGCCGTCGACCTTCCGCACGGTGAGGACCGGTCCGAAGACCTCCTCGCAGGCGATCTTGGTGTCGGACGGTACGTCGGTGAGGACGGTCGGCGCGTAGGAGGCACCGTCGCGCTTGCCACCGGCGAGCAGCGAGGCGCCCGCGGCGACGGCCTCGTCCACCCAGGTCTCGACGCGCTTGGCCGCGTCCTCGCTGACCAGCGGGCCGACGTCGGTGGTGTCGTGGGACGGGTCGCCGGTGACCTGGGCCTCGACGGCGGCGACGATACGCGGCAGCAGCCGGTCGTACACGGAGGCGTCGGCGATGACCCGCTGCACCGAGATGCAGGACTGGCCGCCCTGGTAGTTGGAGAAGGTGGCGATACGGGTGGCGGCCCAGTCCAGGTCGGCGTCGCTCGCGAAGTCGCCGAGGACGACGGCCGCGCCGTTGCCGCCCAGCTCCAGGGTGCAGTGCTTGCGCGGCACCGAGTCCATGATCGCGTAGCCGACCTTCTCGGAGCCGGTGAAGGAGATGACCGGCAGCCGCTCGTCCTGGACGAGGGCGGGCATGCGGTCGTTGGAGACCGGCAGGATCGACCAGGAGCCGGCCGGCAGGTCCGTCTCGGCGAGCAGGTCGCCGATGATCAGCCCGGACAGCGGGGTCGCGGGCGCCGGCTTGAGGATGATCGGCGCGCCGGCCGCGATCGCCGGGGCGACCTTGTGGGCGCACAGGTTCAGCGGGAAGTTGAACGGCGCGATGCCCAGCACGACGCCCTTCGGGAAGCGGCGGGTGAGCGCCAGCCGGCCCTGGCCGCCGAGGTCGGTGTCGAGCCGCTGGGCCTCGCCGCCGTTGAAGCGCCGGGCCTCCTCGGCCGCGAACCGGAACACCGAGACGGCCCGGCCGACCTCGCCCCGGGCCCACTTGATCGGCTTGCCGTTCTCGGCGGAGATCAGCTGGGCGATCTCCTCGGTGCGCTCGACGAGCCGCTTGCTGACGTGGTCGAGGGCGGCGGCACGGACGTGGGCCGGGGTGGCGGCGAACTCCTCACGCACGGCGTACGCGGCGGCCACGGCCTCCTCGACCTGCGCGTCCGTCGGCACGCTGACCTTGCCGACGAGTCGCCCGTCCCACGGGGAGGTGACGTCGAAGCTGTCCTCGCCGGTGGCCTGGCGGCCGGCGAGCCAGAAGGCGTGGGTGGAAGTCATAGTGGCGTTCCCGGCCCTTCCGCGTTGGGGGGTGTGCTGTGCTGTGGCTTTTCGTGGTCCACGGTAGGGGTGGTGGGGCGCGGGAGCGCTTGTCCGAGTCGTACTGGTGGACGGTCGGCGTACTACGGTTTGGCGCGGTGGGCGTCCCGTGTGGTGGCGCGGTCGGCGGGAGGGCGGGTCGACGCGCGCAGGAACAGCCACAGCGCGCCGAGCAGCACCGTGCACAGACACCAGCTGGCCCCCACGTCCAGCGGCCAGTGGTAGCCGCGCCGGACCAGCCCGTAGGACACGGCGAGGACGAGCAGACCGGCCGTGGCGACGGCCAGCCGCCGGGCGAGGGCCGTCAGCAGCCACGGCAGCAGGATCATCGCCGCCGAGCCGTAGGCGACGGCCGCCGTCGCCGTGTGCCCGGAGGGGTAGTAGCCGGTGGCGGGCGGCACGGCGGGGGTGCCGGGCCGGGCGGTCCACTCTTTCAGGGGTACGACGATCAGCGGCACCAGTGTCATCAGGACGACGGACGCCACGGGCGGCAGCCACCAGCGCCGCTGCCCCGAGGCCTGCCCCTGCAGGGCCACGTACACCGTCACCAGCACCAGCACCGGCACCGCGATCTGCACGTCTCCCAGGTCGGAGAGCAGCTCCGAGAAGCGGTCGGGGTGGATCAGGGCCCGGCTGAGACGGTCGTCCGGGCCCAGCAGGGGGCCGTCGACGGCGACCTGCCAGGTGATCAGTGCGAAGAGGAGGGCGGGGAGGCCGAGGAGGATCGCCGGCAGGCCGGGGCGGGGGGCGCGGGGCTCCGCCCCGGTCCCCGCGCCCGCCGGGGCCGCTGGGGGCGTCGCGGTGGGCACGCCCTCGGTCTGCTGGTCGGGGCTGGTCGACATGCCCTACAGCCTCTCAGGCACGGGGCATGGCGTGCGGCACGCTGCGGGAGCGGGGTACGTCGTACGGGTGCGGGTGTGTTGTGGCTGGTCGCGCCCACGCGGCGGAGCCGCACATCGGCACGGCCCCGCGCCCCTTGATCGCCTGCGGCGATCAGGGGCGTGCCCGGCGAAGGCGCGCCATGCTTCTCAGGTGGCGGCGGGTCAGGCCGCTGAGTTTTCTGCGTATGCGTCGCTTGAGGTTCTTCGGCTTGCGTTTGGCCTTCGCCGAGGTGATGTCCAGGCTGAGGTTGCCGTACGCGGTGTAGTACGGCTTGACCGCCAGGCCGGCGCTGCTGCCGCCGACGGCCGGGGCGAGGTCGTCGGCCTTGCGGGCGCCGTAGCGGCGGCGGGTGCTCAGGCCCTGGGTGCGGACGGTGAGGTAGACGTCCCACACCCCCTTGGTCAGCGGGCCGCCGTCCAGGGCCCTGGTGATGTCGACGTCGACGGTGAAGCCCGCCGTGCCGTGGGCGGCGTCGAGCGCGGGGGCCGGTGCGGGCCGTACGGGGATGCGCACCTCACGGCCGTCACCACGTGCCCGCAGCACCAGTTCGGTGGCCGGCTCACGGGTGGGCACCTTCTCGATGAAACCGTGGCCGCGCAGCCGGAGGACGCCACGGCGCCCCTTGCGCTGCCACTGCACGGCGTCCAGCCGGTCGTCCTGGCGCAGGTCGCCGGTGACGTCGTAGCAGGAGTCGGGAATGCCGGCCCGCTCGTCACGGAAGTACGGGTAGGCCGCGTGGGCGCGCCCGTCGTCCACGACGATGTCGTGCGAGGCGTGCCCGGCCCGCTCCTCCTTCAGGAACTCGATGATCTCGATCAGCTCCCGCCGCAGGCCGTGCCGTGCGCAGTGGGCGAAGAGGCGGTGCGGGACGGTCATCAGGGCGTCGAGTTCCGGGGTGTATAACGCGTCCACGTGTTCCTTGACGATCCCCATGGCCTTGAGCTGCTCGCTCTCCTCCAGCAGCGGGAACCGCCAGGAGAAGGAGTCCAGCAGGCCGCCCCGGAAGGTCCGCAGCAGCGCGGCGTCGCGCACCGGGCCGGGTTCGCTGTACGCGCTGATCGCGGCCATGATCCGCCGGGCGGTCTCGAAGCGTTTCGCGAGGTCGCTGTAGCTGCTGGTGATGTTGCCGTTGTCGTCGCGCTTGACCTTGAAGTAGCAGTCCTCGTCGGCGACCACCGAGACCACGGAGGCCTGAAGATACGCCTTGGTGACGAAGAGACGGTCCTCGCCGATGCGGATGTCCTCGTCGAAGCGCAGCCCGCGCTCGTCGAGGAACGAGCGCCGGAACAGCTTGTGCGGGGTCAGGGCGTACCAGACGCGGGAGGTCCCGAGGTCGACGACCTCCTGGTTGGCCTCGAACATGGAGCGGGGCACGTCGCAGTCCACGCCGACGTACTTGCCCAGCACCACGTCGGAGCCGTTGCGCTCGGCCATCTCGACCATGCGGCGCAGGGCGTGCGGGCCGAGGTAGTCGTCGGCGTCCAGGAAGAAGACGTAACGCCCCCGGGCCAGTCCGATCGCGACGTTGCGCGGGCCGCTCGGGCCGCCGGAGTTCGGCTGGTGGACGACGCGTACGAGGTCGGGATACGCGGCGGCGAAACGGTCCAGCTCCTTGCCGGTGCCGTCGGTCGACCCGTCGTCGACGGCCAGGCACTCGAGTGTGTATTCCCCCAGTGACTGCTCGACCACCGACTGCAGGCAGCGGGTCAGATAGGGCATGGCGTTGTAAGCGCCTATGACAACGGTGATGACAGGTTCCGACACCAATTCCCCCCCGGGAACCGTTCATGACAAGTAGGCCCTAGTTTTACCCTTCGTTTACTGGTTTCGCAAAGGGTTCAACTGTCCTCTACGCGTTAACAGTTGATTTCCCGTCATGTTGTGTGCGGGGCGCGTCGGCGGGGCCGCGCTCCTTGAAAGAACGAAGACCCCGGACGCAGTCCGGGGTCCCGTGCCGTGGTCTACACCTACGACGAGGAAGAGAAGGAGGTCGGCCACCCCGGAACAGGGGGGGAGGTTCCGGGGTGGCCGTCCGGATCGGAACGCCGGCCGCCCCGGGGGGTTTGGGGCGGGCGACTGTCCGATCGGTGAGGAGATCCGGAGCCGGAGGCTCCGGTTGTGTGCGCGAGGGCACGACCAGGTCGAAGCTGGGGAGGCCCCGGCCTGGGGTTCGCCCACAGTCCCCTGTGAGCGGGTGTATCTCTCATCTGGGTAGAACGTACGGCAGTGGCACCCGGTGCAACAGGCGGAATCCCGTCCCGCCATCCACCCCGCACACCTTCTTCACACCGTCTGCCGTCCGTGGGAATCAGCTGTGCGGGGCCTGGGCTCAGATGCGCGTGACGTCGGCCGTCAGATGCGCGCGAAGGCCTGCTCGATGATGTCGAGGCCCTCGTTCAGCAGGTCCTCGCCGATGACCAGCGGCGGCAGGAAGCGCAGCACGTTGCCGTAGGTACCACAGGTCAGGACCAGCAGGCCCTCCTGGTTGCAGGCCTTGGCGAGCGCGGCGGTCGCCTCCGGGTTGGGCTCCTTGGTCGTACGGTCCTTGACCAGCTCGATGGCGATCATCGCGCCGCGTCCGCGCACGTCACCGATGATGTCGAACTTGTCGGCCATGGCGGTGAGGCGGGCCTTCATGATCGCCTCGATGTTCTTCGCCCTGGCGTTGAGGTCGAGCTCCTTCATCGTCTCGATCGAGCCGAGCGCGCCCGCGCAGGCGACCGGGTTGCCGCCGTAGGTGCCGCCCAGGCCGCCCGCGTGCGCGGCGTCCATGATCTCGGCGCGGCCGGTGACGGCGGCCAGCGGCAGACCGCCCGCGATGCCCTTGGCGGTGGTGATCAGGTCCGGGACGATGCCCTCGTCCTCGCAGGCGAACCACTGGCCGGTGCGGCAGAAGCCCGACTGGATCTCGTCGGCGACGAAGACGATGCCGTTGTCGGCGGCGAACTTGCTGATCGCCGGCAGGAAGCCCTTGGCCGGCTCGATGAAGCCGCCCTCGCCGAGCACCGGCTCGATGATGATCGCGGCCACGTTGTCCGGGCCGACCTGCTTGGTGATCTGGTCGATGGCCTGCGCGGCGGCCTCGGGGCCGGCGTTCTCCGGGCCGGTCGGCCAGCGGTAGCCGTACGCGACGGGCACGCGGTAGACCTCGGGCGCGAAGGGGCCGAAGCCGTGCTTGTACGGCATGTTCTTCGCGGTCAGCGCCATCGTCAGGTTCGTACGGCCGTGATAGCCGTGGTCGAAGACGACGACCGCCTGGCGCTTGGTGTAGGCGCGGGCGATCTTGACGGCGTTCTCGACGGCCTCGGCGCCGGAGTTGAACAGCGCGGACTTCTTGGCGTGGTCCCCCGGGGTGAGCTCGGCGAGGGCCTCGGCGACCTCCACGTAGCCCTCGTACGGGGTGACCATGAAACAGGTGTGGGTGAAGTCGGCGAGCTGGGCGGAGGCGCGGCGTACGACGGCCTCGGCGGAGGCGCCGACGCTGGTCACGGCGATGCCGGAGCCGAAGTCGATCAGACGGTTGCCGTCGACGTCCTCGATGATGCCGCCGCCCGCGCGCGCGGTGAACACCGGCAGCACGGAGCCCACGCCCTGCGCGACCGCGGCGACGCGGCGGGCCTGCAGCTCCTGCGACTTCGGGCCGGGGATGGCGGTGACGATCCGGCGCTCCTGCGGAAGGGCGGTCATGACGGGCTCCTGGGGGTTTTCTTCTGTTTCCTTTGTTTCCTTTCTCGCAGGCTAGGACGGGGAACGGGGGGTCGGCATGCTCCATGTGGGCGTTGTCGGCGGGGCCGGTTGTCCGCCGTGGACAGTGACGGCCGGCCGGTGATCCGCGCAGGCCCGGCCGCGTAAGCGGTGAACTCCCCTTGCGGGGGCGTTAGATTGGCCGCTGACGGTGGACGGAACGGCTGGTCAGGGGGCAAGGGCGATGGACAGCGACGGGACGCGGGACGCGCGGGGCACGCATGCGAATCCTGTGCCGCGCCCGGCGGGGCCGCCGGCGGTGCCGCCGCGACCCGCGGCCCCGCCGCCCGCGTCGGCCGTGGGGAGCTGGCTCGACGAGCCCCGGCCGGCGGCGAAGCCCGGCATCTGGCGCTTCGGGTACCGGCTGCCCAAGGCCGCCCGGCCGACGGAGCGGCTGGCGCCGGTGACGGTGATCGGCATGCTCGTGCCGCTGGTGGTGGCGCTGGTGCTGTGGTCGCTGTGGCGGCGGGGCAGCCTGCCGTACCAGTTCACGCTGCTGCGGCTGTTCACCCCGGGCGACTGGTGGTGGGGCGGCACGATCGCCTCGCCGAAGACCAATGAGGGCGCCGAGGCCCGGGTGGTCTACGACGGTGTCTTCTTCGCGGTTCTCCTGTTCTCCATGGGCCGGCTGGGCGGCTGGCCGCAGGCGCTGCGGCACTTCGTGGGCCGCCGTCCGCAGCCCGTCCGTGCCCTGCTCGCCCTGCTGTGCGCGCTGGCCGCCCTCAGCTTCGTGTTCCCCGGCGCCTTCGGGGTCGGCTGGGACGCGCTGCCGGTCGTCGACCCGCTGTTCTCCCTGATCGTCCTGATCAGCGGGAGTTACGAGCTGTTCGCCTCCGTCCTGTTCACGGACACCCTGTACGCGGTCGTCACGCTGCTCGTGGTGTGGCCGTTCGCCCTGGCCGGCGGCTGGTGGCCGTATCTGAAGGAACGACTCGCCGCCCGGGGGGACGGGAAGGCGCCCGCCCCCGCCGTCGCGCGGCCCCCCGCCCAGTGGCCCGAGCTGCGGGACGCCGGGCAGGGCGAGGCCGCCGAGCTGCTCACCGGCGAGGTGGCCGCCGGGCGGATGAACGACGTGGACTGCGCGCGGGTGCGCCGGGCCTGGTCGCTGGGGCTGCCCGACTTCCGGGAGACCGTGCTGCGGCAGGGCGGGGCGGCCTGGACCCACCCCTCCGGCGCCCGCGACCTGCCCCGGCGTGCCGCGCGCCACGACCTGCTCGCCGGACAGGTGCGCATCGGCCGCTGGGTGGCCGCCGAGCGCACCCCGGTGACGTACCACGACGCGGGCGCCGCGCTCGGCCCGGACGTGCTGGGTACCTCGCTGCTCGCGGTCGGCCCGTCCGGCTCGGGCAAGACCCGCACGCTGGTCGAGCCGCTGACGGAGGCGCTGGCCCTGCAGGCGCTGACCGGCGGCTGCGCGGTCGTGGCGGTGTCCTCCCCCGGCGGCGCCCCGCTCGGCGCCGACTCCTCCTTCGACGTGATCGTCAGGATCGGCGACCCGTCCTCGGTGCACGATCTGGACCCGTACGCCGAGTCCGACGACCCCGACGAGGCGGCCGCGATCCTCGCCGAGGCACTGGTCGGCGACCTGGACACGGTGAACGGCCAGAGCGCGGCGACCGCGCTCGCCCAGCTGCTCGGCCCCTACCGGGCCGCGCACGGCCGCTTCCCGGGGCTCGCCGAGCTGCGCGAGCTGCTCGAGGGCGAGCCGGGTGCGCTGGCCGCGCTGCGGGAGGCGGTGGCCGGGGACGAGGTGATGCGCCGTGAGCTGGAGGCGCGGATCCGGCAGACCGGTACGCCCGGCGACCCGGGCCGCGCCCTCGCCGACCGGCTCGCCCTGCTGAACCGGCCGGTGTTCGCCGAGTTCTTCGGCGGCGGCGGGGAGGCGCACCGCGGGTTCTCGCTCCGCGCCGTCGCCCACCATCCGCTGCGGGTCCGCGTCGACCTTCCCGAGCGGGGCCACGAGGAGGCGGGACGGCTGATCACCCGGCTGGTCCTCGCCCAGTTCCACGCGGTCGTACGGGAGGGCCGGCGCGGGCACTTCGTCTGCCTGGTCCTGGACGACGCGACGGGGGCGGTGACCGCCGGGTCCGTGCGCCGGATCCAGCGGCTGCGCTCGCAGAACGCGGGCGTGGTCCTCGCCCTGCGGACCGTCGGCGACGTGCCGGAGGCGCTGCACGGGCCGCTGTACGGGGCGGTGGGCTGCCGGATGGCGTTCTCCGGGATCACCACCTGGGACGGCAGCCGGTTCGCGCAGGCCTGGGGCACCGAGTGGGTGGAGACCACGGAGGTCGCCCAGCACACCGTGTTCGCCGACCAGCCGATGACCCGCGCCATCCACGCGCTGCGCAAGCTGGTCACCGGCAAGGCGGTGACCACCGACGCGGTGACCGTGAAGCAGGTGGAGCGGGAACGGTGGTCGGCGTCACAGCTGGCGCACGAGGTGCCGCCGGGTCACGCGGTCCTGTCCCTGACGAGCGTCGGGGGCGAGCACGCGCCGCCGCTCCTGGTCGACCTGAGGGGCTGAAGGGGCGTACGGGCACCTCGCCAGTGAGGCAGAATCGGCACAGGCCGTTCATACGCGGCGGCCAAAGGATCATTCTCCCCGACTGAAGGCCCCATGCCTCCCACGCTCGCCTCGCTCGTCCACCACTCCGCGCTCAAGCTGACCGTGCGGGCGGGCGAGGACCGCCTGGACGTGCCGGTGCGCTGGGCGCACGTCAGCGAGCTCGCGGACCCCGTGCCGTACATGGAGGGCGGGGAACTGCTGCTGATCACCGCGCTGAAGCTGGACGCGGAGGACCCCGAGGCCATGCGGCGCTATGTGAAGCGCCTGGTCGGGGCCGGGGTGGTCGGGCTCGGCTTCGCGGTCGGGGTCAACTACGACGACGTCCCGAAGGCGCTGGTCGACGCGGCGGAGCAGGAGGGCCTGCCGCTGCTCGAGGTACCGCGCCGTACGCCGTTCCTCGCGATCAGCAAGGCGGTGTCGGCGGCGATCGCGGCCGAGCAGTACCGGGCGGTGACGGCCGGGTTCGCGGCCCAGCGGGAGCTGACGAAGCAGGCGCTCTCGGACGGCCCGGAGGGGCTGCTGGCCTCGCTCGCCTCGCAGGTCGACGGCTGGGCGGCGCTGTACGACGCCTCGGGCGCCGTGGTCGCGACCGCGCCGGAGTGGGCGGGCCGGCGGGCGGCGCGGCTCACGGCGGACGTGGAGCGGCTGCGCGAGCGGCCGGCGCCCGCGTCGGCGGTGGTCGGCGGGGCGGGTCCGGCCGAGAACGGCGAGGCGGCCGAGAACGCCGACCGGATCGAGCTGCACACCCTGGGCACCGGCCGCCGCCCGCGCGCCGCGCTCGCCGTCGGCACGGCGGCCGCCCTGGGCACGGCGGAGCGGTACGCGGTCCACTCGGCGATCGCCCTGCTCACCCTCACGACGGAACGCTCCCGCTCCCTGCACGCGGCGGAGCAGCGCATCGGCACGGCCGTCCTGCGGATGCTCCTGGCGGGCGAACCGGACCACGCCCGCGCCGTCGCCGGCGACCTGTACGGCGAGCTGCTGGACGCCCCGTTCCGGGTGATCGTCGCGGAACGGCCGTCGGCCGGCACCGAGCCGGACGGCGACCCCCTCGGCGGCCTCACCGAAGTGGTGGAGTCCGCCGCCGCCCGCTCCGGCGAGGCGGTCCTCGTGGTGCCCGAGGGCGAGCGGCTCGTGGTGCTGGCGGCGGACGGGGGCGCCGCGGTCGCGGCGGTCACCCGGTACACGGCGGCGCTGGAGGGGGCGCGCGCGAACGGTGAGGGGCGCGAGGACGAGGAGCTGGTCGTCGGCCTGTCGGCACCGGCCGGTCCGATCGCGGCGGCAGCGGCGTACCGGCAGGCCGAGCAGGCGCTGTCGGTGGCCCGGCGCAGGGGCAGGGTCTTCGTCGAGCACGAGCAGGTCGCGGCCGGCTCGGTCCTCCCCCTGCTCGCGGACGACGCGGTGAAGGCGTTCGCGGACGGTCTGCTGCGGGCGCTGCACGAGCACGACGCGACGGGCCGCGGCGACCTGGTCGCCTCGCTGCGCGCCTGGCTCTCCCGCCACGGCCAGTGGGACGCGGCCGCGGCCGACCTCGGAGTCCACCGCCATACGCTGCGCTATCGGATGCGGAGGGTCGAGGAAATCCTCGGTCGCTCTCTTGATGATCCCGACGTGCGGATGGAGCTGTGGCTGGCGCTGAAGGCGACGGCGCCGGAATGAGAAGCGGCTGTGCAGCACCGGTAAGGGGCGCGGGGAACTGCGCGACCAGCCACGATGGCGCCGCAGCCGACTGACGACGGGTCCCGGCACTGCGCCTAGTCGGCCAAACCGGCGGCAGCCTCATGCATCGCCAGTTCCAGGAGGGACGGGTCGGTCAGGGTGCCGGTGCCGTCCGGTGGGACCAGCCAGCGGACGGCACCGGTGGAGCGGCCCGGGTGGGGGACGACGATCCAGGTGCCGGCGCCGGCCGTGCGGATGCCGGTGCCGATCCAGCGGGCCGCCGTGCCCGGTGGCACGAAGAAGCCCATGCGGTCGTCACCGAAGTCGACCAGCACGGGCCCCGGCTGGTCGAGGATGCGGGTGAGCACGTCGAGCGTGGGATAGCCGAGCCGGCCCGGCAGGATGAGTACGTCCCAGGCCCTGCCCGCCGGCAGCAGCGCGACCCCCAGGGGGCCACGTTCCCACTCCCAGCGGCAGGCCTCGGGATCCGGTGCGACGGATGCCAGCCACTCGGCCGCCGTCTTCGCCCCAGCCATGAGAAGACCTCCCTCTCTCGTCGACGCGGTCGCGTCACGAGGGAGAGGGAGGCCCTGGCCTGCCATTACGCGGGTTGTGCCCACCCGTTGGAGTGAACCGGGTCACAGGCCGCCGACAGCGGTCAGCTGTCGAAGCCCAGCCCCAGCCGGTCCATGGCCCGCAGCCACAGGTTGCGCCGGCCGCCGTGCGCGTCCGCCCGTGCCAGCGACCACTTGGTGAGCGCGATCCCGGTCCAGGCGAACGGCTCGGGCGGGAAGGGCAGCGGCTTCCTGCGGACCATCTCCAGCGCGGTGCGCTCGGTCCGCTCCCCCGCCAGGAGGTCCAGCATCACCTCGGCGCCGAACCGGGTGGCCCCGACGCCCAGGCCCGTGTATCCGGCCGCGTAGGCGACCTTCCCCTGGTGGGCGGTGCCGAAGAACGCCGAGAAGCGCGAGCAGGTGTCGATCGCCCCGCCCCAGGCGTGGGTGAAGCGGACCCCCTCCAGCTGCGGGAAGCAGGTGAAGAAGTGCCCGGCGAGCTTGGCGTACGTCTGCGGCCGGTCGTCGTACTCGGCGCGGACGCGGCCGCCGTACGGGTAGATCGCGTCGTACCCGCCCCACAGGATCCGGTTGTCGGCGGACAGCCGGAAGTAGTGGAACTGGTTGGCGGAGTCCCCGAGGCCCTGCCGGTTCTTCCAGCCGATCGAACCGAGCTGCTCGGCGGTGAGCGGTTCGGTCATCAGCGCGTAGTCGTAGACCGGGACGGTGTACGCCCGTACCCGCTTGACCAGGTTCGGGAAGATGTTCGTGCCGAGGGCGACCTGCCGGGCCCGGACCCTCCCGTACGGGGTGCGTACGGTCATCCCGGCGCCGTAGGCCTTCAGGTCCAGCGCGGGCGTGTGCTCGTAGACGCGGACGCCGAGCCGGACGCACGCCTTCTTGAGGCCCCAGGCGAGCTTGGCGGGGTGGAGCATGGCCACGCCCCGCCGGTCGTACAGGCCCGCCTCGAAGGTGGGCGAGGCGACCTGTTCGCGGACCGCGTCGGCGTCGAGGAAGTCGATGCCCTCGGCGAGGCCCTTGCGGTCGAGTTCCTCGTACCAGTCGCGCAGTTCCCACGCCTGGTACGTCTCGGTCGCGACGTCGATCTCGCCGGTGCGTTCGAAGTCGCAGTCGATGCCGTGCCGGGCGATCGCCGCCTCGATCTCGTCGAGGTTGCGCGCGCCCAGCTCCTGCAGTGTGTGGATCTCGTCCGGCCAGCGGGCCAGCCCGTTGGGCAGCCCGTGGGTGAGGGAGGCCGCGCAGAAGCCTCCGTTGCGGCCCGAGGCGGCCCAGCCCACCTCGCGGCCCTCCAGCAGCACCACGTCCCGCCGCGGGTCGCGCTCCTTGGCGACGAGCGCGGTCCACAGTCCGCTGTACCCGCCGCCGACGACCAGCAGGTCGCAGGTCTCGGCGCCGGTGAGGGCGGGCTCGGGGTGGGGCTTGCCGGGGTCTTCCAGCCAGTACGGGACCGGCTGGGCTTCGGACAGTGCCTTTGTCCAGTTGTTGTCTTCTGTGCCACGGCTCATGGCGCTTGGGGCCATGATTTCAACTCCCCACGGAGGGTTTCCGAAAGGCTTACGCCTTTTGCTTGCGACGGCGGTTTCCGATGACCATCGAGGCCAGGACGAGCAGTACGGCGACGAGGAACATGGCCGTACCGATGACGTTGATCTGGACGGGCGTTCCGCGCTGTGCCGAACCCCAGACGAACATGGGGAAGGTGACGGTCGAGCCCGCGTTGAAATTGGTGATGATGAAATCGTCGAAGGAGAGCGCGAAGGCGAGCAGCGCGCCCGCGGCGATTCCGGGGGCCGCGATGGGCAGGGTGACGCGCAGGAACGTCTGCGCCGGTCCGGCGTAGAGGTCCTGGGCGGCCTGTTCCAGGCGGGGGTCCATGGACAGGACGCGCGCCTTGACGGCGACCACGACGAAGCTGAGGCAGAACATGATGTGGGCGATCAGGATCGTCCAGAAGCCGAGCTGTGCACCCAGGTTGAGGAAGAGGGTGAGCAGCGAGGCGGCCATGACGACCTCGGGCATCGCCATCGGCAGGAAGATCAGCGAGTTGACGGCGCCCCGAGCGCGGAAGCGGTAGCGGACCAGCGCGAAGGCGATCGCCGTGCCGAGCAGGGTCGCGCCGATCGTCGCCCAGATCGCGATCTGGAGGCTGAGCGACAGCGAGTCGCACATGCCGGCGACCCCGCAGGGGTCCTTCCAGGCGTCCGTGGAGAACTGCTGCCACTCGTAGTTGAAGCGGCCCTTCGGTTTGTTGAAGGAGAACACCGTGACGACGACGTTGGGCAGCAGCAGATAACCGAGGGTCAGCAGGCCCGCGATGACGACGAGATTGCGCTTGAACCAATTGACGACTGACATGTCAGACCAGCTCCTCCGTCCCCGCCCGGCGGATGTAGAAGGTGACCATGAGGAGAATCGCCGCCATGAGGATGAACGACAGGGCCGCCGCCGTCGGATAGTCCAGGACGCGCAGGAACTGCGTCTGGATCACGTTTCCGATCATGCGGGTGTCGGTCGAGCCGAGCAGTTCCGCGTTGACGTAGTCGCCGGCCGCCGGGATGAAGGTCAGCAGGGTGCCGGAGACGACACCGGGCATCGACAGCGGGAAGGTGACTTTGCGGAAGGTGGTGATCGGCTTGGCGTACAGGTCGCCGGCCGCCTCGTGGAGCCGTACGTCGATGCGCTCCAGCGAGGTGTAGAGCGGCAGGATCATGAACGGCAGGAAGTTGTACGTCAGACCGCACACGACCGCGAGCGGGGTGGCGAGGACCCGGTCGCCGGAGGTCCAGCCGAGCCAGGTGGTGACGTCCAGGACGTGCAGGGTGTTGAGGACCCCGACGACCGGGCCGCTGTCCGAGAGGATCGTCTTCCAGGCGAGGGTGCGGATCAGGAAGCTGGTGAAGAACGGCGCGATCACCAGGATCATGATCAGGTTCCGCCAGCGTCCCGCGCGGAAGGCGATCAGGTAGGCCAGCGGGTAGCCCAGGATCAGGCAGAGGATCGTCGCGGAGGCCGCGTAGAGGACCGAGCGCAGGAACTGCGGCCAGTACTCGCTCAGCGCGTCCCAGTAGGTGGCGAGGTGCCAGGTGACCTTGTAGCCCTCCTCCAGTGAGCCCGTCTGCACGGACGTGGAGGCCTGGTAGATCATCGGCAGCGCGAAGAACACGAGCAGCCAGAGAATGCCGGGCAGCAGCAGCCAGTACGGCGTCCAGCGGCCCCGCTTGCGCGGCGGCTTCTTCGCGGGAGCCTCCGGGGAGAGCGGCGGGGGCGCCTCGGTGAGCGTCGCCATGTCAGACCGCCGCCTGTTCGTCGATGCCGGCGTCGATGTCCTGGGCCGCGTCGAGTCCGAAGGTGTGGGCGGGGGCCCAGTGCAGGACGACGTCGGCGCCGGGGACCAGCCGGGAGTCGCGGTCGATGTTCTGGGCGTAGACCTCGAACTCGGGGCAGACCTGACTGTCGATCACGTACTGGGTGGAGACGCCGATGAACGAGGAGTTGGCGATCTTCCCGGTGATGCGGTTGCGGCCCTCGGGGATCTCGCCCGCGTCGTCGGCGTGGGTGAGGGAGATCTTCTCCGGGCGGACGCCGACCAGCACCCTGCCGCCGGCCGTGGTCGGCGCGGAGCAGCGGGCCTCGGGGAGGACCAGCTTGCCGTCGCCCGCCTTCAGCACGATGTCGTCGCCGCTCTTGGTGTCGACCTCGGCCTCGATCAGGTTGGAGGTGCCGAGGAAGTTCGCGACGAACGTGGTCTGCGGGTTCTCGTACAGGTCGGTCGGGGAGCCGAGCTGCTCGACGCGGCCCGCGTTCATCACGGCGACCGTGTCGGCCATGGTCATGGCCTCCTCCTGGTCGTGCGTGACGTGTACGAAGGTGATGCCGACCTCGGTCTGGATGCGCTTGAGCTCCAGCTGCATCTGGCGGCGCAGCTTGAGGTCGAGGGCGCCGAGGGGCTCGTCGAGGAGGAGCACCTTGGGGTGGTTGATGAGGGCGCGGGCGACGGCGACGCGCTGCTGCTGTCCGCCGGAGAGCTGGTGCGGTTTCTTGCGGGCCTGCTCACCGAGCTGGACGAGCTCCAGCATGTCCTCGACCTGCTTCTTCACGCTCTTGACGCCCCGTCGGCGCAGACCGAAGGCGACGTTCTCGAAGATGTCGAGGTGCGGGAACAGGGCGTAGGACTGGAAGACGGTGTTCACCGGACGCCGGTACGGCGGGAGGACCGTGACGTCCTGGTCGCCGAGGTGGACGGTTCCGGAGGAAGGTTCCTCCAGTCCGGCGATCATGCGCAGGGTGGTGGTCTTGCCGCAGCCGGAGGCGCCGAGCAGGGCGAAGAACGAGCCCTGCGGGACGGTCAGGTCGAGCGGGTGCACGGCGGTGAAGGAGCCGTAGGTCTTGCTGATGCCGGAGAGGCGGACGTCGCCGCTGCCGTTGTCGGTGGTCTTCATCGATGTCACGCCCCAGTGAGCTTCGCGAACTTCGCCTCGTAGGCCGTCTCTTCCTTCGTGCTCAGCGAGCGGAAGGCGTGGGACTTCGCCTGCATGGCCTTGTCGGGGATGATCAGCGGGTTCGTCGCCGCATCCTTGTCGATCTTCGCAAGCTCGGCCTGCACCCCGTCGACGGGACAGACGTAGTTGATGTACGCGGCGAGCTCGGCGGCCGGCCCCGGCTCGTAGTAGTAGTCCATGAGCCGTTCGGCGTTCGTCTTGTGACGTGCCTTGTTGGGGATCAGCATGTTGTCGCTGGACGTCATGTAGCCGCTGTCCGGGATGACGAAGTCGACGTCGGGGCTGTCCGCCTTCAGCTGGACGACGTCACCGGCCCAGGCGATACAGGCCGCGAAGTCGCCGCTGGTGATGTCGGAGGTGTAGTCGTTGCCGGTGAAGCGGCGGATCTGGCCGCTGTCGACGCCCTTCTGGAGGCGGGCGATGGCCGCGTCGTAGTCGTCGTCGGTGAAGTTCGCCGGGTCCTTGCCCATGTCCAGCAGGGTCATGCCGATGCTGTCGCGCATCTCGGTGAGGAAGCCGACCCGGCCCTTGAGCTTGGGGTTGTCGAGCAGGTCGGAGACCGACTTCACCTCGACGCCGTCGAGCGCCTTCTTGTTGTAGGCGATGACGGTGGAGATGCCCTGCCAGGGGTACGAGTAGGCCCGCCCGGGGTCCCAGTCGGGGCTGCGGAACTGCTCCGACAGGTTGGCGTAGGCGTGCGGCAGGTTGGAGGCGTCCAGTTTCTGGACCCACCCGAGGCGGATCAGACGGGCGGCCATCCAGTCGGTGAGGACGATGAGGTCGCGGCCGGTGTCCTGGCCCGCCGCGAGCTGCGGCTTGATCTTGGCGAAGAACTCGTTGTTGTCGTTGATGTCCTCGGTGTACTTCACCTTGATGCCGGTGCGCTCGGCGAAGGCGTCGAGGGTGGGGTGGCGCTTACCGCTCTCGTCGACGTCCATGTACTCGGTCCAGTTGGAGAAGTTGACGGTCTTCTCCTTGGCCGAGTGGTCCTCGGCGGACGTGCCGCCCTTGGCCTGACCGGCCGCGGGGATCCCGCAGGCGCTCAGCGCTCCGAGGCCGCCGAGGGTGAGCGCGCCGCCGGCGGAGGCGCGCAGCAGCGACCGGCGGGTCATGGCCGCCCTGCCGCTCCGGAAACTGCGCCGTATGGCGGCCACTTGGGCCGGGCTCAGGCGGTCGGGCTCGTACTGCTCCATGCGCGTGGTGCCCTTTCGGGAGGTCCGGCCGTGGTCGGCGGCCGATCGTCGTCGCTTATGAGTCCCCGAAGATGGTGCGGTGCCAGGGCTTCCGGACAACCGCGGTGTTATCGAACATAACGTGTTTGATCTGGGTGTACTCCTCGAACGAGTACGCTGACATGTCCTTGCCGAAGCCGGAGGCCTTGTAACCGCCGTGCGGCATCTCGCTGATGATCGGGATGTGGTCGTTGATCCACACGCATCCCGCCTTGATCTCGCGGGTCGCCCGGTTCGCCCGGAAGACGTCCCGGGTCCACGCGGAGGCCGCGAGCCCGTACGGGGTGTCGTTGGCGAGCCGGATGCCCTCGTCGTCGCCGTCGAAGGGCAGCACGACCAGGACCGGTCCGAAGATCTCGGACTGGACGACCTCGCTGTCCTGCGTCACGTCCGCGATCAGGGTGGGGAGGTAGTACGCGCCGTCCTTGAGCTCGCCCTGGGGCGCCTCGCCGCCGGTCACCACGCGCGCGTGGGCACGCGCCCGGTCGACGAAGCCGGCGACGCGGTCGCGCTGGACGTGCGAGATGAGCGGGCCGAGGTCGGTGCCCGGGGCGAACGGATCCCCGACCCGGACGGTCTCCATGAGGGCGGCGGTCCGCTCGACGAACGCCTCGTACAGGGACCGCTGCACGTACGCGCGGGTGGCGGCCGTGCAGTCCTGGCCGGTGTTGATGAGCGCGCCCGCCACGGCGCCGTTCACGGCGGCCTCCAGGTCGGCGTCCTCGAAGACCACGAAGGGCGCCTTGCCGCCGAGCTCCAGGTGGAGGCGCTTGACGGTCGCGGTGGCGATCTCGGCGACCCTCCTGCCCACGGCGGTGGAGCCGGTGAACGAGGTCATGGCGACATCGGGGTGGCCCACGAGATGCTCACCGGCCTCCCGGCCCGTCCCCGTGACGATGTTGATCACACCGTCGGGGATGCCGGCCTCCGTCGCCGCCTGGGCGAAGAGGAGGGAGGTGAGCGGGGTGAGCTCGGCGGGCTTCAGGACGATGGTGTTGCCCGCGGCGATCGCCGGGAGGATCTTCCAGGCGGCCATCTGGAGGGGGTAGTTCCAGGGAGCGATGGAGCCGACGACGCCGATGGGCTCGCGGCGGACGTACGAGGTGTGGTCGCCGGAGTACTCACCGGCCGACTGCCCCTGGAGATGGCGGGCGGCGCCGGCGAAGAAGGCGGTGTTGTCGATCGTCCCCGGGACGTCGAACTCACGGGTCAGCTTCAGCGGTTTGCCGCACTGGAGGGACTCCGCGCGGGCGAAGTCCTCCGCGCGGTCGGCGAGGACGGCGGCGAAGCGGTGCAGGGCGTCGGAGCGCTCGGCGGGGGTGGACCCGGACCAGCCCGGGTAGGCGGCGCGGGCGGCGGCGACGGCCGCGTCGACGTCGCTCGTGGAGGCCAGCTCGTAGGTGAGGACCTCCTCGCCGGTGGCCGGGTCGACCACGGCGTGGGTGCGGCCCGAGGTGCCGTGGGTGAGACGGCCCGCGATGTACTGGGCGCCGGCCGCGAAGCGTTCGTGTGCGGGGAACCTGTCGGCGGTGTCCGGGGTGGCGGTGCCCGGGTTCTGCATGTCGCTCTCCTCCGCCTTCGCCCCGCGTGGTGCGGGGGCGGGTGGCGTAGCTCCAGCTTGATTTGAGTGCCGATCCTGACAGAGCAACGGCACTCCAACAAGTGATTCCGTTGTTGCCTTTTGGTTACGCGACGGAATCTGTCGACCAGGTGTCGAGTCGGGGCGGAAAAGGCGGGACGCAGTGTCAGTGGTGGCTGCCATGCTGGCGTGCATGGAGAAGATCGATGGTCGGGAGGCCCTGGTCAGAGAGGTCCGGGCGGGGGCGAGGATCAGGTATCTGCACTTCTGGGGACACCGGCCGAGGCCGGACGGCCGTTTGGGCGCGAGCTGTCTGAGTCAGTGGTGGCCGTCACCGTTCGTGGTGGACGGCGTCACCTATGCGACGGCCGAGCACTGGATGATGGCGGAGAAGGCACGGCTGTTCGGCGACACGGAGGCGGAGCGGCGGGCGCTGGCCGCCGCTCATCCCTCCCAGGCCAAGAAGGCCGGGCGACTGGTGCGCGGCTTCGACGAGACCGTGTGGCAGCGGGAGCGGTTCCGGATCGTCGTCGAGGGCAGCGTCCACAAGTTCGCCGCGACCCCGGAACTGACCGCCTTCCTTCTCGGCACGGGCAACCGCGTCCTCGTCGAGGCAAGCCCCGTCGACCGCGTCTGGGGCATCGGCCTCGCGGCAGACGACGAGGCCGCCATGGACCCGGAGCGCTGGCGGGGCCCGAACCTACTGGGCTTCGCCCTGATGGAGGCGCGGGGGCGGCTGCGGGGGGACTGAGTCCTCCGGGGACCGGGCCGGGGGTGGGGGCCGAAACTGCTGGGGTTCGGGCTGATGAAGGCGCGGGGGTCGCTGCGGGGGGCTGAGTCCGGGAATCGGACCGCGGCGGCCGGACGGGGGCAGCAGCGGCCGGACGGAGGGCCGCGGAAGCCGGCCACGCCCGGTACATCGCCTCGCTGGACCGTCGACCCGGCGAGCGAGGCC
>NZ_JBIWGA010000017.1:112276-241110 GCF_044763345.1 Streptomyces sp. NPDC096132
CCCGCAGCAGCCGCGCGGAAGGCCACAGCGACTGGCCACGCCCAGAACATCGCCCGCCAGACCACCGACACGGCGAGCGAGGCCCGCGAGCCTGCGAGGCCCGCAGCAGCCGCGCGGAAGGCCACAGCGACTGGCCACGCCCAGAACATCGCCCGCCAGACCACCGACACGGCGAGCGAGGCCCGCGAGCCTGCGGGGCCCGCAGCAGCCGGGCGGAGGGCCGCGGAAACCGGCCGCCCGGAACATCGCCCGCCGGAGCGTTACCCCGGCGAGCGAGGCCCGAGGCCTGCCGGGGCCCGCGGCGCGGGCGGGCCGTCTACACCGGGGCGAGGATGACCAGGGCGCCCAGGCCCACGCCGAGCGCGATGCCTGCGGTGCCGCAGATGATGCCGGCCAGGGCCTGGCCCGGGTTGGTGGCCTCGCCCCGGGTGGCCTTTCTGCGGCCGATCGCGCCGAAGACGATGCCCAGGATGCCCAGGACGATGGCCAGCGGCCACAGGCAGAAGACCACGGCCGAGACGATCCCCAGCACCATCCCGGCGATCCCCATCCCGTTGCTCTCGCCCTGCGGCGCACCGGGCCAGTAGTAACCAGCCGGGGGTGGAGGAGAGGGGTAGCCGTAGCCGCCGGGGTAGCCGTACGGAAGCTGTCCCGGGCCGTCCGGGGAGATCGGTGGCGGCGGCACTGCGCCGGTGTGGGCGAGGGGCGGCGCGAAGGGGTTGGGCGGCGGCCCGCCGGCCCCCATCACGGGGTGCGGCGGCGGTCCGCCCGCCACCGTGGCCGCATTCGGCGGCGGGAAGGAGGCGAAGGCCCCGTTCCCGGAGGGAACGACGGGACTGGCCCAGGGCTGGGGGGCGCCGTCGACGGGGGTCGGGGGCACGCCGTTCGCCGGGGGCCGGGCTGTGCCGTCGGCTATCGGAGGCAGCGGCACCCCGGCGGCCGCCGGAGGGGGTACGGCTGCCTCGGACGCCCGAGGCTGCGAGGTGACGGCGCTCGCCGGGGGCTGCACTGTTACGTCGCCTACCGGAGGCAGCGGCACCCCGGCGGCCGCCGGAGGGGGTACGGCTGCCTCGGACGCCCGAGGCAGCGAGGTGACGGCGCTCGCCGGGGGCTGCACAGTCGCGTCGGCCACCGGAGGCGGCTGCGGGGCGTCGGCGGCCGCCGCAGGCTGCGCTGTCACGTCGCCTACAGGGGCCTGCGGCTCGGTCGCGGTGCCGAAGTGGGCCGTGCCGTCACCGGGTATGGTCGCGGGGTCGGGCGGGGAACCCGTGCCCGACGGCGACTCGTCCGACCGCGGCTTGTCCAAGGGCACCTTGTCCAACGGCACCTCGGGAGCCGCGTCCCGTGGCCCGTCCGTCGGGTCGGGTGCGGGCGCGGCCGGAGTCGGCGCGTCGTCGGACATGCAAGGGATCCCCTCTGTCGTACGTTCCGTCATGCTACGGCCCGAGCAGGCGCGCCCACGCAAACCGGCCAGGGCCCGCCCCGCCCCTCTCCCCTCCTCCCCGCCTACGATGATCCTGACCCACCGATCAGCCGATCACCCGCGTCCCGTCCGGCCCTCTCACGGCCCGGGACGCCGTCCCGGGGAGGACCCCTTGACCGACCGCCTCGACGCCTCCACCTCCGCAGGCGCCCCCGCCGGCCCCACCGCGGACGCCGCCGCTGCCGGTCCCCGCGATCTGCACGCCTTCATCGCCGGGCTGCCCAAGGCCGAACTGCACGTCCACCACGTCGGCTCCGCCTCCCCCCGCATCGTCGCCGAGCTCGCCGCCCGGCACCCCGACTCCAGGGTGCCCTCGGACCCCGAGGCCCTGGCCGACTACTTCACGTTCACGGACTTCGCCCACTTCATCGAGGTGTACCTCTCGGTCGTGGACCTCATCCGCACCCCGGAGGACGTCCGGCTGCTGACGTACGAGGTCGCCCGGGACCTGGCCCGGCAGCAGGTGCGGTACGCCGAGCTGACGATCACGCCGTTCTCCTCGACCCGGCGCGGGATCGACGAACTGGCGTTCATGGAAGCGATCGAGGACGCCCGGAAGGCCGCCGAGGCGGAGTTCGGCACCGCGCTGCGATGGTGCTTCGACATCCCGGGCGAGGCCGGGCTCGAGTCCGCCGAGGAGACCGCGCGGCTCGCCACCGACGACCGCATCCGCCCCGAGGGACTGGTCTCCTTCGGCCTGGGCGGTCCGGAGATCGGCGTACCGCGGCCGCAGTTCAAGCCGTACTTCGACCGGGCGATCGCCGCCGGGCTGCGGTCGGTGCCGCACGCCGGTGAGACGACCGGCCCCGAGACCGTGTGGGACGCGCTGACCTACCTGCGGGCCGAGCGCATCGGGCACGGCACCAGCTCGGCGCGCGACGAGAAGCTGCTCGCGCACCTCGCCGAGCACCGCATCGCGCTGGAGGTGTGCCCCACCTCCAACATCGCCACCCGCGCGGTCCGCACCCTCGACGAGCACCCGCTCAAGGACTTCGTACGGGCCGGGGTCCTGGTCACGATCAACTCCGACGACCCGCCGATGTTCGGCACCGACCTCAACAACGAGTACGCCGTCGCCGCCCGCCTCCTCGACCTGGACGAGCACGGCCTCGCCGACCTCGCCAAGAACGCGGTCGAGGCGTCCTTCCTGGACGAGGCCGGCAAGAGCCGGATCAAGGACGAGATCGACACCTTCACGGCCGACTGGCTCGCCCCCTGACCATCCCCTGAGGCCCCCGGACATGAGGGACCCCGGACACAATGGCCCCCATGCAGAACCTGACGGCCGTGGCCCATCGCGGCGACCCCTACCGCTTCCGTGAGAACACGCTCGACTCACTGCGTTCCGCGCTCGCCCTGGGCGCGGACGCCGTCGAGTTCGACGTACGGCTCACCAGGGACGGTGTGCCCGTGCTGCTGCACGACGAGACGCTGAAGCGGCTGTGGGAGCTGGACCGGCCGCTGCGCTCGCTGTCGGCCGCCGAGGTGCGCGGGCTGACGGCGGGCGGGGTGCCGACCCTCGCCGAGGCGCTCGCGGTGACGGAGGGCAGCCGGGTGATGGTGGACCTGCCGGGGACCCGCACCGAGCGCGAGGCCCGCCGGGTCGTGGACGCCGTCCGGGAAGCGGGGGCGGCCGAGCGCGTCTACTACTGTGCCGGCGCCGCCGAGATGCTGTCGGTCCGTGCCGCGGACCCCTCCGCCGAGATCGCCCTGACCCGGACCAGCCTGGCTCCGCCCCGTCCCGCCCTGCTCGCCGCGGTCAGGCCCCGCTGGCTCAACTACCGCTTCTCCCTCGTCGACCGCGACCTGGCCGCCCGCGTCCACCACGACGGCTACCTGCTCTCCGTGTGGACCCCGGACACCCGCCGCTCCATGCGCCGCCTCGTCGACCTGGGCGTCGACTCGATCACCACCAATCGCATCGACGTCCTCACCGCTCTGCGCAAGCAGCTCTGACAGCCCACTGCACCGCTACACGCTCGAGCGCTGGGCCACCGTCGCCGGGTCGGACGGGGTCGTCCGGGTGAGGTACTGCGGTACGGGGGTGTCGTCGCCGCCGGTGTCGCGGACGAGGCCGTAGCGCGTGGCGCCCCGGTCGGGGCCGTAGGTGATGTCCTCCTCGACCTTGTCCCAGGTGGTGGGGAAGACGTTCAGGCCGTAGTCGGCGCCCCGCTCGTTCACGGTGAGGGTGACGCTGCCGTCGACGTAGAAGTACTCGTTCTGCCACATCTGCTGGGTGCCGGCGGGCAGGACGGCGTAGCCGGTGGCGGAGTTGCCCATGCCGGTGGAGGTGGGGTCGGTGCTGCTGACGGGGTCGTCCATGCGGCGGCCGCCGCCCGAGGCCACGTGGAAGACCTTGCCCCGCAGTCCGGTCCAGCTCGGCATGACCAGGCTGCCGGCCCGGTACTGCGGCGAGATCTGCCAGCGCACCAGGACATAGCCCTGGCCGCTGAGTGTGACGCTGTCCCCGCGGTGGTTCATGGTGGCGTGCGCGCCGCCGGTGCTGGTGAGGCCGGACGCGGGCCGGTGCGGCAGGGCCCCGGGCGGGGTGTCCGGGTCCGGCGCCCGGTCGACGGCGTCGACGACACCGCCGTAGCGGGCCGTGTTCTTCCTGGTCGCGGACGGCGACGGGGAGGGGGACGCCGACGGTGAGGCGGACGGGGACGGGGTGGGTGAGGACGGCGGTCGGGCCGGCGTGCTCGCCGCCGTGGGGACGGTGGCCGCGCGCGGGGGCGGGTCGTCGGGCGTCTGTACGACGACGTAGGCGCCGCCCGCCGCGAGGGTCGCCCCGGCCGTCACCGCGACGGCCGGTTTGGTGAGCACGCCCAGCACCTTCGCGGACCAGCCGACGGAGGCGGAACCCGCGGCGGCCACCGCGGTCTTGCCGCCGAGACCGAGGGAGAGCGTGAAGCCGACCGGGACGGGGACGAGCGCGATGCCGACGAGGAGCCGTTCGGCCGGTACGACGGATTCGCGGGCGTCGCCGCAGTAGCCGCAGCCCCGGATGTGCCGGGCCAGCCGCTTGCGCCAGACGGAGTCGGGGCGGCCGTTCCAGCGGGCGGTCAGCTCGCGCAGGTCAGGGCAGGCGCCGTCGAGGGCGCGCACGATGCCCCGGGAGACCTCCAGGCGTTCCTTCACCCGCTGGACGCGCACGGCGGCGTGCTGCCGGCTGATGCCGACGGCCGCGGCCAGCTCGCGCCGGGTGAGTTCGCCGGCCACCTCCAGCCACCACAGGGAGAGCAGTTGCCGGTCCTCGTCGTCGAGCCAGCGCACCGCCTCCGCGACCTCGCGCCGCTGTCCTTCCAACTGGAGTTTCAGCACGGTGAGTTCGGCGAAGTCGGAGGCGCCGTCGTGGGCCGCGCTCTCGTCGAGGTGCCGATCCGTCCTGCGGCGGGCGCGGTCGCGGATCTGTCGCATGGCGATGGCCACCAGCCAGGAGCGGAAGCTGTCGGGGTCGCGCAGCGAGCCGAGGTTGTCGACGGCGCGCAGCATGGTCTCCTGGACGACGTCGTCGACGTCGGCGTGGCCGTTCAGGGCGCGGCCGACGATGTTGTAGACCAGCGGCAGCCAGCCCGCCACCAGCTCGTCCAGCGCCTGCCGGTCACCGGCCTGCGCGGCGGCGATGGTGGCGTGCCAGTGCCGGCCGGCCTCGGCGTACGTCCTCATGCCCGCACCCTCTCAGCCGGGCCCCCGCTGTTGGCAATGTCGGAGATCACACCCGAGGGGACGGGAGGGACGGCCTCCGGATAACACTTTTCTCCGCACCCGTAGGGGACGGCCCCCACAACTCCACCATTTGCCAGGGCAGTTGCTCCGGGTTCGGTCAGGGGCGGGCGCCCTCCTCGGTGAGGATCCGTTCCCGCGCGCCCCGCCGGAAGATCATCACGAACCTTCGATCCGCCGACCCTTTCAGGAGACATCCCGCATGCGCGCTCGCCGCCGCACCACCGTCCTCGCCGCCTCCCTCGTCCTCGCCCTCGCGGCGGCCGGACCGCTGGCCGCCGCCCCCGCGTTCGCCGCACCCGTCGTCCAGCGGGCGGACACGCTCGACGAACAGGCCCTCGACGAACAGGCCCTCGCCGCCGCGATCTCCGGCCTCCCCGACGCCAACGCGACCGCCGCCCTCGTCCGTGTGGGCGGCACGGACGGCACCTGGCGCTCCAGCGCGGGCGTGCACGACCTGGCGAGCGGCAGGGCGGCGGATCCGGACGCCCGCTTCCGGGCCGGTTCGACGACGAAGGTGGTGACGGCGGCTGTCGTCCTGCAGCTCGCGGCGGAGGGCAGGGTCGGCCTGGACACTGCCGTCCAGCGTTATCTGCCCGGGCTCCTGGGCCGGGACTTCGAGCCGATCACCGTACGGCAGTTGCTGAACCACACCAGCGGGATCCCGGCGGGCGACGGCCTCGGGTACTCCTTCGAGGAGCTGTACGCGCACCGCTTCGAGTACCAGACCCCCCAGGAGGTCGTGGCCTCGGCGGCGGCGAAGGGGCCGGAGTTCGCGCCGGGGACACGACAGCACTACCTGAACATCAACTACACCCTCCTCGGCCTGCTGATCGAGAAGGTGACCGGGCACTCGTACTCCTCGGAGGCCGCCCGGCGGGTGTTCCGCCCCGCCGGGATGACGCGGACGTACCTGCCCGGCACCTCCGCGCGCATCCTCGGCCCGCACAACCACGGCTACCAGGCGGTGGAGCAGGCCGACGGGAGCACGCGGTTCGTCGACGTCACCGACTGGATCCCCGCCGACGAGGCGGCCGGCGGCATGATCTCCACGACCGCCGACCTGGAGCGCCTGCTCACCTCCCTCTTCCGGGGCCGGATCGTCCCCGGGCCGCAGCTGCGGGAGATGTTCACCGTCCCGACGGGCATCGAGGGCGCCTCCTACAGCGCGGGACTCCAGCGCTTCGAGTACGGGGGGAAGGTCCTGTGGCTCAAGACGGGCGCCCGTTACGGCTACAGCACGATGCTCGGCGCGACCCGCGATCTCAGCCGGACACTCGTGTACTCGGTCAACTCCACGAATGCGAAGGGGGAGGGCATGAACCCGGTGGCACAGCGGATCGCCCTGGCCGCGCTGAAGTAGTGGCGGAGGAGTGGCGGGGTACCCCCTAGGGGTATAGCCTGAGCTTCCGGATACCCCTCGGGGGTATCAAGCAGCGACGGGAGCCCGCGATGAAACCCCTCCAGACGATCGGCGCGTTCACCGCCACGCTCGCCGTGGTGTTCGGCGCCGCCTACGGCATCGGGGCGGCGTTCGGATCGGGCTCCCCGCCGTCCCGGCCCGCCGCCCACGGGGAGGCGCACGCAGAGACGACGAACCCGGCGACGGCGGAACCGGTCCGCCTCACGCCGGCCGGGCTCCAGGTCTCCGAGAGCGGCTACACCCTCGATCTCGAGACCAGGAGCCTGTCCGCCGGCCGCCCGGGCACCTTGCGCCTCACCGTCCGGGACGCGCACGGCGACCCGGTCACCGCCTACGAGACCGAGCACACCAAGCAGCTCCACCTGATCGTCGCCTCCCGCGATCTGACCGCCTACCGCCACCTCCACCCCACCCGGGACCCGGACGGCACCTGGAGCACACCGGTCGACCTCCCGGCGGCGGGCTCCTACCGCGTCTTCGCCGACTTCCGCCCGGCCGGGGCGCAGGAGGGCCTCACCCTGGGCTCCGACCTCACCGTCACCGGGCGGTACGAGGCGACCGCACCGCCCCCGCCCTCCGCCACGACCACCGTCGACGGCTACACCGTCACCCTCGGCGGGAGCCTCGAGGCCGGCGCGGAGAGCGACCTCACCTTCACCGTCGAACGCGACGGCCGGCCGGTCACCGCCCTCCAGCCCTACCTCGGCGCCTACGGCCACCTGGTCGCCCTGCGCTCCGGCGACCTCGCCTACCTGCACGTGCACCCGCACGACGAGGCGGAGGACGGTCGTACGTCAGGACCCGACGTCTCCTTCGCCGCGACCACGCCCAGCGCCGGCACCTACCGGCTGTTCCTGGACTTCAAGGCGGGCGACACGGTGCACACGGCGGCGTTCACCGTGCGCACCGGCCACTGACCACTCACCTCAGCGGCTCCTCCGGCGGCACATTGCGCACCCCCGGCAGATGGCCGTCCAGCTCCCCCGGCTCGAACCGGCACATGCCGACCGCGTGCCAGAACTCGCCGGTGACGTCCCCCTCGTACTTGTAGCCGCCGGACGGCGCCAGCGCGGCCCAGCCGCCCGGCAGGCCGACCAGGGTGGCGCGCAGGGCCGCCGGGCGGTCGGCCGGAACGTCCCACAGCCGGACCGTGCCGTCCTCGCCGCCGCTGGCCAGCAGCGAGCCGTCGGGACTGAAGGCGACCGCCAGGACGCGCCCGGTGTGGCCGCTCAGCGCGGCCGTCTCCCGGCCGGTGTGCGCGTCCCACAGGCGGACCGTGCGGTCGTCGCCGGCCGTCGCGAGCAGCGGGCGCAGCGGGTGCGCGGCGGCCGTCCACAGCTTGCCGGTGTGCCGGGAAAGCCGGTGCACTGCCACACCGTCCCGCCAGATCACGGCGTCGCCGTCCCAGGAGGCGCTGGCCAGCCAGGAGCCGTCGGGGGCGAACGCCACGGCGTACACCCGGTCGGTGTGGCCGTCGAGGACGGCGGTGATCCGGCGCTCGGCCAGGTGCCAGACGCGCACCTTGCGGTCGTCGCAGCCGGTGGCCAGGGCCTCCCCGTCGGGCCGGAAGGCGATGGAGCGGACCCGCCCGAAGTGCTCGCCGATGGTGACGACATGCGCCCCGGTGGCCCGGTACCACAGCCGTACGGTGTCGTCGTCGTTGGCGGTGGCGAGCAGTTCGCCGTCAGGGCTGAACGCCTCGGCCCAGACGTGGTCCGTCTCGACGTCCATCTCGCGCTGGTACTCACCCGTCGAGGCGTTCCACAGGTACATGTCGCCGTCGCTGCTCGCGGTGGCCAGCAGGCTGCCGCCGGCGCTGAACACGGCCGAGACCAGGCGGTCGCTCTGGCCGGTCAGCTCCCGCAGCCGCCGTCCGGTGACGGAGTCCCACAGACGGATCACCCCGTCGTTGCCGCCGGCCGCGAGGATCGCGCCGTCGGCGCTGAAGGAGAGCGTCCCGATCCGCCGCCCGTGGCCGCGCAGGATGCGGCGGCCCTGGCTGGTGGCGGGGTCGTGGAGCCGTACGACGCCGTCGTTGCCGCCGGTCACGAGCAGGGCTCCGGTGTCCGGGGCGGGGGTGTCGCCGTGCGGGCGGAACTTGCAGACCCAGACCGAGCCGCGGTGCTCGGCGGGCTGCCGGGTGAGCGGCACGGCCACCGGGTCGGCCTCGGGCGCGATGCGCCAGAGCCGGACCACGCCCTGGCTGTCCCCGGCGGCGAGCAGGGTGCCGTCGGGGTCGAAGAGGACCTGGTACACAGCCCCCCGGCAGCCGCCGAGCAGTCCGGCACCCGCCCCCGCGGTCAGGTCCCACAGCCGCACCTCCCCCTCGGTGTCCCCGCTCACCAGGAACCGGCCGCCGGGATGGAAGTCGAGGGTGTAGACACGGCCGGTGTGCCCGGTGAACTCGTGCCGCAGGGAGCGGTCGGCGAGGTCCCAGATCCGCACCGTGCCGCCCAGCCGCCCGTCCCCGCGGTCGCCGGTGGCGAGCAGGGTGCCGTCGGGGCTGAACCGCGCCCGGTACACGGCGCTGTGGTGGCCGGGCAGTTCACCGATCCGCCGCCCGGTCGCCAGGTCCCACAGCCGTACGGCGGTGGAGGCGTCCCCGGTGACCAGGGTGGCGTTGCCCGGTCCGAAGGCCACGGTGTAGACGGGTGCGGAGTGGCCGGGCAGCCGGTGCAGGGCGGTGCCCGAGCCGGTGTCCCAGACGGTGACCACCCCGTCGGCGTCGCCGGTGGCCATCAGGGAGCCGTCGGCGTCCAGGGCGAGGGGCCACACCCCGCGCGGGTGGATCGGCAGCAGATGCCGGCAGCGGCCGGAGACGGGGTCCCACAGGCGTACGGTGCCGTCGGCGCTGCCGGTGGCGAGGACCCGCTCGCGGAACTTGACGGCGTAGACGCGGTCGGTGTGGCCCTCCAGGGTCCGCAGGGCGGTGCCGGTGGCGGCGTCGCAGACCAGCACCCCGCCGTCCTCGGCGCCGACGGCGAGGAGTTCGCCGTCGGGGCTGTAGGAGATGGGCTCGGGCAGCCGGCTGGTGCGCATGTCGAAGCCGTACGGGACACCGACCGCGGAGGGCCGGAAGCCGGAGTCGACGGCCATGCCCGGGGCGAGGGCGGCCGGCGTCAGCTCGGGGGCGTCGGGCAGATCGGGATCGGTGGTCGCCCGGATGAGCGCGGCCCGCTGCCAGCGGCCGCCCGCGACCCGGACGCCGGTCAGATCGGTGCGGATCAGCCGGGCCCGGCGCAGGTCGGCGCCGCGCAGATCGGCGCCGGTGAGGTCGGCGCCGTCGAGCCGGGCGCCGGTCAGCCGGGCGTCGCGCAGGACCGCCCCGGAGAGGTTGGCGCCGATCAGCCGGGCGTCGGTCAGGTCGGCGCGGGTGAGGTCGACGCCGGAGAAGTCCCGGTAGGAGAGGTCCTCCCCGGCGAGTGCGGCGCCGCGCAGATCGGTGTGGGCGGGCACCCGCAGCCGGGAGAGGATCTTCACGGCGTTGGCTCGGGCCACCTCGTCGTCGGCGGCGTCGAGGGTGCGTTCGGCCCATTCCTGGCAGGCGCGGTGATCGGCGAGGTCGCAGAGGAACTCGACGGCGAGCTGGCTGAGTTGCCGCCGGGCGAGCAGGGCGCTGTCCCCGGCGACCAGCCGTACCGCGCACTCGCGGGCGATGAGCCACTCCACCACCGAGCCGTGGATGAACCGGAACACCCCGGCCTCGCTGCGGACGAGGAGACTGCCGGAGCCGACGGCGTGCGCGGCCTGCCCGGCGGACAGCCGGCTGTCGGCGAGACCGGTGAGGGTCTCGGCCACGTCGGTCAGCTCGTCGAGCCGCAGCGACTCCTGGCCGCTCTGCCACAGCCGCAGGGCGAGCGCGGTGACGGCGTTCCACAGCTGGTCGAGGCTGAGTCCGGGGGTGCGGCCGGGCCCGCCGGTCGCCCGGTGCTGCTCGAACGTGAGCCAGGCGGTGAGGACCTCCTGGTAGAGGCCGGCGGGGCTGAGGGCGCGGCCGGCGCCGGCGACCGCCCGCAGCTGGTCGTCGTCGAGGTCGGCGACGAAGCCGAGGAGACGGGGGTTGCGGCACAGGGCGAGCAGGTCGGGGATGGCGTCGAGCAGGCGCACCCGGCGGTCGGCGGCGCGTTCGTCGCCGTCGTACCGGTTGACCAGGTAGGCGTGGATCTGCTGCGGGGTGAACTCCTGGACGGCCAGGACGCGGCGGTGCGGGAGCAGGCCGACGCGTTCGCCGAGGGCGGTGAGCACCTGGCCCTGGGAGCGGAAGTGCTGGGTGCGGCTGCTGACGACGATCTTGGCGTTGTCGACGGCCGAGTCCAGGAGCACCTGGAGGCGTTCGGCGGCGCGGTCGTAGGTGACGCGGGTGACGAGTTCGTCGAAGCCGTCGAAGAGGAGCACGATCCGGCCCTGCTGGAGCATGTACCTGAAGGCCCGCAGGTCGATGTTGTCGACGCCGTGCGCGGCGAGGTGGGCGGCGACCAGGCCCTCGAAGGAGTAGGCCCGGTCGAGCGCGTTCAGCTCGACCAGCAGCGGGACGAGGTGCGGGAGTTCGGACGGGATGCGGCGGGCCAGTTCGCGCAGCGCGAAGGTCTTGCCGTGGCCGAAGTCGCCGAGCAGCAGCAGGAAGCGGCCCTGGTCGGAGTCGAGGAGGCGGAGCATGTCGTCGACCAGGCCGTCGCGGTCCTCGGCGTCGAGCCGCTCGACCTCCCGGTAGCGCTGGGGCAGGTACATGCCCGGGGGGTAGCGGGGGTCGGTGCGCAGCCGTTCGCTCTGGGCGCCGACGTAGGTGCGCAGGTCGAGCAGGCCCTGGAACTCGGTGAAGCTGCGCACCCGCACGCCTCTGCGGCGGGCCAGGTCGCGCAGGTCCCGGGCCGGGGGAGGGCCGTCGTGGACGAGTTCGGCCTCGGTCTCGGAGTCGGCCGCGTGGACCAGGGCGACGACCCGGTCGACGTCCTGGGCGGTGGGGGTGCCGGTGTGCACGGCCACGCGCTGCTGGCGGACGAAGCCCGACTGGGTCCAGGTGACGAGCAGCTGGGGCACGGGTCCGTCGACCGGGCGGATCTGGGCGCCCTCGTGCCGGGTGCGGCAGACCTCGGCGACGCGGGCGAGCAGCACCTCCGCCGGGGAGCGCACGGCCCGCGGCTCGGGGTCGGAGGTGGGGCCGGGGGCGAGGCCCGCCTCCGGATCGGCCGCGGTGCTGTCCTCGGGGCCGAAGGCGCGGTGGGCGCGGCGCCACTCGACCCGGTCGCGCCGCGGTGCGCCGGGTCCCGGCCAGGTCGCGAGGCCGTCCCGGGTGATGCGCAGCAGCTGGTGCCGGGCGGGTGCGCCGGCGCCGAGCAGCGGCAGTTCGCCGGAGGCGGTGGTCAGCACCGGGCGGGCGCCGGCCCCGGCCGGGCCGTGCAGCAGCAGGTGGAGGCGGGGTGCGGTGAGGCGGGCCAGCACCTCGCTGTCGCGCAGCGGCCCGGAGCCGTCCTGGGCGGCCCCGCGCGGCGCGCCCTGCCGGGCCGTCCCCGGGGCGTGGCGCAGCGCGCCGATCCGCAGCCAGCCCTCCTCCTCGTAGGGCCTCAGGGCCTGCGCGAACCACGCGGCCTGCTCGGGTCCGACCATGCCGTACTGGTCGTCGGGCCGGTGGCTGTACGCCATGGAGGAGTTGAGTCCGGCGACGACGGTGTGCAGTTCGGGCACCGGGAACAGGGTCCAGGGCTGGTCGCTGTCGAAGACGGCGTCGAGCCCCTGGTAGAGCTCCTGGAAGACCCGGGCGAAGTGGCGCCACTTGGGCCAGTAGGGCGGCCGGGGCGGCATCTCGTCGGCCTCGCACGTGCTGAAGTAGGCCCGGCAGGCGGCCTGGTTGACGTCGTGGCCGCCGGGGACGAGGGCGACGCGGTGCGGTTCGAGGCCGAGCAGGGCGCGCAGTCCGGTGAGGAAGGCGAGGGCCTGGTCGAACTCGCGGGGGCTGCCGGAGGCGGTGAGGTCGCCGGTGACGACCAGCAGGTCCGGGGAGGGCGCGCCGGCGTCGGTGAGCTCGACGAGGTCTCCCCAGATCGCCGCCTGCAATTCGGCCGGATCCTGTCCGCGTCCGAAGGCGGGCCCGGCGAGGTGCAGCACGGTGACCGCCTCGCGCACCGCGAGGTCCCCGGCGACTCGTGGGTAGGCCGGCTGCGCGGCGGGCCTGCGGCGACCGGCCCATCCGGGTCGTCCGAGCGGCCGGCCGGTGCGCGGGGCGACCGGGACGGCGGGGGCGGGCGGCACGGCCCGGCCGTTGCCCGGGTAGTCGGGGCGCAGGCTGGGCCGGGCCCGGCCGTCGAGGGCCTGCCGGACGCGGGTGAGCAGCAGGTCGCGGGCGGCGGACGGGTCGGTGACCGGCACCAGGTCGACGTAGGTGATGGTGGCGAGCAGCCCCTCCACCGGGATGTCCTCGACCCGGACGGTGATCAGCCGCCGCTCGGGCACGTCCGGGTCGGCGCGCAGGGCGGCCTGCCACTCCATCCGGCCGTACCGGGACCGTTCGTAGTTGCGCGAGAGGACGGCGATGACGGCCGCGGACTCGCTCACGCCCCGGTCCATGAAGTCGACGAAGTTCGTGCCCGGCACGAAGTCCCAGGCCTGGAGTACGGTTCTGTACCCGGCTTCCTCCAGCGTCCAGGCGATCCAGGACGCCCAGCGCTCGTCGGCGGGCGAGTAACTGACGAAAAAGTCCAACGGCCCGGTGTCACCGGTCATCTGACGGTCCCCCATATATTCATGATGCAATGGACGAGCGTCGTTTTGGACTGGTTTCACGCCAACCCCCTGGTCACGCGGGAGCACATTTGTGCGACCCTTCCCCCGTGTCTGTCTTAAGGCGTCTGCATGTCCTGGACCGGGTGGCGATCGGGCTGCTCGTGACCGGGCTGGTGTGCGTGGCCTCGGGGTTGCTGCCGACCGCCGACGCGGGCGACGCGACGATCCGGATCGCTCCGCTGCTGGCCTTCCTCGGCACGGTGATCGTGCTGGCCGAACTGACCAGCAGGGCCGAGGTGTTCGACGTGGTGGCCGCCCGGGTCGCGCGGGCGGGGCGGGGCAGCTATCCGCTGCTGTTCCTGCTGTGCGTGGCCTTCGCGTCCGTGACGACCGTCGCGCTCAATCTGGACACCACGGCGGTGCTCCTGACGCCCGTGATGCTGGCGCTGGCCGGCCGGGTCGGCATCGCGGCGGTCCCGCTCGCCATGACGACGGTGTGGCTGGCCAACACGGCGAGCCTGCTCCTGCCCGTCTCCAATCTGACGAACCTGCTGGCCGCGGACCGGGTGGCGCTGTCGCCCCTGGGGCTCGCCAGCCGGATGTGGGCACCGCAGCTGGCCGCGATCGCGGTGACGATGGCCTGTCTGTGGGGGTTCTTCTGGCGCCGGGGACGGCGCACGGCCGCGCCCGCCGGACGCCCCGGGGACGGGCCGCGGGACAGGGCGGGAAACACGCCGGTAGGCAAGGCGGAGAGTACTCCGGGGAAGGCTCCGGGAGGCCAGGCCGAGAGAACCCCGGGAAGCAAGGCCGAGAGAACTCCGGGGAACGCTCCGGGAGGCGGCCCGGGGGCCGCGCGGGTGGAGGACGTACGGGCTGAGGGTCCCGAGGCTTCGGAGGGCGACGACCGCTATGTGCCGCCCGGCCCGCACCGGCCCGCGGACCCCGTCGTGTTCCGGGCCTGTGCGCTGGCCTGCGGGGGTTTCCTGCTGGCCATCCTGGTGGCGGACGTGGAGCTGTGGATCGCGTCGGCGACGGCCGCGGCGGTGGCCGTCGGGGTGTTCGCGGTGCGCGACCGTACGGCGCTGCGCTGGTCCCTCGTGCCGTGGCGGCTGCTGGTGATGGTGCCGGGGATGTTCCTGGTGGTGGAAACGGTCAACGCGCACGGGCTGCACGAACTGCTGGCCTCGGCGGTCGGCCACGACGGCGGCACCCTGGGCCTGTTCCGCGCGGCGGCGGTCGGCGCCGGGCTGTCGAACGCCCTGAACAACCTGCCCGTCTACCTGGCGGGCGAGGGCGCGGTCCCGGTGGGCAACCACGACCAGCTCCTCGCCCTCCTGATCGGCACCAACGCCGGTCCGGTGGTGACGCCGTGGGCCTCCCTGGCGACCCTGCTCTGGTACGAGCGGTGCGTCGCGTACGGCGTACGGGTCCCGGTGGCCCGGCTGATGGGCACGGGCGCGGTCCTGGCGGTCAGCGCGGTCGCGGCGTCGGTGACAGCACTGGCGCTGACGCGGTAGCCGCAGCCGCGGTGGCCACCAGGTCCAGCAGGGTCGGCAGGATCTCGGGGCGGCCGGCGACGAAGGAGCGGTCCGTATCGGGGCCGGTGTGGCCGGCGGTGAAGTGGCGGCCGTCCAGCCGGCGCAGGGCCACCCCGGCCTCGCGGGCCAGCAGGGCGCCGGCCGGCAGGTCGATCGCCTCGGCGCGGTAGCCGACGAAGCCGTCGATGTCGCCCCGGGCGAGCATGGTCCAGGCGACCAGCGGGGCCCAGAGCTGGAGCAGCCGCCGGGAGCGGAGTTCCAGGGTGTGCCGCAGGGCGCGGGCGGCGGGGTCGTGGCGGCCCACGGCATGGCCCTGGGTCCAGGCGAGGAGCGGTCCCGAGGGGGACGGGGGGCGGGGGGCGGGGGCGAGGCGGCCGGCGGGGCCGTAGGTGCCGGCGCCGTGCCGGGCCGACCAGGTGCGGCCGGTCACCGGTTCGTGCACGACCCCGACCACCGGGAGCGCGTCGACGCACAGGGCGATGCCGACGACGTAGACGGGCAGCCCGATCACCACGTTGTTGCTGCCGTCGAGGGGGTCCACCAGCCAGGTGCGGGCGCCTCCGTCGCCGGCGGCCGCGTCGCCCGTCTCCTCCGCGAGGATCCGGTCGTGCGGGAAGTCGGCGCGGATCCGGTCGACCACCAGGCGTTCGGCCAGCAGGTCCAGGTCGGTGACGACGTCGCCGCGTTCGCCCTTGGGGCGGGCCGTGAAGCCGTCCGGGAAGCGGGAGCGCAGCAGCGCCCCCGCCGCCTCGGCGGCCGCCACGGCCGTACGGCACTCCCCGGTGAAGTCAGACGTCGGGCGGGAGTTCGGGCTCATGGATCCTCCTGAGCGCGGCCTGGGCGATCCGGGCGGTCTGGGCCGCGTCGCACATCCTGCGGACCACCCGGTGGCCCGGGGCCCGTAACGGGCCCAGGGAGAGGTCCGCCCGGCCGGGCAGCGTCCGCCCCAGCACCAGGGTGGCGGTCGGACGGCCGTCCGGCACCACGGTGGTGTGGAACTCACCCGCCGGAAGGGCGTAGGTCTGGCCCCGTGAGCTCGTCTGGCCGGGGCCCGGCTCACAGCGCACCAGCCGTCTGGTGGGCCGCAGTTCGTCCACGCCGGTGGGCCGGCTGTGCACCTCGAACACCCGGTGGGTGGGCCGCGCGCTCTCCTCGGCCACGCCCATCCGCCGGTTGTCCAGCTGTCCGTACAGCACGGTGCTGATCAGGTCCCAGCTGTGCGAGTGCACTTGGTGGTCCGTCAGGATCGGGTCCGTCGGTCCGAAGACATGGACGCAGACGCCGTCCGCCCCGTCCCTCAGCACGGGCAGACAGACGAACCCCAGTGGATGGCGCACCGCGCGCAGGGGGCGGTGGCCGGACACGACCTGCTGCAGTTCCGATGCGGCGTGCCGCACCAGCTCGGCGGACTCACCCCGCCGGGCGGCCCGTTCCAGGGCCGGGTAGTCCATCGTCTCCCCCTCGACCGAACTCGAAAGACCGAAGAACGGCGCTCGCACCCGCGGGGGCTCACCTGCGGTAGGGGTCCTCCGCGCGCAGCGCCTTGTCGATGATGTCGCCGACGTCACGGTCGGTGTAACTCGTCGGCAGGGGCAGCCCGAGCCGGTCCAGCAGACGTCTGACCTCGTCGACGGTCGGCTCGTCGCTCAGCTCGGTGGCCTCCCGCAGATCGAGCTTGACGGCCTGCTCGCGGCTCTGGTGCAACTCGGTGACGTAGTAGTCGTACAGCGGCCGGTCCCGCTCCACGTACAGGCTGACGCGGCGCGGGTCGTCCTGGGTGATGATCAGACAGGTGTCGGAGAGGTCGAAGCGCAGGGCCGGGGCCACGGAGCTCAGGTGCACGTCGATCTCCAGGGTGTCCAGCCGCTGCCGGTGCCAGCCGGCGGCCAGGACGGTGGCGTACGACTCCTTGCGGGTGCGTTCGGTGGTCCAGCCGGCGGTGTCGCCGTGGCCGAAGGTGCGCCGGAAGCGGGCGTAGGCCTCGCAGACCCGTTCGTCGGCCGGGTTGACGATGTCGATCTTCATGCTGAGGGCGCGGCGCTGCCGCTGGGCCTCCAGGACGCACTGCGGCAGGGTGACGGCCCGCAGATAGGTGCCGGTGCCGCCCTTGAACACCCAGCGGGCGGTGGTGCGGCGGGCCTGTTCGTGGGCCATGCCCACCTCGGGTCCGGCCAGCGTGCGCACCATGGCCAGGTCCTCGATCGCCCGGCCGGTCTCGGCGGTGGCGGCCCGGATGTCGGCCATCCGTCGCCGGCGCTCGGTCAGGGAGCCGAACACCAGCGCGGCCAGGACCAGCAGGATGGCGCTGCTGGCGATGTCGTTGCCCTTGTCGAAGCCCTCGTCCGTGAGGTCCAGCAGGCCCACGGTCAGGGCCACTCCGATGGCGACGACTCCGTCGGCGTTGCGGACCGCCCAGGCGATCGAGTCCTCCAGCCGGCGCCCCGACGGCTGCGGTGTGCTGCGCGACACGTCCCCCACCCTCCCCCGACGGCGACTTCCATGGTAGAAGCATCGACCGGTCGACGGCTACGGCGTGTAAATCGGCCTCAACGGCGCGGACTCGACGCCGACGGCGCTTCCGACGGCGCACCCGCGGTGGTGGACGACCGGACGCTGTCCGGAACGGCACTGGGGCTGTCGGTGGCGTCGCGGACACCGGGGGTCCCGGAGTCCTTGGAGGGGGTCGGCATGCTCGGTGCGGGTGTCGCCGACTGGTCCTGAGCGGTCGACGGGCTCGGCACGGTCGACGGGTCGGGGCCGGTGGACGCGTCGGTTCCGGTCGACGGGCTGCCGCTCACCGGTGGTGGGGCGAGCGGGACCGTCGGGCGGGCGGGCGACTCCTGCGCCGTCAGCCGCAGCGGCAGCAGCACGGCGAGGGCGGCGACGGCGCAGGTCGCGCCGACCCCGGCCGCCGTGCGCAGCACCCGGCGGCGGACCGCGCCCCGGCGGATCTCCTCGAACCGGCCGGGCGGCGGGGCGAGACGGCCCTGGGCCGGCCGCAGGATGACGGTGAGCGGGTCGTCGGGGTCGGGGCGGTCGAGGTCCGGGCCGTCGTCGAAGTCGTCAGCGGGTGTGATCAAGGCTTCTCCTCAAGTGGGCGCGGAGCAGTTCGCGGGCCGCGTGCAGGTCGGCCTTGACGGTTCCTTCCTTGCGCCCGGTCAGCACGGACACCTCCCGGATCGGCATGTCAGCGTAGTAGTGCAGCATGATCGGCACGCGCAGCCGGTCGGGCAGCGACTGCACGAGCAGGCGGACGGACGGGTCGTCCGCCTCGGCGGCCGGGCTCACCGCGGCCTCCACGGTCGCCCGGCGCACGGCCCGGCGTTCGCGTTCCAGCTTGCGCCAGTGGTCGCGGACCAGGTTGGCGGCGGTGACGTAGAGGAAGCCCTGGGGCTCCGCCACGGACGTCCAGCGGGCCCAGAGCCGGGTGAACGCCTCCGAGGCGATCTCGTGGGCGGTCCCGTCGTCGTCGACGAGCCGGCGGCACCAGCCGGCGAGGCGCGGGTAGAGGGCGGCGAACAGTTCGGACGCCGCCCTCTCACGCTCACGGGAGCGAGCGGGCCGTTTCAACGTTCTCCCGCGGAGGTCGAGGCGGAGGTCAGCGCGGCGAAGACGATCACGTTGTCGCGGTAGCCGTCCCCGCTGCGGGGACCGCCGCACGTGATGAGACGCAGCTCCGGCCCGTCCACGTTCCCGTAGACGTCCTCGGTCGGGAAGTCCGCCTTGTCGACGGTCCGTACCTCGGTGACGGCGAACTCGGCCGTCGAGCCGTTCCCCAGGCGCGCCGCGATCCGGTCGCCCCGGCGCAGCCGGTCGAGGTGCCGGAAGACACCGTCGCCGTACCGGCCGACGGTGACATGGCCGAGGATCACCGACGGTCCGGTCTGTCCCGGCGTCGGCGAGTGCCCGTACCAGCCCGCCCGGTCGTCTGCCTCGACCGGGGGCACCTGCACCGTGCCGTCCGCCGCCAGTCCCAGCCGCATCACCGGGGTGTCGACCCCGATGGCCGGGATCCGCAGCGTGACCGGCACCGAGCGCGCGAGGGGACGCGCGGCCTGCGTGGTCCGCGTGGGGGACGGCGGGGAGGCGTTGGGGGTGGTGGGGGCGCCGGCCCGGTCGTCGGTCCGGTCGGCCGCGGTGCCGCCGCAGCCCGTGAGCAGGACGGCGAGGGCCGCGGCGGCCAGGGCGCGCCTGGAGAGGGGGCTCATGCGCCGGTCGCCCTCCGGCGCCGTACGACGAAGACGCCCGCGCCTGCCGCGGCGAACACGCCGACGGCCGCGGCGCCGCCGCCGATCAGCCCGCCGTGGCCCTCGGAGGTCTCCCCGACGCCCGTGTCGGCGGCGCCCCTGGGCACGACGCCGACCTGGCTCGGCACGGCGGACGGAGCCGTGGTGGAGTCCTCGGCGGGGGCGGGGGTGGCGTCGGTGGGCGCCTTGCTCGCCTCGGCCACGTCGGAGGTGCTGGGAACCGCGGACGGCGCCCCGTCGGCGAAGGCCGGGGCCGCGCCGGCCAGCAGGGCGGTCCCCGTGAACGCCAGGGCGGCAAGGCCGGTTCGGGACATGAGTCGCATGTGTCGCTCTCTCTTTCATCGGTCCGTCGTCGCGGGGCCGTCGGTCAGCGGCCCGTTGACGGATCGAGCGGAGAGACGAGGCAACCGGGAAGCAGGTTGTAAAGAACTGGCAAAGTCGAAAAAGGGGAGGTGAGGGGGCATGTTGTGCAATGCGAAATTTTGTGTTGCAGACGTGGTGCCCGGCCTGGCGAACCTCCTACGTTCCCCTCTCAACAGACCGGTCCTCCCCCCAACCCACCTGTCATCCGGGCCGTTTCTACGGCCCGGGCACACCTTCCGAGGGATTCGAGGAACTTCGATGAACGCACGTTCCGTACGTGGTGCGGTGGCGGTCGCCGCCTCCCTCTGCGCGCTGACCGGGGTCACCGCGTGCAACGTCCAGTCCGGCACCGACGCGGCGGCCGCCGAGGACAGCGCGTCTCCCGCTCAGGCCAAGGACCTCAAGGTCGGCTGGTCGACGATCTATCTGACGCCGTCGTGGATGCAGCAGACGCTGAAGATGCTGCAGACGGACGTCGACAAGCTGAAGTCGGCGGGCAAGGTGTCCTCGTTCAAGACGTTCAACGCCAACGGCGACACCTCGCAGCAGATCGCCCAGATCCGCGCCATGATCCAGCAGAAGTACGACGTGATCCTCGTCGACGCCGGCTCCTCCACCGCGCTCAACCCGGCGCTGGAGCAGGCGGTCGCCTCGGGCATCACGGTGGTCGCCTTCGACTCGCTGCCGACCTCCACCAAGGTGATCAGAGTCGGCACGGACCAGAAGGCCTGGGGCTCGATGATGGCGACCTGGCTGGCGGAGAAGCTCGGCGGCAAGGGCGACATCATCGCCATGAACGGCCCGGCCGGCGTGGCCGTCAGCGAGGACCGGTGGGCGGGGGCCGCCGAGGTCTTCAAGAAGTACCCCGACATCAAGATCGTCAGCAATGTGCACAGCGAGTACAACCTCGCCCCGGCCGCCCAGGCCTTCGCCTCGGCGTACTCCGCGCACCCCGGCATCCAGGGGGTCTTCTCGCAGGGCGGCGCGCTGTCGGCGGCCGCGCTGCAGACGCTGGTCAAGCAGGACAAGAAGCTCGTCCCGATCACCGGCGAGAACTACAACGGCTTCCTGAAGCTGTGGCAGAGCAAGCAGAAGGAAGGATTCTCCTCCCTGGCCACCGCCCAGCCCAACTACCTCTCGGTGATCGCCCTGGAGGCGGCCGTCGCCCAGCGGGAGGGCGTGAAGGTGCCGCAGGACATCGACGTCCCGCTCCCCGAGATCACCGACGGCAATCTCGCGCAGTACGCCAAGGCCGGTGAGCCCGACGACTCCTACCCGATCAACGACATCTCGCAGGCCGAGGTCGACAAGCTCATCGGCAAGTGAGCGAGGGAGAACCGTGCCGCTGCTGAGCGTGGAACAGGTGTCGAAGTCGTTCGCGGGCAACCGGGTGCTCACGGACGTGAGTTTCGAGGTCGAGCCGGGGGAGGTCCTGGCCCTGGTCGGCGAGAACGGGGCCGGCAAGTCCACCGTGCTCTCCCTCGTCACCGGGCTCCTGACCCCCGACTCCGGCCAGGTCCGCTACGACGGCACCCCCGTCCCCCGGGCGTGGTCTCCCCACCGCGCCCGGGCCGCCGGGGTCGGCTCCGTCCACCAGGAACTGAGCCTGAACCCGCACCAGAGCGTCGCGGAGAACGTCTTCCTGGGCGCCTGGCCCAGCCGCCGGGGCCTCGTGCTCCACCGTGACCTCGCGGCCCGGGCCCGGCCGCTGCTCGAGCGGGTCGGCCTCGACGTCGATCCGCGCACCCCGGCCGGGCGGCTGCCGCTGGGCCGCCGGCAACTCGTCGAACTGGCCAAGGCCCTGGCGGGCGAACCCCGGCTGCTCATCCTGGACGAGGCCACCTCGGCCCTGGACGAGGACCAGGTGGGTGCCGTCTTCCGGGTGGTCCGCGACCTGCGCGACCAGGGCGGCTCGGTGATCCTCGTGAGCCACCGCATGTCCGAGCTCTTCGCCGTCAGCGACCGGTTGACGGTCCTGAAGGACGGGGCGGTGACGGCGACCCGGGAACGGGAGCGGACCGATCACGACGACATCGTCCGGCTGATGGTGGGACGCGAGCTGTCGGACCTGTTCCCGGCGAAGGCCGCGGCCGCCCCCGCCGCACCCGTGCTGGAGGTACGCGACCTCACCGTCCCCCGCGCCTGCTCCGGCGTCCGCCTCGACCTGACTCCCGGGCGCATCACCGGCCTCGGCGGGCTGCAGGGCCAGGGACAGCGGGAGGTGCTGCGGGCCCTGTTCGGGCTGGCCCGGCACAGCGGCGGGATCACCTTCGAGGGCCGGGCGGTCCGGCTGTCCTCCCCCCGGGACGCGATCCGGCACCGGATCGCGTACGTCCCCGAGGACAGGAAGACCGAGGGCGTCCACACCGTGCGCGGTGTGCGGGACAACCTCGCGCTGCCCAGCATGCGGGCCCTCGCCCCGGCCCGTCGCCTCACCACCGTCGCGCGGGGCGCCGAGGCCACGCTCGTCGGCGAACTGATCGACCGGCTGCGCATCAAGACCGCCTCCCCCGCGCAGGAGGTCCGCCGCCTCTCCGGCGGCAACCAGCAGAAGGTCGCGCTCGCCAAGTGGCTGCCCACCGAACCCCGCGTCCTGCTGCTCGCCGAACCGACCCGGGGCATCGACATCGGCACGAAACGCGAGATCTACCACCTGCTGCGCCGCCTGGCCGACGACGGCCTCGCGGTGCTCGTCACCTCCGGAGACACCATGGAACTGGTCGGCCTGTGCGACGAGGTGGCGGTGATGTACGAGGGGACGGTCGTCGACCGCGTCGCCGGACCCGAGCTGACGGAGGAACGCCTGGTCAGGTCCTCGGTGATGGGGACGCCGGGGACGTCCGGTCCCGGGAGCGTGGTCCATGCGTGAGCGCCTCGCCGGTGCCGCCCGCGGCAACACCGACCTCCTCTCCCTCACCGCCCTCCTCCTGGCGCTCCTGATCGCCTACCAGCACTACGACTCCAGCCTGCTCACCCCCGCGTCCGTCACCATCCTGTCCGCCCAGTTCCTGCCACTGATCCTGGCCGCCGCCGGGCAGACCAGCGTGATGCTGCTCGGCGGGATCGACCTGTCGCTGGGCGCCGTGCTCGCCCTCGCCATGGCCGTGTTCGCGACGTACGACGCCCAGGGCGCCGGCGGTGTGGTCACGGCGGCCCTGCTGGCCGTGTGCGTGGCCGTCGGGGCGGGCGCGGTCAACGGGGCGCTGGTGGCGTACGCCGGACTGCCGCCCATCGTCGTCACCCTCGCCGCCTCGTTCCTGTGGGGCGGGGTCACCCTGGTGGTCCTGCCGCAGCCCGGTGGACAGGTGCCGGGCGGGCTGGTCAACGCGTACAACAACGGCTGGAACGGGATCGCCCTGCCCGCGGTCGCCCTCGCGGTGGTGCTGGCCGTCTGGAAGCTGCTGCGCACCACCCGGCACGGGCTCGCCCTCTACGCCGTCGGCGGCAACGAGCACGGCGCCTACGCCGGCGGCCTGCACACCCGGGGCGTGAAGATCTCCGGGTACGCGCTGGCGGGCGCGTTCACCGGGCTCGCCGGGATCGGGCTCGCGATCCAGACCGGTTCGGCGGACCCGACGATCGGCGCCCCGTACACCCTCAACTCCATCGCCGCCTCCGTGCTCGGCGGCATCAGCTTCTTCGGCGGGGTCGGCCGGATGCGCGGCACGGTCCTGGGCGCGCTCGTCATCGGCCTGCTCACCAACCTGCTGCTGTTCACCGGGATCTCGCCCTTCTACCAGCTCGTCGCGCAGGGCGTGATCCTCGTCGTGGCGCTCGCCCTGAAGACGTACCTCACGAGGGAGGCGGCCGTATGAGCGGCCTTGTGTCGGTGGCAGCGCTGCGCGGCAGCCGGGCGGCCTGGGCGTTCGGCGTGCTCGCGGTCACCTGGCTCGCGGCGGTCCTCCTCGCGGACGGCTTCGACAGCGTCTCCAGCTTCCGCTACCTGGTGCAGACGGCGTCGTTCCTGGGCATCGTCGCCGTCGGCCAGACCCTCGTCGTCATGATGAGCGGCATCGACCTGTCGGTGTCCGGGGTGGTGGCCCTGTCGGCGGTGGTGTGCGCCGAGGTCGCCTCCGGCAGGGGCGGCGGCACGACCGGCGTCCTGGTCGCGCTGCTGCTGAGCGCGCTGGTGGGTGCGGTGAACGCGGCCGGAGTGGTGTGGCTGCGCGTCCCGCCGATGGTGATGACGCTGGCCACCGGCACGATCCTGGCCGGCGCCCTGCTCGTCTACACGGACGGCTCCCCCAGCTCGGCCCGGCTGCCCCTGCTGGACACGATCGCCAACGGCCGTCTGCTGGGCGTCCCCTGGGCGTTCGTGCTGTGGCTGGCCGTCACGGCCGCCGCCTTCTGGCTGCTGCACCTGTCCCGCACCGGCCGCAACGCGTTCGCGCTCGGCGCCGGCGAGGACGCCGCCCGGGCCTCCGGCGTACCGCTCGTCAGCACGGCGTTCACCGCGTACGTCTCCTGCGCGCTCCTCGCCGGAGTGGCGGGCCTGGTGCTGCTCGGCTTCACCGGCACCAGCTCGCTGACCATGGGAAACCCCTACCAGCTCCTGTCCATCGCCTCCGTCGTGCTCGGCGGCACCTCCATCCTCGGCGGCCGCGGCCACCTCCTCGGCACGGTCGGCGGCGCCCTGCTGCTCACCCTGCTCACCGCCCTGCTGACCTCCTGGAACCTCTCGGAGGGCGTACGGCAGGTCGTGCTCGGCGTGCTGATCATCGGTCTGCTGCTGGTGTACGCGAGGGAGCGCCGTACATGACAGGGGCCGAGGATCTGCTGCGGGACCTGGTACGGATCCCGAGCGTCAACCCCCGGGGCGGGGCGGGCGACGGCGGCGAGACGGCCGTGGCGGAGTACGTCCGGGACTGGCTGCGACGGCGGGGTGTGCGGGCCGAGTTGTACGAAGTGCTGCCGGGGCGCTGCAACGTCGTGGCCGTCGTACCGGGCCGGAGCCCGTCGGCGGTCCTGCTGGAGTCGCACCTCGACACGGTCGAGACGGACGGCATGACCGTCGATCCCCACGACGGCGTCATCAGGGACGGCCGCCTGTACGGGCGGGGTGCCTGTGACGCGAAGGGACCGCTGGCGGCCTTCATACTGGCGGTCGCCGAACTCGCCGCGGGCGAGCCGCCGCCGTACACGGTCGTGCTGGCCGGGGTCTGCGACGAGGAGCACGCCTACCGGGGTGTCCTGCATCTGCTGGACACCCTGGCGGACCGCCCGGTCCTGGGCGCGATCGTCGGCGAGCCGACCGGGCTGGTCCCGGCCGTGGCGCACAAGGGGGTCGTCCGCTACACGGCCCGCACCAGGGGGCGCGCCGGGCACAGTTCGCGCCCTGAGGAGGCGGTGAACGCGATCACGCTGATGGCGCCGGTCATCGCCCATCTCGCCGCGCACCCTCCGTCCGTACCGCCCCATCCCCTCCTCGGCCCGGCGACCCGCTCGGTCACCCGCGTGCGGGGCGGCACCGGCCCCAACACGATCCCCGGCGTGTGCGAGGTGGACGTGGACCGCCGCACGCTTCCGGGCGAGGATCCGCAGTCGGTATGGCAGCAAGACCGCACCGAACTGGCCGCACTCGGCGCCGAGTTGGATCCACCGTTCACCGTCGACCCGGCCCTGGACACGCGCCCGGACGCCGAGATCGTCACCGCCCTGTGCCGTGCCCTCGCCGCCCACGGCCGCCCGTCGGAGGTCCAGGGCATGCCCTTCGGCACGGACGCCAGCAAGCTCGCCGGGGCCGGAATCCCGTCGGTGGTCTTCGGCCCGGGGTCGGTGGTGGACGCGCACGCGGCGACGGAGTCGGTGGAGTTGGCGGAGGTGCACCTGGCAACGAGGGTGGTGCTGACCGCGTTGAAGGGGCGCGGGGCTGTGTCCATTTGCGGCTCCGCCGCGGGGCGCGACCAGCCGCGGACAACCCGCACTCGCCCACCATCGGAAAGGCCCCCGACATGCGCCTGACCGACCATATAACCCTCGTCGCCAGCGGAGCAGCCGGCTTCGACCTCACCGACCCCCTGGACTGCCATGTGTACCTGGTACGCGGCAGTCGGCGCACCGCGCTGATCGACGCGGGAGCCGGACGCTCGCCCCTCACCCTGGCGCAACCCGACCACCTCCTCCTCACCCACGGCCACGCCGACCACGCGGGCGGAGCCGCCGGACTCGCCGAGCGGTTCCCCGGACTGCGCGTGCTGGCCGGTGAACCCGCCGCGCGGTGGATCGCCACCGGTGACGAACAAGGCCTCAGCGTCGACAAGGGGAAGGCCGCCGGCGTGTACCCACCCGACTACACCTTCACCCCCTGCCCCCGCGTGGAACCGGTCGCCGACGGCGAGGAGTTCGACCTCGGCGGCGGATTGGTCCTGAGGGCCGTCGCGACACCCGGTCACGCCGACGGCCATATGTGCTACCACCTGCGCACCCCCGCCTACCGTGCCCTCTTCTCCGGGGACTGCGTCTTCACCGGCGGCCGCGTCTCGCTGCAGAATCTGCACGACTGCCGGGTGCCCGAGTACGCGGCCAGTCTGACCCTGCTGGCCTCGCTCGACGTCGACGCGCTCTTCCCGGGACACCACGAGATCTCCCTGGCCCGGGCCGGGCGGCATCTGGCCGCCGCCCGTGACACCGTCGCCCGCGGACTGCTGCCGAGGAGTACGACATGACCGCCCCTTCGAGTTCTCCTTCTTCGGGTTCTCCGGCCCGCCGCAACCAGTCCTCCTCGCTGCGGCGTGCCCTCACCGTGCTGGAGCACATCCGCGACCACGCCGGCACCGGGCGGGGCATCTCGCTGACCCGGCTCGCGGAGGAACTCGGCATCAACAAGAGCACGGTGCTGCGGCTCGCCGCCCCGCTCATGGAGGCCGACCTGCTGGTCCGCGACCGCGAGACGGGGTGGTTCCGGCTCGGCCACGGCACCCTGCGGCTCGGCCAGGCCTATCTCTCCTCGCTCGACCTGCGGACCGTGGCCACGGAGCCGCTGCGGCTGCTGCAGCACGCGGTGGGCGAGACCTGCCATCTGGTGGTGTACGAGCCGCCGGACGTCGTCTACGTCGACAAGGTGGAGAACGAGACCAACGTCCGGATGGCCTCCCGGATCGGCAGCCGGGTCCCCGCCTACCGCACCGCCGTCGGCAAGGCCATCCTCGCCTGGCTGGGCGAGGAGGAGTTCCGGGTGGTGGTCGCCGCCGGGATGCCGCCGGTCACCCCGCACACCACCACCGACCCGCAGCGGCTGCGCGCCGAGCTGGACCGGGTCCGGCGGCAGGGCTACGCCATCGACGACCGCGAGAACGAGCCGGAGGTGCGGTGCGTCGCCGCTCCCGTGTTCGACCACACCGACGCGGCGGTCGGGGCGGTCAGCGTCTCCGGCCTCACCACCCGGATGACTCCCGCGCGGGTCCGGGAGGTGGGTCCGATGGTGGTGCGCACCGGCCTGGAGATCTCCCACGTCCTCGGTTCCTCCCGGGTCCGGGACAACGGCAGCCACTGACTTCACCGACTCCGCTGACTTCACCGACTCCGCTGACTCCACTGACTCCCCGGAGGAGCCCCCGTATGGAAACGTCCACGTCAGCCGTCTACGCCTTCGTCGAGGACCTGCGCGCCGAGGGCACCGACGCGGTCCTCGACCGCGTCCTCGGCACGTACGGCTGCGACACCCTCACCGTCGCCGCCGCCTACCACCGCGCCCGGGACGTCACCCCGCACGGCCCGGCCCGGGTCACCCTGCGCCGCGACGGCGCCCACTTCGTGCCGCCGTCCGACCTGTTCGACGGGCTGCGTCTCACCCCGCCCGTCCAGGCCGGTGCCGAGGAGGAGCCGCTGCGCGAGGTGCGCCGGCTCACCGCCGAGCGGGGTGCGGCGCTGCACGGCTGGACCGTGTTCCTGCACAACACCACGCTCGGCCTGGCGCACCCCGACGTCACCCAGCAGAACTGCTTCGGCGACCGGGCGGCTCCGGCCGACCTGTGCCCGGCCCACCCCGATGTCCGGGCGTACGCCGTGGCGCTGGCCCGCTCGGTGGCCCGCCTCGGCGTGGACGCGGTGGTCGCCGAGTCCCTGCACTACGGCACGTTCGGCCACGGCTACCACCACGAACGCAGCTTCGTCCCGCTGGGCCCGCTGGAGGACTTCCTGCTGGGCCTGTGCTTCTGCCCGTACTGCGCCGAGCGCGCCGCGGCCGCCGGGGTGGACGCCGCCGCCGCGCGCGCCGAGGCCGCCCGGGTGGTGGCCCGGGTTCTGGACGGCGCGGATCCGCACGCCGGCGAGCTCACCCCCGACGGGCTGCCGGGACCTGTCGCCGCGTACGTCCGCACCCGCACCGCCACCGTCACCTCGCTCGCCGCGACCGTGGCCGACGCGGTGGCCGCCGAGGGATCACAGCTGGTCTTCCTCGATCTGACGGGCGCGATCAAGGGCTACGGCAACGGCCTGCCGACGGGGGCGCTCGCCGTCGACGAGGCCTGGCGGACCGGTGTCGACCCGGCCGCGGTCGGCTCCGTCGTCCCCGGTTACGCCGTGCTCGCCTACGCCCGGGACCCGGAGCGCGTCGCGGCCGACACCGTCGCCTACCGGGCCGCCCTCCCGGCCCGCTGCTCGCTGCGCGCGGTGCTGCGCCCGGGAACTCCCGACACCCACTCGGCCGAGCACCTGGCCGCGAAGACCGCGGCGGCCGGGGGGCCGGGCGGGGCCGACGCCGTGGATTTCTACCACTACGGCCTGGTGCCGTTCCCGGTGCTGGAGCGTGTCCCGGTGGCGCTCAAGTCACGCTGAGCGGACGGGTCGTGGGGAACATGTGCGCGATTCCTGGAGCAATGCGGGAGCAATACCGGAGCACCCTTGCGGGGCTTTCCCCCGTGCCGTAACTACGTGAATCATGAACCTGTTCACCCGTGCTGCGTCCCGGCGCCGCCCGGCTCCCCCCACAGCCACCCAACTCCCCCACGAACAAACGTCGTTCGCCCCCGCGGGCGGACTGCCCGATCCGGCCCTGGCGACGCTGACCGGGGAATGGATGATCGACCCCGCCCACAGTCGTATCGGTTTCTCCGTCCGCCATGCCCTGGTGACGACCGTGCGCGGGGCGTTCACCGAGTACCGGAGCCGGCTCTGGTTCGACGGCGGCGATCCGGCCCGCTCACGGGCCGAGATCGTCCTGTCCACGGCTTCCGTCGACACGGGGGTGGAGCAACGCGACGCCCACCTCACCGGCCGTGACTTCCTGGACTCCGCGGCCTATCCCCGTATGCGCTTCACGAGTACGGGGGTGCGGCTCGTCGGCCACGACGTCTACCGCATGACCGGCGACCTCACCATCAAGGACACCACCCGCCCCGTCGACCTGGACCTGACCTACCTGGGGCACGTCACCGACCCCTTCGGCTACGAGCGGGTCGGCTTCGACGGCACGACCACCATCAGTCGCTCCGCATGGGGCCTGACGTACGACCAGAGGCTGGCGGAGGGCGGCGCGATGGTGAGCGAGAAGGTGCGCCTGCAGTTCGACATCGCCGCGATCCGCACGATGCCGGGCGGCTGACGGAGGCGGCGACAAGGGCGGCAAAGACAAAGGCAAGGAGCTCACCGGCTCCTTGCCATGGTCAACATATAGCGCGACCGGGGGCTTGCGGCAAGGCCCCCGGCGTCCCGCAGAATCACCCGCCGAAGCCGGAAACCGCTGAAACGGGAGTCGCGAAGTGCGTGTGGTGCTGTCGACGTATGGGTCGCGCGGGGATGTCCAGCCGATGGCCGGACTCGCCGTGCGGTTAAGGGAATTGGGCGCGGAGGTGCGGGTGTGCGCGCCGCCGGACGAGGAGTTCGCGAAGCTGCTGGCGGGGGTCGGCGTGGAGCTGGTGCCGGTCGCCGAGTCGGTGCGGGCGCTGGTGACCGGGACGGTGCCGTTGCCGGAGGGCCTGCCCCGGCGCGCGGCCTGGCTGGTGGCCGCGCAGTACGAGGCGGTCGCGGGGGCGGCCGAGGGCGGCTGTGACGCGGTGGTGGCGACCGGGCTGCCCCCGGCCGTGGCCGGGGCGCAGTCGGTGGCCGAGCAACTGGGCGTCCCCTTCGCGTACGTGAGCTTCTTCGCGACGATGCTGCCGTCGCCCCACCACGCGCCGCACGCGTTGCCGGGCTCTCCGTTCCCGCCGGACGTGACCGACAACCGGGCGCTGTGGGACCTGCACGCGGAGAGCTTCGCCGCGCTGTTCGGCCCGGGGCTGAACGCGCACCGGGAGTCGATCGGCCTGCCGCCGATGGACGACGTCCGCGGCCATGTCCACACCGACCGGCCGTGGCTGGCGGCGGACCCGGTCCTGGGCCCCTGGCCAAGGGCGGCGGGCCTCGACGTCGTGCAGACGGGGGCGTGGATCCTGCCGGACGAGCGTGCGCTGTCGCCGGAGCTGGAGGCGTTCCTGGAGGCGGGTGAGCCGCCGGTGTACGTGGGCTTCGGCAGTATGCCCATGCTCGAGTCGGCGGACGTCGCCCGGGTGGCCGTCGAGGCGGTGCGCGCGCAGGGCCGCCGTGTCCTCGTCGGGCGCGGCTGGGCCGACCTGACGTTGATCGACGACCTGGACGACTGCTTCAGCGTCGGCGAGGTCAACCAGCAGGCGCTGTTCGAGCGGGTGGCCGCGGTCGTGCACCACGGCGGCGCGGGCACCACGACGACGGCCGCCCGGGCCGGCGCGCCGCAGGTGATCGTGCCCCAGCTCGTGGACCAGCCGTACTGGGCCGCCCGGGTGGCCGAGCTGGGCATCGGCGCGGCGCACGACGGCCCCACCCCGACCTACGCGTCCCTGTCGGCCGCCCTCACCACGGCCCTGGCCCCCGAGACACGCGACCGTGCGAAGGCGGTGGCCGGCACGATCCGCACCGACGGTGCCACGGTCGCCGCTCACCTGTTGCTCGACATGGTCCATGCCCGCTCCCGGAGCGAGGACTAGTCCCATGGGTGTAGGCCGGCTCGGGCCCAGGTAGGTTCCCGGCACCGGTCCGGGTCACTAGGGTGGGCGCCCCCGTACTCACCTGTGCCGCTCCGGGTGAGGGCGTCGCCGCCCGCCCGATGCACTCCTGTGGACCGAAGGAGAGCGATGCCCGGCACCACCTGTTCCACCATCCGTGCGGTCAGCCGCCCCCGTGTGCCGGGCGGTCCGTCGTGACGGCGCCGGCCGACGGCACTCGCGAGCGGGCCGACGCCGCCCGCAATCGGGCCCGGTTGCTGGCGGCGGCCGGCCGGCTGGTCGCCGAACGAGGGGCCGAGCACCTGACGATGCACGAGGTCGCCGAGGCGGCCGGCGTGGGGAAGGCCACGCTGTTCCGCCGCTTCGGGGACCGCGACGGGCTGCTGCTCGCCCTTCTGCGGGAGGTCGAGGGCGAGTTCGAGGAGGCGTACACCTCGGGTCCCCCACCGCTGGGACCGGGCGCGCCCGCGAGGGAACGGCTGGAGGCGTTCGGCAACGCCCTGATCGAACGCACCGCCGCCGACGGGGACCTCGGCGCCGACCTCGTGCGCCACATGGTCTACGCACGCCGGCACGGCACGGACACCGGCCGGTCCTTCCATCGTCATGTCGCGGAGCTGCTGCGGGAGGCGGGAGCCGACGGCGACCACGACATGCTTGCCCACGCCCTGCTCGCCTTCACCTGCTTCGAGACGGCGGACTATCTGCGCGAGTGCCGCGGGGTCCCCGTCGCCCGCCTCCAGGCCACCTGGGTGGACCTGGTCCGGCGGGTGACCCGGCAGGTGCGGGTGCCCGCCGGGAAAGACACTCCCTAGGCGCGAAGGCCCGCGTGCACGGTGGCGAACAGCCCCCGTGCACGCGTGCCGTCCGGCAGGTGCCAGGTGCCGGCGACGTGGCCGGTCGCCCGCGGTGGCAGGAGAGGCCGGTCGTCGGGGGCGGGGCGCAGGACCCGGTGCAGGCGGAGTGTCGCGCCGTGCGGTGCGCGCAGCTCGGTGCCGTCCCGGTCGTCGGTGGCGTCGGCGAGGGCGGTGAGGCCGGGGGCGTCATCGGAGCAGGAGCGGGTGACGTCCCGGTCGGGGGTGTCGCTGGCGTTCTGGTCCTGAGCCTGGACCCGGCCCTCGATCAGGGCCGACAACTGGCCTGCCAGCACCGGGTCGTGACAGCCGTCGTAGGCCCAGCGCCGCCCCAGCACCCCGTGCTCCATGGTGCCGACGAGGGCGTGCTCCGCCCCGTCGAGCGGGGTGCCGCGATAGGTGAGCGGCACCAGGTAGGCGGCGGGGTGAGTGCCGGAGGTGTCGGTGACCACCATGAACTCGATCCCCACCTCCCCCTGCGGGTCGTCCAGCCGGAAGCCGCCGGCCTTGGCCAGTCGCGGTTCGCCCGCGCCGCCGACGTACCACGGTCGGGTGGGCAGCCAGGCGGTGAGCAGTTCCAGCTTGGTCGGCTTGAGGGCGGTGTGGTGGATGACGGCCATGCCGAGGATTGTCCCCTGTTCCCTGTTCCTTCAAGAGCGCGGGCCCGGTGCTCGCAAGCACCGGGCCCGTTGCCCGCACCCTCCCCGTCCCCACAGGTGGGCGCGGGTTCCCACATGCCGCTCACATGTGGACTGTGGGGGCGGCGTCCGGGTCGGTCTCCGGGATGCCGCGGCGGTAGAGGAGTACGGCGATCAGCGCGCCGGCCGCGAAGAAGGCGGCCGACCACCAGTAGGCGGTGGAGTAGGACTCCAGCGCGGCGTTCGCCTGGACGAGCTTGTTCGTGGGGTCCTTGCCGACCAGGTAGTCCGTGGCGGCGCTCGCGGCGAGGGTGTTGAGGAGGGCGGTGCCGATGGAGCCGCCGATCTGCTGCATGGTGTTGACGGCGGCCGAGGCGACACCCGCGTCCTCCGCGGCCACACCGGCCGTGGCGAGGCTCATCGCGGGGGCCATGATCATGCCGATGCCCAGTCCGATGACGAGCAGCGGGGGCAGGACGTTCGCGGCGTAGGTGCTGTCCAGGCCGAGGCCGGTGATCCAGGCCAGGCCGGCCGCGCCGAGGAGCATGCCGAGCGAGACCACGATCTTGGGGCTGACGCGGGTGAGCAGGAAGTTGGTGGAGGCGGTCGCGCTGACCATCAGGGCGCCGACCATCGGGAGGAAGGCCAGACCGGTCTGGATCGCGGAGAAGCCGAGGCTGAGCTGCAGGTAGTAGGTGAGGAAGAGGAAGACGCCGAACATCCCGGCGCTGGAGATCAGCATGGCCGCGAAGGAGGCGCCGCGGTTGCGGTCGAGCAGCACGCGCAGCGGCAGCAGCGGATGCGCGGCCTTGGTCTGCCACCAGGTGAAGGCCGCGAGGAGTACGGCGCCGGCGGTGAGGAAGCCCCAGGACAGCGGGGAGTTCCAGTCGTGGGACTCGGCGTTGGAGAAGCCGTAGACGATGCCGAACAGACCGGTGGTGACCAGGAGCGTGCCGGGGACGTCGAGCTTGGCGCTCCGGTCGCGCGGCGTCCGCTGGAGCAGCAGCATGCCGCCGACGATGGCGAACACGGCGAAGAACAGGTTGACGTAGAGGGTCCAGCGCCAGTTCAGGTACTCGGTGAGGACACCGCCCAGCAGCAGGCCCACGGCCGCGCCCGAGCCGGCGATGGCACCGAAGACGCCGAAGGCCCTGGCCCGTTCCCTGGCGTCGGTGAACGTGGTGGTCAGCAGGGAGAGCGCGGCAGGCGCGAGGAGCGCGCCGAACAGTCCCTGGAGGGCACGGCCCGTGACCAGCATCTCGAAGTTGGTGGCGGCACCGGCCACGGCCGAGGCGAGCGCGAAGCCGCTCACACCGACCAGGAAGGCGGGCTTACGGCCGAAGAGGTCGGCGATCCGGCCGCCGAGGAGCAGCAGGCTGCCGAAGGCCAGGGAGTAGGCGGTGACGATCCAGGTCCGGTTGCCGTCGGAGAAGCCGAGGTCGGCCTGCGCTGACGGCAGGGCGATGTTCACGATCGTCGCGTCCAGCACGACCATCAGCTGGGCGAGCCCGATGACGGCGAGGATCCACCAGCGGTGGCGCGATCCGGCCTCCTCGGGTCGGTCGGCGGTCGCCCGGAGCGGCGCCGTGTTCGGCGGGGCGGTTTTCTGCGACATGGGGACGTACTCCCGTCGTGCTGGGGATCGACCTGGCCGAACCTGACCGGCAGACCAGCGAAACGAAACCGTTTCGTACTGAACCTTAGGCCATGTCCGAGCGAAACGCAATCGTTTCGATGAGCTTCGGCGGATCACCCGCCCCCCTGACCGCGCCGTGGGCCCAAGGACGCCGCCCTAGGATCACGGGCATGTCCTTACGTCTTCGTATGCGTCAAGCACTGCCGGAAGCGATGCGGGCCCGTGACAGGGTCGCGGTGAGCGCCCTGCGCTCGACCCTTGCCGCGCTGGACAACGCCGAGGCGGTGCCCCTGACCGAGGCGGAGCTCAGGGGCTCGGCCCTCGAGCAGTCGCCGGTCGGTGTCGGCGCCACCGAAGCGGCCCGGCGTGAGCTGAGCGAGCACGGCGTGGTGGACGTCGTACGCGCCGAGGCCGCCGAACGACTGGAGGCCGCGGCGCGGTTGACCGCCCCCGCACACGCCGACCGAGCGGCCCGACTCCGCGCGGAGGCCGCCGTACTGCTCGGCTTCCTCGACACTCCCGGCACCGCGCCCCTGAGGTGACCGCGTTCGCCCGCTACCACCAGTCGACGCCGGCGATGCCCTTCAGCCGGTTCAGGGTCTGGGTGCGGGTCGCGGCCACCTGGACGTACCAGCCCGGTCCGGGCCCGGTCCGGAACGCCTCGACCAGCAGGTCCTCGCCGCGCAGGATCCGGTCGTCCGGCTCCCCCCACATCCACGACGACACGTCGAAGGGTTCGAGCCCGGCGACGATCTCCGCCACGGGCCCGTCCGGGACGGAGATCGCCCGCATCCGGACGGGGCCGGTGAAGAAGATCTGCTTCAGGATCATGTGGCCGAGGAAGGCGGCGAGCCGCTCGGGGTTCGCATGCCATGGACCACCCGGCTCGCCGTTGACGACGCCGTCCGGCTCGTCCACGGAGAAGGCCCAGTGCCAGTCGCCGGTGTGGTCGGTCATGAACACGGCCGTGCCGTCGGCGCCGGGCCGCATGTCCTCCGGGGCGGGCATCCGGTGGTCGGCGAGCACGCGGACTTCCCAGCGGCGCACCGCCCTGTGCCACCTCCGGAGCGGTTCGGGCAGCCACGCGCAGGAATCGGGGAGCGGGACCTCGTCCCTGGCAGGGGGGCCGTACCACTGGCTCAGCAGTGCGGTCAGGTCGATGTCGGCAGGATCGATCACTGCGGGATCATCCCCCGGGGACGTGGAGAGTCGTTTCCGTCAACGCGGCGTCAGGACACGTGCCCAGCCTGGATTTCCCGGTCCGAGACCGGATCCGTTTCCGCGGACGTCGATGCCGCGGCGGGTTCGACGGGGCGGGACCCGCGCTTGCGTCGAGGGTTCGCGCGATCGCCGAGGGCGGTCAGGAGCGGACTGGTCATCAGCGTCGTGATGACCGCCATCAGCACCAGGACGGTGAACAGGCGCTTGTGGATGACGCCCGAGGCCAGGCCGAGGTTGAGGGCGATGAGTTCGGTCAGGCCCCGCGTGTTCAGCAGGACGGCGACGGTCGCGCTCGGCCGCCGGGGCAGGCCGCCGAAGCGGGCACCGACGTATCCGCCGCCGAGCTTGCCCGCGCAGGCGACGGCGCAGACCACCGCGAGGAGGACGAAGTCGCCCGGGCGCAGCGCTCCGACGTCGAGGGCGAGGCCGGTGGTGACGAAGAACAGGGGGAGGAGGAGGGATTCGACGGCATGGAGAGCGGCGGTCAGGAAGGGGACGGCGGCGCGATCGGAGCGCGAACCGGAACTCGGAGCGGACCTTGGATCGGGGTGCGCGTGCGGGTGGGGCATGGCGGCACCCGCGAGCAGACCGCCGAAAACCGCGTGCAGTCCGAGGGCGGTGGTCGCGGCCGCCGCACCCGCGGCGAGGGCGAACGCGACGGGCAGGTGATACGGCACCGTGGCGGAGCCCCGCATCCAACGGCGCAGCAGGGGTCTGACGACGCCGAGCAGCGCCGCGGCGAGCGCGAGCAGCAGGACCAGCCGCAGGCCCACCTGCTGCACCCCCGCCCGCCGCCCGTCCGTGGTTCCGGCGCCGAGCGTGATCGCCGCGAGGGTGAGCCAGGCCACCACGTCCATCAGGCCCGACGAGGCCAGCGCCACCGTACCCGCGCGCGTGCCGTCGAGATCGCGGTCTCGGACGATCGCGGCGAGTACCGGCAGCGCGGTGATGGAGACGGCCACCGCCAGGAAGAGGACGAATGTGCCGCTGCCGGCATGCGGTTCTCCGGCGGCGCCGAACTCGGCGCGCCCCAGCACGGCCATGGCGGCACCGAGGCCCATCGGCACCACGAGGGCGCCGGCCGCGACCGCGGCCACGGCGCGGCCGGCCGCCTGGCGGCGGTGCGCGGTCAGCTCGTATCCGACGGAGAACATGAAGACCGTCACCGCGACCTGCCCGAGCATGCCGAGGTACGGCAGGACGTGCGCCGGGAACAGCCTCGCGGTCGGATCGCCGGGCAGCCGGCCCAGCAGGCTCGGGCCGAGCGCGATCCCGGCCAGGATCTGTCCGATCACCGGGGGCTGGCGCAGTGCACGTGCCCCTGCGCCGAAGAGCGCGCACGCGAACGCGGCCACGGCGAGCGCGGCGAGAACCGCGGCAATCGTCGAGTCGTCGGCCATCGTGGACCTGCCTCCTTTACCGATCGGCCGTCATGAGGACGTCGTGGAGGTGGGCGGGAGAGCCTCGGCTGGCACCTCCGCCTCGGCCGTGTCGGCGGCGGCCGCCGGGACCGTGACCGGGCGGCGGCCCGAGAAGCGGTAGCGGGCTTTGCGTACCGCCGTGTCCGCCGCGTCCAGCAGGTATCCGTACACGAAGATCGCGATGACGCCATGGGTACGCAGGTTGAGAACCCAGGTCAGGCGCGTGTTGACGGTCATCGGAATCCAGTGCGTCAGGGGGCGACGAGCTGAGGGCCGCCGCATCGCCGCGGGCGCGATCCGGTCGAGCGGCGAGACGTCCACGACGCTTGTCGCGCGGGCCGTGAACACACGCCACAGCCGCGGCAGCGGACGCGCGATCGAGATCTGGCAGTGGAAGCCGGGGACCTCGCTGCCGTGGTCCAGCCGCCACCGCGCCCGTTCGGCGATCTTCCGCTGCACGTGCGACTGGACGCGTTGCACCGTCTCCGGCGGCAGCCAGGCCCAGGGCTGGGACCTGCTGTAGAACAGGCGCTTGCTCAGGCGTCGGCGCAACCGCCGTTCGCGCGCGCCCTCACGCTGCGTCTCGCCGTCGGTGTGCACGAGCCAGGTGGCGAAGTCCGAGCGGGCGGTTCCGGTGGACCAGAGCACGACCAGGTCCAGCAGATGCGTGAGCAGGAAGTAGCGCGGGTCGTGGATGGCACGCGTGAACTTCTCTCGCAGCATGTTGCGGATCATCAGCCAGTCCTGCCGCGCGTTGCGGTTGATCCGGTCGATGTACGCGCGCTCGAGCGTGCCGCCGCGCACGTGCGCCTCGATGACGTTCGTGAGGTGCCACAGCTGCTGGCAGGAAAGGCCGATGCCCTGGCTGTAGTAGGCGTCGATGATCGAGGAGGAGTCCCCGACCATGCCGTAGCCGTGCGGGTGCACGAACGTGTCGGTCATGTACTGGGTGTTGCGGTACATCCGGAACTCCAGCAGCCGCGGCTCGGTCAGCACGTCACGCAGCACCGGATAGCGGTCGATCAGACCGAAGAACTGCTCGCGGGGCGTGTCGCCGGGCAGCGGGGTGCGCTGGTCGAAGATCACGCCGACACTGATGCGGTCCTTCGACAGGCGGATGACCCAGATCCAGTAGCCCTCGCCCCACAGGTGGACGGTGTACTTGTCACGCGGGGTCGATCCGCCGTTCGGATCCTGGTACTCCCAGACCGGCGCGAACTGCTCGTCGGTGATGTCGGTGAACTGGCCCCAGATCGAGGTCGTCTGGAATCCGTCCTGCGCGATGATCTCCTTCTCGATCGCGTGGCCGAACTTGCGCGCGAGCATCCGGTTGCGGCCCGAGCAGTCCACGATCCAGTCGGCGACCACTTCCCCGGTTTTCGATGCGTTGCGGTCGGCCCAGCGCACGGTGTTCGGAGCGTCGGCCTCGACGTGTACGTCCACGACGCGTGCGCTGTCGAGGAAGCGGATGTGCTTGTGTGCCCGCACCGTGGTGCGGAGCTCGTCCTCGGCCTCCGGGCGCACGATCTGCTGGTCCACCGCCAGGCATCGGAACCACAGCTTGTCCTCGGCGCTTTGGAAGAGGTAGTGGTCCCGGTGGTCTTCCGACTGATGGGCGAGGGTGTGCTCGCTGAGGGGCGCGATGCTCCATTCGCTGCGGGGGGCGAAGCTCTCGGCGCCCTCCATGCCCTCGGTGAACCAGACCCCGAGCTTGACGAAGCACTCCTCGTCGAGGAAGGTGTCGAGCCGGCCGATGGTGCGCGGCAGGGCCGTGGACACCAGGAACGACTCGCCCACCTTGAAGCTGCGCTTCTGGTGGACGACGTCGTCGATCAGCACGACGTCGATGCCGCGCTGGGCCAGCGACAAAGCGGTGAACATGCCGATCAGCCCGGCCCCGACGACCACGGCCTCCGCGCGCACGGGCGCTTCCGGCGCGCTCACAGCCGCCCGCCCAACAGGTCGAGGGCGCGGCGGGTGTCCCCGTCGAAGGCGTCGCGGACCGGCAACCAGCGTTGGAGCACCCGCACCGCGGCATCGGCGACGTCGCCCGGGAGACCTTCCTCGCGCAGGGCATCAGCACATTGCGCGAGCTCGGGCCCCCATCGCCAGGCGCGTGACGCGACGCTGGGCAGCATTGCGTCTTCGAGTACTTCGGTCAAAGGCGAACGGGTTATCAACGATGCCTCCCCGACGAGGGGTTCGATGACGCCGTGGGCGTCTGCGTATGCGTATGCGATTCCTGCCAACACGTATGCAGCCTTTTGATACGTGGCGTAGGACGTCTTGAGGGCCGAGGCGGCACCGAGCGAACCGCCGGTGTCCAGCACCCGAATCCCGGTTCCTTCGAACAGCGAGATGATCCGCGCGACATCGTCCTTGTCGCCGGCGAGGTGCAGTCGGACGCCCGGAGCGTCCTGGGGACAAGGTCCGATGACGCAGCCGTCGACGACGCGGATGTCCGCCGCGGAGAGTTTCCCGGCCAGGTCGAGGAGCACCGCGCGGGTCGTGCCGTTGGCGTCCAGGAACAGTCCCCGAAATCCGGCCTCGGCGACCGCCGCGGCGACCTGTGGCGCACCGTGCGGCGGGCAGATCGAGACGATCACGTCACTGTGCGCCGCGAGTTGCTCGAGGTCGTCCACTGCTTCCAGGCCGAACTCCTCGGCCCGCCGCGCCGTGGCGGCGCTTCGATCCGCTCGGCACCACAGCACCCGGTGACCCGCGTCGGCCAGCGCGCCGCCGAACCCGGCGCCCATCCGGCCGGGGTGCAGCAGGCCGACCGTCGCGGCATCGGCATGGCTCATCCGTGCCCTCCTTGTGGGCCGAAATCCATTGCAGCTACGGGTACCCGACGTGAAAACAGATGTCGAGATTTTGAATCTTTCGGATACATCGAAGCCTGCGCGGACAGGAATTTCGGCTACAGATTCGCGGGAATACCCGCCGGGCCGGACGCCGCCGCTAGCCTCGGATCGCGATGGCCGCCCACAAACGTGCCGGCAGCTGAAATCACTTCAGGATTCAGAACTGGAATCACTTCGGGATCAGCAGGGGAGAACATGTCGATCGACTTCGGATCCGCCGTCATCCGCGGTGCGTCACGGGCCCGCCGGTACCTGATGGAAAATGGCCTTCCTCACAGCGATGAGATCGAACTCGAACCCTCCGGAGTGGAATTCGCGGACGGCGGGCACTACGGCGTCGAAATCCCGGTCGTCAACAGCTTCAAGGTGCTCGACGCGACGCTCCGCCTGCTGCAGGCCGAGGGACTTCCGGTCACCCGCTTCAACGAGACGCTCGGCGCGATGCTGCTGTCCGACTCCGAGGTCAAGGACATGCTCGGGCTGTGCCGGGAGAACGGCGTCGGGATGGTGTTCGCGCTCGGCCCCCGCCCGGAGTACGACCGCAAGGCGGCCTTCTACCGTGGCGGATTCGGCGCCTCCCAGGGCCGGCGGATCAACAACAACGACGCGATCGCGCAGAGCGTCGAGGAGGCGTACCGGCTGACCGAGCTGGGCTGCCGCGGCCTGATCTCGTACGATCTCGGCGTCATCAGGCTGCTGTCGGACATGCGCGCCGCCGGCGAACTGCCCGCCGACCTCATGCTCAAGGCGTCCTCGCACTGCATCGTGTCGAACCCGATGACTTCACGGATCTACGCGGAGAACGGTGCGGACAGCGTCACCACCACCCACGACCTCGGGCTCGCGGTGCTCCAGGAGATCCGCAAGGGCTCCCCGCGGCTGACCATCGATCTGCCGACGGACGTCTACGGCAGCAAGGGCGGCTTCATCCGCTTCTACGAGGTGCCCGAACTGGTGCAGATCTGCGCGCCAATGATGCTGAAGATCGGGGCGAGCGCCCAGTCCCACCCGCACGACCCGGTCAACGAGAACACCATCCGCCAGCGCGTCCAGCGCGTCGCGCTGTGCCTGGAGTACCTGGCCAAGTCGGGCAGCGAGGCGAAGTACATCAGCGACCTGTCGCCGCACCGCTGCGTGCCCGCGAAGGCATGAGGCTGGTCGACGCGCAGGTCCACATCTGGGGCGCCGACACACCGGCCCGGCCGTGGCCGGCCGGTGGCGCGGCGACCGCCCACCGCTCCGAACCGGTCACGGCGCGCGAGACCCTCGCGGTGCTGGACGCCGTGGGAGTGCACCGCGCGGTTCTCGTGCCGCCGTCCTGGGAAGGCGACCGCAACGATCTGGCGTGGGCGGCCGCGGCGCGGCATCCCGACCGGCTGGCGGTGATGGGCAGGATCCCGCTGACCGTCCCCGCGAACGCAGGGCTGCTGGCCCGCTGGCGGGACCGCCCGGGCAGCCTGGGCGTCCGGATCACGCTGCACCGCGACCCGTGGCGGGCCCGGTTCCGAGCCGGCGACCTGGACTGGTTCTGGACCGCGGCGAACGCCGCCGCGCTGCCGGTCATGGTCTACGCACCCGGTATGAGCGCGGCGCTGGGCGAGGTCGCGCGGCGCTTCCCGGACCTGCGCCTGATCGTCGACCACTTGGCCGTGCCGGTGGACGCCCGGTCCCCCGAGGCGTTCGCACACCTCACCGACCTGATCGGGCTCGCCCGGCATCCTCGGGTCGCGGTCAAGGCCACGGCCCTGCCCTGTCATTCGCGGCTGCCGTTTCCGTTCCCCGACCTCCACGAGCCCTTGGAGCGCGTGTTCGACGCCTTCGGCCCGCGCCGGATGCTCTGGGGCAGCGACTGGACCCGGCTGCCGTGTCCCTATCGGGAGAACGTCGAGCTGTTCACCGAGGCCCTGTCGTTCCTGAGCGCGGACGACCTCCGATGGATCATGGGAGACGCGGTCCTGGACTGGCTGGACTGGCTGGACTGGCCGGCCAGTCCCTCAGCGACCTGACCTGCGACCGCGGCGGGCAGACGTCCGCGCCCTCCCTCACTCTCTCGGCACCGGATGAACTCCGGCTGGACGACGCGGCCTTGATGAACTCGGCCCGAACGGACTCGGCCCGAACGGACTCGGCCCGGACAGACCCGGCCCAGACAGACCCGGCCCGAACGAACTCGGCCCGAACGAACTCGGCCCGAACGAACTCGGCCCGAACGAACTCGGCCCGAACGAACTCGGCCCGGACAGACTCGGCCCGAACGGACTCGGCCCGGACAGACCCGGCCCAGACAGACCCGGCCCGAACGAACTCGGCCCGGACAGACTCGGGCCGGACAGACTCGGGCCGAACGGGGCTCAGACCGGCCGTGGGCAGGCCGGGTCGGCCGCGAGGCCCTCGGTGAGCCCCGCGTCCTGGGCGATGAGGGCGGCGCGCACCCGGTTCCCGCAGCCGAGCTTGGTCAGCAGACGGCTGATGTGGGCCTTCACGCCACCCTCGCTCAGATGCAGCGCGCGTCCGATCTCGCTGTTCGCCATGCCCTGGGCGACGAGCGCCAGGACCTCGCGCTCCCGCGGGGTGAGGCCGCCGATGAGTTCACGCGCCCGCTCGACGCGTTCGGTGTCGATCCGGGCGACGCTGTCGAGGACGTGCCGGGCGACCTCCGGGCACAGGACCGCTCCGCCCGTGGCCACCACCCGTACCGCCGCGACCAGGTCCTGCGGGTTGCCGCTCTTGAGCAGGCAGCCGGCGACACCGGCCCGCAGGACACGGTCGAGGTGGCCGCCGCCCGCCGAGGTCGCGAGCACCACCACGGCCGTCGAGGGGGACAGGCGGCGCACGGTGCGCGTGACCCAGGCCCCGCGCGTGCCCGCCATGCCGCTGTCGATCAGCAGCACGCCGAGCTGGTGACGCAGCGTCATCTCGATCGCGGCGCCCTCGTCGCCCGTGTCCGCGACGACGTCGATGCCGTGGGCCCGCTCGAGCGCCGCCCGGATGCCGCCGCGTACCAGCACCTCGTGGTCGGCTATGCCCACCACGACGGTCGTCTCGGCACGCTGGACGATGCTTTCGGTCGGTGTCCCTTGAGGATGCGCCGCGCGCCGCGCGGCGAGGGCGGCGGCGGTCCGGACGTCCCGCACGGCGGCCGGCCTCGTGACGTTGGCCGGGCCCAACGGCCACTCGGTCCGGAGCGGGGGTTGTGCCATGTCGACTCCTCACAAACGCATGGTGCGTCGGGCAGCGCTCCCGGCGCCGCTGCCGGTCTCTGCCCGCTCGGACGGGGCGTACCTCGATGCGCGGGACCCGGCATCGTCATCACCAGGGGGCCGCCCGATGCGGGCCCCGCTGTCGACACGACCGAAACACGACGTTGGTTCGGTCGGAAAGGCGCTTCGTCCGCCCCGATCCGGGCGGTGGACCTGCCACGACGGCCGTGGCACAGCGGGACGGGCGGATCGGCCGCGACCCTGGGGTCACGAAGGTCGCCCCGCGGCCGCCTCCACCGCGGCCCCGTGCACCGGGACGACATGGGTGGGCGCGGCGGGCTCCTGCCCGTCGGCGTGCCGCGCCCGTCGGGCGGGAACCAGGCCCTGATTGGTGTTCGACACAGACCCTCCACATGTGTTGCTGCTGGTCCGCGGGCCGCACTCGGCGGCCATTGGTATATACCACCCCTCGTCGCTTCTCAGCCCCCACGGCGTGAATCACACAGCCGGACGGCGCCCCTCCGACTGGCCGAAGGATTCGTCCCCGCCCACCCCCGGCGGGCCGATCGGACACACTCTCCCCGCCGGACGCTCCCGCCCCGCCCGCACGCCCCTACGGTGAGCAGGCGACGACGGCGACGGGCGGGTGAGGTGCGACGAACCACTTCCACGAGACACCGCGACCGCAGTCGCGGCACCGTGTGACCAGGATCGATAGTTGGCAGGTCCCGATCCGGCTTCTCTGTTGATGATCCGTACGGTGATGCATCCAGAGCACCACGTCGCAGACCCACAGCGCACTGACGGTCGCGGGGAGTCCGGCGGACTGCCGCAGGACCGTCAGTTCGGGCACGACCGCCGAGCCGTACCCGGTCCCCCAGCCGCCGGAGAAGATCACGACTCGATGCGCCCCGAACAAGGGAGAAACCCTACGGCGGAGGCGGTCTGTTCCCGGAGGTGAAGCGCCGTTCAGCCTTCGCTACCCGCTCCCGAGCGGTGGTCGCCGTGGCCGGACGCAAAAGAGGGCGTGCCCAACGGGTGCGGGGCCGCCCTTGGACGCTGGTTGCCGGTATTACGAAGTGGCCGGTGCCTCGGTTCCGGTTGACAGAGCGAGCAGGAGTGGCTTGGTCGCGATCGTCATTTCGGTCGGCGTTCGCGGGCATCCGCGCTGCAGCCAGTCGGTGGCCACGCCGATGAGCGCGCCGGCCACGAATGCCGCGGGCACGTCGTGCGGGATCACGGACGCGTCCGCGGTGTCCAGCGTCGGGGTGTCGTCCGTGGCGGGAATCTGCCCGGAGGCGTGGGCGGCTGCCGTGGTGCGCAGCCGTACGTGCTCGATGACGCGGGCGCTTCCCATCGGTCCGAGCAGGCTGCGGTAGAGGCCGGCGTGTTCGGCGAAGTGTGCGAAGAAGGCCGTCAGTGGCGGGTCGGGGTCCTCCGGGTTCTCCGAGGGGGTCGACGGGTTCGCGCGGGCCGGGTCGATGGCGAGGACCACCCCGATCAAGTCGTCGATCATCGAGGTGCAGGCGGCCTCGGCCAGTTCGTGCACGTCCTGGTAGTGGGCGTAGAACGTCGAGCGGTTCACCTCGGCCCGCTCGACGACGTCGGCGACGCCGATCTGCGAGAGGTCGCGCTCCTCGACGAGGTCGATCAGGGCGCGCTGCAGGGCCGCCCGGGTGCGCCGTACGCGTCGGTCACCCGGCTGGGCGCTGCTGCTCTTGGTCATGGACATCCTCCGTAGCCTACCGCGCCCGACCCTATAAATACAACACATGTCGTTTTTCCATCGAGTGTTTGTAAACCAACAAGTGTGGGTTAACGTGGAGCCCGGAACGTCATCGCGACGGACAACGGCCTCATCCATGCCGTGGACCGATCAGGAAGCGGTGCACAGGCCACAGAGCAGAGGGAAAGAGACATGAAGGGTTTGAAGGGCAAGCGGATCGTCATCGCCGGGGCTACCGCCGGGATCGGGGCGGCAACGGCCGAGCGGCTCTCGGAGGAGGGTGCCTCGGTCGTCATCGGTGGCAGAGACCTCGATGCCGGGCAGGTGCTGGCCAAGCGTCTGAACGAGGCCGGCGGCAAGGCGATCGCAGTGAAGTTCGACCTGGCCGACGAGGACTCGATCAAGGCGCTCGTCGACACCGCCGCCACGGAGTTCGGCGGGATCGACGGGCTGTTCAACGTCGGCGCCGAACTCTCCGCCCAGCACCTGGCCCGGGACAAGAACCTGCTGGACATGGATGTGGCCGTGTGGCGGCGTACCTTCGAGGTAAACCTGTTCGGCTACGCCATCGCCATCCGTGAGGTCATCCCCCACCTGCTGCAGCAGGGCGGCGGGGCGATCCTCAACACCTCGGCGGGCGCGGCCTGGATCGGTGAGCCCGAGCGCCCGGCCTACGGGGCGTCCAAGGCCGCCATCAACTCGCTGGCCCGGCACGTCGCCTCCGCGTGGGGCAAGCAGAACATCCGCGCCAACACCCTCGGGGTCGGCGTGACCCTGACCGAAATCGCGAAGGAGCAGATCGGCGAGGAGTGGCAGGCCCGGATTCTGTCCACGATGCGCAGTCCACGACTGGGCAAGCCCGCGGATGTGGCCGCGGCCGCCGCCTTCCTGCTGTCCGACGACGCGGAGTGGGTCAACGGGCAGGCCTGGGCGGTCGACGGCGGCCTGACCATCCGCGACTGAAGCGCCCCACTGGCCGGGGTGACCGCACTCCGCCGGATACGAGGACAACCGGCACTGAACTGCCGGGCGGGTGGGGTGGACGACGGGCTGAACGCGGCTGACCCGCAGACCGATCAGCAGTGCCGTCGAGTCGTCGTCGGGTCCAGGGCGGCCGAGCTCCGTCAGTTCTCCCACGGTCTACTCCGTGCGGGAGATCGTGGGCGAGACGCTCCAGGGGCGCCGCGACCAGGCCGTCCTGGCCACCAGGTTCGGCCCGCCCGGCGCCGACCACCGCAACCACCAGGGCGCCTCCCCGCGCAGCGCTACAACATGGGCGTGCTCGGCCACAGCCCGCCGGGCCACGGCCGACTCAGCGGCCGGGACGTCGCCGACGCCCACCGCGCCAAGCTCAACCCGCCGATGTTCGACACCACCAACCCGGCCAACGCCCGCCGCACCGAGATCGTCGACGCCCTGGCCAAGGTCGCCGACCAGGCCGGCCTCACGCTGCCGCAGCCGACCCCCAGCACCCGGTTCGCCGGCTGACGACGGCCATACGTCGGCGGCTGGGCCCGACACGACCGGATGCCGCGTCCAGCCCGCCCCGCCTGCTCACCATCCCCCTTGTGTATCCACAGTTCGAGAAATTGGAGTGTCATGAACCTCAACCTCACCAACAAGACCGCTGTCGTCACCGGCGCCAGCCGGGGCATTGGACTGGCCACCGTCCGGACCCTGATCGGCGAGGGTGTCCGTGTCGTGGGCGCCGCCCGTACCGTCACGCCCGAGTTGAAGGAGACCGGTGCGCATGCGGTGTCGGCGGACCTGGGCACCGCGGAAGGGGTCTCCGCTCTCATCGACGGCGCGCTGGCCGAGCTGGGCGGCATCGATCTGCTGGTGAACAACGTGGGAGGCGGGGACGGGGCGACCGTCGGCTTCCTCGATGTCACCGAGTCCGAGTGGACCAGCGCGTTCGACATGAACGTGCTCAGCACCGTCCGTGCCACCCGGGCGGCCCTGCCCAGCCTGATCGAGCGCCGTGGAGCGATCGTCAACGTCTCGTCCATCATGGCGCTGATGTCCGGAGGCTTCCCGCCCGCCATCAGCTCGGCCAAGGCGGCGGTCACCGCGATCGGCAAGGCGCTGTCCGAGGAGTTCGGTCCCCAGGGTGTACGGGTGAACACCATTTCCCCCGGCTTGGTCAACACCTCCGTCTACTCGGACCCGGGCGGCGCGGTTGCCCAGTGGGCCGCCGCGTCCGGCATGAGTCTTGCCGACTTCCGCCGGCAGATGGTGAAGGGCCAGAACGTCACGACCGGCCGCATGACCGAAGCGGAGGAAGTGGCGGCCCTGATCGCGTTCCTCCTGTCCGACGTGGCCGGCAACATCACCGGCGCCGACTACGTCATCGACGGCGGCACCATCAAGACCGTCTGAATCCGACTGGTGAAGGAGGGTCATGGAATCGTTGGACCGGCGGCCTCAGGACGACGGATACGAGCTGGAGAGGGACAACTGCATCCAGTTCTTCCTGGTGGACTTCGTCGGCTGGAACAACCGCAAGTGGGACATGCACGCGCACTACCACTCGTCCGATGTCTACGTGGAAATGCTGGGAGTGGCGACCACCGGCGTCGAGAAACACATCGCCGACATGCAGAACGTGATCAAGGAATACCCCGACATGCTGATCCGGCAACACACCCCGCCGGTGGCCGAGGGGGAATGGACCGCGTCAGTCGTCCACCAGGTCGGCTTCGGCCCCGACGCCACGTCCACGGCAGCCGTCCACCGCCACCGCGGGGGGAAGATGGTCGAGGAGTACTGGTTCGGTCGAGCGCTGACCGAGGGTGAGCCCGACCCGTACGCCGACGAAGAGCCGTTCATCACGATCACCAGCCCCGACAGTCACCTGCTCCAGGTGTCGGTCGACGTACGGCCCGGCTGGAGTGTCGTCGTCCGCGGCAGCGAGGTGGGCAGGCGTTCGGCCACCTTCACCCGGCGGGAGCACGGCGAAGTCGTCGAGCAGCTCCGGTTCCTCGCGGCCTGAGCGGTACGTGCCGGGAGTGGTTGGCCCTCGGCCGCGCCGGCCGATGACAGCCGCGAAGCCTGTCAGGCTCGGCCAGGGAGGAACAGGCATGCCACCGGCACGCCCGCACCTGGTCCCGCCGGGGCCACCCACCTGTCATCCGGGCTCTCAACCCCATCACTTCGGAAGTGCGCGGCGCGAGAGTGCGCGTGCGGCGGCGCCTTGATCTCTACGTCGCAGTGAGCCCGCACACACGCCGTCCAGCGCCAACCATCCCTCTTTCGTGCCAACCGAAAATCCTCGTCACAGCCACCGACCGCCTCGGCTCACAGCCCCACGATCACGTTCCACCGCCTGGTGAACTCCAGCCGTTCCGTCGAGGTGATGTCGCGGGCGATGGCGAGGCGGTCGCGCATGGCCGTGTCGGGGAAGATCAGCGGGTTGTCGGCGAGGGCGGCCGTCTCCTCGTCGTCGGAGTCGGCGAGGACCGCCTGTGCGGCGGGGACGGGGCAGACGTAGTTGACCCAGGCCGCGAGCTCGGCGGCCACCTCGGGCTCGTAGTAGTAGTCGACGAGCCGCTCGGCATTGGTCTTGTGGCGGGCGAGGTCGGGGATCATCAGGGAGTCCGACCACAGCTCCGCGCCCTCCTCGGGGACGACGAAGCGGATGTCGGGGTTGTCCGCCTGGAGCTGGATGACGTCACCGGAGTACGCCTGGCAGGCCAGGACGTCACCGCTCACCAGGTCCTTGGTGTAGTCGTTGCCGGTGAAGCGGCGTATCTGGCCGTTCCCGACCTGCTTCTCCACCTCGTCGCACACCGTGTGGAAGTCGTCGGCCGTCCACTTCGTGATGTCGACGCCGTTGCCCTGCATCAGCAGCGCGAACGCCTCGTCCAGACCGGAGAGGAGGGTGACGCGGCCCTTCAAGTCGCTCGCCCACAGCTCCGACACGCTGCGTATCTCGCGGCCGAGCCTGCGCCGGTTGTAGGCGATGCCCGTGATGCCGGACTGCCACGGCACGGTGTACACGCGGCCGGGGTCGAAGGCGGGGGAACGCAGAAGCGGATCAAGGTACTTGGTGACGTTCGGCTGCCGGGCACGGTCCATCTCCTGCACCCAGCCCAGCCGTACGAACCGCGCGCACATCCAGTCGCTGGTGACGATCAGGTCCCGGCCGGTCTGTTGATGGTTCATCAGCGCGGGGCTGATCTTGCCGAAGAACTCGTCGTTGTCGTTGATCTCCTCGGCGTAGTCGACGGAGATGCCGGTGCGCTTCGTGAACGCCTCCAGCGTCGGCCGCTCCGTCGGGTCGTCGTCGTCCGTGTCGATGTACAGCGGCCAGTTCGCCCAGGTCAGTTGCTTGTCACTGGCGGACACATCGACCCCGGCCCGCTCACCGGGCTGCACATAGGCGGCCCGCACCCCGCACCCTGCGAGGGCCCCCAGGGCGGTGGTGGAGCCGGCGGCACGCAGAAGCGAGCGGCGGGAGAGGGACGAGGGCGAGGTCAATCGGGCCTCCTGAAGCAGCATGTCGCACACCCCGCGCCCCCGAAGGGGCGCGGGGAACTGCGCGACCAGCCACAGCGGGCCCGCAGACGAAAACCGGCCAACCCGCGGAGCGCTACGCGTCCAGGGACGTCATGACGTGCTTGATCCGCGTGTAGTCGTCGAAGCCGTACCCCGACAGGTCCTTGCCGTACCCGGACTTCTTGAAGCCGCCGTGCGGCATCTCGGCGACGAGCGGGATGTGGGTGTTGATCCAGACGCAGCCGAAGTCGAGCTTCTTGGACATGCGCATCGCACGCCCGTGGTCCTTGGTCCACACCGAGGAGGCGAGGGCGTACTCGACGCCGTTGGCCCACGTCACGGCCTGCTCCTCGTCCGAGAAGGACTGGACGGTGATGACCGGGCCGAAGACCTCCTTCTGGATGATCTCGTCGTCCTGCTTCAGGCCGGAGACGACGGTCGGCGCGTAGAAGTAGCCCTTGTCGCCGACCTGGTGGCCGCCCGCCTCGACCTTGGCGTGCGCGGGGAGGCGCTCGATGAAGCCGGTGACCTGCTTCAGCTGGTTGGGGTTGTTCAGCGGCCCGTACAGCACGTCCTCGTCGTCCGGCTGCCCGGTCTTCGTCTCGGACGCGGCCTTCGCGAGCGCGGCCACGAACTCGTCGTGGATCGACGCCTGGACGAGGACGCGGGTGGCCGCCGTACAGTCCTGGCCGGCGTTGAAGAAGCCCGCCACGGAGATGTCCTCGACGGCCTTGGCGATGTCGGTGTCCTCGAAGACGACGACCGGCGCCTTGCCGCCCAGCTCCAGGTGGACGCGCTTGACGTCCTTGGCCGCCGACTCGGCGACCGACATGCCGGCCCGCACCGAGCCGGTGATGGAGGCCATCGCCGGGGTCGGGTGCTCCACCATCAGCCGGCCGGTGTCACGGTCGCCGGTGACGACGTTGAAGACGCCCTTGGGCAGGATCGAGCCGAGGATCTCGGCGATCAGGACGGTGGAGGCCGGGGTGGTGTCGGACGGCTTCAGGACGACCGTGTTGCCGGCCGCGATCGCCGGGGCGAACTTCCACACGGCCATCATCATCGGGTAGTTCCACGGCGCGACCTGCGCGCAGACGCCGACCGGCTCGCGGCGGACGATGGACGTCATCCCGTCCATGTACTCGCCCGCGCTGCGCCCCTCCAGCATCCGGGCCGCGCCCGCGAAGAAGCGGATCTGGTCGACCATCGGCGGGATCTCCTCGGAGCGGGTCAGCCCGATCGGCTTGCCCGTGTTCTCCACCTCGGCCGCGATGAGTTCCTCGGCGCGCTCCTCGAAGGCGTCCGCGATCTTCAGCAGGGCCTTCTGGCGCTCGGCGGGGGTGGTGTCGCGCCAGCCCGGGAAGGCCGCGGCGGCGGCCGCCATCGCGGCGTCCACGTCTGCCGCGCCGGACAGCGGCGCGCTGGCGTACGCCTCGCCCGTCGCGGGGTTGACCACCTCGGTGGTCCGTCCGTCGGCGGCGTCCCGGAACTCACCGTCGATGTAGTTCCGCAGACGACGCAGCTCGGTGCTCACTGACCGGCCCTCCAAGTTCGCGTATGCCATGAGTCCATGCAGTCCATGTGTCCATGGACTGAGACACCACACTAATCCTTGCCCCGACGTTTTCAACACCCCTGATCCCACCAAGGCTACGGATTCCGCAGATCTCCATGACGTAAACAACGAATTTCATCGCCTCGGCCTTGCGGAACTGTCGAGACGTCGTGCACAGTGAGGCCGTGGCCAGTCGAAGCGCAGAGCACAGGGACTCCCGCGAGTCCAGGAACGGCACCCCGCATCTGGATGCCGTCAGCCTCGCCATCATCGAACAGCTCCAGGAGGACGGCCGCCGGCCGTACGCCGCGATCGGCAAGGCGGTGGGCCTGTCCGAGGCGGCCGTGCGTCAGCGCGTCCAGAAGCTGCTCGACCAGGGCGTGATGCAGATCGTCGCCGTCACGGACCCACTCACCGTGGGCTTCCGCCGGCAGGCGATGGTCGGCATCAACGTCGAGGGCGACGTGGAGTCCATAGCCGACGCGCTCACCGACATGCCCGAGGTCGAGTACGTGGTGATGACCGCGGGCTCGTTCGACATCCTCGCCGAGATCGTCTGCGAGGACGACGACCACCTGCTGGACGTCATCAACAAACGCATCCGTGCCCTGCCCGGCGTGCGCTCCACCGAGAGCTTCGTCTATCTGAAGCTCAAGAAGCAGACCTACATGTGGGGAACCCGATAACCGTGAGGACCCGATAACCGTGAGCTCCAAGGACCTCAGCCGCACCGCGTACGACCACCTGTGGATGCACTTCACCCGCATGTCCTCGTACGAGAACTCCCCGGTTCCGACGATCGTCCGGGGCGAGGGCACCTACATCTACGACGACAAGGGCAAGCGCTACCTCGACGGTCTCGCGGGCCTGTTCGTGGTGCAGGCCGGTCACGGCCGCACGGAGCTGGCCGAGACCGCCTTCAAGCAGGCGCAGGAGCTGGCGTTCTTCCCGGTCTGGTCCTACGCCCACCCCAAGGCCGTCGAGCTGGCGGAGCGTCTCGCCGACTACGCGCCGGGCGACCTCAACAAGGTCTTCTTCACCACCGGCGGCGGCGAGGCCGTCGAGACCGCGTGGAAGCTGGCCAAGCAGTACTTCAAGCTCAAGGGCAAGCCGACCAAGTACAAGGTCATCTCCCGCGCGGTCGCCTACCACGGCACCCCGCAGGGCGCCCTGTCCATCACCGGCCTGCCCGGCCTGAAGGCCCCCTTCGAGCCGCTGGTCCCCGGCGCGCACAAGGTCCCGAACACCAACATCTACCGCGCCCCGATCTTCGGCGACGACCCGGAGGCCTTCGGCCGCTGGGCCGCCGACCAGATCGAGCAGCAGATCCTGTTCGAGGGCCCCGACACCGTCGCCGCGGTCTTCCTGGAGCCGGTACAGAACGCGGGCGGCTGCTTCCCGCCCCCGCCCGGCTACTTCCAGCGCGTCCGCGAGATCTGCGACCAGTACGACGTGCTCCTGGTCTCCGACGAGGTCATCTGCGCCTTCGGCCGGCTGGGCACCATGTTCGCCTGCGACAAGTTCGGCTACGTCCCGGACATGATCACCTGCGCCAAGGGCATGACGTCCGGGTACTCCCCCATCGGCGCCTGCATCATCTCCGACAAGCTCGCCGAGCCGTTCTACAAGGGCGACAACACCTTCCTGCACGGCTACACCTTCGGCGGCCACCCCGTCTCGGCGGCGGTCGGCCTCGCCAACCTCGACCTGTTCGAGCGCGAGGGCCTCAACCAGCACGTCCTCGACAACGAGTCCGCGTTCCTGCAGACCCTGCAGAAGCTGCACGACCTGCCGATCGTCGGCGACGTCCGCGGCAACGGCTTCTTCTACGGCATCGAGCTCGTCAAGGACAAGGCGACGAAGGAGTCCTTCAACGCCGAGGAGACCGAGCGCGTCCTGTACGGCTTCCTGTCCAAGGCCCTCTTCGAGAACGGCCTGTACTGCCGTGCCGACGACCGCGGCGACCCGGTCGTCCAGCTCGCCCCGCCGCTGATCTCCAACCAGGAGACGTTCGACGAGATCGAGCAGATCCTGCGCGCGACGCTGACGGAGGCATGGACGAAGCTGTGATCAACTGACCCTGTGATCAGCACCGGCCCCGGTGTCCGCCGTTCGAGTGAGAAACGGCGGCCCGGGGCCGTGTGCTGTGCGGATGCCCGCCGCGACCTCCTTAGCGTGCTCGTGACCGATCGCCCCTGCCTTCGTTCCCCCGGACGGGGGACAGGCACGGGAACTACGGATCTGAACCGAGGTGTACGCCCATGGAGGCCCCGCCGGACAACGACGTGCTCTGGGCACGCTCGCTGCACTACACGCACCGCGACGGCTCACCGGCGCTCGGCGGAGTCTCGCTGGGCGTCCGGGAGGGCGAGATCCTCGCCGTCAGCGGACCGCGCGGCAGCGGCAAGACGACCCTGCTGCACTGTCTGTCCGGCCTGGTGCCCACCCAGCGCGGCGAGGTCTGGTTCAACAGCGTCCCCGTGCACACCATGGGCCCGATGGCCCGCGAGCGGCTGCGTCGCGACCGCTTCGGCTGGATCGACCCGGCCCCGGTCCTCGTCCCCGAGCTGAACGTCTGGGAGAACGCGGCCCTCCCCCTGATGCTGCGCGGCACCAGCCGCCGCCGCGCCAAGGTCGCCGCGCTGGAGTGGCTGGAACGCCTCGACGTCGGCGACAGGTCCCGCAGCCGCCCGCACGAACTCACCCAGGCCGAACGCCAGCGCGTCTGCATCACCCGAGCCCTGGCTCCCGCCCCTTCCGTCCTCTTCGCCGACGAGCCGACGGCCCCCCTCCACCGCGCCGACCGCGCCCACGTCCTGCGCACCCTCACCACGGCCGCCCGCTCCCACGGCATCACGGTCGTCCTGGCCACCCACGACCCGGAAACCGCGGCCCTGGCCGACCGCCGGGTGACCCTCCTGGACGGCCGCCGCGTCAACACGCTCCACCTCCCCCCGATCACAGAACCGCACGAGCTGAAGGGCACGCCGGAAGGCCGGGGGGCCGGACCGGAAGGCCGGGGGGCCACGTGCTCGCTCTCCGTCTGACCCGCACCGCCCACCCCGCCGTCCAGCTCCGCCGCCTCCTGGTGGCGGCGGCCTCGGCGGCCACCGGCTTCCTCCTCCTCTCCACCCTGGGCCACGCCCTGACCCACCCGGAGGCCTCACCGGCCTCCCTCCTCCGTCTCACCTGGTGCGCGGTCCCCCTGTCCGCGACGGTCCACCTCGCCCTCGCGGTCGCCCGCACCGACCCCGGCACCCGCCCCCGCCCCGGCCTGGCGGCCATCGGCCTGGGCCCGGCCCGTCTGATGGCCGTCTCGGCCACGACGACAGCCCTGTCGACGCTCCTCGGCTCGATGCTGGCCCTCCTCGTCTTCCTCCACCTCCGCGGCGACCTCACGGGCATGCCCTTCGACGGAGCGGCAGCCGACTTCCTCGCGGCGGACCACCGCCTGCCACTGCCGGCAGCCCTGACCCTGCTCTCCCTGGTCCCGGCCACCGCATCGGTATCGGTGTCCCTGATGCTCCGCCCCAGGGACACCCGCCTGGCAGCCCCACGCGTCGGACACCTGGGCACAAGCGGACGCCCGTCCCCAAGAGCAAGATTCGGCGACTACGCCCGCTACGGCACCCACCAGCCCACGCCCCACACCGCGACCGACGACGGCACCCAACCCCACCACCAGCCCGCGCCCCACGCCGCGACCGACGGCAGCATCCAGCCCCTTCGTCAGCCCGCGGGCAGTCGTGCCGCTGGGGCGATGGGGGTCCCCCCGCTCGAGCGAAGCCGAGAGTGGGGGAGGGTGGGCACGGACGGCACCCCGACAGCGCCGGGCAGCGCGGCCCACCCCCCAGCCCCGGCCGACGGCACCCACCCCACCCCGGACCACCAGCCCGACGCCCCGCCGCTCAACCCCACCGCGCTCCCCTGGGGCGCCGCCCTCCTGGCCACCGGCCTGGCCGTGGAGGGCTACGCCAGCCGTACCTCGACCGCCACCGACCTCCCCCTCCCCACCGGCCTCCCCACCGCCCCCACCGCGGTCCTCCTGGGCTGGACCCTCACCGCGATCGGCCTCGCCCTCGCCGGCCCCGGCCTCACCCACCTCTGTGGCCGCCTCCTGCAGACCGCCCGCCCCGGCGCCCTCCGTCTCCTCGCGGGCCGCGGCCTGATGCAGGAGGCCTCCCGCATCGGCCGCCCCCTGGGCGTGGTCTGCGCGGTCGCCTCGGGCGCGTACACGGTGGCCGCCCTGTACGACCCCGCGGACCCCTCCTCCGGCCCCCTCACCGCCCTCGGCGCCGCCGTAGTGGCGGGCTGCACGCTCGCCACGCTCCTCACGGCCGCCGTGGAGGCACGGCAGGCCCGCGCCGACACCACCGCCGCCCTGCTCCGCCTCGGCGCCCCCACGAAGACACTGCGCACCGCCGCCGCGATGCGCACCGGCGCGCTCCTGACCCTCTTCGTCCCGCTGACCCTCCTGGTGGCGGAGCTCGCGTCCCTCCCCCTGGCCCGCTGAAGAACTCGTACGAAAAAAGATCGCGCCCACCGATGAGTTCCGCGCGACCCCCCGGTCTACCCCACCGAACAGCACGAGCACGCACGAGACGCACACAGCGCACCGCACCCGATGGGAGAGCCCGATGACCACCCCCGCCTACCAGCAGATGATCTTCGTCAACCTGCCCGTGAACGACCTCGACGCCTCGAAGAAGTTCTTCACGGAACTGGGCTACTCGATCAATCCCCAGTTCAGCGACGACAACGCCGCCTCCGTGGTCATCAGCGACACGATCGTCGCGATGCTGCTCACCAAGCCGTTCTACTCGACCTTCACCAAGAAGGAGATCGCGGACGCCACGAAGACCAGCGAGGTCCTCGTCGCACTGAGCGCCGAGAGCCGCGAGAAGGTCGACGAGCTGGTCGACCGGGCGCTGTCGCTCGGCGGTTCGCCCAGTGGCCAGACGCAGGACATGGGCTTCATGTACGGCCGTTCCTTCGACGACCTCGACGGCCACATCTGGGAAATCGTCTGGATGGACCCGTCGGCCGTCGAGAGCTGACCGAACCCGGCCGGTCCGCCGTACGGCAGTGCCTAGCATGGGCGGGTGCATCCGACGACACCCGCCCAGCCGTTCGACGGTTCCCACGACCGTGAGATCGAGTCCCTCGCCGAGTTCGACGAGGTGATCCGCGACTTCGGCACCCTCTCCCCCTTCCGGATCCAGTCCGTCGACCTGACGGACCGTACGGACGTCCTGCTCGCGCTCGACACCTCGGCCGCCCTGTTCCTGGGCTGCCCGATGGCACCGGACGCCGCAGCCAAGGCCCGCGCCTCTGGCGCCCTGGTCTTCCCGCCCGTACCGGGTCTGTCCTTCGACCCGTACCGCGGATTCGTCTACACCCCCGACGAGTTGTTCGAGACCCTCGACGAGGGGTACGAGGCGACCCCGGACGCCCGCACCTACGCCTGGTTCCAGCAGACGAAGGCCGACGGCGACATCTTCGGCTCGATGCTCCGCTCGATCCACGACGACGCCGTCTCGGACGCGCTCGACGAACTCCTCGCCGATGCCCGGGTGGTGGGCGTGATGGGCGGCCACGCCATGGCGCGCGGCACGGACGCGTACGCCGGCGCGGCCCGCCTCGGCCGTGAACTCGCCCGCGCGGGGCTCACGGTGGCGACCGGCGGCGGCCCCGGCGCGATGGAGGCGGCGAACCTCGGCGCGTACGCCGCCCCGTTCGACGGCGGGATGCTGACCGACGCCCTGCGACTGCTCGCCAAGGCGCCGAAGTTCACGCCCTCGGTCACCGACTGGGCGCGGGCCGCCTTCGAGGTACGCGCGAACTGGCCCGGCGGCGGCCCCTCCGTGGGCATCCCCACCTGGTTCTACGGCCACGAGCCGCCGAACCCGTTCGCGGCGCACATCGCCAAGTACTTCTCCAACGCCACCCGCGAGGACGGCCTGCTGGCCCGCTGCAACGCCGGAGTGGTCTTCCTGCCGGGCGCCGCCGGGACCGTACAGGAGATCTTCGACAACACGACGCCCAACTACTACGAGTCGCGGGGCGAGCCGACGCCGATGGTGCTCGTGGACCGGGCGCACTGGACGGAACACCTGCCCGCCTGGCCGCTCTTGCGCAGTCTCGCCCGGGAGCGGTCGATGGAGTCCCGTATCGCCCTCGTTGACCGGATCGAGGAGGCTCCGGAGGCGTTGAAACGTCTCGGTGGTTAATAAGCGGGCAAAGCCAAGTCCTCAGAGGCCTCCCCGCATTGACACTTCTTATGGAACGCTTATAGACCTGTGAGTCTGCTGGGGATGGTGACGCACTCGGCATCACCGGGGGCGCCATCTCCCCCTCCACCCCCCGCAGTTGCGCTTCCCGTAAAGGACAAACGTGTCCCTTTCCCGCCGTACCGCCGCTCGTTCGGCGCGTATCCTCGGCGTCACCGCCGCCTCCGCCGCCCTCGCGTTCAGCGCCGCCGGCACCGCGCTGGCCTGTGAGATAGGCGACTTCTCCGCCGCTGCCGGCTGTGACGGCTCGAAGGGCGTCATCACCGTCACCGACAAGGACGCCTCGGGCGTCCCGGCCGTCGTGACCGTCTTCCTCGAGAACAACGGCGCCGACCTCCGGCAGGTCGGCGAGCAGACGGTCGAGGGCTCCAAGAAGGGCACCACGGTCACCTTCGCCGAGAACTGGGAGCCGAACGCCGTCTACCGGATCCACATCAAGGCCGTCAAGAACGAGAAGGTCCTGGTCGACGCGGACATCGCCGGCAACCTCACCACCCCGGCCGAGGCATGCAAGGCCGAGGAGTCCTCCTCCCCGTCCGCCTCCCCCTCGGAGTCGGAGTCGGAGTCCGGTACGCCGTCGGAGTCCGCCTCGACCCCGGCCGACACCGAGTCCCCGAGCCCGTCGGACTCGTCGGGCGACAGCGCGGCACCCTCCGCGAGCAACGCCCCGTCGCCCGCGGCCCAGGAGTCCAACCTCGCCGAGACCGGCGCCTCCAACACCGGTCTGATCGCCGGCATCGCGGCCGTGCTCGTCGTCATCGGCGGCGGCGCGGTCTTCTTCGGCCTCCGCCGCCGAGGCTCCGACAACCGCTGACCCACCCCCCAACACCAAGTGGCCCGCCCCACCAAGGGACGGGCCACACTGCGTGGCCGCGGGCGTCGTTCGGGCGCGGGTCGTCGTGGGCTGGTCGCGCAGTTCCCCGCGCCCCTTGGGGGTTGCACTCACGTCTGCCGCGCAGCTGCGGGTCGTAGCCGCCGCAACTGTCGTAGCTGCGGGTCGTTGCCGCCGTAACTGTCGTAGCTGCGGACAATCGTGCCGCTGGGGCGGCACGGGTGGGCGATGGGGGTCCCCCCGCTCGAGCGAAGCCGAGAGTGGGGGAGGCACCCCGGCAGCGCCGGGCCGCGCGCCCCACCCCCGCCCCGCACCAGAACGCCTAGCTCAGGAAGCCTCCAGCACCACAGCCTCGGCAGGGTCGAACACCACCCCCACCACACCACCCACCTCCGGCGCCTCCCGCAGCGCACACGCCGCCTCCAGCCTGGGCGCCCCCTCCGGCTGAAGGCGAACAGCGACATGCGTGCCCTTGAAGGTGCGCCCGAGGACCGTACAACGCAGCCCCTCGTCCGCCCCGGCCAGCCGCACCCCCGCAGGACGGACCAGCAGCATCCGCACCCCCTGCGGTGAACCGCCCGGCACCGGCACCTTGCCCCAGGCCGTGACCGCGACCTCGCCGGTGACGTTCGCCTCCACCACGTTCTCGAAGCCGAGGAAGCGGGCGACGAACGCGTCCGCCGGCCGCTGCCACACCTCAAGAGGCGTACCGGACTGCGCGATCCGCCCGTCCCGCATCACCACCACCCGGTCGGCGAGCGCGAACGCCTCGCCCTGGTCGTGGGTGACGGCGAGGACCGTCGTGCCCAACCGCCCGAACAGCTCCCTGAGTTCGACGACCAGCCGCTCCCGCAGCGAACGGTCCAGCTGACCGAGCGGCTCGTCGAGCATCAGCAGCCGGGGCCGGGGCGCGAGCGCCCGGGCCAGCGCGACCCGCTGCTGCTCACCCCCGGAGAGCGCGGCGACGGCGCGACGGGCGGCACCGGGAAGACCGACCAGGTCCAGCAACTCCCGTACCCGCTCGTCCTGTTCCTTCCGGGAGGCGCCGTGCATCCGCAGCCCGAAGGCCACATTGCCGCCGACGTCCCGCTGCGGGAACAGCTGATGGTCCTGGAACATCAGCCCGAGCTCCCGCCGGTGCGCGGGCACCCGCGCCTGGTCGCGCCCGTCGAGCGACACCCGCCCGGAGTCGAGGGGCTGCAGCCCGGCGACCGCCCGCAGCAGCGTCGACTTGCCGCTGCCGCTCGGCCCGAGCACACACACCACCTCGTGCTCGGCGACCTCGAGATCCACGGCGTCGAGCACCGCCCGCCCACCGAAGCGCACCGTCGCGGCGTCAAGGTCCAGCAGGGCCGATGCCATCAGAACTCCCCCGTCCGGTCGGTCCGCAGCCTCTCCAGCACCAGCAGGGCCACCGCGCACACCACCATCAGAATCGTCGACAGGGCCATCGCCTGCCCGTAGTTGAGCTCACCGGCCCGCCCGAGCAGCCGCGCCACCGCCACCGGCAGCGTCGGGTTGTCGGGCCGCGCGATGAACACGGTCGCGCCGAACTCCCCGAGCGACACCGCGAAGGCGAACCCGGCCGCGACGAGCAGCGCCCGCCGCACCATCGGCAGGTCCACCTCCCGCCACACCCGCCAGGGCGACGCCCCCAGCACCGCCGCCGCCTCGCGCAGCCGCTGGTCCACCGCCCGCAGCACGGGCAGCATGGTCCGTACGACGAAGGGGACGCCGACCAGCGCCTGGGCGAGCGGGACGAGGATCCAGCTGCTCCGCAGGTTCAGCGGGGGCTCGTCCAGCGCGATGAGGAACCCGAAGCCGACGGTCACCGCGGACACGCCCAGCGGCAACATCAGCAGCGCGTCGAAGCCACGGACGAGCCGTCCGGCGTCCCGGCGGGTGAGCGCCGCCGCGGCCAGCCCACCGATCACCACCGCGATGACGGTCGCGGCCAGGGCGTACTCCAGCGAGTTGCCGATCGCCTCGATCGGCGGGACCAGGAAGACATTGCCGTCCTCGCTGGTCAGCGCCCGGTAGTAGGCGAAGTCCGGTGCGTCCAGGGACCGCTGCACCAGCACGGCGAGCGGCAGCACCAGCAGCACGCCGATGCTCGCGAGCACCCCGGCCAGCAGTGCCCACTGCCCGGCCCCGCGCGGCCGCCGCGCGGTCAGGTTCGCGTCCACCAGCCGCAGCGCGGTCTCCCGCCGCCGTACGGTCCAGGCGTGTACGACGAGGATCGCGCCCACCGCCACGAACTGGACGATCGTCAGGACGGCCGCCGTGGACAGGTCGAAGATCTCGGAGGTCTGCCGGTAGATCTCCACTTCGAGGGTGGAGAAGGTCGGTCCGCCGAGGATCTGGACCACACCGAAGGAGGTGAAGGTGAAGAGGAAGACCATCAGCGCGGCCGCGGCCACGGCGGGCCCGAGGGCGGGCAGGGTGACCGTGCGCCAGGCCCGCAGGCGGGACGCGCCCAGCATCCGCGCGGCCTCCTCCTGCCGTGGGTCGAGCTGGCCCCACAGCCCGCCCACCGTCCGTACGACGACCGCGTAGTTGAAGAAGACATGCGCCAGCAGGATCGCCCACACGGTCGTGTCCAGCCGTACGCCCCACAGGTCGTCCAGGAGTCCGCCGCGCCCGACGAGCGCCAGGAACGCCGTACCGACGACGACCGTCGGCAGCACGAACGGCACGGTGACCACGGCCCGCAGCACCTGCTTGCCGGGGAACTCGAGGCGCGCGAAGACGTACGCCCCGGGCAGCGCCACCAGCAGGGTGAGCGCGGTGGAGGCGAGCGCCTGCCAGGTGGTGAACCACAGCACGTGCCGGATGTCGGACTGGGCCAGCACCTCCCCCAGCCGCCCGAACCGCCACGCCCCGTCGACCTTCAGTCCGCGCGCGACGATCGCGGCGACGGGGTAGGCGAAGAAGATCCCGAAGAACGCGACGGGCAGGACCATGAGCCCGAGCCGCGCCGCGCTTGGGGACCGCCGCTTCGCGGGGGTTACTTCAGTACGAGCGAGGTCCACGACTTGACCCACTGGTCACGGTGGTCGGCGATCTTCGCCGGGTCCATGGTCTCGGGGTCCTTGGCGGCGGGCCCGTACTGCGTGAACTCGGCGGGCACGCTCGCGCCCTTCAGCACCGGGTAGACGAACATGTTGAGCGGCATGTCCTCCTGGAACTCCTTGGTGATCAGGAAGTCGATCAGCGCCTTGCCGCCGGCGCTGTTGCGCGCGTTGCTCAGCAGCCCGGCGAACTCGATCTGCCGGAAGCAGGTGCCGGTCGCGACCCCGGTCGGGGCGGTGCTCGGCTTGGGGTCGCCGTAGATCACCTCGGCGGGCGGCGAGGAGGCGTACGACACGACGAGCGGCCGGTCGGCCCCCGCCTTCTTGCCGCCGGCGGATCCGCTGAACTCCTCGTTGTAGGCCTGCTCCCAGCCGTCGACCACCTTCACACCGTTGGCCTTCAGCTGCTTCCAGTAGCCCTCCCAGCCTCCCCCACTCTCGGCTTCGCTCGAGCGGGAGGTGCCCCCATCCCCGTACTGCGCGGCGGTACCGAGCAGAAAGCCGAGGCCGGGCGAGGACGTGGAGGCGTTCTCGGTGACGAGGAGGTTCTTGTACGCGGGCTTGACCAGATCGTCGTACGACGTGGGCGGGGCCAGCTTGTGGTCGGCGAAGTACTTCTTGTCGTAGTTGACGCAGATGTCGCCGTAGTCGATCGGTGTGACCCGGTGCTTGCCGGAGTCGAGCTGGTACTCGCTGCCGACCTGGTCCAGCCCCTTCGCCTCGTACGACTGGAACAGGCCGTTGTCGAGGGCGCGCGACAGCAGGGTGTTGTCGACGCCGAAGAAGACATCGCCCTGCGGGTTGTCCTTGGTGAGGACGGCCTTGTTGACGGCCTGCCCGGCGTCGCCGTCCGTGAGGACCTTGACCTTGTACCCGGACTCCTTCTCGAAGTCGGCGAGCACGCTCTTGGAGACGGCCCACGAGTCGTGGCTGACGAGGGTGACGGTCTTGGAGCCGGATCCCTCTCCCCCGGCGTCCGCGTCGCCGGAACCGCACGCGGACAGCGTGACGAGGCCGAGCCCTATGGCCGCGGCCACGATCGTCTTGGTGTGCACTGGATGTCCTCCTGGGGTTGGCCAGGAAGAGACGCGGCCCCGCCCGGACGACCCGGGCGGGGCACAACAGCTTGAGCGGTGACCGAACTTCCTACCCAGAATGACCTGGGCGAGGTTCAGAGGGTCTGCGGCCTGGTTGCCGCACTCTCAGCGCTGTGGCGCTCCCCTGTCGGAATATGAAGATGTGATGGCCTGGCCAGATTACCTCTCGGTGGCCGCGAGCTGACCACAGGCACCGTCGATCTCCTGACCACGGGTGTCCCGGACGGTGACAGGCACCCCGTGCGCCGCGATGGCCTCGACGAACGCCTTCTCGTCCTCGGGCCGGGAGGCGGTCCACTTGGAGCCGGGAGTCGGGTTCAGCGGGATGAGGTTGACATGCACGGGCTTGCCCCGCAGCAGCCGCCCGAGCCGGTCCCCACGCCATGCCTGGTCGTTGATGTCCCGGATGAGCGCGTACTCGATCGACAGGCGCCGTCCGGACTTCTCCACGTACTCGAACCCGGCGTCGAGGACCTCGCGCACCTTCCACCGCGTGTTCACGGGGACGAGGGTGTCGCGCAGCTCGTCGTCCGGCGCGTGCAGCGAGATGGCGAGCCGGCACTTGAAGCCCTCGTCGGCGAACCGGTGGATGGCCGGCACCAGCCCGACCGTCGACACGGTGATCCCCCGCTGCGAGAGCCCCAGCCCGTCCGGCGCGGGGTCGGTGAGCGCCCGGATCGCCCCGACCACGCGCTTGTAGTTGGCGAGCGGCTCCCCCATCCCCATGAAGACGATGTTGGAGAGCCGGGCGGGCCCCCCGGGCACGTCCCCGTCCCGCAGGGCCCGCATCCCGTCGACGATCTGGTGCACGATCTCGGCGGTGGACAGATTCCGGTCCAGCCCCGCCTGCCCGGTCGCGCAGAACGGGCAGTTCATCCCGCATCCCGCCTGCGAGCTGATGCACATCGTCACCCGGTCCGGGTACCGCATCAGCACCGACTCGACGAGCGTGCCGTCGAACAGCCGCCACAGCGTCTTACGGGTGGTGCCCTCGTCCGTCGACAGATGCCGTACGACGGTCATCAGCTCGGGAAGCAGCGCCTCCCGCAGCTTCTCCCGCGCCCCGGCGGGGATGTCGGTCCACTCCGCCGGGTCGTGCGCGTACCGCGCGAAGTAGTGCTGCGAAAGCTGCTTGGCACGGAACGGCTTCTCACCGATCTCCGCGACCGCTTCCTTCCGCTCGGCGGGCGAGAGATCGGCAAGGTGCCGCGGCGGCTTCTTGGCTCCGCGCGGCGCGACAAAGGTGAGTTCTCCGGGCTTAGGCATGGCCGTACCAGTGTCGCAGATCCAATCGGGTGACCCGATCGGAGCGACCCCGGCGGGTGCGCGGTCCACGCCGCCTCTCGCGCCGGCGGTACGCGGTCTACGCCATCCCGTGCTCCAGCCGGTTCTTCAGCAGTCGTTCGTTGAGCGGCAACTCCTTGCGGACCTGGTGGCGGACGACCAGGGGCAGCAGGACCTTGCCGATGCCCTTGCCCTCGAAGTCGAGTTCCATGGTCACGCGGGAGCGGCGGCCGTCGTCGAGCGGGTCGATCTCACCGTGGACGTGCCCGCGGATGGGGCCGTCGACGCCCTGCATGGCCCAGGCGTGCGGCGGGTCGTATTCGGTGTACTCCATGGTCATCGGGATGTCCCGGCGGCCGACGTGCCGGGTGACGCGTACCCGGGAGCCGACACCGACCGGCCCGGGGTCGAGCGGCTCGGCCGATACCGCGCTCGCCTGCCATTCGGGCAGGTGGGACGGGTCGATGAGGTACGCCCACACATCCTCGGGGCTGCGGTCGACGTCGATCGATTCGCGGAAGTCGGACATGACGCCCGCCCCCTTCCAGGGAAAGGACCTCCGGAGAAGGGCCTCCGGAGAAAGACCTCCAGAGGAAATCGTCCCACTCCGCGGCCCGCCGGGCCATGGCAAAGGGCCCCGCCCCGAGCGATCGGGACGGGGCCCCCACGGACCTCGCGCACGTACCCGTACGTGCCCGTACGAACCGCCGGTCAGCCGGACCCGACGAACAGCACGAGCAGCAGCCACACGACCGGAGCCGTCGGCAGGAGGGAGTCCAGGCGGTCCATGATGCCGCCGTGACCGGGGAGGAGCGTGCCCATGTCCTTGATGCCCAGGTCCCGCTTGATCATGGATTCGCCGAGGTCGCCGAGCGTGGCGCTGGCCGCGACCGCGAGGCCGAGCAGCAGCCCCTGCCACCAGGTGCCGTCGTCGATCAGGAACTGCATGCACAGCGCGCCCATGACCATCGCGAAGGACACCGCCCCCAGCAGTCCCTCACGGGTCTTGCCGGGGCTGATCCGCGGAGCGAGCTTGTGCTTGCCGAAGCGCCAGCCGACGGCGTAGGCGCCGGTGTCGCTGACGACCGTCAGGAGGAAGAACACCAGGACGCGCTGCGACCCGTCGTCCGCGGTGAGCATCAGGGCGACGAACGTGGCCAGGAAGGGGACGTAGAAGGCGGCGAAGACACCCGCCGTGACGTCCCTGAGGTAGCCCTCCGGCGGTTCCGTCATCCGCCAGACCAACACCGCCAGCGCGGTCAGGGCCATGGCGACCCAGGCGCCCTCGGGCCCCCGGACGTATCCGGCGACGACCATCGCGGCGCCGCCGAGCGCGAGCGGCACGAGCGGTGCCTTGATCTCCTTGCGCTCCTGCAGCCTGCTGGTCAGCTCCCACAGACCCACAACGACGGCGACCGCTATCACGCCGACGAACACGGCCTTGACGATGAACAGCGACGCGACGATCACCACACCGAGCCCGACCGCGACGCCTATGGCCGCGCCCAGGTCTCGGCCCGCGCTCTTCTTCTGCGGGGCGGGCGCGGGCTGTGGGGCGTCGGGCATGGATTCCGGATTCTGCGGCACCGCCGCGTGGGGCTGTGCCGACGGGGTCTCGTGGCGGAACGTCTCCGCACGGAACGCCTCGTCGGGCGTACCTGGGCGGTACGACGTCCCGTCCGGTGTCCCGGGCCGGTACGACGTCCCGTCCGGCGTCCCGGAGGGGTACGTCTCGTCTCGGAACAGGGGGCCGCCCGTCCGAGCGGCCCCCGGGTCGTCATCCTGGTTTCCGCCGTGTGCGGGTCCGTCGGGGACGATGGGCATGGGGCGAGTCTGCTGCGCCTCAGGCGCATCGTACGCGGAACCCGCCGGGGCAGCCCCCTGGACAGGCCCCTGGTCGACGGGTCCCCAGTACGCGGGCTGTGCCCCGGTTCGTGAACCGTGTGCCCCGGCTTGAGGCGGAGAGCCCCAGGAAGAGTCGTTCATCAGACCTCGAGCAGCTCCGCTTCCTTGTGCTTCAGGAGCTCGTCCACCTGGGCGACGTACTTCGCGGTGGTGTCGTCGAGCTCCTTCTCCGCACGGCGGCCCTCGTCCTCGCCGACCTCGCCGTCCTTCACGAGCTTGTCGATCGCGTCCTTGGCCTTGCGGCGCACGGAACGGATGGACACCTTGGAGTCCTCGGCCTTGCCCTTGGCGACCTTGATGTAGTCGCGGCGGCGCTCCTCGGTCAGCTCGGGGAACACCACCCGGATGATGTTGCCGTCGTTGCTGGGGTTGACGCCCAGGTCGGAGTCACGGATGGCCTGCTCGATGTTGCGCAGCGCCGTCTTGTCGAACGGGGTCACGACCGCCATGCGCGGCTCCGGCACGGAGAACGAAGCCAGCTGGTTGATCGGCGTCGGCGCGCCGTAGTAGTCGGCCACGATCTTGTTGAACATCGCCGGGTGCGCACGGCCGGTGCGAATCGCGGCGAAGTCCTCCTTGGCGACCACGACGGCCTTCTCCATCTTCTCCTCGGCCTCGAGGAGGGTCTCTTCGATCACCACTTGCTCCTGCGTGTCTTGAGTAAGGCCCGGCTGCGGTTCACTGTCGGTGGCGGCGGCCGGCTGCGTCGCGTCTTCTTCCTGCACGGTTCCCGACCGGCAGGACATTGTCCATCCTCCGACCAGGGTCCGTCCCCCGGTCAGGTGTTGTCGTACGGACCGGGGTTCACCGGTCAGGCCCGGCCGCCCTGCTCACCCACCAGCGTGCCGATCTTCTCACCCTTGACGGCACGAGCGATATTGCCCTCTGTCAGAAGCTCGAAGACGAGGATCGGGAGCTTGTTGTCACGGCACAGCGTGATGGCGGTGGCATCGGCGACCTTGAGGTCGCGTGTGATGACCTCGCCGTAGCCGAGGGCGTCGAACTTGACGGCCTCGGGGTTGGTCTTGGGGTCGGAGTCGTAAACCCCGTCGACCCCGTTCTTGCCCATCAGCAGGGCCTCGGCGTCGATCTCCAGGGCGCGCTGGGCGGCGGTGGTGTCGGTGGAGAAGTACGGCATGCCCATACCGGCGCCGAAGATGACCACTCGGCCCTTCTCCAGGTGCCGCACGGCGCGCAGCGGAATGTACGGCTCGGCGACCTGCCCCATGGTGATGGCGGTCTGCACCCGGCTGTCGATGCCCTCCTTCTCCAGGAAGTCCTGGAGGGCGAGGCAGTTCATGACGGTGCCGAGCATGCCCATGTAGTCGGAGCGGGCCCGGTCCATGCCGCGCACCTGGAGTTCGGCGCCGCGGAAGAAGTTGCCGCCGCCGATGACGACCGCGATCTGCGCGCCGTCCCGTACCACGGCCGCGATCTCGCGGGCGATCTTGTGCACCACGTCGGGGTCCACACCCAGGCCCCCGCCACCGGAGAATGCCTCGCCGGACAGCTTCAGCATAAACCGGCCGTGTACTTTGCCGTCGTCGCTCTTCTGGGGCTTGGTGGTCATGGGAGATCCCGCCTCTTTCACGTGGTGCACATACGAAGAAGGCCATTGCCGGTGGGGTGTCGTGGGCAACCCATACGCGGCAATGGCCTCCTCGTCAGATCTGCTGTCGTCCGTCACGCGTGCGTGACGGCGTACGCGGACGACTCACGTCGACCCTATAGGGGTCGCGCGTCGATCGCGGTACGGACTCAGATGCCGACCTTGATGCGCGAGAAGCGCTTCAGGGTGACACCGGCCTCGTCCAGGACCTTCTGGACGGACTTCTTGTTGTCGAGCGCGTACGGCTGGCCGAGCAGCGTCGCGTCCTTGAAGAAGCCGTTGAGACGACCCTCGACGATCTTGCCGATCGCGGCCTCGGGCTTGCCCTCGGCGCGGGTGGTCTCCTCGGCGATGCGGCGCTCGGACTCGACGACCTCGGCCGGCACGTCCTCCTTGGAGAGGTACTTCGGCGCGAAGGCGGCGATGTGCTGGGCGACGCCCTTGGCGACATCGGCGTTCGGCTTGTCCAGCTCGACGAGGACACCGATCTGCGGGGGCAGGTCGGGCATCGTGCGGTGCAGGTACGCGGAGACGAAGCCGTCGTCGAACTGCGCGAAGCGGTCCAGGACGATCTTCTCGCCGAGGTTGGCGTTGGCCTCGTCCACGAACGCCTGGACGGTCTTGCCGGCCTCGATCTCGGAGGCGAGCAGCGCCTCGAGGTCGGCCGGGGAGGTCTTGGCGACGTGCTCGGCGATGGCCTTGGCCACGCCCTGGAACTTGTCACCCTTGGCGACGAAGTCCGTCTCGCACTTCAGCTCGACCAGGACACCGGAGGCGTTGTCGTCGGCGATGATCGCGACCACGGCGCCGTTCTCGGCGGAGCGGCCCTCGCGCTTGGCGACGCCCTTCTGGCCCTTGATGCGGAGCGCCTCGACAGCCTTCTCGACGTTGCCCTCGGCCTCGTCCAGCGCCTTCTTGCAGTCCATCATGCCGGCGCCCGTGAGCTCACGGAGCTTCTTGACGTCGGCGGCGGTGTAGTTCGCCATGAGTCTGTGAATCTTTCTCGAAGTCTGGAAGATCGAAGATCTGCACGGTCTGGGGAACTCCAGTTGGCGGTAGCTCTCCGACTCTGTGCCGACCTACGGGTGAACGGCGGGGGCGGACTTCATGTCGCCGCCCCCGCCGTCACCCGTGACGCTGGGACGGTCAGGCCTGCTCGGCGTCCGCGGCCGGAGCCTCGGCGGGGGCCTCAGCGGCCTCCTCGGCGGGAGCCTCGGCAGCGGGCGTCTCGGCAGCGGGGGCCTCAGCGGCGGGGGCCTCAGCAGCGGCCGGGGCCTCCTCGGCCTTCTTCTCGCCCTCGAGCAGGTCGCGCTCCCACGCGGCGAGCGGCTCGCCCGCGCCCTTGTCACCCTTGTCACCGGTGGCGACGCCGGAACGGGCGATGAGGCCCTCGGCGACGGCGTCGGCGATCACGCGGGTGAGCAGGGTGACGGAGCGGATCGCGTCGTCGTTGCCCGGGATCTTGTAGTCGACCTCGTCGGGGTCGCAGTTCGTGTCGAGGATGGCGACGACCGGGATGTTCAGCTTCCGGGCCTCGCCGACCGCGATGTGCTCCTTCTTGGTGTCCACGATCCAGACGGCGCTGGGAACCTTGGACATCTCACGGATACCACCGAGGGTCTTCTCCAGCTTGGCCTTCTCGCGCGAGAGCACGAGAAGCTCCTTCTTGGTCAGACCGGACGCGGCGACGTCCTCGAAGTCGATCTGCTCGAGCTCCTTGAGGCGCTGCAGACGCTTGTAGACGGTCGAGAAGTTGGTGAGCATGCCGCCCAGCCAGCGCTGGTTGACGTAGGGCATGCCGACGCGGGTGGCCTGCTCGGCGATGGCCTCCTGCGCCTGCTTCTTCGTGCCGACGAACATGACCGTGCCGCCGTGGGCGACGGTCTCCTTGACGAACTCGTAGGCGCGGTCGATGTACGACAGCGACTGGAGCAGGTCGATGATGTAGATGCCGTTGCGCTCGGTGAAGATGAAGCGCTTCATCTTCGGGTTCCAGCGACGGGTCTGGTGACCGAAGTGGACGCCGCTCTCCAGCAGCTCCCGCATCGTGACGACGGCCATGGCCGTTCTCCTTGATTTTCTCGGTTGTGCCGCGGGTGCCGGACGGCTCCCGCGCCTGACGCCCGCGGTGCGCCGAGCCACGAAGGACCGAGGGGCGCGGATACCGGTCGACCGGCCTGGGCCGGCTCCCGATACCGGGGCGTGCGAAGTCGACCCGGTGACCCGGATCGCCAGAAGAAGTGTACGGGACCCGGGAGGCACCGGGTGACGCCGCTCTCCACAACCGGAGGGTTGTCCACAGCCTCCGGCCGAGATCACCCCCGCTGCCCGACGGTTCTCCCATGACCGCGACACGCCGCATGTGCCTGCCGATGCTCCTGTTGATCGCCCTGACGACGACGGCGGCCCGGGCGGATCCCCCGCCCCCGCCGGGGACACCGCCTCCGCCTCCGGTTCCGGCGATCGCCCGGACCTGGCCGGTGGGTACCCGTCCGACGGTGCTGCGCGGCTGGGAACCCCCGGCGACGACCTACTCCCGAGGCCACCGGGGAGTCGACCTGGCGGCGCCGACCGGCACACCGGTACGAGCGGTGGCGGCGGGCCGGGTGTCGTACGCGGGCAGGGTGGCCGGCAGAGGGGTGATCTCCGTGGAACTGAGCGGCACGGATCTCAGAACGACCTACGAACCCGTACGAGCCTCGGTCCCCAAAGGCGAGGAGGTCGCCGCAGGCGAGATCATCGGCACGGTGGAGCCGACGGGAACCCACTGCACGACGGCATGCGTGCACTGGGGCCTGCGGCGAGGCAAGACCTACCTGAATCCGCTGGACCTACTGCCGCCATGGCTGCTGCGGAGGGGTCCGTCCCGTCTGCTCCCCCTCGCATGGCTGCGGGCAGTCGTGCCGCTGGGGCGGCACGGGTGGGCGATGGGGGTCCCACCGCTCGAGCGAAGCCGAGAGTGGGGGAGGCACCCCGCAAGCGCGGGCGAGTGACACCCACCCCGCCCAGCCGCCCCGACCTCAGCCCAGAACCCCCCGTAGCACCATCGAAACCGCGGCCTCGGTGATCACCGCCGGCTCCTCCGCCGCCCCCAGCTCGATCCTCCGCACAGCGGAGTCCACAACCCCCTGCACCAACATCGCCGCGAGCCGGGGCTCCGCGTGGCCCATCTCCCCCAGCGCCGCCACGATCATCGCGACCAGCCCGCCGTGCGCCGCCCGGATCTTCTCCCGAGCCCCCGCGTCCAGCTCACTCGCCGAGATCGCCACGACGGCCCGATGCCGCCGGTCCCCGACCAACGCCAGCTGCCGCCGCACATAGGCCTCGACCTTGGCCTCCGCCCCCTCCGCCGCGGCCATCGCCGCCTCGACCTCGGCCGCCCACACGGGGAAGTCGACCTCGCACAGCTCCTCGACCACGGCGCCCCGCGATCGGAAGTACTCGTACACGGACGACCGCGCGAGCCCCGTCCGCTCGGCGAGCGCGGGGAAGGTCAGCGCCTCCGTCCCACCCTCGGACAACAGGGAGCGTGCCGCGTCCAGCAGGGCGGCACGCTGCATCGACCGGTGCTCGGCCACGGAGGCCGCTCGAATCCTTGGCACGTCGACCACTGTACGGACGCCGCACCCCCGGCGGGAGTGACTGCGCCCGTACTGCCGCCGCCGAACTTCCGTCCGGCCAGGTCAACGCCCGAAGCCCGCCAGTTTCGCCCGCAGCTGCAGCACGGACTTGGTGTGGATCTGGCTGACCCGGCTCTCGGTCACGCCCAGCACGTTCCCGATCTCGGCGAGGGTCAGCCCCTCGTAGTAGTAGAGCGTGACGACGGTCTTCTCCCGGTCGGGCAGCGTGTTGATCGCCCGCGCCAGGAACCGCCGCAGCTCGCGGTCCTCGGCCACCTCCACGGGGTTGTCCGCGGCGGTGTCCTCCAGGGTGTCCATGAAGCTGAGCCCGTCGCCGCCCTCGTCCCCGACGTGCAGCAGCTCCTCCAGCGCGACCACGTTGGCCAGCGACAGCTGGCTGAACACCGCGTGCAGCTCCTCGACGGCGATGCCCATCTCGGCTGCCACCTCGCACTCCGACGGGGTCCGCCGCAGCCGCGCCTCCAGCGTCGCGTAGGCCCGCTCCACGTTGCGCGCCTTCTGCCGCACGGACCGCGGGATCCAGTCCAGTGCCCGCAGCTCGTCGATCATCGCGCCCCGGATGCGGGTGATGGCGTACGTCTCGAACTTGATCTCCCGGTCGACGTCGAACTTCTCGATCGCGTCGATCAGCCCGAAGATCCCCGAGGAGACGAAGTCGGCCTGCTCCACGTTCGGCGGCAGACCGACGCTCACCCGGCCGGCCACGTACTTCACCAGCGGCGAGTAGTGCAGGATCAGCTGCTCCCGCAGCCGCTCGTCCCCCGTCTCCTTGTACGACCGCCACAGCTCGTCGAGCGTCGAGGGAGCGGGCGGCCGCACGCTGCCACCGTCGCGGGCGGCTGGGGGGACCGCCGCCCGGTCGGACCCGGAGGTGTGCTGGGGCATTCGTCGCCTTGTGCCGTTCTGCCGTGAAGTACGTGGAGTCGGGTGTTCCTGGGTGACCTGCTGGTCTGAAGTCGCGCTGCTGCCGTTCTGTACCGGAATCCTCGTGAGCGTAGCGTGACTGGAGTGTTGCGGTGCGCGAAGGGCGTGTCGGCACTTGTACGCAGATACGTTCCGCTGAGCGCCCCACCGGGGCACGGCGGTCGCTCTGGGTGACCGCCGGAGGGGGTCAACTACGGGAATTCCCAAGGACATCGGCGTTCCCCCGGACGGCCGAACACGCTCGGTCAGCACGGGCCTCGGCCCCCTCGAACGGAGACGATCGCCTGGCGTGTCAACTTCCAGCCGTCGCCGAGTCGTTCGACGTAACCAAGTGCTCTAAGTTCGTACAGTCGCGCGATCGCGTCGTCCGGCGTGGTCCCTGCGCCGCGGGCGATCTCGTCGGCGCGGGCCGGGCGGCGGCCGGGGAGCGCGGCCAGGACGCGGCGGGCGCCCGGTTCCAGCAGGTCGCGCGGGAGCACCGGGCCGCGCTTGTCGGGGGCCAGCTCACCCATGTCACCGACCAGCTCGACGACCTCCGCGGCGTCCGTGACCAGTTCGGCCTCCCCGCGCAGCAGCTCGTGCACCCCGGCGGACAGGGCGCTGGTGGCCGGCCCCGGTACTCCCATGGTGTGCCGGCCCAGGCGCTGAGCCGCCCGCGCGGTGACCAGTGAGCCGCTGCGGTGGGCGGCCTCGACCACCACCGTGCCCCGGGTCAGCGCGGCGATCACTCTGTTGCGCAGGATGAACCTGCTCGGCGTCGGATGATCCCCCGGCGGCAGCTCCCCCACCACCAGCCCCTGGTCGGCGATCCTGTTGATCAACTCGGTGTGGCCGCGCGGGTAGGGCCGGTCGACCCCGCAGGCCAGGACGGCGACGGTGGCGCCGCCGGCGCCGAGGGCGCCCCGATGGGCGGCGCCGTCCACCCCGTACGCCCCGCCGGACACGACCACCCAGCCCCGCTCGGCGAGGCCTGCCGCCAGCGTCGCGGCCATGTGGGCGCCGTACTCGGTGCAGGCGCGGGCGCCGACGACGGCGACCGACCGCAGCGCCCACATCCGCAGGCTGGGCCGCCCCCGCACCCACAGCCCGAGCGGCCGGCCGTCCCCGAGGTCGTCCAGCGTGCGCGGCCACTCCGCGTCCCCGGGACACACGAACCGCACCCCGGCTGCCTCGGCCACCTCCAGATCCCGCTCCGGCTCGGCCCCCGCGGCCCGCGCCCTGAGCCCCTCCCACCGCCGCGCCGTCACCCCGGCCGGCGGCTCCCCGCCCTCCCGCAACCGCCGCGCCACCTCCAGATCCCCCCACTCCCGCACCCACCGCCCACCGACCTCGTCCCCGGGCTCGATGGCCCGGGTGAGAAGCACTCGGGCGAGCCGGCCGGGGTGCGGCTCGCCCGTGCCGTTCACGTCAGGGCCCCGAGCGCCATCGGCACCCCGCGCGGCACGCCGGTGCGCAGTTGCAGGGCCAGGGCGACGTCGGTCACGTCGGGCCGGTCGTGGCCGACGAGGTCGGCGACGGTCCAGGCGACCCTCAGGACGCGATCGAGCCCACGGGCGGTGAGCACTCCCCGCTCCAGGTTCCGCTCGGCCTCGTCCATCGCGCCGGTCGCCGCGTGCCAGCGGTTGCGCAGCTCCCGTCCCGGCACTTCGCTGTTCGTCCGCCACGGGGTACCCGCCAGCCGCGCCGCGGCGCGCTCCCGAGCGGCTCGGACCCGGTCGGCGACCACGGCCGTGGACTCACCGCCCGGCCCGCGATGCGCGAGTTCCTGCCGCCCCACCGGGTCCACCTCGACGCGCAGATCCACCCGGTCGAGCAGGGGCCCGGAGAGCCGGGCCTGGTAGCGGCGAATCGCCGAGGGAGGGCACTCGCACAGGGTGTCCCGCTGCGAGAAGCGGCCGCACGGGCAGGGGTTGGCCGCCAGCACCATCAGGAAGCGCGCCGGGAAGCGCACCACGCCCGCACTCCGCGCGATCACCACATGGCCCGCCTCCAGAGGCTGGCGCAGGGCGTCGAGAGCGTGGCTGCTGAATTCCGGGGTCTCGTCCAGGAAGAGCACGCCTCGGTGGGCCAGCGAGACGGCACCGGGCCGCGCAATGCCAGGGCCGCCGCCGACCAGGGCCTGCATGGTGGCCGAGTGGTGCGGGGCGCAGTACGGGGGGACGTCGATCAGGGGCTTGCCCGGCGGCAGGAGTCCGGACACCGAGTGCACCGCCGTGACCTCCAGTGACTCCTCCCTGGTCAGCCGGGGCAGGACGGCGGGCAGCCGCTCCGCGAGCATGGTCTTGCCCGCCCCCGGTGGCCCCTGCAGGAAGAGGTGGTGTCCGCCGGCCGCGGCCACCTCGACCGCCGTGCGCGCCGAGCGCTGCCCCACCACGTCCGCGAGGTCGTGCCCCTGTTCGTGCTGCGTGGCGCCGACGCTGTGCATGCCGGTGGCCGCGCCCGTGCCGGGCATGCGCAGACCGGCCAGGAGCGGGTCCGGGCGGCCCAGGTCGTCGGGTTCCTCCTCGGGCACCGGCTCGTCCGCGAGGACCGCGATCAGCTGCCGCAGACTGCGTACCCCGAGCACGGAGACACCCGGCACCAACGAGGCCTCGGCCGCCGCGCACTCGGGGACGACGACCTGTTCATAGCCGGCGTCCGCCGCGGCCAGGACGGCGGGCAGGATGCCCCGGACCGGGCGCACCCGTCCGTCCAGCCCCAGCTCCCCGATCATCACGATGTCGGCGAGGACCCTGGGGTCGATCCGTTCCGCCGCGCCGAGCACGGCACAGGCGACGGCCAGGTCGAAGCCGCTGCCCGCCTTCGGCACCGACGCCGGGCTGAGTCCGACGGTGAGTTTCTTCTGCGGCCACTCGCCGCCCGAGTTCACCACCGCCGCCCGCACCCGGTCCCGGCTCTCGCTCAGACTCTTGTCCGGGAGCCCCACCAGCGTGAACGCCGCGACCCCGGGCTCCAGGTCCGCCTGGACCTCGACGACGACGCCCTCGACGCCCACCAGCGCCACCGAACACGTACGCGCGAACCCCATCTCAGGCCACCCCCCGCACGTGCTCCACGACGGGCGCCCCGCGGCGGGGCAGGAGGACGCCGATCAGGTCGATGCGGACACCGCCCGGCGGGGCTCCTCCGTGTGTCTGGACCCATCGCTCGGCGAGGCCCCGCAGGCGCTCCGCCTTCTCGGGCGTCACCGCCGCCATGGGGTGCTGGAATCCACCGCCCCGGCGGGTCTTGACCTCGCAGACGACCAGGACGTCCCCGTCCCGCGCCACGATGTCGATCTCACCGGTCCTGCCGCAGCGCCAGTTGCGCTCCAGGACCGTCATCCCGGCCTCGGCCAGCCGCCGCGCGGCCAGGTCCTCGCCGTACTTGCCGAGTGCGCCTCGCGCCAGATCCGTGTTCGTGCTCATGTGGGCACCACCTCCGGCACCCACGCTCACGCATCCGCCACCACCAAAAGGATCTTGGTGCGCGACTCACCGCTTGTGGACAACTCCGTCACCCACACGAGCGAGAGCCGCTCAGCTGCCCGGCAGCTCCAGATCGCTCTTGTTCAGCTCCTCAATGTTCACGTCCTTGAACGTGAGCACCCGTACCTGCTTCACGAACCGCGCCGGCCGGTACATGTCCCACACCCAGGCGTCCGCCATCGAAACCTCGAAGAACACCTCGCCCTGGACCGAGTGCACCTGCATCTCGTAGTCGTTGGTCAGATAGAAACGACGCTCGGTCTCGATCACATATTTGAACAGACCGACGACATCGCGGTACTCCCGGTAGAGCTTCAGCTCCATCTCGGTCTCGTACTTCTCGAGGTCCTCGGCGCTCATGGCATGTTCCCCTTCAGCCGTGCGATCCCCCCATTGTGCGCCAGTCCCGTGAGCCTCTAGACGATTTCCGTGTCAAGGGTTACGGGTCTGGCCGGGGGACCTTCGTCAAGCAGCCTGCCCAGCAGCTCGGCGAGTCTGGTCGGATACACCGTCTCATGCGCCCGGGTCAGTTCCTGACACGTCCACCAGCGCGCTCCGGCGACACTGCGCCGCTCCAGCTCGGTGAGCGCGGTGGCCCGGGTCGCCGTCACGGTCGTACGGGCCAGGTAGTACCACTCGTCCTGGTCCCAGCGGCGGCCCGCGAACGGGAAGGAGCACATCCGCCGCCACAGGACCGGGCCGAGCTCGACGTCGGTGATGCCGGTCTCCTCGACGAGTTCCCGCAGGGCGGCCTCTTCACGGGTCTCGTCGCCCTCCACCCCGCCGCCGGGCGTGAACCACCAGTCGTCGGCCGGATCGTCCGGCTCATGGCCGTGCAGGAGGAGGATGCGGTCCCCGGGATCGAGGAGGACGACCCGGGCGACCTTGCGCAGCCCGCCCTCGTACGTGTCGGCGGCCGCGTCCGTCGTCTCAGCGGGCACCGGCGGGCTCCGGCCGGGTGCGGTCGCGGCGGCCGGAGGTCCGCTTGGCGACGGGGCCGTACGCGGCGCCGCCGAGGATCAGCACGGTCCCGCCGACGATCATCCACAGGATCGTACGCAGCGGACCGGGCTGCGACACGGCGCCGAGCGTCTCGAAGCCCGTGGGGCTCTTGAGCAGACCGCCCCACGGAAAGACGACGGCGTCCACGCGGGCCCGGACGGCGCTGCGTGCCACCGTGCCCTGGGCCGCGTCCGTGAGGTGGGCGGTGGAGTCCAGGGAGCCCTGCCGCTCGTCGCCGAGCAGGAAGAGCCGGCCCTCGGGAACCTTCACCGTCCCGAAGTCGGTGATCTCGGCCGAGCTGCCCTCGGCCAGATACGGTTCCTCGATCTGCTTGCCGTTGACGGTCAGCTTGCCGTCGGTGCAGCAGGAGACCGTGTCGCCGCCGACCGCGACCACGCGCTTGACCACCAGCGCGTTCTCCACCCACTCCTTGTCGCTGAACACGACGACGTCACCGCGGCGCACGTCGTCGCCGTCGACCTTCTGGGCCAGCACCCGGGATCCGCCCTCGATCGTCGGGCTCATGGAGCTGGTGGGCACCGTGTACGGCCGGTAGACCAGGGCCGCCCAGGCGAATCCGCCGAGGAACAGCACAAGGCCCAGTGCGACGACCAGTCCGGACAGACGCTGTCCGGTCCGGCTGCCCACCGGGCCACTGCTGGTGCCACCGCCGCTGCGCGGGGCCGTACGTGTCGTGCTCTCGCCGCCCATGGGTCCGCACCCTACCCGGCGGTACCGAATCGGGTCAGCCCTTCTTCCCCCGCCATGGTCAGAAGCTTGGGAAAGGGTTTACGGACGCGGGGCGCGAAGTCAGCGGTTCTCGGACACCGCCGCGCGCCGACGGCGCCACAGGACCACCGGGACGACTCCGGCGACCGCGAGGCCCTCCGGGGCGACCGTCAGGGCCGTGGCGGCCGCCGACTGGTTGTTCAGGCCGGACTGGTCGAAGGTGTCCGGCACCGGCAGCGTGCCCCAGCGGTTGATCGGCCAGGCCTTGACGATGGCGCGGCCGACGACCTGGTCGACGGGCACCATGCCGTGGTTCTTGTCCGACTGGTTGTAGCGGGAGTCCCGCGAGTTCTGGCGGTGGTCGCCCATGACCCAGATGTAGCCCTTGGGGACCTTCACCGTGAACTGGCCGCCCTGGTCGTCCTGGCTGCACGGGGTGTTCCCCGGGTACACGTACGGCTCGTCCAGCGCCTTGCCGTTGACCGTCAGCGGGCCCGTGCCCTTGCAGGAAACGGTGTCGCCGCCGACGCCGACGACCCGCTTGATCAGGTCCTTCTCCTCGGCGGACGGCATCAGGCCGATCCAGCTGAGGAAGGTCTGCACGGCGTTCGGGTCGGTGGTGGCCTCGCCGGCCAGCCAGTTGTCCGGGTCGTGGAAGACGACGACCTCGCCGCGCTCGGGCTCGGAGCCGAACCACGGGGTCAGCTTGTCGACGAGGACCCGGTCGCCCTCCTTGAGGGTGTTCTCCATCGACGCGGACGGGATCGAGAAGGCCTGCACCAGGAAGGTCTTGATCAGCAGCGCGAGGACGAGCGCGATGCCGATCAGGATCGGCAGTTCCTTCCAGAAGGAGCGCGGCTTCTTCGCGTTCGGGTTCCGGCCGCCCGGACCGTCACCGCCGCCCCTGGGGGGCTCGTCCGCCGGCGGGCCCTCGCCGCCCGCCGCCGGGTCATTCCCGGAGGTCACGGCGCCGTCCCCAGCCGGGTCGGCGGTGTCCACGGGGCGTCCGCGGTGCTCCTCGCCGTCGTGCCCGGACCGTGCGCCAACCGCCACATCCCCCACGCCAACTCCTTACTCCGTGCCGCCGCCTGCCCCATGCACGACGCAGGCCCACCACTCCCATAACGAGCGGGAGTTCCGCAGGGGTCGGGAGCTGTCGGATCGTTCCGTTCGGATCGTCCGGAGCAACCCTATGCGACGGCTGGGCGGACGAAGTCGCCGTGGCGGTCGAGCCGGTCACCGAAGAGAAAGTTTGCGGTTCCTTGAGGCGTACCCAGTGGCCGAGGGGCCAAGCGATCACCATGGCCCGGCCGACCACCTCGTCCTCGGAGACGGTGCCCCCGTAGTCCGTGTTCTGGTGGGAGCGGGAGTCCGCGGAGTTGGCCCGGTGGTCGCCCATCACCCACAGCCGGCCCTGGGGGACGGTGATGTCGAACGCGGCGTCGGAGGGGGAGTTCCCGGGATAGAGATAACTTCCCTCTTCCAGGGGAACGCCGTTGACGGTGACTCGCCCTTGCGTGTCACAGCACTTGACGTGGTCGCCGCCCACGCCGACGACACGCTTGATGAGGTCCTTCTCGTTGTCGGACGGCAGCAGACCGATGAAGGTGAGCCCTTCCTTGATCTGCTTGACGACGACGGGGTCCTCCTTCTTCGTCGTCGTCTGCTCGTCGTTGAGCCAGCCGCCGGGATCCTTGAACACGACGACGTCCCCGCGCTGCGGCTTCGAGCCGAACCACGGGGTGAACTTGTCCACCAGGACGCGGTCGCCGATGCGGATCGTCTGCTCCATCGACCCGGACGGGATCACGAAGGCCTGCACCAGGAAGGTCTTCAGGACCAGGGCTATCAGGACGGCGACACCGACCAGGAGCGGTATCTCGCGGACGGCCGACCGCCTGCGCTTGCGCTTGACCTTGCGCTGGAGCTTGCGCCGCTCCGCGCGGGTGCGGCCGCCGGACGGGCTGGCGGCCCGCCGGGCGCCGGTGGGCAGGAGCTGGTCCACGGCGGAGGTGGGCACGCCGCGCGGTTTGCCTCGGTTACCCATGGGCGCCCTCCGCGGCGGGCACGCGCGCGTAGGCACTCGGGCGGGACAGCCGGGCGAGGTGCCCGTACGGCCATACGATCCAGTCGGCGCGGCCGATCACCCGGTCCACGGGGATCATGCCGCCGCCCGGTGAGCCGAGGTGGTCGCGCGAGTCGCTGGAGGCGCTGCGGTGGTCGCCGAGGACGAACAGAGTGCCCTCGGGCACCGTCACGTCGAAGTCCACCGTGGACGGGCTGTCGCCTGGATACAGGAACGTCGACTCGTCGACCGACCGGCCGTTCACCCGGATCCTCCCCTCCTTGTCGCAGCAGACCACGTGGTCTCCGCCTACCCCCACGACGCGTTTGACGTAGTCGGAGTTCCCGAAGTACTCGGTGCCGTCGAACACGACGACATCGCCGCGCCGCGGCTCGGCACCGAAACGGTACGCCAACTTATTTACGAGAACGCGGTCGCCGATCCTCAATCCGTTTTCCATGGATCCGCTGGGAATCTGGAATGGTTGAACCACGAAAGCGTTGAGGAGCAGCAAAAACACCAGGCAGATCAGCAGGGTCAGGCTGATCCGGCCCCCCGGCAGCCACCGTGTGATCCACGCCGTCAACGAGAAACGCGACCGGCCCTCCGCAGCCCCAGGATCAGGGTGGGAGGAGCGGTCGCGCTCTGTCGTCGGCTGAGCTTCGGTGTCCATCGGGGGGAGATGCTATCCGCCCCCTCTGTGGATCTCCCGAGTGCTCTCAGTGGATCAGCAGTGGATCCACTGAGGGAGCTCAGTTGTCGCGCTTCTCCTTGATCTTCGCGGCCTTGCCGCGCAGCTCACGGAGGTAGTACAGCTTGGCGCGACGCACGTCACCGCGGGTGACGAGCTCGATCTTCTCGACGATCGGGGTGTGCACCGGGAAGGTGCGCTCGACGCCGACGGAGAACGAGACCTTGCGGACCGTGAAGGTCTCGCGGACACCGGCGCCCTGGCGGCGGATCACCACGCCCTTGAACTGCTGCACACGGGAGCGGTTGCCCTCGATGACGCGGACGTGGACGTTGACGGTGTCACCCGGGCGGAAGGCCGGGACGTCGCTGCGCAGCGACGCGGCGTCGACGGAGTCGAGAAGGTGAGACATTTCGTCTGCTTTCTTCGCCCATGCCACAGGTCATCGGCGGGAACTAGGTTTCCGAGAAGGTCTGCTGTGCCCGTCGGGGCGGGCGTCGTGTCCCCCTGTGGCAGGGGCGCACGCCGGACGGCGCACAACAGCGGTCTATTCTTCCATGCCGTCGGTCCTGCGCCAAAATCGGCCGTACGGCTCGCCCTCCGGATCGGGTGCCCAGCCCAGGATGGAGAGCATCTCGCGGTCCTTCTTGTCGAAGGCCGCGGGTGCGCAGCGCTCGATCAGGTCGGGCCGGTGGGCCGTCGTCCGGCGCAGGGCCTCGTCGCGCCGCCAGCGGGCGATCTTGCCGTGGTGGCCGCTGAGCAGGACATCCGGGATCTCCCGGCCGCGCCAGGCGGGCGGCTTGGTGTAGACGGGTCCCTCGAGGAGGCTCGCCATGGCGCCGGGCGCGAAGGAGTCGTCGCGGTGGGACTCGGCGTTGCCGAGCACACCGGGCAGCAGACGGGCCACGGCCTCCGTGATGACGAGGACGGCCGCCTCGCCGCCGGCGAGGACGTAGTCGCCGATGGAGACCTCGTGGACCGGGATCCGGGTGGCGTACTCGTCGACGACCCGCCGGTCGATGCCCTCGTAGCGGGCCGGGGTGAAGATCAGCCACGGCTGCTCGGAGAGCTCGACGGCGAGTTCCTGGGTGAACGGGCGGCCGCTGGGGGTCGGCACGATGAGCGCGGGCCGCGTCGCGCCGGTCTCGTAGCCGTCGGCGAGGATCGAGTCCAGGGCGTCGCCCCAGGGGTCGGTCTTCATGACCATGCCCGGGCCGCCGCCGTAGGGCGTGTCGTCGACCGTGTTGTGCCGGTCGTAGGTCCACTCCCGCAGGTCGTGCACCCGCACGTCGAGCTGCCCACGCGCGCGTGCCTTGCCGACGAGGGAGACGTTCAGCGGGTCGAGGTACTCGGGGAAGATCGTGACGACGTCGAGGCGCATTACGAGTCGTCCCCGCTGGAGTCGATCTCGGCGCGGTCGTCGATGAGACCGGGCGGCGGGTCGATGACCGCCCGCTGCTCCTTCAGGTCGATCTCGGTGACGATCTCCTCGACGAAGGGGATCATCACCTCGCTCCCGTCCGGCCGCTCGACGATGAAGAGGTCCTGGGAGGGGAGGTGCGAGATCTCGGTGATCCGGCCGACCTCCGCGCCGTCCTTGGTGACCACGTCGAGGTCGATCAGCTGGTGGTCGTAGTACTCGTCCTCCTCCTCCGGCAGTTCGTCGGGGTCGACCTCGGCGATGAGGAGGGTGTTGCGCAGGGCCTCGGCGGCGTTGCGGTCGCGCACGCCCTCGAAGCGCAGGAGGAGACGGCCGCTGTGGACGCGACCGGTCTCGATGGTGAGCGGTCCGGCGGAGGCCGGGTCGGTGGCCAGGACGGCACCGGGGGCGAGCCTGAGCTCGGGCTCGTCGGTACGTACCTCCACGGTGACCTCGCCCTTGATGCCGTGGGCGCGGCCGACGCGAGCGACTACCAGCTGCACTTCTGTAGGTCTCCGTTCATACGACTACGGGCCGGGGACGGCCCAGTGGCCCTCCCCGGCCCGAGCCGGTGCTGTGTTCAGCGTCAGCGGACGTGGTCCACGTCGACGAGGTCGACACGGATACCGCGGCCGCCGATGGCGCCCACGACGGTGCGCAGAGCGCGTGCGGTGCGGCCGTTGCGGCCGATCACCTTGCCGAGGTCGTCCGGGTGGACCCGGACCTCGAGCACCTGCCCGCGCCGCAGGTTGCGCGAGGCGACCTGCACATCGTCAGGGTTGTCGACGATGCCCTTCACGAGGTGCTCGAGAGCCTCCTCGAGCATGCTCAGGCCTCGGTCGACTCGGACTCGGCGGCAGCCTCGTCCTTCTTCTCGGCCTTCTTCTTCTGGGTGATCGCCTCACCCTTGCCCGCGTCGTCGCCCCCGAGGGCCTCGAACGACGGGCGCGCCTTCTTCGGCTCGGCAACGAGCAGCGGAGCCGGGGCGGGCTCGCCCTTGAACTTCTGCCAGTCGCCGGTCTTCTTCAGGATGGCGAGCACGGGCTCGGTCGGCTGCGCGCCGACACCCAGCCAGTACGCCACGCGGTCGGCGTCCACCTCGATGACCGACGGGTTGTAGGTCGGGTGGTACTTGCCGATCTCCTCGATCGCACGGCCGTCACGGCGGGTGCGGGAGTCGGCGACGACGATGCGGTAGTGAGGCGAACGGATCTTGCCCAGACGCTTCAGCTTGATCTTGACTGCCACGGGAGTGGATTCTCCTGGTTTTGACGTGGTTGGGCACGGCGAGATTGCCGCGTGGGGTTGCGGTACCCGAGTGCCCGATGGACGCGTCAGCCGGAGGAGAGAGGGGTCCTGTGCGGCTGTCGAGTACAGCTAGCCATTGTGCCACACCCGTGCGGTCGGCTTTGGCCGAGGGGTGGGGTGTGCGCCGGGCATGCCTGAAACGCACCCGGCGCCGCGGGGGGCGTCCGTCGGGTGCGCGGCCCGGCGCCGGCGGGGTGCCGGCCGGCACCCCGCCCTCGCCCTCGACCGGCAGCCACGAGATGCCGGTGCTGGGCCTTCGTCGTTACGCCGCGCCCGCGATCTCCGGGATGCGGAACGGCTTGCCGCAGCCGCCGCACACGATCGGGGCCTGGGCCAGGACCGACGGGACCACCCGGACGTTGCGACCGCAGTCGCAGACCGCCTTCACCCGGACGCCGCCGCCGGAGGAGCCGTGGCGGGCGGCGGGACCGCGGAAGGTGCGGGTGGTGTTGTCGGCGGAGGTGGCCGCCGTGTGGGCCTTGAGGGCCCGCTGGAGGCGCTCGATCGTCGGGCGGTAGCGGCGCTTGGCCTCGGGGTTGAGCGTGACCAGCGAGAAGCCGCTGCTCGGGTGCGGTTCCTCGGGGTGGTCCAGGCCCAGCTCCTCGGCGATGGCGAGGAATCGGCGGTTGTGGTAGCGGCCGGCACGGGAGGTGTCGCGTACGCCGCGGGCGGCGGCGATGCCATGGACTGCCTCATGGAGCAGTCGCTCGAAGGAGAGCTCGTGACCGCAGGCGGACGACGACTCCCCGATCAGGGACTCTGGCGCGGCAAGGTCCGGCAGCTCGGGGTGGTACCGCTGAATGTCGGCCCACGCCTGCGCCAGCTCTGCGGCGAGAACAGGTGGTGTCTGTGTCGTGCTCACGTAATGACAACGAGCGGGGGTGCCGCTGTGTTCCTATTCCGGGGCATCCCAAATAATTTGCACGTACCCGTCAGTTGCCGCTGATGCGTCCTGACGAGGGCGGGTGCGCTGATCTGCGGAGAAGCCTCACAGCTCACCCCAAGGTGGTGCGTAGTTCGCCGTACGCCCCGGCGCGTACCCCGTGTCCGCGCGCCGGGGAACAGGAGTACGGCGGGGCGCAAGAGGCGTTTCGGTCGCTCTGTCCGCCGGAAGGGCGCTGTATCAGTAAGCGCGCGCGACGACCGCGACGTTACCCGGCGCGTCCCCGTCGTCCGGCACCGACCCGTCCTCGGCGACGAGACAGCGTACGGTCACGGCGTGCTCGGCGAGCCGGGCCTCGCCCTCCTCGCCGAGGGTCGCCCAGGGAATGCGGGCCCAGCCGCCGGCCATCGCGACCTCCGCGGCCTCGTCGACGGTCGACACCTCGGTGGTACGGGCCAGGCGGCGCTCGCGGGACTCGCGCAGCAGCTGCGCCTGGTCCTCCTCGAGCACCGTCGGCAGCAGGTCGGCCAGCGCGTCGATCCGCGTGGCCTCCTTGCCGCCGCGGATCCGCCGGGCCACCATCGCGGTGCCGTTCTCCAGGTCACGGGGGCCGATCTCGATGCGCACCGGCACGCCCTTGAGCTCCCAGTCCACGGCACGGCGGCCGAACGGGGTGTCGACGCGGTCGTCCACGTGGACGCGGACGCCGGCGGCCTTCAGACGGTCGCCCAGCTCGCGGACCTTCGCCACGGCCTCGTCGCCCTTGATGGCCATGACGACGACCTGGACGTGCGCGAGTCTCGGCGGCACGCGCAGACCGTTGTCGTCGCCGTGGGACATGATCAGACCCCCGACCATGCGGGTCGAGACGCCCCACGAGGTCTGCCAGACGAACTCCTGCTTGCTGTCCTTGGACAGGTACTGGGTGTGGAACGCCTTGGCGAAGTTCTGGCCGAGTTCGTGGCTCGTGCCCAGCTGCAGGGCCTTGCCGTCGCCCATCATGCCTTCGAGGGTGAGGGTGTTGACGGCCCCCGCGAAGCGCTCCTTCGGGGTCTTGCGGCCGAGCACGACGTCGATGCCGAGCACATTGACCATGAAGTCGCCGTACACGTCGCGGTGGATGCGGGCCGCGTACGCGCGGGCGTCCTCGTAGGTGGCGTGGGCCGTGTGGCCCTCCTGCCACAGGAACTCGCTGGTGCGCAGGAACACGCGCGGGCGCATCTCCCAACGGACCACGTTCGCCCACTGGTTGATCAGCAGGGGAAGGTCGCGGTAGCTCTGCACCCACTTCGAGAAGTAGTCGTTGATGATCGTCTCGGAGGTCGGGCGGACCACGACCGGCTCCTCGAGCTGCTTGCCGCCGCCGTGGGTGACGACCGCGAGCTCGGGGGCGAAACCCTCGACGTGCTCGGCCTCCCGGGTCAGATAGGCCTGGGGGATGAACAGCGGGAAGTAGGCGTTCTGGGCGCCGGCTTCCTTGATGCGGGCGTCCATCTCGGCCTGCATCCGCTCCCACAGCCCGTACCCGTACGGTCGGATGACCATGGTGCCGCGCACCGGACCGTTGTCGGCCAGTTCTGCCTTGTTGATCAGATCCTGGTACCAGCGGGGGAAGTCGTCCGCCCGCGGGGTGAGAACGGGTGCCTTGGTCATGGCGCGATGGTACGGGCCCAAGTTGCCGGAATGTGAATTCTCGCCACTCCCACAGCGAGTCCACAAGCAGGGGCCCGAGACCCCTGGACGCGGCCGCAGAGGGGGAGTTACCTGGCATACGGGGGAAGTGCGAGGCGCACTGCACGGGGGCCACCTGATCGGTACTGCGGCAAATTCTCGGCGGAATGGGGCGCTAATTCATGACACCTGTGCTCGTGCGACAGCACCTTCCGCACGCGGGGCCGGTGCCCCGCGCGGATCTGGGTGCACGCGCGCGTGACTGGTCCGAGATCCAGGAACGGATGCTGGTTCCGCTCTACGAGGCCGTCTACGAGCGGCTGGAAGTGGGCCCCCGCACGCGGCTCCTCGGCCTCGGCTGCGGCTCCGGGCTCGCCCTGCTGATGGCGGTCTCCAGAGGGGCGGCCGTCACCGGTGTCGAGCCGTCCTCCCCCCAGCGGCTGGCCCTCGCACGCGAGCGGCTGCTGCCCGGGGCGGGGGAGGCACACGCGCGTGAGGACATCCGGCTGACCGACAGGTCGCCCGAGGGCGCGGCCGGCGCGAAGACGCCCGCGTACACCCTGGTGACCGCCTTCGAGCCGATCGGCTGTCTCGCGGGCGACGCCGAGGGGCTGGTCGGCCTGCTCGCGGCGGCTACTCCGCTCGCCGAGCGGGGGGCGCCCGTGGTGCTCGTCGGCTGGGGTCCGCCGGAGCGCTGTGCGACCTGGGACGTGGTGCGGGCCGTGGCCGGACCGGACGGCGTGGCGCGTGCCACCGGTGCGGACGATCCCCCGCACGCCACCGGTCCCGACGGTCACTCACCCGCCACCGGCCTCGACGGTCACTCGCCCGCCACCGGCCCCGTCGGTCACTCACCCGCAACCGGCCCCGACGGTCACTCGCCCGCCACCGGCCTCGCCGGTCCCCCGCGGGCCACCGGCCCCGACGGTCCCCCGCGCGGCATGGGCCGGCTGCGTCCCGCGCTGCGCGACGACCTGGAGGAGGCCGCCCAGCGGGCGGGCCTCGCGCCGGACGGATCCGGGCGGGTGGCCTGCCCCTTCGGGTACGCCGGGGTGGACAGCGCCGTCCGGGGCCTGCTGGCCACGGGTCTGTTCGACGCGGCGATCGCGGCGACCGACCAGGAGCAGGTCGACAAGGAGCTCACGGAGGCGCTGCACCCCTACCGCCGACGGGACGGCACGGTCTGGATGCCGAACGTCTTCCGGTACCTGATCGCCCGGACTCGCCAGGGCTCCCGCTAGGCGTCCGTGTCCTTCGTCAGGCGCGTGATCCCCGCGATGCGGTACGCGTCCGCCTCCTCCAGGGTCTCGTGCTCCAGCAGCGCCTCGGCCAGGGCGTCCAGCCGGCCGCGGTGGTCGCGGAGTTTGTGGCACGCCTCCTCGTAGCACTCGTCGACGATGCGGCGCATCTCGTGGTCGATGACGTCGAGCGTCGCCGGGGCGGCCGCGAGACCGTAGGCCTGCTGGGCGTCGCTGGGCAGGGCGGAGAGGCGGCCCACGCGTGGGCTCATGCCCCACCTGGCGACCATCCCGCGCGCGATGTTGGTGACCTGTTCGAGGTCGTTCTCCGCGCCGGTCGTGACGACCCCGTAGATCACCTGCTCGGCCGCCATCCCGCCGAGGGCGCCGATGATGCGGCCGCGCAGGTACTCCTCGGAGTGCGCGTACCGCTCCACCTCGGGGGTCGACATGGTCACCCCGAGCGCGCGGCCGCGCGGCACGATGGTGACCTTGCGGACGGGGTCGGCGCCCGGCTGCAGCATGCCGAGGAGGGCGTGGCCGCTCTCGTGGTAGGCGGTGCGCCGGCGGTCCTCCTCGGGCATCACGAGGGTGCGTTCGGCGCCGAGCTGCACCTTCTCCAGGGCTTCCGACAGATGGGACTGCGTCACGTACTGCTGTTTGCGCTTGACCGCGAGCAGCGCGGCCTCGTTGGCGAGATTGGCCAGATCCGCACCGGTCATGCCCGGGGTCGTGCGGGCCACCTGGGTGAGGTCCACGTCCTGGGCGAGCGGGATCTGGCGGGTGTGGATGCGCAGGATCGCCTCGCGTCCGCCGCGGTCGGGCGGGGAGACGTTGACCACCCGGTCGAAGCGGCCGGGCCGGGTCAGCGCCGGGTCCAGGATGTCGGCGCGGTTCGTCGCCGCTATGACGATGACGCCCTCCGACCCGGAGAAGCCGTCCATCTCGGTGAGGATCTGGTTCAGGGTCTGCTCGCGCTCGTCGTGGCCGCTCACCGAGGCACCGCCGCTGCGGACGCGCCCGATGGTGTCGATCTCGTCGATGAAGATGATCGACGGCGCCACCTTGCGCGCCTCGGCGAACAGCTCCCGGACGCGGGAGGCGCCGACGCCGACGATCATCTCGATGAACTCGGACGCGGAGGCGGAGAAGAAGGGCACGCCCGCCTCGCCGGCCACCGCGCGCGCCAGCAGGGTCTTGCCGGTGCCGGGCGAGCCCGCCAGCAGCACGCCGCGGGGCATCTTCGCGCCCATCCTGCGGTAGACGTCCGGGTGTTCCAGGAAGTCGACGACGTCGTCCAGTTCGCCCTTGACCTCGTCGATACCGGCCACGTCGGCGAAGGTCGTGCGCTCGGTGCCGGGCCGCAGCTCCACCGGCTTGGGCGGTGCCTTGCGGCCGAGCATGCCGCCCGCACCGCCCAGACCGCCGCCCATCCGCCGGGCGAAGAAGATCCACACGGCGACCAGCAGCACGATCGGTACCAGCGACAGCAGCAGGTTGGACAGCAGGCTGCGCTGCTGCACGACCGGCTGCGCGGTCACCGTGACGTCCTGGCGGTCCAGGGTCTGCCAGAGGTCGTCGTCCGCGAAGGCGGGGCGCTGTGTCTTGAACTTGGTGTACTGGCCCCCGTCGTCGGGGTCGTCCCGGGCCTGTTTGAGCTGGCCCTGGATCGCGTCGCCCTTGGAGTAGATCTTGTCGACGTTGCCCTCGTCGACCTGCCGGCTGAACTCCGTGTACGAGATCGTCGGCTCGTTGCCCTGGCCGAGGTAGTTCAGCCCGACGTAGACCAGCAGGAAGACGATCACCGCGGTGACGGCGAGGCCCCACCACCGGCCCCGTGGCCTTCTGCCGCGGCCGGTGGGACCACCGGGGGGCCGTGGTCCGTCGTCCGGGGTGCCCTCGGTACGCCATGGCTGGTCGGGGGCCCTGCGCGGCGGAGCGGCATTGCTCATATCTGGACGTTACGGCAGACACCGGACCTCGGCATGCGCTGAGGGCGCCCTCCCGTGGGGAAGGGCGCCCTCAGTGACGTGTCCGCGAGGGCGTCAGCCCATGAACTTCTTGAACTCGTCCGGCAGCTCGAACTCCTGGCCGCCCTGCTGCGGCAGCCCGAAGGCGCCGCCCTGGGCCCCGGCCTCGCGGCGCTGGGCCGCCTCCAGCTCCTGCTGCTTGCGCTTCATCGGGTTGCCGGAGCGCTGCTTGCCCTTGGCCTGCTTGGGCTGCTTCTTCTGCCGGCCGGGGCCGCCGCCCATGCCCGGGATCCCCGGCATGCCGGGCATGCCGCCGCCCTGGGCCATCCGGGACATCATCTTGCGGGCCTCGAAGAACCGCTCGACCAGGCCCTTCACGGCGCTGACCTCGACACCGGAACCCTTGGCGATACGGGCGCGGCGCGAGCCGTTGATGATCGTGGGGTCCTGGCGCTCGGCCGGGGTCATCGACTTGATGATGGCGGCCGTGCGGTCGACGTCCCGCTCGTCGAGGTTGTTGATCTGGTCCTTGATCTGCCCCATGCCCGGCAGCATGCCGAGGAGCTTGGAGATCGACCCCATCTTCCTGACCTGTTCCATCTGGGACAGGAAGTCGTCCAGGGTGAAGTCCTGGCCCTTCTTCGACGCCAGCTTGGAGGCCATCTTCTGGGCCTCTTCCTGGCTGAACGTCTTCTCCGCCTGCTCGATCAGGGTGAGCAGGTCACCCATGTCGAGGATGCGGGAGGCCATCCGGTCGGGGTGGAACGCGTCGAAGTCGTCGAGCTTCTCGCCGTTCGACGCGAACATGATCGGCTTGCCGGTGATCTGGCGGATCGACAGGGCCGCACCACCGCGGGCGTCACCGTCGAGCTTGGAGAGGACCACGCCGTCGAAGCCGACGCCGTCGCGGAAGGCCTCGGCGGTGTTGACCGCGTCCTGACCGATCATCGCGTCGACGACGAAGAGGATCTCGTCCGGCGAGACCGCGTCCCGGATGTCCGCGGCCTGCTGCATCATCTCCTGGTCGATGCCCAGGCGGCCGGCCGTGTCCACGATCACGATGTCGTGGACCTTGGACTTGGCGTGCTCGATGGAGTCCTTGGCGACCTTGACCGGGTCACCGACGCCGTTGCCCGGCTCCGGCGCGAAGACGGCCACGCCCGCGCGCTCGGCGACCACGCTGAGCTGGTTGACGGCGTTCGGGCGCTGAAGGTCGGCGGCGACCAGGAGCGGCGAGTGGCCCTGCTCCTTGAGCCAGTGGCCGAGCTTGCCCGCGAGGGTGGTCTTACCGGCACCCTGCAGACCCGCCAGCATGATCACGGTGGGCGGCTGCTTGGCGAAGCGCAGACGCCGGGTCTCGCCGCCGAGGATCGTGACGAGCTCGTCGTTGACGATCTTGAGGACCTGCTGGGCGGGGTTCAGCGCCTTGGAGACCTCGGCACCGAGGGCGCGCTCCTTGACGTTCTTGATGAACGTGCGGACGACCGGCAGGGCCACGTCGGCCTCGAGGAGGGCGATGCGGATCTCGCGCGCGGTGGCGTCGATGTCCGCCTCGGAGAGCCGTCCCTTGCCGCGCAGGTTCTTGAAAGTCGCTGAGAGGCGATCGGAGAGAGTATCGAACACGGCGGCGTCGGTCCTCGGGGTCGGGAGCGGTGTGAGCGTCTTCAAGGGTATCCCGGCCGGGCAAGACCGGGTCACGGTCGTCGCCAAGACCCGGTCCCGCCCGTCGTCGGGATCAGCCCCGCAGGGTCTCCTCCAGCTTGCGCGAGACGGCCGCCGCCTCGTCGGCCGGCAGCGGTGAGCCCTCCGCGCCGGTGACGTAGAAGGCGTCGACCGCGTTGGCGCCGAGCGTGGAGACGTGCATGCTGCGCACCCGCACCCCCGCGTCCTCCAGGGCCGCGCCGATCCGGAACAGCAGCCCCGGCGCGTCCTGGGCGCGCACCTCGATGACGGTGGCGTGCCGGGAGGCCGCCGGGGCGACCGTCACACGCGGCGGGGGCGCGACCACGCCCCGGCGCCGAGGATAGGCAGCGTCGCGCTCGGCGAGCCGTCCGGCGATGTCCAGGGAGCCGTCGAGAGCGCGCACGAGGTCGGCGCGCAGCCGGGCCGCCTGGGGCAGCGAGCCGTACTCGGCGGCGACCCGCCAGTTCAGCAGCAGGACGGAGCCGTCGACGCCGTCGGGCAGGTCCAGCGCGCGCAGCTCGGCGGTGCGGACGGTCAGGCGGTGCATGGCGAGCACGCCGGCCACCGCGGGCAGCACGCCCGCCTGGTCCGGTACGGCGATGAGCAGCTCCACGCCGAGCGGTTCGGGGTCGCCGGGCGGCTGCTCCCCCGCCGATTCGGCGGGCGCCTCGGTCTGGGCACGCAGGGCGAGCACCGGGCTGCCGGTGGCGACCGCCTCGATGGCGAGGCGTTCCTGTTCGGCGGTGGGCGCGGCGGCGGCGGGCTCGTCGGGCTCGTCGCCGGCGAGGACCGCCCCGACCCGCTTGACCAGGTCCGCCACGAGCGAACCCCGCCAGGAGGACCAGGCGGCGGGCCCGGTGGCCAGCGCGTCCGCCTCGGTGAGCGCGTGCAGCAACTCCAGGGTGCTCTGCGAGCCGACGGCGTCGGCGACCGAGCGGACCGTGGCCGGGTCCTCCAGGTCGCGGCGGGTCGCCGTCTCGACGAGCAGCAGGTGGTGCCGTACGAGGGCGGAGAGCACCGCCACGTCCGCGCGGTCGAAGCCGATGCGGGCGGCCACGTCCTTGGCGATGATCTCGCCCGCCACGGAGTGGTCGCCGGGCCAGCCCTTGCCGATGTCGTGCAGCAGAGCGGCGACCAGCAGGAGGTCGGGGCGGCTGACCCGGCGGGTGAACTCGGAGGCGCGGACGGCGGTCTCGATGAGGTGCCGGTCGACGGTCCAGATGTGCACGGCGTTGCGCTGCGGCCGGCAGCGCACCCGCTCCCAGTCGGGCAGCAGCCGGGTGATCAGACCCTCGGCCTCCAGCGCCTCCCACACCTCGATGGTGGGCCGGCCCGAGCCGAGCAGGGTGACCAGCTGTTCCCGGGCCTCGGCGGGCCAGGGCGTGGGCAGGGGGCGGGCGGTGCCGGCGAGGTGCCGGACGGCGTGCAGGGAGAGCGGGAGGCCGGCCTGGGCGGCGGCGGCCGCGGCACGCAGGGGGAGCACGGGGTCGCGTTCGGGGCGTGCGGCGCGGGCGAGCACCACCTCGCCGTCCTGCTCCACCACGCCTTCGGCGAGCGGAGAGCGCTCGGGCACGGGCTTCCCGCCGCCGAGCATGGCGCGCAGACGCGGCCGTACGGCGCGCGACCGCAGCACGCGCCCCACTTCGCGCCAGGTGACATCGCTCGCGTACGAGATGACGCGCGCCGCCTCGTACACCTGCCGCAGCAGCGTGTCGGCGTCGAGGAGTCCCAGCTCGGCCGCGACCTGATCCTGTTCCTGAAGGGCCAGCCGGTCGGTCGCGCGGCCGGTGGTCAGGTGCAGCGCGTCCCGCACGTCGAGGAGCCGGCGGCGGGCGTCGTCGAGGCCCTCGCGGGGCGCGTCGGCCAGCCAGGAGGCGGCCACGGCACGCAGGGCGGTGGCGTCCCTGAGGCCGCCGCGGGCCTCCTTGAGGTCGGGTTCCAGCAGGTACTGCAGCTCGCCCTGGCGCTCGGCGCGCTCGGCGCACAGTTCCTGGAGTTCGGGCAGGCGCTTGGGCGCCTGGTTGCGCCAGTCGGCGAGGACGGCGGTGCGCAGTCCGGCGGTGAGGCCGAGATCGCCGGCGAGATGGCGGGCGTCCAGCAGGCCGAGCTGGACCTTCAGGTCCTCCCCGGCGGTCTTGCGGGCCTCCGCCGGGGTGCGGACCGAGTGGTCGAGGGCGAGGCCCAGGTCCCAGACGGGGTACCAGAGGCGGTCGGCGAGGGCGGCGACCGCCTTGCTGTCACTGCCGTCGTGCAGCAGCAGGAGGTCGAGGTCGCTGCGCGGGGAGAGTTCGCCGCGGCCGTAGCCGCCGACGGCGACCAGCGAGACGCCCTTCATGTCCTCGGTGCCGGCGGCGAACAGTCCGGTGAGCCAGTCGTCGGTCAGCTCGGAGAGGGCCGCACGGCGCGGCGGCCCGGACCGCGCCCCCTCGGTGAGGAGGCGCAGCCGGGCCGCCGCGTAGCCGCTGGGTCCCGAGTCCTCTGCTTCTTTTCGCACGTTGGTGCTCGTCACCCAGCGACTCCTGTTCTGTTCTGCGGTCAGAGCGCGTCCGGGCCGCGCTCGCCGGTGCGGACCCGTACGGCCGTCTCGACCGGGAGGGACCAGACCTTGCCGTCACCGATCTTGCCGGTGCGGGCCGCCTTGACGATGACGTCGATCAGCTGTTCGGCGTCGTCGTCCTCGGCCAGCACCTCGATGCGGATCTTGGGGACCAGGTCGACCGTGTACTCGGCGCCGCGGTAGACCTCGGTGTGTCCCCGCTGACGACCGTAGCCGCTCGCCTCGGTGACCGTCAGACCGTGCACCCCGAAGGCCTGCAGGGCCTCCTTGATCTCGTCGAGCCGGTGGGGCTTCACGACGGCGGTGATGAGCTTCATGCGTCCACCTTCTTGCTGTCGGCGCCGACGGCGGCCGGCACGGCGGTCGTACGGGCGGCGCCACCGCCGGCACCGCTGAAGTCGTATGCGGTCTCGGCGTGCTCGGCCTGGTCGATGCCGGCCACCTCGTCGTCCTCGGAGACCCGCATACCGATGGTCTTGTCGAGGAGGAAGGCGAGGATCGCGGAGGCCACCAGCGAGTAGGCGAGGACCGCGAAGACACCGGCGCACTGCTTCCACAGCTGGTCGAAGGAGTGGTCGCCGTAGAAGACACCGGTCGCCGTGGACTGGCCCTTGCCGGTGGCGAAGAAGCCGATCAGCAGGGAGCCGACGACACCGCCGACCAGGTGGACACCGACGACGTCGAGGGAGTCGTCGTAGCCGAACTTGTACTTCAGGCCGACGGCCATGGCGCACAGCAGACCGGCGATGGCGCCGACGGCGATCGCGCCGAGCGGGGAGACCGCACCACCCGAGGGGGTGATGGCGACGAGGCCCGCGACCGCGCCGGAGGCGGCGCCCAGCGTGGTGAACGCGCCGTGGCGGATCTTCTCGTAGACGAGCCAGGCCAGCATGGCGGCGGCGGTGGCGACCTGCGTGTTGACGAACATCAGCGCGCCGACGCCGTCGTCGTTGCCGAGCCACGAACCGGCGTTGAAGCCGAACCAGCCGAACCACAGCAGACCGGCGCCGAGCATGACCAGCGGGAGGCTGTGCGGGCGCATCGGGTCCTTCTTGAAGCCGACGCGCTTGCCGATGACCAGGATCACGCCGAGGGCCGCGGCACCGGCGTTGATGTGGACCGCCGTACCACCGGCGAAGTCGATGACACCGAGCTCGAAGGCCCAGCCGCCGGCGCCCCAGACCCAGTGCGCGACCGGGAAGTAGACGACCGTGGCCCACAGGGCGACGAACAGCGCCCAGGCGGAGAACTTCACGCGGTCGGCCAGCGCGCCGCTGATCAGGGCGGGCGTGATGATGGCGAACATCATCTGGAAGACCATGAAGACGAAGATCGGGATGGTGTATCCGTCCCACAGCTCCGTCAGGCCGATGTTGCTGAGACCGACCCAGTCGGAGTTCCAGCCGATGACGCTGCCGGAGTCGGTACCGAAGGCGAGCGAGAAGCCGTACAGCACCCACAGGATGGTGACGATCCCGATGCTGATGAAGCTCATCATCAGCATGTTCAGCGTGCTCTTGACGCGGACCATGCCTCCGTAGAAGAAGGCGAGGCCCGGGGTCATGATCAGCACCAGGGCGGAACAGATGAGCATGAAGCCTGTGTTCGCGGACGACAGCTTGGGTGCCTCCGCGGCAAGCGTGATGGCGGCTGATGCCATCGGCGTCTCCTCGTCGATTGGTACGGCCCCGTGCGGGCGAAGCCAGAAGCGGAAATGAGGGGTGGGCCGGTTATGCGCCATGAGATTGACGCAGCGCCGTTTCGGTGGAAGCCCCTCGTTGTTTCGCCGCCGTGACGAAGGCGCCTCGTGCGTTACGCCTCGGTGAACTGCCTGATGTGCGCGGAGCGGATCGTTATCGTGGCGCAACCTTCACTGGAGGAAGGAAAACCGGCCGCGGGCGGCCTTCCGATGACCTGGCATGGGGGAGCCGAGTCGGGCACTTCGGGAGGGCCGGCCGCGGCCGGGGTTCAGGGTTTTCTCGGTGGTTCAGCTGTGGATCAAGGTCGTTCAGACGGCTGCGGCCGTCTCCGGCAGCTCCATGGCGAGCCGCTCGGTGAGGTCCACGACCTCGGAGAGGTCCCCGAAGTCCCGGACGGCGGTGTCGACGGTCTTTCGAATACGAGTGTTGACGCGCTCGGAGCGGACCTTCTTCGCCTCCTTCATGGCCTGCGCGGCGAGCTGGGCGCTCTGCCCGGGCTCCTGGCGCAGCAGGTGGACGGTGGCCATGCCGATCAGGTTCAGCACGTACGAGCGCTGGTGGTCGCCGTCGCCCGCGAACAGCTGGACGGCCTTGTGCATCAGGGGCTCGGCGAGCGAGGCGTAGGTGGGGCTGCGGCCGGCGACATAGGCGAGGTCGCGGAAGGAGTGGCTGTTCTCGCCGTACAGCTCGGCCTCGGAGAAGAAGCGGATCCAGTCGGGGTCGGGCTCGTCCCACTCGTCGGCGTCGGCGAAGGTGTCCTCGGCCATCCGCACGGCCCGCTTGCACCGCCCGGGCTGTCCCATGTTGGCGTAGGCGCGGGCCTCCATCGCATACAGCATGGACTGGGTGCGCGGGCTCGCGCAGTCGCGGCTGCCGTACTGCGCGAGATGGATGAGCTCCAGGGCGTCCTCGGGCCGCCCGAGGTGGATCATCTGGCGGCTCATGCTGGAGAGGATGTACGAGCCGAGCGGCCGGTCACCGGCCTCCTTGGCGGCGTGCAGGGCGAGGACGAAGTACTTCTGGGCGGTCGGCTGGAGCCCCACGTCGTACGACATCCAGCCGGCGAGCTCGGCCAGCTCGGCGGCGACCTTGAACAGCTTCCTGGAGGTCGCCTCGGGCTGGGGTTCCTGGAGGAGGTCCGTCACCTCGTGCAGCTGGCCGACGACGGCCTTGCGGCGCAGTCCGCCGCCGCACTGGGCGTCCCACTGCCGGAACATCACCGTGGTGGACTCCAGCAGGTCCAGCTCGGGCTTGGAGAGCCGGCCGCGGGCCCGGCTGGTGGGGAAGGACTCCGGTTCCGGGAGCGGGGCGGGCGGCGTGGGGACGAGCCAGCGCTGCATCGGCTCGATGAGGGACGGGCCCGCGGACAGGGCCAGCGAGGTTCCGAGGAAGCCGCGCCGCGCCAGCATCAGGTCGCTGCGCGAGAACTCGCTGAGCAGGGCCACCGTCTGCGGACCCGTCCAGGGCAGGTCGACACCGGTCGCCGAGGGTGCCTGGCGCGTGGCGCGCAGACCGAGGTCCTCGACGGAGACGACACAGCCGAACCGCTCGGAGAACAGCTCGGACAGGATCCTGGGGATGGGCTCGCGGGGGTTCTCGCCGTCCAGCCAGCGACGCACGCGCGAGGTGTCCGTGGAGATGTGGTTGGCGCCCAACTGGCGTGCACGACGGTTGACTTGACGGGCCAGTTCACCCTTCGACCAGCCGCTGCGCACGAACCACGAGGTGAGCAGCTCGTTGGGGCGCTTGTCCGCACTCGCAGCGTTGCTCCCGCTTCCGTCGTTGCCGCTCACTGGAACGCCCCCATCCCTGAGACCACTTGTCACTGAGTGCGCCAAGCCTTATCAGAATGCCGGTAAATACGGCCCCTCGTCCGGTAGTTGTCACCCCTCGAACGGAAAGTCGACTTGCCTCCGGCATACCCGCAAGTGCATGTGCCTCCAGGACCCGCACACTCAAAGTAATCCTACGATCACGGCTCCAGCCACGGCGATCCCGGAAACGCCACCATTCGCCACCCCTTCGAATGAACTCGCGACGGCTCGCACGCGATTCACTTGACACCGGACGGCCGGGAGTGAGCGGAGCGAAGCACTCAGGGGCGCACACAGCCGATCACACCACCCGGCGCGCTTCCGGACGCCGCCTGGAACAGGCGGACGACGGGCAGCGAAAGCACGCAGAGTTACGACATGCGTCCGTTACGTAACCATCGGCGCGTCGAACCCGTTGGAGGGGGCATGGGCTTCACGATCGGCGGCATTCGCGAGATCCGCTCCGGCGCGCGCAGGCGCGGTCGCTCGTCCGAGTGCACCGCCGTCGCCGAGTTCACGGGACTGTGGGGCTGGGACGTCGTACCGGGCGCCCGGGCCGCGGCCGGCGTCTGCTCCTGCGGACGCGCGGACTGCCGCGCACCCGGCGCGCATCCCCTGGGGTTCGCCCCGCGCGTCCCCGCCGGCGCCACCCTCGACGACGCGACCAGGGCCTGGGCGGAGTTCCCGGGCGCCGCGGTGATGCTGCCGGTCGGGCGCGCGTTCGACGTGATCGAGGTGGCCGAACCGGCCGGGCGCCGCGCCCTGGTCCGGCTGGAGCGCATGGGCCTCCCCCTCGGCCCGGTCACCGCCACCCCCGAGGGCCGTACCCAGTTCTTCGTCGCCCCCGGCGCGGCCGCCGAGCTGACCGACCTGCTCTACCGCATGGGCTGGGACGACCCGGCAGCCCTCGACCTGCGCGGCCTCGGCCCGGGTACGTTCGTCACGGCGCCGCCCTCCGACCGCGGCGGCCTGGGCCCGGTCCACTGGCTGCGCCCGCCGGCCCTGGACTCGGCGACCCGCCCGCCGGAGGCCCGGCTGCTGCTGGGGACGCTGGCCTACGTGGCCCACCGGTCGCGCGCGTAGGGCCTGCCCGGCACCTTTCATCGACGTACACAGCGAAGCGCCCGCCCCGACTGCACCTGGGGGCGGGCGCTTCTCCGGATCCGGATCCCGGACGCGGAAGCTGGATCACTCTCCGATAAGGGCGTCAACGAACGCCTCCGGCTCGAACGGGGCCAGGTCGTCCGCGCCCTCGCCGAGTCCGACGAGCTTGACCGGGACGCCGAGCTCCCGCTGGACGGCGACGACGATGCCGCCCTTGGCGGTGCCGTCGAGCTTGGTCAGCACGATGCCGCTGATGTCGACGACCTCGGCGAAGACCCGGGCCTGGACCAGACCGTTCTGCCCCGTGGTGGCGTCGAGGACGAGCAGCACCTCGTCGAGCGGGGCGTGCTTCTCGACGACCCGCTTGACCTTCCCCAGCTCGTCCATGAGCCCGGTCTTGGTGTGGAGCCGCCCGGCGGTGTCGATGAGCACCACGTCGACGCCCAGTTCCTTGCCCTCCTTCACCGCGTCGAAGGCGACGGAGGCGGGGTCACCGGCCTCCGGGCCGCGCACGGTATGGGCGCCGACCCGCTCGCCCCAGGTCTGCAGCTGGTCGGCGGCGGCGGCACGGAAGGTGTCGGCGGCACCCAGGACGACGGTCCGCCCGTCGGCCACGAGCACGCGCGCCAGCTTGCCGGTGGTGGTGGTCTTGCCGGTGCCGTTGACGCCGACGACCATCACGATGCCGGGCTTGCGGTCCTCGGGCTCGGTCTTCACCGTGCGGTCGACATCGGTGCCGACCAGCTTGAGCAGCTCCTCGCGCAGCAGTCCGCGCAGCTCCGCGGGGGTGCGGGTGCCGAGCACCCTGACGCGCTCACGCAGCCGCTCCACCAGCTCCTGGGTGGGCGCCACGCCGACGTCGGCGGTGAGCAGGGTGTCCTCGACCTCCTCCCAGGTGTCCTCGTCGAGGTGCTCGCGCGAGAGCAGCGTGAGCAGGCCCTTGCCGAGCGCGTTCTGGGAGCGGGAGAGACGGGCACGCAGGCGCACCAGGCGGCCTGCGGTGGGCTCCGGGATCTCGATCTCGGGAGCCTCGACGACGGGCGGCTCCTCGACCGCGACTCCGGTCGAGCCGCCGTCGGGAAGATCCACCTCCTCGATCGTGCGGCGCGGTTCGTCGCGCGGCGTCTCGGCCTCGTCGCCGACGTGCGGCTCGGCCGGAGGCGCGGTGATGTCGGGCGCTGCGGGGGGCGGCGGGGGCAGCGGCTTCTTGCGCCGACTGCCGACGACGAGCCCACCGAGCACCGCGAGCACGACCACGGCGATGACTACAGCAAGGATGACGGTTTCCATAACCCGTCCAGTATCCATCCCTCCCCCGGCGAGGGCCCGGCTCCCCGGGGCGGGTGTCTCCGCGCCCCTGGTTACCTGACGGCCCGTCAGCTACGGTCCTCCCACATCCGCCGAAGGGGGTCCCCCATGCCCGTCACCGTCGTCCGTTTCAATCTCGTCGCCCCCGGCGCCTCCCCCGCCGAGCTGGGCGAGCGCTACCGGGCCGCGCTGGAGATGGCCGCGTATGCCGACGAGCACGGGGTGACCACCGTGCAGACCGAGGAGCACCACGGGGTCGAGAACAACTGGCTGCCGTCGCCGTTCGCCTTCGCGGGCGCGGTGCTGGGGGCGACCCGGCGGCTGGCGGTCACCGTCTCGGCGGTGATCGGCCCGCTGCACGACCCGCTGCGGCTGGCCGAGGACATCGCGGTCCTGGACCTGCTCAGCGGCGGCCGGCTGCTCACGGTCGCCGGGATCGGCTACCGGCCCGAGGAGTACGCCCGCGCCGGCGTCGACTGGAAGCGGCGCGGCCGCCTCCAGGACGAGCTGCTGGAGACCCTGCTGAAGGCGTGGACCGGGGAGGAGTTCGAGTACCGCGGCCGTACCGTACGGGTCACCCCGCGCCCGGCGTCCGATCCGCACCCCCTCCTTCTGGTCGGCGGCTCCTCGAAGGCGGCCGCCCGCCGGGCCGCCCGGCTCGGACTGCCGTTCTTCCCGAGCGCGTACCTGCCGGAGCTGGAGTCGTATTACAAGGAGCGGCTCGTGGAGTACGGGACGGAGGGCTGGACGATGATGCCGACGGCCGAGACGCCGTTGCTGCACATCGCGGAGGACCCGGACCGGGCGTGGGCGCGGTACGGCGACCACTTCCTGCACGAGGCCCGGACGTACGCCTCCTGGCAGTCCGGCGAGATCCGCTCGGCGGTCCGCTCGGCAGCGGCGACGGTCGAGGAACTGCGGGCGGAGGGCGTCTACCGGATCCTCACCCCGGACGAGTGTGCGACCCAGGACCTCGACAACCTCGTCCTGCATCCCCTGGTGGGCGGCATGCCGGTGGAGGAGGGCTGGCGGAGCCTGCGGCTGTTCGCGGAGCGGGTGCTGCCGGCGCTGGAGGGCTGAGCCGCGGAGGTGTGCGCCGGCCGGACGTCCGTGGCACGCCGCCGCCCCCGGTCCGGGGTGGCCGGGCCGGGGGCGGGGGCAGGGTTCGGGGAGAGGGGCAGCGGGGTCGGGCCCTTCTCCCCGGGCTCGGGGGCGTACTCCCGGGACTGGCGCGGGGTTCGCGGGCGGTCAGCCCATCTCCTCCAGGGCCTTGCCCTTCGTCTCCTTGACGTACTTGAGGACGAACGGGATGGAGAGCGCGGCGGAGACGGTGTAGATCACGTACGTCACGGAGAGGTTCCAGTCGGCCAGGGACGGGAAGCTCGCGGTGATGGCCCAGTTGGCGATCCACTGCGCGGAGGCGGCCACGCCGAGGGCGGCGGCGCGGATCTTGTTCGGGAACATCTCGCCGAGCATGACCCAGACGACCACACCCCAGGACAGGGCGAAGAAGAGGACGAAGACATGGGCCGCGATCAGGGCGGTCCAGCCCTGGGCGGCCGGCAGCTTGCCGTCGACCAGGTCGAAGGAGAAGGCCCAGGCCTCCAGGGCGAGGCCGACGACCATGCCGACCGAGCCGATGATCGCGAGCGGCCGGCGGCCGACGCGGTCCACGAAGATCATGGCGATCACGGTGCCGACGATGTTGATGATCGACGTGGTGAAGGAGTAGAAGAACGACTCCGTCGGGTCGACGCCGACCGACTGCCACAGCGTCGAGGAGTAGTAGAAGGCGACGTTGATACCGACGAACTGCTGGAAGACCGACAGGCCGATGCCGATCCAGACGATCGGCTTGAAGAAGAAGCCGCCGCCGAGCAGGTCCTTGAAGGTGGACTTGTGCTCGCTGTTCATGGCGCGCTCGATCTCGGTGACGCGGGCGTCGAGGTCGGTGCTCTCGCCCTCGACCTCGGCGAGGATCTCGCGGGCGCGTTCCCGCTTGCCGACGGAGATCAGGAAGCGCGGGGACTCGGGGATGGCGAAGGACAGCAGACCGTAGAGGACGGCCGGGACGACCATCACGCCGAGCATGACCTGCCAGGCCTCCAGGCCCATGAGCTCACCGCGCTGGTCGCCGCCGGCGGCGTTGAGCAGGCCCCAGTTGACCAGCTGCGAGATCGCGATGCCGATGACGATCGCGGCCTGCTGGAAGGAGCCGAGCCGGCCGCGGTAGGCGGGCGGGGCGACCTCGGCGATGTAGGCGGGGCCGATGACGGAGGCCATGCCGATGGCGAAGCCTCCGACGACACGCCAGAGGGCGAAGTCCCACAGGGAGAAGGGCAGTGCCGAGCCGACGGCGCTGACCGTGAACAGCACGGCGGCGATCTGCATGACCCGGATGCGGCCGATGCGGTCGGCGATGCGGCCGGCGGTCGCGGCGCCGATGGCGCAGCCGATCAGGGCGATGGCGATGACCTGGGCGAGGGCCGCGGAGCCGATGTCGTAGCGGTCCCGGATGGCCTCGACGGCGCCGTTGATCACGGAGCTGTCGTAGCCGAAGAGGAATCCGCCCATCGCCGCTGCCGCCGCGATGAAGATGACGTGCCCGAGATGATCGGGATGAGCCGTACCGGCTCCTGACTTCTGTGCCTGTGCTGTGCTCGTCACGTTCAACTCCTAAGGCCATCGGCAACGCTGCCTGAAGGCAAGAACAACGATGGAGACCCTATGCCTTCAAGTTCCGAAAGCACTAGGTGGGGTGATGTGAGAAAACAGGCATGACTGAGGAGATTGAGTTCAAGGATTGAAGGAATAAGGCGGGCGCGAATAAGCGCCGGGCGCTGCCTACCGCAGCCGCTGGCTGATCACCTTGGACACACCGTCGCCCTGCATGGACACGCCGTACAGCGCGTCGGCGACCTCCATGGTCCGCTTCTGGTGCGTAATCACGATCAGCTGCGAGGACTCCTGCAGCTCCTGCATGATGCGGATCAGCCGCTGCAGGTTGGTGTCGTCGAGGGCGGCCTCGACCTCGTCCATGACGTAGAACGGGCTGGGCCGGGCCTTGAAGATCGACACCAGCATGGCCACGGCGGTCAGCGACCGCTCACCACCCGAGAGCAGGCTGAGCCGCTTGACCTTCTTGCCCGGCGGCCGGGCCTCGACGTCCACACCCGTGGTGAGCATGTTGTCGGGGTCGGTGAGGATCAGCCGCCCCTCGCCACCCGGGAAGAGCCGGCTGAAGACGCCCTCGAACTCCCTCGCCGTGTCCCGGTACGCCTCGGTGAAGACCTGCTCGACGCGCTCGTCGACCTCCTTCACCACCTGAAGCAGGTCGGCGCGGGTCTTCTTCAGGTCCTCCAGCTGCTCACTGAGGAACTTGTGGCGCTCCTCCAGCGCGGCGAACTCCTCCAGCGCCAGCGGGTTCACCTTGCCGAGCTGCTGGTACGCCCGCTCGGCGGCCTTCAGCCGCTTCTCCTGCTCGGCGCGCCGGAACGGCACCGGCTGGTTGCGGGGGTGCTCCGGGTCCTCCGGCAGCACCTCGCCCTCGGCGGGCGGGGAAGGCGGTACGAGCTGATGGGGGCCGTACTCGGAGACGAGCCCCTCCGGCTCCACGCCCAGCTCCTCCAGCGCCTTCGTCTCCAGCTGCTCGATCCGCATCCGCTTCTCGGCGCCGAGGACCTCACCGCGGTGGACCGAGTCCGTCAGCTTGTCGAGCTCGGCCTTGAGATCGCGCCCGGCGGTGCGGGCGGCGGCCAGCTCCTGCTCACGGCGGGCCTTGGCGGCCTCGGCGGCGACGCGCTCCTCGCCGGCCCGCCCCAGGGACACCTCGACGTGCGTGAGCAGCTGCCGCGCACCGGAGGCGACGGCCTCGGCGACGGCGGCCTCGTGCCGCAGCCGGGCCCGCCGCTGCTCGGCACGCGCGCGTGCCTCACGTTCGGCCCGCGCGGCCCGGTCCAGCGAGTCGGCCCGCCCGGCCAGCCCCTTGACCCGCTCCTCGTGCGTACGGACCTGGAGGCGGGCCTCCATCTCGGTCTGGCGTGCGTTGGCCCCGTCGGCGGCGAGCCGGTCCCGCACCGAGGTGTCGGGTTCCTCCTCGACCGGCATCTCCTCGGCGACGGCCAGCCGTTCGGCGAGTTCCTCGACCTCCTCCAGGGCCTTGTCGAGGGCGTCCTGCGCCCGTGCCGCCGCCGCGGTGGACCGCTCGGCCTCCCCGGCGGCACCGCGCGCCTGCCCCGCGAGCCGTCCGAGCTGCTGGGCCACGGCCGACTTCTCCCGGTCGGCGGCCCGGCGCCGCTCCCCCAGTTCCTCGACGAACGCGGCGCACTCCTTGCGCCGCTCGCCGGCGGCGTGCTGTGCCTCGGTCAGGTCCTCGCAGCGGACCGCCAGCTCTTCCAGCTCGGCGGCGGCCTCGTCGACGGACGCCTGTACTTCGAGGAGGCTGGGTGCGCCGGCTGAGCCACCGTGGGCGAAGTGCGCTCCGAGCAGGTCGCCTTCGGCGGTTACGGCGGTCAGTTCGGGGTGCCGGTAGACCAGCTCCTCGGCGTCCTCCAGGGTGCCGACGACGACGATGCCGTGCAGGAGGCGGTGTACGGCGGGCATCAGGTCGGCGGGGCCGCGGACGAGGTCTGCCGCGAGAGGTCGTCGGTCGTCTGCGGGTGCATTGTGGCTGGTCGCGCCCCGCGGCGGAGCCGCATAGTGATGCTGCCCCGCGCCCGTGTCGGGCGCCTCTGGTGCCCCCGCCAGCAGCAGGGCCGCCCGCCCGGCGTCCTGCTTGCGCAGCAAGCGGAGAGCCTCAGCCGCCGCAGCCGGGGTCGTCACAGCGATCGCGTCGGCGGCGGCGCCGAAAGCGGCGGCCAGCGGTACCTCGTAGCCGGGGGTCACCGTGAGCAACTCTGCCGCCGGGCCCAGCAGACCGGTGAGACGGTCCGTGGCCTCGAGCAGTGCCCCCGTCCCGTCCTTGCGGCGCAGCCCCAGCGCCAAGGCCCCGTGCCGGGCCTTGGTCGCCGCGCGGTCGCGTTCCGCCGCGGTGGCCGCCTCGCGGGCGGCGGTGAGGGCGGCCTCGGCCTCGGTGAGCTGCCGCTTCGCCGCCTCGTGCCGCTCGGCCAGCTCCGCGTCGCCCGCGTCGAGGCCGTCGACCTCCGCCTTGAGGGCCTCGTACTCCTCCTGCGCCGCGAACGCCCGTTCCTGGGCCTCGTCCCTCGCCGTCGCCAGCCGGTCGATCTCGGCCTGGGCGGAGGCGGCGCGCGAGCGGGCCGCGTTGACCTGGCCGTTCAGCCGGGCGAGGCCCTCGCGGCGGTCGGCGATGGCCCGGGCGACGTCCTTCAGGCGCCGTTCCTCGACGGCGAGTTCGCGCTCCAGGTCGGCGCGGTGGGCGACGGTGTCGTCGAGGGCGTGCTGGGCCGCTTCGAGGGCGGCCTCCAGTTCGGCCTCCTGCTCGCGGATGCGGGCGGCCTCGCGCTCCATGTCCTCGGGGTCGCGGCCGCGCCGCTCCTCCGGGGGCGCGGAGGTGGCGCTCTTCACGCGCGCGTCGGCGAGGGAGATGGTGCCGCGGACGCGTTCGGCGAGCTGGGACAGCTCGTACCAGGTCTGCTGGGCGCGCTGGAGGCGCGGGGCGAGCCGGCGGACCTCGTCCTCCAGGAGCCCCTCGCGCTGGAGGGCCTTCCTCAGCTCCTGTTCGGCGGCCTCCTTGCGTTCCTTGAGCGCGGCCTCGTCGGCCACCTCGGCCTGGAGCGCCTCCCGGAGCCGTACGAGATCGTCGGCGAGCAGGCGCAGGCGGGCGTCGCGCAGGTCGGCCTGGATGACGGCGGCCCTCCGGGCGACGGCGGCCTGACGGCCCAGCGGCTTCAGCTGTCTGCGCAGCTCGTCGGTGAGGTCCTGCACGCGCGCGAGGTTGGCCTGCATCGCGTCCAGCTTGCGGAGCGCCTTCTCCTTGCGCTTGCGGTGCTTCAGGACGCCGGCCGCCTCCTCGATGAAGGCGCGGCGGCCCATCGGGTCGGCGTGCAGGACGGAGTCGAGTTGGCCCTGGCCGACGATGACGTGCATCTCGCGGCCGATGCCGGAGTCGGAGAGGAGGTCCTGGATGTCGAGGAGGCGGCAGGTGTCGCCGTTGATCTGATACTCGCTGCCGCCGTTGCGGAACATGATCCGCGTGATGGTGACCTCGGCGTACTCGATGGGCAGGGCCCCGTCGGAGTTGTCGATGGTGAGGGACACCTCGGCGCGGCCGAGCGGCGGGCGGCCGGTGGTGCCGGCGAAGATGACGTCCTCCATCTTGCCGCCGCGCAGCGACTTGGCGCCCTGCTCGCCCATGACCCAGCTGAGCGCGTCCACGACATTGGACTTGCCCGAGCCGTTGGGCCCGACGACACACGTGATGCCCGGCTCGAACCGGAGTGTGGTCGCCGAGGCGAACGACTTGAACCCGCGGAGGGTCAGGGCCTTGAGGTGCACGGCGCTGGACTCTACCTTCCGGGGGTGTCTCACTCCATGAACCCGCGGTTTCACCCATGAACGCGCAGGGCACACCACACGTTAAGAAGACTGAAGGGTGGGGTGGAGGACTGGCGGGGACGGGCACGGGAGCGCGGGGGAAAGAAAGAAGGGACGCCGAAGCGTCCCTTGCAACTTCTGACAACTTAGCGGTCCGACGCGGTTGAAACGAGTCGCCCAACCACTGCGTTTGCTGTCGTGGAGCGGTGCAGCGATCAGGTGAGCGCAGGCTCCGCCTGGTGTGCGTCGATGCTCTCCATGAACCTGTCGTGAGAAGCGGCAGCCGTGAGCGCGTCGTTCTCGGCCTGGATTCGTCCGAGCTCGGATTCCAGATCCTGGACGCGCTGCTGGAGCCGTCGCATCTCGGCGAGGAGTCGCGGGTCGGAGCCGCCGACGTAACCGAGAAGCGCCTTTGCCATGATGGATGGTCCTCCACACTGAGTGACCGACCGAAGCGGTGTGGGTCGTGAGGGATTCGCACCCGCGGTACTTGACTGGATCTTGTTCGTGCTGCCGTTCATCCATGCCAAACAGCTAGGTGCGCGGGGTGCTTTCAGCGTCTCACCAAAAAGTTTGACGGTCAACACGATCACGCCCCGTATTGGCGGGCAACCCGCTCGCGCGCGGCCGTGACGGCGGCGCTGCGACTCCTGCGGGACCCTCGGGGCGTGGCGATCATCCTTGCGTGCGGAGCTTGCCACTGCAAGCGATTCTTGGCAACCACCTGCTCATTTCTGCTGTGGGCACATGCCGGTGGCACGACCCTCCGGTTGCGCGGGGCCCCTTGGCGCGGAAGGCTCAGCGGATCGCGAAGCCGTCGTATCCGCCGCGGGGTGTGTCCCATATCTCTGTGACTCCGTCCACGCGCCCGGGCGTGTCGTCACCCGCGAGCCAGTCCAGCAGACCCTCACAGCCCTCACGGGCACCCTCCGCGACGACCTGGACCCGACCGTCGGCCAAATTGAGAGCAAAGCCACTCAGGCCGCCGATCTCCAGCGCCTTGGCCCGCGTGAACCAGCGGAATCCCACGCCCTGGACGCGTCCGCGCACCCAGGCGACCAGCCGTACATCCTCGCTCATGGGTGCAACCTAACCCGGCAAAATCCCTCGAGGCACTTCCGCCCCCAGCGGCATGCGGTACCGTCCCCACCCAATGATTCTCATATGAAACTCACTCGATCGTGTGAGCTGGGTTACTCCCAAGGTCATATGAGACGGGTTGACCGATGGACGAGGAAGGCAAGGACATGGGACGCCACCGACGCTCCGCCGCCGGCCGCGCCGCCACGGGCCGCGCCACGGGGGTCACACAGACGCACGGCTCGTACACGGAAAGCCACGACCCTCGGGGTTCGTACTCCGACGGCCCGGACACGCTCGGCATCGCGCCGTACCTGAACCCGGAGGCCTACGCCGACACCGTGGCGAGAAGCCAGGAGTACCTGTACTCGACGGACGGCGAATACGCCGACACCACGGTGTTCGCGGCCGATGGCTTCACGCCCGACGGCGGTGCCGCACGCCCGGGCTCGGGCCGCCGCCGTCGCAAGAAGAGGGCCGCGACCCCGGTGAAGACGGGTCTGCTCGGCGTCTCCGCGGCGGTCGCCCTCGGCACCGTCGCGGTGGCCACCGGGGTGGTGCCCGGCCTCGAGAGCTACAAGCTCGGCGGCAGCACCGGCCCCGGCGACAACGTGCAGGCCGCCGACACCCCGAACAACTCGAACTCCGAGCAGGGCGGCACGTCGGGCTCCGCCGACACCGGCCGCTCCAGCACGTCGGCCAGTCGCGACGGCGGCCGCTCCACCTCGCCGTCGGCCTCGCCCAGCGAGTCGTCCTCCAAGGCCTCGGCCTCGGCCTCGCCGAGCAAGACGGCGACCAAGAAGCCCGAGGTCACGCCGTCGGAGAAGCCGAAGACCACCCCGTCCAAGTCGAAGGCGGCCACCAGGGCGCCGCAGAAGTCCGAGTCCGCGGTGACGGTCTCGGCCGAGGCGCAGGCCGCGGCCGAGGTGCTCAAGCTCGTCAACGAGGAGCGGGCCAAGGTCGGCTGCAGTGCGGTCGCCGCGAACAGCGCGCTGTCGGACCTGGCCGAGAAGTTCAGCGACGACATGGCGGCGCGGGGCTTCTTCGACCACACCGACCCGGACGGACTGACCCCGTGGGACCGGGCCGAGAAGGCCGGGATATCCAGCCTCGGCGGCGAGAACATAGCCCGCGGCCAGGCCGACGCGGCCGCCGTCATGGAGGCCTGGATGAACAGCCCCGGCCACAAGGCGAACATACTGAACTGCGACTTCAAGACGCTGGGCGTAGGCGTCCACTTCGGGTCCGGCGGACCCTGGTGGACGCAGGACTTCGGGTACTAGCCCCCGACCGGAAGAGCGTACGCAGAAACGATCATGCAGCCTGGGCCCGGCCGGTCAGGAAGACCTTCGCGGTCTCGGCGACCCGTCGGCCCAGGTGCTCGGCCGTGGCAACGTCGGCCTTGTGGACGGCCTCGGCGCCCTCGTCGACGTTGGTCTGCGCGGCCGCGCCGAGGAACACACCGAGGCGGTTGAGGTCGGTCTCGGAGGCGGTGGAGCTGTTCCAGCCGGGCAGCAGCCCGAGGTTGACCCAGTGCATGCCCAGCTGCGCGGCCAGGATCTGGAAGAACTGCAGGGTGTGCAGCTTGTCGCCGCTCTTGGAGCCGGAGTTGGTGAAGCCCGCCGCCAGCTTGTCCTTCCACGTCTGGGTGGCCCAGCGCGCGGAGGTCGCCTCCGCGAAAGCGTGAAAGGCACTGGACGCCGTACCCATGTACGTGGGCGAGCCGAACACGATCGCGTCCGAGCCGTCGAGCACCGCCCACTGCTCCTCGGTGATCTCGTCGACCTTGATCAGATGCACCTCGGCACCGGCCTCGACGGCACCGGCGCGGACCGCCTCGGCGAGGACGACGGTGTGGCCGTAGCCGGAGTGGTAGGCGATGGAGAGAACAGGGGTCGTCACGGAGGTACTCCTCGGGAAAGGTGAGATACGGGAGCCGCACACGGGAGCGCAGCTCACCGGCGATGACGAAAGGAAAGCACTAACTTTTGGTTAGTGCAACCTGTCGGTTAGCGCTGCCTTCGCGTACGCTGTCGGCATGACCAGCACGCAGGAGCGCACGGAGGACATGGACCTCCCGTACAACGTGTTCGCCAAGGCCTGTCCCTCGCGCGGCACGCTGGAGCACGTCACGGGCCGGTGGGGCGGCCTGACGCTCGGGGCGCTGTACGAGGGCTCGCTGCGCTTCAACGAGCTGCGCCGCCGGGTCGACGGCGTGAGCGAGAAGATGCTGTCCCAGACGCTGCACGCGCTGGAGCGCGACGGACTGGTGCACCGGGACGCGCAGCCGACCAACCCGCCGCGCGTGGACTACGAACTGACCCCGCTGGGTCGGGAGGTCGCCGAGCGGCTGCTGGCCCTCATCCACTGTGTGGAGGGCCGCATGGACGACGTCCTGACCGCCCGCGAGCGCTACGACGGGACGCGCGGCGCCCTCTGACACCTCGGGCAGAAGTAGCTGGACCGGTTCATCCACGCCCGCCGGCGCATCGGCGTGCCGCACCGCTTGCAGGGCAGGCCCTCACGGCCGTACGCGTCCAGGGACCGGTCGAAATAGCCCGACTCGCCGTTGACGTTGACGTACAGGCTGTCGAAGCTGGTGCCGCCGACGGCGAGGGCCGCGTTCATCACGTCCCGGACGTGTCCGAGGAGTTCGAAGGTGCGGGGCCGGGTGAAGCCGCCCGTCGGTCGGTCGTAGTGCAGGCGGGAGCGCCACAGGGCCTCGTCCGCGTAGATGTTGCCGACGCCGCTGATCAGCGACTGGTCGAGCAGGGCCCGCTTGATGGTGGTGCGCTTGCGGCGCAGGGCCTGGTGGAAGGCCTCGTCGTCGAACAGGGGGTCGAGGGGGTCACGGGCGATGTGCCCGATGACGTCCGGCAGACCGTCGGGGGTGGTGTCGTGCAGCGAGAGGCCGCCGAAGGTGCGCTGGTCGACGAAGCGGAGTTCGGTGGCGAGCGCGTCGGCGAAGCGCACCCGGATGCGCAGATGCTTCTCGTCGGGTGAGCCCTGCGGCTGGACCAGCAACTGGCCGCTCATCCCGAGGTGGGCCAGGATCGCCTGGCCGGTGTCCTCCAGCGGCAGCCAGAGGTACTTGCCGCGGCGGCTGGGGGTGCCGATGCGGTGGCCCTTGAGCCGGTGCGCGAAGTCGTCGGCACCCGCGAGATGACGCCGTACGGCACGCGGGTGCAGCACCTCGGCGTCGGCTACCGTGCGATGGGCGACCCATCGCTCCAGACCGCGCCGGACGACCTCGACCTCGGGCAACTCGGGCATGGGATCCCCCGGATACGCGGCGCCCGCCCCTCGGACGGCGAAGGGCGGGCGTCGTACTGTCGTGTTCCGATCAGGCGGAGGCGGACTCGGGGTCCGCGCCGGCTTCGGCGGCCGCGGCGTCGTGCGCCGCCTTCGCCGCCTTGGCGCGCTCGTCCGCCGCGGCCCGGATGGACCGCCACGCGGACTCGGCGGCCTGCTGCTCCGCCTCCTTCTTGCTGCGGCCGGTGCCGGTGCCGTACGAGACGCCTCCGACGCGGGCGGCAGCAGTGAAGGTCTTCTCGTGGTCGGGGCCGGTCTCCGTGACCAGGTACTCGGGCACGCCGAGGCCTTCGGTCGCGGTGAGCTCCTGGAGGCTGGTCTTCCAGTCCAGGCCGGCACCGAGGTTCGAGGACTTCTCGATCAGCGGGTCGAACAGGCGGTGCACCAGTTCGGAGGCCGCGTCGAGGCCCTGGTCGAGATAGACCGCGCCGATCACCGCTTCGAGGGTGTCGGCGAGGATGGACGCCTTGTCCCGGCCGCCCGTGCCCTCTTCACCGCGGCCCAGCCGGATGAAGGAGCCCAGGTCGAGGCCACGACCGACCTCCGCCAGCGCACGTGAGTTGACCACCGCGGCCCGCAGCTTGGCCAGTTGGCCCTCGGGCAGATCGGGGTGGGTGCGGTACAGCGTGTCCGTGACGACGAGGCCGAGCACGGAGTCCCCGAGGAACTCCAGCCGCTCGTTCGTCGGCAGACCGCCGTTCTCGTACGCGTAGGAACGGTGGGTCAGCGCACGCACCAGAAGGGCGGACTCGAGCTGGTAGCCGAGCCGCCCTTCCAGAAGCGTGTGGGACGAGGCCGTGGTGTCCGCCTTTTTCTTGGCGGTCGAGTCCGCCTTGGCGTCAGACATGGAGCCTCTCACCAGCCGCTCAGACCTCGAGGACCTGGCGCTTGTTGTAGGTGCCGCAAGACGGGCACGCGATGTGCTGCTGCTTGGGCTCGTGGCAGCGCTCGCACGCAACCAGGGTGGGGACCGCAGCCTTCCACTGCGACCGGCGGTGGCGCGTGTTGCTGCGCGACATCTTCCGCTTCGGAACAGCCACGGCTACTTCTCCTGCTTCTCGTCGACGCCCGCTTCCGCTTCGGCGCCGCTCATCTCGTCCTTCTCGCCGTCTCCGAGTGAACCGGCGAGTCCCTGCAGTGCCGCCCAACGGATGTCGGTGGCGTCGTGGTGGTGGTCCGGGTCGTCCGCCAGCCGGGCTCCGCACTGGGAGCACAGGCCGGGGCAGTCGTCCTGGCACACCGGCTGCATCGGCAGTGCGAGCACCACCGCATCGCGCAGCACGGGTTCGAGGTCGAACAGGCCGTCCTCGATGAAGAGCCTGTCCTCGTCTTCCTCGGCGTCGTCGGCCGGTTCCGCCTTGGGGCGGCCCCGGTCGTCGGCGTCAGGGTACGAGAACATCTCCTGGAAGTCCGCTTCGAGATCAAGCCCGAGCGGCTCCAGACACCTTACGCACTCCCCCTCGGCCCGTGCACGGGCGGTGCCTGTGACGAGCACCCCTTCCATGACCGACTCGAGGCGGAGTTCGAGCTCCACGGGGGCGCCTTCCGGCACTCCGACGACTCCCTGGATACCGAAGTCCCTGGGGGCGTCGATCTCGCGGGTCAGGCGCTGCAGCGCGCCAGGACGCCGCCCCAGCTCGTGTGTGTCGAACACGAGAGGGTTGCGGTGGTCGAGGCGGGCGTTCAGGGCCATTCCTGCTTTCGATCTTCCGAGCTCTTGGGCCGCCGCCCTTCGGTGTTCCGGGCAGCGGTGATCGCGGACGTACGCGCGACCGAAGAGCCAGGATACTGGAGCTTTCGCCCACAGCCCAATCCGGGTGGTTCTAGAGACCGCGACCCTGTTCGTAGGCGCGCAGCTGCTCCGGGGTGATCATGCCCGTGTCGAAGAGGCTGGTCTCGTCGAGGGCATAGGACTGCTGGGACTGGTGGGACTGCTGGGACTGCTGGTGCGGGTCGTAGGCGGTCTGCTGGGTGTCGTAGCCCTGGTAGGACGCCACGGCGTAGGGGTCCGCCTGCTGGTAGCCGTACTGGTCCTGCTGCGCGTACGTCTGGTCGTAGCCGTACCCGTCCTGCTGCGGGTAGCCGTAGCCGACCGGCTGTTCCTCGTACGACGGCTGCGGCGTCCTCTGTCCGACGGCGGCCGGGGCCGTGCTGTCCTGCTCGGCGAGGGCGGCCAGGTCGGCGAGGTAGTCGGCGTCGGAGGAGTGCTGGTAGGTCGTGGTGTCCTCGGCGAGGGCGCCGAGGTCGTCGGTGGCGATCCGGCCGTGCAGCTTCTGCCGGCCCTTGCCGACGGCCTCCAGTGTCTTGGTGAGCACCGCCTCGAAGGCGCCCAGCTTGGTGTCGACGTAGGCGTCGGCGTCGCGGCGCAGGGTCTCGGGGTCGTGGCTGCGCTCGGGGGCGTCCTCGTCCTCGTAGCCCTGCTCGTCCACACCGGGGCCGGTGCCGAGGAGCTTCTCGCGGCCGCGGCCGACGGAGCCGATGGTCTTGGTGAGGACGACCTCGAAGTTGGCGAGCTTGGAGTCGACGTAGTCGTCGGCCTCGGCGCGGATGTCCTCGGCCTCCTTGCGGGCCTCGGCGAGGATGCGGTCGGCCTCGGCCTGGGAGCGGCGGGCGATCTCGGTGTCGGAGATCAGGGAGCCGCGCTCGGCGTGCGCGGTGGAGATGATCCGCTCGGCCTCCTGGCGGGCCTGCTCGACCATCTGCTCACGGCCGCCGATCAGCTCCTGCGCCTGGGCGAGGGAGTCGGGCAGGGCCGAGCGCACCTCTTCCAGCAGGGCGAGCAGGTCGGCGCGGTTGACCACGCACGAGGCCGACATGGGCATCGACCGGGCACTGGAGACCGCCGTGACGATCTCGTCGAGCTTCATCTGTACGTCCACCGGTTGCTCGCCACTCTCTACAGCTGTGTTGGAGACGGACGGGACGACTGTAGCCCCATCAGTCCTTGCGCAGGCGCTTGTTGAGCGCCTCCAGAACGACCGGCGGGACCAGGTGGGAGACGTCGCCGCCCCAGGTCGCCACCTCCTTGACCAGGGAGGAGGACAGGAAGCTGTACGTGGGGTTGGTGGGCACGAAGAGCGTCTCGACCCCGGACAGCCCGTTGTTCATCTGGGCCATCTGCAGCTCGTAGTCGAAGTCGCTGACCGCGCGCAGGCCCTTGACGATGGCGGGGATCTCGCGCTGCTTGCAGAAGTCGACGAGGAGGCCGTGGAAGGCCTCGACCCGTACGTTGCCGTACTCGGCGGTGACCTGGCGGATCAGGTCGATCCGCTCGTCGATCTCGAACAGGCCCTTCTTGGACTTGTTGATCATGACCGCGACATAGACCTCGTCGTACAGACGGGAGGCGCGGGAAATGATGTCGAGGTGTCCGTTGGTGATCGGGTCGAACGACCCGGGACAGACGGCGCGGCGCACTTGTGATCCCTCGCTCTCCGGTCCGGTCATCGTGCGTCTTCGCACGTAGAGGCGGCGCGACCGTACCAAAACGTTCCCTCGCCGTAGCGACGGGCCCGGAGCGCTTCGAAGCCGTCCGGCCAGTGGAACTCCCCGCCTCTGGTGCTGCGCTCCACGGTGACGAGCGCCTCGGGCGCGAGCCAGCCCCCCGAGCGGAGTGTGAGGAGAATCTCGCGAAGATCGTCGTCCGTGACGGCGTAAGGGGGGTCGAGGAAGACGAGGTCGTACGGCTTTGGCGGCGCCGTCTGGATCACTTGGTGGGCCTTGCCCGCGCGGACCTCGGCGCCGGGGAGGGCGAGGTTTCTCACGTTCTCGCGGATGACGCGGGCGGCTCTCGCGTCGGCCTCCACGAGGAGGGTGTGGCTCGCGCCTCGGGAGAGGGCCTCCAGGCCGACCGCTCCCGAGCCGGCGTAGAGGTCGAGGACGCGTTCGCCGTCGAGGGGGCCGCCGAGGAGGGACTGCCAGGTGGAGAAAAGGCCCTCGCGGGCGCGGTCCGATGTCGGGCGGGTGCCGGTCCCTGGCGGGACGGCCAGTCGGCGTCCGCCGGCTGCGCCGGCGATCACGCGGGTCATCATCAGTCCTTGGTCGTGGGCGGCTTTAAGGTTCAGTGTGGCTGGTCGCGCAGTTCCCCGCGCCCCTGGGTAGGGCCACTTCACCCCTTTTCCAGGTACTGCTCCCTCTCGTCATCCAACAAGGCGTCCAGTGCCGTCCGTAGGCCGGGAAGTCCCGTCAGCTCCGGATCCGCCGTCACCACCTCCACCGCCTCCTCCCTCGCCTCCGCGATGACCTCCTCGTCCTCGATCACGGCCAGGACGCGGAGCGAGGTGCGGGCGCCCGACTGGGCCTGGCCGAGGACGTCTCCCTCGCGGCGTTGTTCGAGGTCGATGCGGGAGAGTTCGAAGCCGTCGAGGGTGGAGGCGACGGCGTTGAGGCGCTGGCGGGCGGCACTGGCCTCGGGCATCTCGGTGACCAGGAGGCAGAGGCCGGCCGCCGAGCCGCGGCCCACTCGGCCGCGGAGCTGGTGGAGCTGGGAGACGCCGAAGCGGTCGGCGTCCATGATGACCATCGCCGTCGCGTTGGGGACGTTGACGCCGACCTCGATGACCGTGGTGGCGACCAGGACGCCCGTCTCGCCCGCGGCGAAGCGGCGCATCACCGCGTCCTTGTCGTCCGGGTGCATTCGGCCGTGCAGGACTTCGACCGTGAGGCCTTGCAGGGGGCCTTTCGCGAGCTGGTCGGCCACTTCCAGGACCGCGAGGGGCGGGCGCTTCTCGGCCTCGTCCTCCGCGGACTTCTTCGCCTTCTTCGGGTCGGCGGGTTCGTCGATGTCGTCGCCGATGCGCGGGCAGACGACGTACGCCTGATGGCCGTTCTGCACCTCCTCGCGCACCCGCTCCCAGGTCCTCGCCAGGAAGTGGGGCTTGTCGGCGGCGGGGACGACATGGCTGGCGATGGGTGAGCGGCCGGCCGGGAGCTGGTCGAGGACGGAGGTCTCCAGGTCGCCGAAGACCGTCATCGCGACCGTGCGCGGGATGGGGGTGGCCGTCATGACGAGGAGGTGCGGGGGCTGTTTGCCCTTGCCGCGCAGGGCGTCGCGCTGTTCGACGCCGAAGCGGTGCTGTTCGTCGACCACGACCAGGCCCAGGTCGTGGAACTGGACCTTGTCCTCGATCAGGGCGTGGGTGCCGATGACGATTCCGGCCTCGCCGGTGACGAGGTCGAGCAGGGCCTGGCGGCGGGCCGCGGCGCCCATGGAGCCGGTCAGCAGCACGACCTTGGTGGCCTGCTCGGCGCCGCCCAGCATGCCGCCCTCGGCCAGCTCGCCCATCATCTCCACGATCGAGCGGTGGTGTTGCTGGGCGAGGACCTCGGTGGGGGCCAGCATGGCTGCCTGCCCGCCGGCATCGACGACGGCGAGCATGGCGCGCAGGGCCACCATGGTCTTGCCCGATCCGACCTCGCCCTGGAGGAGGCGGTGCATCGGGTGGTCGGTCGCCAGGTCGTCGAAGATCTCCTTCGAGACCTTCTGCTGGCCTTCCGTGAGCGTGAAGGGGAGGCGGTCGTCGAAGGCGGTGAGGAGGCCGTCGGGGGACGGCCGGCGGGGGACGGCGGGGAGTTGGGCGTCGGCGTGGCGGCGGCGGGCGAGGGCGACCTGGAGGACGAAGGCCTCGTCCCACTTGAGGCGGGCGCGGGCGTCGGCGATGTCGGCCTTGGTGTGGGGGCGGTGGATCTTGAGGAGGGCCTCGGGGAGGGTGACCAGACCGCGGCCCTCGCGGAGGGCGGGCGGGAGGGGGTCGACGGCTTCCTGGGCGCTGGGCAGGACGGTCTGGAGGGCCTTGCCGATCTTCCAGGACTCCAGTTTGGCGGTGGCCGGGTAGATCGGGATCAGGGCGCCCGCCCAGGTCTCGACGGTCTCCTCCCTGTCGCCGCGCAGCAACTCGTACGCCGGATGCGCCAGTTGGAGTCGGTGCCTGAAGACGGAGACCTTGCCGGCGAACATCGCGCGCGTGCCCGGCAGGAGTTCCTTGTGGGGTTTGTGGACGCCGTTGCCGAAGAAGACCAGCTGGAGTCGACCACTGCCGTCGGTGATGGTGACTTCCAGCCGTTGGCCCTTGCCGCGGGGTGTCTTGGCGGAGGCGTAGGTCTGCAGCCGGGCGTCGGCGACCATGGCGACCACCGTGACGTGCTCGTCCATGGGGAGGTCGGCCAGGTGGGTGAGCTGGCCGCGCTCCTCGTATCTGCGCGGATAGTGGTGCAGGAGGTCGCCGACGGTGTGCAGGCCGAGGTGCTCGGCCATCACCTTCGCGGTCGGTGGGCCGAGCACCTTCTTCAGTGGTTCTTCGAGTGCGGGCACGAGATCCATTGCACACCACCGCACCGACATTGCCGTATACGTGTCCTGAAACCCCTGGTCAGACGGCTCGTTCGGGCTCTAGGATGGCGCGCCTCCGGCCATCATCCGCGGTCACCGCCCCACCGGGACCGCCCGACCCCGCGCCGTGCTCATCCCCACTTCGCGGCGCTGCAGCGATGGACTCCCAGACCTCACAGTCATCCCAGGCATCACCGTCACCTCATACGTTCCAGGTCGACCTGCGTGGTCTGGTGGACCTGCTGTCCCATCACCTCTACTCCAGTCCCAAGGTCTATCTGCGGGAGCTGCTGCAGAACGCCGTGGACGCGATCACCGCCCGGCGGGCCGAGGAGCCCGACGCCCCGGCGCGGGTGCGGCTGTACGCGTCGGGCGGGGCGCTGCGGGTCGAGGACTCCGGCGTCGGGCTGACCGAGGCCGACGTGCACAACCTGCTGGCGACCATCGGGCGCAGTTCCAAGCGGGCGGACGATCTTCAGGAGGCCCGGGCCGACTTCCTCGGGCAGTTCGGCATCGGTCTGCTGGCGTGTTTCGTGGTCGCCGAGCGGATCCGGGTGGTCAGCCGCAGTGCCCGTACGCCGGGTGCGCCACCCGTGGAGTGGACGGCGCGCGACGACGGCTCCTACACCGTGCGGACGCTCCCCCACGACGAGCGGCCCGAGCCGGGCACCACCGTGCATCTGGTGGCGCGGGCCGGGGCCGGTGAGTGGCTCACCGAGGAGCGGGTGCTCAGGCTGGCGCGGGACTTCGGTTCGCTGCTGCCGTACGACGTCCGGGTGGGCGACGAGGCGGTCACCGATCTGCCGGCGCCCTGGGACCGGCCGTACCCCTCCCCCGCCAACCGGCGGGTGGCGCTGGCCCGGCACTGTCACCAGCTGTTCGGGTTCACGCCGTTGGACACGATCGAGCTGAACGTGCCACTGGCGGGGATCCGCGGGGTGGCGTACGTGCTGCCGGCGGCGGTCAGCCCGGCGCAGCGGGCCACGCACCGGGTGCATCTGAAGGGCATGCTGCTGACCGAGCGGGCCGAACAGCTGTTGCCCGACTGGGCGTTCTTCGTGCGCTGTGTCCTGGACACCGACAGTCTGCGGCCCACGGCCTCGCGCGAGTCGCTGTACGAGGACGAGACGCTGGCGGCCGTCCGGGAGGCGCTGGGGGAACGGATCCGGTCATGGCTGACGGGGCTGGCGGCCGGTGATCCGGAGCGGCTCTCGGCCTTCCTGGCCGTGCACCACCTGGGGGTGAAGTCGCTGGCGCGGCACGACACGGAGATGCTGCGCACGATGCTGCCGTGGCTGCCGTTCGAGACGACCGACGGGCGGCTGTCGCTGGAGGAGTTCGCCCAGCGACACCCGGTGGTGCACTTCACGCGGACCGTGGAGGAGTACCGGCAGGTCGCGCCGATCGCGTCCGCGCAGGGCGTCGGGGTGATCAACGGCGGTTACACGTACGACAGCGAGCTGGTCGAGGCGCTGCCGTCGGTGCGGCCGGGGACGGCGGTGGCCGAGCTCGACGCGGACACCGTGACGGCTCACCTGGACGCCGTGGACCCGGCCGAGGAGCTGGCGCTGTCGGGTTTCCTGGCGGCCGCGCGGGCGAAGCTCGACCCGCTGGGCTGCGACGTCGTGCTGCGCGCCTTCCATCCGCTGTCCGTGCCCGCGCTGCATCTGGACGACCGGGCGGCGCGGCACGAGCAGGCGCGGGCGGAGGCCGAGGCGCAGGCCGACGATCTGTGGGCGGGCATCCTGGGCTCGCTGCGCGGCAGCGCCCCGCGCGCGCGTCTGGTGCTGAACCATCTCAATCCGCTGATCCGCAGGATCAGTTCGCTGCGGGAAACGGAACTGATCGGCACCGCCACGGAGTCCCTGTACGGGCAGGCGCTGCTGATGGCGCAGCGGCCGCTGAGGCCCGCGGACTCGGCGCTGCTGAACCGGGCGTTCATCGGCCTTCTGGAGTGGGCCACGCACGGGGAGGCCGCACACGGGGAGGACGACCAGTGATGAGTGAGATCAGGGACTTCGAGTCGCTCCGCCGCGCGATGGCGGAGAACGGCGAGCAGCCGGAGGGCCCGGCGCGCAACACGCGCGCGGAGCAGTTGCTGGCGGAGGCCGAGAAGCTGAACATCCCGCTCGCGGTGATCGAGGCGCTCGGGCACCAGCTGAAGGTCTACAACTACAGCTCCGAGAAGGACAAGATGTTCGTCCCGTTCGCGCGGCTGCTGCGCCTGTGGGACGAGCGGCCCGGGGACTTCGACGAGTACGAGACGCATTCGCTGCACTGGGTCTTCAAGTGGATGTCGGCCGGCATGCTCGACCAGCCGCACGTGCCGCTCGCGTCGGTGGAGAAGTGGCTGGGCGAGATGGAGCACCGCTACCGGCTCGCGGGGCACTCCGAGCGTGCGGTGCGCAGCTCCGAGTTCAGCGTGGCCGCGCATGTCGGGGACGTCCCGCGCGCGGAGCGGGCGTTCGCCGCCTGGCTGGCCGCGGACCGGGACGCGATGGCCGACTGCCACGCGTGCGAGCTGCACGGGCAGGGCTGGTGGCAGGCGGAGCGGGACCGGGACGAGGAGGCGCTGCGGCTGTGGGCGCCGGTCCTGGAGGGCGAGTACACGTGCGCGCACGAGCCCCACACGGTGCTCGCGTCGTCCCTGGTGCCGCTGCTGCGGCTGGGCCGGGTGGAGGAGGCGCGCGCCCACCATCTGCGGGGCTTCCGGCTCGTACGGCCCATGGAGAGCATGCGGGGCGCCTACGCCGACCACGTCGAGTTCTGCGCGCTGACCGGCAACGAGGCGCGGGGTCTGGAGCTGCTCGCGGAGCGGCCGGCGTACTTCACGGACGACGGGCATCCGCGCAGCAAGCTGGAGTTCCTGAGTGTCGTGGTGCTGCTCATGGAGCGGCTGTCCGGGCTGGGGCTGGGCGGGCAGCGGGTGCCCGGTCCGGCCGGGCGGGAGTGGACGGCCGCCGAACTGGCCGCGCACGCGCGCGGGGAGGTGCTCGCGCTGGCCGCGCGGTTCGACGAGCGCAACGGCACCGGGCACGTCAGCGAGCGGGCACGCGCGCGCATGGGCCGGCGTCCGCTGGTGGAACGGCTGCCGCTGGGGGTGCGGGCGGCACGGCCGGCCCGGGCCGCGGTGGCCTCGCCGCCCCCGGCCCGTCAGGCGCAGGAGACCCAGGAGGTCACGGAGCCCGGTCTGGACGCGCTGCTCGCCGAGGCGCGGCGGCTGTCGGACACGCTGCAGCCGAACGCCGTCGAGGCGTGGGCGGCGGCCGCGCGGGCCGCCGAGCGCACCGAGGGGGCGGAGCTGGACGCGCGTGACCGTGCGGAGATCGCCGAGCACGAGGCGATCGCGCTCGGCCCGGAGGGCGCGGAAACGTTCGAGCGGGCCGCGGAGCTGTACGCGGAGGCGGGCGACCCCGGGGAGGCACTGGCGGCACACGCGCGTGGGGCGTACGTCCGCGCGCTCGCCGGGGAGGACGTCGAGGAGGCGCTGGCGGCCGTCGCCGGCCCGTACGACGACGTCCTCGCGCTGTACGCGGAGAGCGGCACCCAGGTGCGGCAGGCGGCGGGCGTGCTGATGGCGCGGGCGCGGATCCTGATGCGGCGCGTGCACGCGGCCGACGGGCCGGTGGAGGAAACGGTTCTGGCGGAGGCGGAGGCCGCCGTACGGGAGCTGCTGGCGCTCGTCGACGGGCGGACCGGGGACGACGTACGGCTCACGGCGCGGGTCGCCGAGGGGCACGCGATGCTCGCGGAGCTCGCCGTGCACTCCGGGAACGTGGAGGCGGGCGCGGAGCTGTTCGCGCGGGCCGCGGCGGAGTTCACGGGGGCGGGGCTGCCGTGGTTCGCCGTGGAGTACGAGGCCCGTCTTGCCGGTCTGGCGCACCATCTGGGCGACATGGTGGAGGCGGAGCGGGCGCTGCGGGCGGCCCTGGAGCACGGCGGAGCGTATCTGGAGCCGGTCGGGCGGGCCCAGCTGCACCTTCAGCTGGCCGAGGTGGTCGGGGGCCGGGGGCAGGCCGACGAGGCCGCGGAGCACGCCCTGGAGGCGGCGCACTGGGCCGACGAGGCGGGCGAGGGCCCCACGTTCGGCGCCTGGGCTCGGCACCAGCTCGGCGGGTACCTGGTCCGGCAGGGCCGCTGGGCCGAGGCCGCGGAGGTGCTGGAGTCGGCGCTGGCGGACCTGCGCGCGGAGACGCACGGCGACGGGGCGGTCGTCCAGACGCAGTGGTGGCTGGGCGACTGTCTGAGCGAGCTGGGCGAGCACCGGGACGCCGCCGAACGGCGGTTGCAGGCCGCCGAGATCGCCCGGCACTGGCCCGAGCAGCACGACCACGCGACCCTCGCCCACCTGGCCGCCGAGTCCCTCGGCCACGCGGGACTGCACGACGAGGCGGACCACGCGTACGCGCGCGCGGGTGAGCTGTGGCACGGCCTGGGCAATGTGCACGGTCTCGTGCGTTCCCTGCGGGCCCGGGCGTGGCTGGCGCTGCGCACCGAGGACGGTACGGAGGGGGCGCGTGCGCTGATGACGAGCGCCGTGGAGGCGTGCGCGGACGCGCTGGAGGTGGCGGACGAGGAGGAGGCGCGGCTGCGGCTGGTCGCCGAACTCGGCCACACCCACCGCCAGTTCGGTGACCTGCTGGCCCGCTCGGCGGCCGAGGACGCCGACGACGACTCGATCCGGGACACCCTGGAGGAGGCGCTGTCGCAGGTGGCCGAGGCGGTCGCGGTGTTCGTCGCCCTGGACGGCGACGCCCTGCACGCCCGCACCGGCGCCGAGCTGGCCGCGGGCTGGCTGGAGACCGACCTGGGCCGCCCGGATCGGGCGGCGGCACGCGCGCGTGCGGTGCTGCGGGCCTACGCGGACGCCGGACACGACGAGGCCGAGGACGACGAGGACGACGGGACGGTCCGGGGCCGTCGGGCGGAGGCCGAGCAGTTGCTCCAGGTCGCGGCGGAGCAGACCGGCGAGTAGGGGCCGCTCCGGCTACTCCACGCCGATCAGCAGCAGCGCGCCTTGCCGTCCGCCCCGGTACACCACGGTGTCGACGGCGAGGTACGCCTCCCGTACCCGCGCCTCGAGGTGCTCGGCGATGCCCGCGGGAGCCTCGTCGCCGAGCACGAGGGTGACGAGTTCGCCGCCCGCGGACAGCATGCGGTCCAGGACGGTCGCGGCGGTGACGGTGACGTCGGCGCCGATGACGGCCACGTCGCCGTCGATCAGCCCGAGGACGTCACCGGCCTGGCAGATGCCGGCCATGGTCCACGACTGGCGCTCGGCGACCTCGACCTCGGCGTAGCGGGTGGCGCCGGCCGCCGAGGTCATGGACACGACGTCCTCGTCGAAGCGGCGGTCCGGCTCGTGCACGGCGAGCGCGGCGATGCCCTGGACGGCGGAGCGGGTGGGGATCAGGGCCACCCGGATGCCTTCCGTGCGGGCCTGTTCGGCGGCCGCGGCCGCGGTGTGGCGCAGATCGGCGTCGTTGGGCAGCAGGACCACCTCGCGCGCGTGGGCACGCCGTACGGCTTCGACGAGCTCCCCGCTGGCGGGCGGCTCCCCGGGGCGGGCGAGGACCGTGGTCGCGCCGGCCTCGGTGTACAGCCCGGCCAGGCCCTCGCCGGGCACGACGGCGACGACGGCCCGCTGGACGCGTTCGCGGGCCGGGCGTTCGCCCCCGCGCGCGTGTGCGTCGTCGGCGCCGAAGTGGGTGATGCGGATCCGGTACGGCCGTCCGGCCTCGACGCCCGCCTCGACGGCGGCGCCCGCGTCGTCCACGTGCACATGGACGTTCCACAGGCCGTCGCCGCCGACCACGACGAGCGAGTCCCCGAGGGTGTCGAGGCGCTGCCGCAGCCGGTCCACGGCCTGGTCCTCGGCCTCCAGCAGGTAGATCACCTCGAAGGCGGGCCCGCCCGCGCCGTCCGGAGCGTCGGCGCAGTCCTCGGCGTCCGTCGGCCGGACGGCCTCCACGTGTGCGTGCGCCCCGGATCCGGTTCCGGCCGCGGCGGCCGAGAGCGCCGGCGCCTCCCCCGTGAACGTCTCCACCAGGGCCGAGAGGACCGCGACCAGTCCCCGCCCGCCCGCGTCGACCACTCCGGCGCGGTCCAGGACGGCCAGCTGGGCCGGGGTCGCGGCCAGGGCCGCGCACGCCCCCCGGTAGGCGGCGCGGGCGACCGTCCCGCAGTCCCCCTCGGTCCCCTCGGCCGCGTCGGCGGCGGCGGAGGCGACCGACAGGACCGTGCCCTCGACGGGGTGGGCGACGGCCTGGCGGGCGGAGTCGGCCGCGTGCCGCAGGGCCAGCCGCAGCCCGTCTCCGTCGGTGTGCGGGGCCTCCCCCTCGGTGGCGAGTACCTGGGCCATGCCGCGCAGGAGCTGGGCGAGGATCGTCCCCGAGTTCCCGCGCGCCCCGATCAGCGCACCGTGCGCCATCGCGCGGGCGGCGTCGGCGAGGGAGGGATTCCGCTCCGCCGCCGGACCGGCCTCGTACCCCGCGAACACGGCCTCGACGGCGGTCGCGGCGGACTCGACGGTCAGGTAGAGGTTGGTGCCGGTGTCCCCGTCCGCGACGGGGTACACGTTGATCGCGTCGATCTCCTCGCGCGCCCGGCCCAGCGCCGTGAGCGCGAGTCCGCACCAGGTCCGCACCGCGAGAGCATCGAAGAATGTCTGCGGCACCTGCGCCACCTGCGCCTCCTTGAGCTCCTGGACTGGACGCAGCGTAGACCCCTGGCGGGGGAGCACCGGACCGACCATGGTAGTTTCGTTGTACTGGCGCAGTCGTTGTATGCTGCTCCGGTTGCCCGATCCCATCGGGCCATTCCCCTGGCAACGCCACTCAGATCTCTGATCCTTCGATCTCGATCCCGGCACGCCGGGATCCAACCGTAAGTGCATCTGAAGTCTTTGGAGTGACCCGTGGCTGCCAACTGCGACGTCTGCGGCAAGGGGCCGGGCTTCGGCAACAACATCTCGCACTCGCACCGCCGTACGTCCCGCCGCTGGAACCCGAACATCCAGCGTGTGCGTACCGTGGTGGGCGGGACGCCGAAGCGCGTGAACGCTTGCACCTCGTGCATCAAGGCCGGCAAGGTCTCGCGCTGACGCACTGCTGAGTGCGCGGCCACTGCTGGTTCGCCGCATCTGGCCGGTCCACCTCGAGTGGGCCGGCTTTTTGCTGTACCTGACAACCGGCTGAGCTGGCAGACTCCGGCCCATGCGCTTCGGGATCCTGGGCTCCTTGGACCTCCGCACCGACGACGGCACCCCCCTCGACCCCGGCGGCCCCCGCCCCCGCGCCCTGCTCACCCTCCTGCTGCTCGACGCGGGCCGCGGTGTCTCCCTGGAGCGGCTGACCGACGGCCTGTACGGCGCCGAGCCGCCCGCCGGGGCCGCCAACGCGCTCCAGTCCCAGGTCTCCCGGCTGCGCCGCCGGCTGGCCCCGCACACCGAGATCGAGGCCACACCCACCGGCTACCGCGTCACCGCCGAGCCGGACACCGTCGACGTCCACCGCTTCGAGCGGCTGGCGGCGGAGGGGCGGGCCGCCCTCACCGCCGGGGACCATCCGCGGGCCGCCGCCCGGTTGCGGGAGGCGCTCGCCCTCTGGCGTGGCCCGGCGCTGCCCGACCTGCCGGACGCGCACGCCGAGCGGGCCCGGCTCGACGAGCTGCGGCTGGCGGCCGTACAGGACCGAATCGAGGCGGATCTCGCGCTCGGCGGGGGGCCGGAGCTGGTGCCGGAGCTGCGGGGCCTGCTGTTGGCGCATCCGCTGAGCGAGCGGCTGTACGGACAGCTGATGCGGGCGCTGCACGCGGGCGGGCGGCCCGCCCAGGCGCTCACCGTGTACGAGGAGGCTCGGCGCACCCTCGCCGACGAGCTGGGCGCCGACCCCTCCCCGGAGCTGGCCGCACTCCACCTGGAGCTGCTCCAGGGCGGCGGCCCCTCCCGCCCCCCGGTGCCGGTGCAGCTCACGCGGTTCGTGGGCCGGGAGGCCGAGCTGGCCCGTATCTCCGAAGCCCTGTCCGAGGCCCGCCTCGTCACACTCACCGGCCCGGGCGGCGCCGGAAAGACCCGCCTGGCCATCGAAGCGGCACGAGCGGGTGCCGCATCGGCGTCGGACGTGTGTTTCGTCGAGCTGGCGCCGCTCACCGACGGGACGCGGATCCCGTACGCCGTGCTCGCGGCGCTCGGGGTGCGGGAGGGGTTCCGGACGCCCGCCGGGGACGCGTCGGAGCGGCTGCTGGCCGCGCTGGAGGAGCGGGAGGTGCTGCTGGTCCTCGACAACTGCGAGCACCTGGTGGAGGACACGGCACGGCTCGCGGCGCTGCTGCTCGCGAACTGTCCCGGGGTGCGGGTGCTGGCGACCAGCCGGGAGTCCCTGGGGATCACCGGCGAGGTGCTGGTGCCGGTGCCGCCGCTGCCGCCGGATCCCGCGGCACGGCTCTTCGTGGACCGCGCGCGTGCCGTGCGGCCCGGTTTCGCGGGGCACGCGCGCGTGGCCGGCATCTGCGCGGCCCTCGACGGGCTGCCGCTGGCGATCGAACTGGCGGCCGCCCGGCTGCGCACCCTGACCCCCGAGGAGCTGGCCGACCGGCTCGACGACCGGTTCCGGCTGCTCTCGCGCGGCGACCGCTCCAAGGCGCCCCGGCACCGCACCCTGCGCGCGGTGGTGGAGTGGAGCTGGGACCTGCTGGACGAGGAGGAGCGGGAGCTGGCCCGGCGGCTCACGGTGTTCTCCGGGGGCGCCGGCCTGGAGGCGGTGGAGGAGGTGTGCGGACTGCCATATCCGGAGGACGTGCTGGCCTCCCTGGTCGAGAAGTCCTTCCTGGAGGTGTCCGACGGCCGCTACCGCATGCTGGAGACGATCCGTGCCTTCGCGGCCGGGGAGCGCACCGGCGAGGCGGACCTGCGGGACGCGCACGCCGGGTACTTCCTGCGGCTGGCCGAGCGCGCGGAACCGTATCTGCGCGGCGGGGAGCAGCTGCCGTGGCTGGCCCGTCTGGACGCCGAGCACGCCGACCTGGATGCCGCCCTGGACCATCTCACCGCCACCGACCCCGCCGCCGCGCTGCGCCTGATGGCGGCGCTGACCTGGTTCCGGCGGCTGCGCGGGCCGCACGGCGCGCATGTGGCGCAGGCCCGGGCGCTGCTCGCGGCCGTCGGCGACGAGCCGCCCGAGGGGCTGGCCGAGGAGTACGCGCTGTGTCTGATGAACAGTGTCACGGGGCGCGGCGACGACCCCGCGGAGCCCGCCCGGGTCGCGCGCGTGGGGGCGGTGATGGCTTCGCTGGAGGGCCCGCTGCGGCTGCCGTTCACGATGGTGCTGTGGTCGCTGACCGGCGGTCCGCTGAGCACGGCCCTCAACGACCGGGCGCGCGTGCAGGTCGGGGACGGGACCTGGCGGTGCGCGCTGCTCGACCTCGGCACCGCCTACCAGTACCGGTTCACGGGCGACGCGACCGCCTCCGAGTCCTCCTTCGACCGGGCCCTCGCCGGTTTCCGGGAGACCGGCGACCGCTGGGGCATGGCCAACTGCCTGGACCCGCTGGGCACATTCGCGGCCCTGCGTGGTGATTACGCACGCGCCCTGGAACTGCTCGACGAGGGCCTGACGTACGTCCACGAGCTGCGGGCGCCGGAGGAGACCGCGGACCTGCTGCGCTCACGCGGGTTCGTGCTGCTGCACCGGGGCGACACCGAGGAGGCCGCCGCCCACTTCACGCACTCCGCCGCCCTCGCCCGCACGGCCGGCGTCCCGGACAAGGTGGCGGCGGCCCGGCGCGGGCTCGGCGACAGCGCCCGGCTGTCCGGGGACACCGCCCACGCGCGCGTGCACTACGAGAGCGCTCTGGAGACGTGCGCGGCGAACTGGTTCAGCCTGGGCGAGAGCGTCCTCATCCTGGTCGGGCTGGGCCGTACGGCCGCGCAGGAGGGGGATGTCGGGCAGGCCCGGGAGTGGTTCGCCCAGGCCCTCGCCCTGGCCGAGGGTCCGCCCGGCCCCGACGCCCTGGCGTCCGTCGCCGAGGCGCTGGCGTCCGTCGCCGAACCGGCGCGGCGGGCGGCCGAACTGCTGGGCGCCGCCACGGGCCTGCGGGGCGCCCGCGCGGACGGCGACCCCGACGTCGTACGGACCGAGAGGGCGGTGCGCGCGCGGCTGTCCCCTCAGGAGTACGACGAGGCCTTCGAGCGGGGGCGGAGCCTGCGGTCAGCGGCGGTCAGCGAACGGTAGGAGGACGGTCAGCGGTCCCGCCGAGGCTGCCGTGCATGACGAACAAGAGGAACGACCTCGGCCACCTGACCGTCCTGATCTCCGGCGCCAGCGTCGCCGGCCCGGCGCTCGCGCTGAACCTCGCCCGGTACGGCGCCCGCGTCACCGTCGTCGAGAAGGCGCCCGCCCTGCGCGGGGGCGGCTTCGCCGTCGACTTCCGGGGGCACGTCCACCGCGAGGTGCTCACCGGGATGGGCATCTGGGACGAGATCCACGCCCGCCAGACCCACATGGGCCGGCAGATCGTCGTCGACGCGGCCGGGTCCCCGAAGGTGGACCTGCCGTCGGAGATGATGAGCGGCGACGTGGAGATCTTCCGCGGCGAGCTCGCGAAGATCATGTACGAGCGGACCGAGGACCGCGTCGAGTACGTGTTCGACGACTCGATCGCCTCGCTCACCGACACGTCCGACGGTGTCGACGTCACCTTCGACAGCGGCCCGTCCCGCCGCTTCGACCTGGTGATCGGCGCGGACGGCCTCCACTCGCACACCCGCTCGCTCGTCTTCGGCGACGAGTCCCGCTACCTGCGCTTCTTCGACCACTACGTGGCCGGCTTCGAGGTCCCGAACCACCTGGGCCTGGACCGCACCGGCCGGGTCTACAGCGAGCCCGGCCGCGCGATCGCCCTCGGCAACTACGACGGCGACCCGGACCGCGCGGGCGCGCTGCTGGTCTTCCGGTCGGAGCGGCTGTCGTACGACCGCCGGGACGTCGCCGCGCAGAAGCGGATCCTGGCCGAACGGTTCGCGGGGATGGGCTGGGAGGGGCCGAACGTCCTCAAGGCGCTGGAGGCGGCCGACGACCTGTACTTCGACGCGATCGCCCAGATCCACGTCGACCGACTCACCCGGGGGCGGGTGGCGCTGCTCGGGGACGCGGGATACGGCGCGACCATGGGCGGCATGGGGACGGGGGTGGCGGTCGTGGGCGCGTACGTCCTGGCCGGTGAACTCGCCCTGGCGGGCGGGGACCACCGTGCGGCGTTCGCCGCGTACGAGTCCCGGATCCGGGACTTCGCCAAGGGCTGCCAGAAGACCTCGGGCAACGCGGGGCCGTTCTTCGCGCCGGCCACCGAGCGGCGCATCCGCAGCCGGGACCGGATGTACCGGCTGCTCGCCTCCCGTCCGATGGCGGCCTTCTTCAAGCGGATCACCGAGAAGTCGGCGACGAACATCAAGCTGCCGGAGTACCCCGGGTGAGTTCCCAGCCGTGGTCCACGGGACCGATCCCGCCGCCAAGCGCGAAGCCGGCGGCGATCGCCCCGGTGACGTACTCCTTGGCCGCCGTCACCGCCTCCGGCACGGGCCGCCCCTTCGCGAGCTGCGACGCGATCGCGGACGCGAGGGTGCAGCCCGTGCCGTGCGTGTGCCGGTTGTCGTGCCGGGGAGCGCGCAGCCAGTGCTCCTCGGATCCGTCGGTGAGCAAGTCGACGGCGTCGCCGGGGAGATGACCGCCCTTGACCAGCACCCATCGCGGTCCGTACGCCAGGACGGCGGCCGCCGCCTCCCGCAGTTGGTCCTCCGACTCGACCTGCACGCCGGTGAGTTGGGCGACCTCGTCGAGGTTCGGGGTGGCGACGGTCGCGGCCGGGAGCAGTCTGGTGCGGACGGAGTCCAGCGCGGAGGCGGCCAGCAGCGGGTCGCCGTGCTTGGAGACGCCCACGGGGTCGACGACGGTCGGCACCGCCGTGTCCGCGATCAACTCGGCCACGGCCTCCACGAGTTGGGCGGAGGCGAGCATCCCGGTCTTCACGGCCTGGACGCCGATGTCGTCGACGACGCTGCGGTACTGGGCCCGCACCGCCTCGACCGGGAGCTCCCAAGCACCCTGTACGCCCAGGGAGTTCTGCGCGGTGACCGCGGTGACGACGCTCATGCCGTGCACACCGAGCGCGAGCATCGTCTTCAGGTCGGCCTGGATGCCCGCGCCGCCGCCGGAGTCGGACCCGGCGACCGTGAGCACCCTCGGCGGACTCATGACTCCATGTCCCCGAAGTGGTCCCAGCCGCCCTGCCGGGTCCAGGGGGCCCCGTCGACGGTGACCTGGGGCAGCGCCGAGGGGTTGAGGACCTCGCCGATCACCTTCCAGCGGGCGGGCAGCTTCACGTCCGGCGGGAAGGTCGCCACGATCGCGTGGTCCTCTCCCCCGGTCAGCACCCACTGGATGGGGTCGACGCCGACGGCCTGCCCGATGTCGTTCATCTGGGTGGGGATGTCTATGGCGCCGGAGCGGATGTCGATGCGCACCTTGCTGGCCTCGGCGATGTGCCCGAGGTCGGCGATCAGCCCGTCGCTGACGTCGCACATCGCGGTCGCGCCGAGCGCGGCGGCGGCCGGGCCCGCGTGGTACGGCGGCTCGGGGCGGCGGTGGGCCTCGACGAAGGCGCGCGGCGAGCGGAAGCCCCGGGAGAGCACCGCGTACCCGGCGGCGGACCAGCCCAGCCAGCCGGTCACCGCGACGAGGTCGCCGGGCTGGGCGCCGGCCCGGGTGATCGGCTCCTGGTTGCGCAGATCGCCGAGCGCGGTGATCGACACCATGATCGTGTCGCCCCGGACGACGTCGCCGCCGACCACGGAGGCGCCGGCGACCTGGCACTCGTCGCGCAGCCCGTCCATCAGCTCGCTGGGCCAGGTCACCGGCAGTTCGGCCGGCACGACGAGACCGAGCAGCAGGGCGGTCGGCACCGCGCCCATGGCGGCGATGTCGGCGAGGTTCTGGGCGGCGGCCTTGCGGCCGACGTCGTAGGCGGTGGACCAGTCGCGGCGGAAGTGCCGGCCCTCCAGCAGGATGTCGGTGCTGGCCACGACCCGGCGGTCGGGCGCGGCCACCACCGCGGCGTCGTCGCCGGGACCGACCCGCACCGCCGAGGTGGTGGTGAGACGGGAGGTGAGCTCCCTGATGAGCCCGAACTCCCCCAGCTCACCAACAGTGCCCTTCATTGCCCTTTCGCCCCTTCTGTGCCTGTCCCTGCCCGGTCGCGCAGCACCAGTGTCCTCGATACGGTCGTAGGGGCCGACACGGCCCGCCCGACCGGGACGGTCGACGTGACCGTCAACCTCTGCCTTCCCTGCACCCCGGCACGGGGGCCGCGCTCCCCGCAGGTCTCCCCGCGGCGCGCGGCGACGCGATACCGTGGCGTTCCTTTTCCCCACATGATCCTCGTGGCCGCCCTGGAGGTTCCGTGGTACAGGCGTACATCCTGATCCAGACGGAGGTCGGCAAAGCGTCGACCGTCGCCGAGGAGATCAGCAAGATTCCTGGGGTCGTCCAGGCCGAGGACGTGACGGGACCGTACGACGTGATCGTGCGGGCCCAGGCCGACACGGTGGACGACCTCGGACGGATGGTGGTCGCCAAGGTCCAGCAGGTGGACGGGATCACCCGTACCCTGACCTGCCCGGTCGTGCATCTGTAGCCCCCGTCTACCCTTGGCCGGTGAACCTTTTCCGTCACCGGCTCAGTGGTCTGCCCGCCCTCGCTCTGCTGTGCGCCGCCGTGGGCTGCTCATCCGCAGACGACAGCGCGGCCGCGGCGGTTCCCAGTCCCACGACGAAGGTCGCGAAACTCTGCCGGAACCTGGACGGGGCGCTGCCGTCGAAGGTGGACGGTCAGGACCGCCGGGATCCCGAGCCCGCCTCCGCGCTGACCGCGGGCTGGGGGAACCCGGCGATCATACTGCGCTGCGGTGTGGAGCGGCCGCCGAAGATGGTGGATCCGAAGGTGGCCGAGGGCGCCGACCCGGACGCGGTCGCCGGCGGGGTGAACGGCGTCGACTGGCTGATGGAGAAGCGGGACGGCGGGGGGTACCGGTTCACCACCGCCAGTCGCCTCGCCTACGTCGAGGTGACGGTGCCGGAGGGGACGGACAGTTCGGCGGTGCTGATCGACTTGGCTGCCGCCGTCAAGAAAGCGGTGCCCGAGGGGATCGCCGACTAGGGGGTGTTGTGAAAGTCCCGTGCGGTGCCCGCGGTGTCCGGTGCGTGCCCTGGGGGTCCCCCCGGCCGAAGGCTGGGGGAGTGCCGGACGA
>NZ_JBIWGA010000018.1:0-232448 GCF_044763345.1 Streptomyces sp. NPDC096132
GTACCCCCACCGCCGCACCGGGCGAACACCCGAGTACAACCAGTACGCGGGTGCCCGCCCGGCACGCCGAGAGCACGCACCGGACACCGCGGGGCTGGGGGCACCCCCTCTGGGGGAGGGACTTTGCGGACCGACCTAGGGCCTGTCCGGCGGATCATGCCGGAGACGCGGGGCCTGACACGCCCATCTGCCGCGTTGTCGTCGGTCGCCGACTCCCCCACTCTCGGCTTCGCTCGAGCGGGGGGACCCCCATCGCCTCGACTCCCTCCTCCGCCTTGCACCTGGACGCGTCAGGCCCCGCTCAGGTGCGCTGATGAGGCTCAGTCGATTTCCTCCGACTTGATCCGCCGGACAGGCCCTGGCCGCGGACCGCCACGCGCTCCGCGTCCGCCTCCTTCGTGGTGGACCTTGCGACCACGACCGAGCCCCCGTCGCGTCGGGTGCGCAGGCCGGTCAGGGTGATGAGGAGGCCCGCTGCGGCGATCGCCGTGACGACCGCGAGGCCGGGCCGGTAGCTGTCCAGGACGGCCTGGGGGGTGGGGTCGGCCGGGGCGCCCGCGGTCACCACCGCCGTGACCACGGCGAGGAAGATCGCGCCGCCCACCTGGACCGAGGTGTTGAGCAGACCGGAGACCATGCCCTGCTCGTGGTCCGCCACGCCGTTGGTGGCCTGGATGTTGAGCGAGGGGAAGACCAGCGCGCAGGCCGCGCCGATCAGCAGCATCGACGGCAGGATCACGGCGGCGTACACCGGGTCGAGGTCGACGCGCAGGAAAAGGGCGTACCCCGCGGCCATGAGGGCGAAGCCGGCCGCGATCAGCCGGGGCGTGCCGAACCGGTCCACGATCGCGCCGACCTTGGTCGAGGACACCGCCACCAGCGCACCCGCAGGCAGGAAGGCGAGGGCCGTGTGCAGCGCCGACCAGCCGAGCAGCGACTGCATGTAGAGCGTGGCCAGGAACTGGAAGCCGACGTACGACCCGAAGAAGGCCATCGCGCCGAGCTGGGCGCGGACCTGGCTGCCGGAGCGCAGTACGCCGAGGCGGATCAGGGGGCCGGGGGAGCGCCGCTCCACCAGGACGAACACCGTCAGCAGGGCGGCGACCGCGAGGAAGGACAGCAGGGTGCGCGCGGACGCCCAGCCGACCTCCGGTGCCTGGACGACCGTGAACACCAGCAGCAGCATCGACGCGGTGCCGAGGACGGCGCCGGGGACGTCGTAGCCGTTGTGGTCCTTCTCGCGTTCGCTGCGCGGCAGCAGCCTCAGGCCCGCGACCAGCGCGATCAGGGCGATCGGCGCGGGCAGCAGCATGGTCAGGCGCCAACTGGCCTCCGTGAGCAGGCCGGAGAGGACCAGGCCCATGGAGAAGCCGGTGGCGGCGCAGGTGGTGTAGATGGACAGGGCGCGGTTGCGCAGCGGGCCCTCGGGGAACGTGGTCGTGATGATCGACAGCCCGGCCGGGGCGGTGAAGGCCGCGCTGAGGCCCTTGATGAAACGGCTGGCGATCAGCAGCGGGCCCGAGTCGACGAGTCCGCCGAGCAGCGAGGCGACCGCGAAGACACCGAGGGCGACCAGGAAGACCTGGCGGCGGCCCAGCAGGTCGGCGGTGCGGCCGCCGAGGAGCAGCAGTCCGCCGTAGCCGAGGATGTAACCGCTGACGATCCATTGCAGTGTCGACGTCGACAGATCCAGGTCGGAGCCGATGGACGGCAGGGCCACGCCGACCATCGACACGTCGAGCGCGTCCAGGAACATCGCGGCGCACAGCACCAGCAGGGTGCCCCACAGCCGGGAGGTCCAGCGTCCCTCGGGCACGCCGGACACGGGTGAGGTGAGCGGAGAGGTCATGGCGAAGACAGTACATGCGCATGCATCGAATGCAAACGCATTTAATTCCGATGCAACAAAGCCGTTTCTCTGCTACGGTGCGGGCCATGGCGGCGAAGAAGGGCGAGGCCGAGAGAACCGAGCAGGCGCTGGCCGAGCAGTGGCGGGACATGCTGGCGCTGCATGCCCGCACCCAGTGCGAACTCGACCGCGCGCTGCATCAGCACGGGCTGTGCGGCAGTGACTTCGAGGTGCTGGACGTGCTTGCCGAATCGGTTCCGGCGGACGGCACGTGCAGCTACCGCGTCCAGGAGATCGCCGAGCGCGTCCACCTCAGCCAGAGCGCGCTGTCCCGGCTGATCGCCCGGCTGGAGAAGGACGGCCTCGTCGAGCGCGGCCTGTGCGCCGAGGACCGCAGGGGCGTCCGGGTCGCGCTGACGGGCAAGGGACGCGCGCTGCACGGCGACGTACTGCCGGTGCAGCGCGCGGTGCTGACCCGGATGCTGGCCCGGCCGGACGCCGGCGTCAGCTGACGGCGGACCTCTCCCGCCACAGGTCCGCGAGCGCCGCGTCCCCGGTGACGGCGGGGAACGGCAGCCGGTTCCACAACGCCAGGTAGAGCCGCGCCGCCGGGCCGGCGATCTCGCAGTCGGCGTCCCCGTCACCCGTCCGCTCCGTCACGGGCGGCTCGGGGGACAGCCGTACGGTCCACACGGCGTCCTCCGTCAGGTCCGTCGCCCGTACCCGCAGCACCCGGGGCTCGTCGGTGCGCACCCGGCTCTTGGCGCGGGCGTGGAAGCCGCTCAGCAGCTCGTCGATGCCGTCGGCGGCGAAGGCGACGGGAAGGCTCCCGGCGCTCTCCCGCGGGGTGCGGCCCAGGGCCGACTCGGCGTCCACGCGGTGCACGGCCGTCTCGTGCGCCTGCCGCCTCGCCCAGAACGCCAGCGGTGACGGAGCGGGCAGGAAGTGCCAGCACGCCACGTCGGGCGGCGTCGCGGCGAGGGTGTCGACGAGCCGGCGGTGCCCCTCGCGGAACCACTCCAGCAGCTCCGGGCCGTCGAGGTCCGGTTCGCCGTCGACCGGGTGGTAGGCGGCGCGGGCCTCGGCCACGAACGACCTCGCCCAGCGGTGCACCATGCCCGTGTGCCGCAGCAGGTCCCTGACCTGCCAGTCCGGGCAGGTCGGCACCTTGGCGTCGGGCCCGGCCCCGGCTGCCGCGTCGGCCAGCGACCGGCCCTCCCGGTCGAGGATGTGGATGAACTCGGCTGTGTCCATGGGGCTGAGTCTGCCGGATGGAGCGCGGTCCGAGCTCGGTGTTTCGTCGCGCTCAGGTCGCTCGTCGTGTGCCGAGGCCGATCAGTGCGGCCAGCCCGGCCAGGACGGCCACGCTGGTCAGGGCGGCGGGCAGGGAGAACCACTCGGCCATGAAGCCGATGGCGGGCGGCCCGAGGAGCATGCCTCCGTAGCCCAGGGTGGAGGCGATGGCGACTCCGCCGGGCCCGGCGAGCCTGCCCGCGCGTTCGACGGCCACCGGGAAGAGGTTGGCCAGGCCGAGCCCCGTGACCAGATAGCCGAGCAGCGCCGCCCACAGGGCCGGGGCGAGCGAGCCGAGCAGCATCCCGGCCGCCGCGACCGTGCCTCCGGCCACCACCGTACGGGTGCGGCCGAGCCGTTCGAGCAGGGTGGTTCCGGTCAGCCGGCCTACGGTCATCGCGAGCGCGAAACAGGAGTAGCCGATGGCCGCGGCGCCGGCGGAGGAGCCCAGGTCCTCCTGCAGATGCAGCGCGCCCCAGTCGGCGAGGGCCCCTTCGCCGTAGGCCGTGCACAGGGCGATGAGGCCGAAGACGAGGACCAGGCGGCGGGTGCGGGGGTCGAGACGGCGGGGGGCCGTCTCCGAGGAGGGCGTCGCCGTTCCCGCCGGGGCGGGTGGCGCCTGTCGCAGCAGGGCCGGTCCCGCGACGGCGGTCACGAGCAGGCCGACGATCCCGAGGCCGAGCAGATGGCGGGTGGGGGACAGGGACCCGGCGACCAGCGCGCCGAGCCCGGCGCCGACCATGCCGCCCAGGCTGAAGGCCGCGTGGAAGGTGGGCATGATCGGCCGGCGCAGCGCCGTGACCAGGTCGACGGCGGCGCTGTTGAAGGCGACGTTGATCCCGCCGTACGCACTGCCGAACACGAAGAGCACGGCGCCGAGCGTGAGGGCGGAGTGGGTGAGCGGGGGCAGCGTGACGCTGAGGGACAGCAGGACGGCACAGGCGACCGTGACCGGGTGGCTGCCGTAGCGGCGGCAGAGACGTCCGGTCAGGATCATGGTGACGACCGCTCCGGCGGAGACGCCGAGGAGGGCCAGCCCGAGGGTGCCGGCGGTGGCGTCGGTCTGCTCCTTGATGGCGGGGATGCGCACGACCCAGCCGGCGAAGACGAAGCCGTCCAGGGCGAAGAAGACGGTGATGGCGATCCGGAGACGGGTGAGGGAGGTGCCCGGCACGACACTGTGCGTTCGGGGTTTGTTTATTTGCGGCACAAAGTCAGGCTAGGAGGGTGGCGGGAGGGTGGCAAGGTGGCCACCGACGCGCCCACTCCTCACACCGGGCGCTCCATGCACACCAGCCCCTCGCGTGCGTCCCAGGACTCGGTGACGGTGAAGCCGAGGCGTTCGTACAGGGAGACGGCCCCCGTGCGCCACTCCCAGACCGACAGCCGCACGGCCTCCACGCCGCTCTCCCCGGCCTGCGCGAGCGCGGCGGTCAACAGGCCGGAGGCGATGCCCCGGCCCCGGAAGGCCGGGTCCGTCCAGAGCCGCTTGACCTCGGAGCGCCCGTCGACGGGGGCGGTCACCACCAGACAGCCCGCGGCGGTGTCGCCGCTGAGGGCCACCAGGACGACGTCGTCGAGGAACGCGGCCCGCGGGTCCAGGATCTCCGCCCGGTAGCGCTCCGGCAGCGCTTCGACGTCGGCGACCGGACTGCCCTTCTCGGCCTCCGTCCGCAGATGGTAGGCGGCCAGCAGCGCGGACAGTCCGGCCTCGGCGGAAGGGTCCTGGTCCAGTCGGCGGAAGGCGACGGCCTCGTGATGATCGAACATGGCGCCATTGTCACCTGGCGTCGCACCGGCCCGGGGAGCCGGAGCCGGGACCGCGAAGACGCGGAGTTGGAGGGCCAGCGTGCCGTAGTAGCCGACAAGTGTCGACAGTTCGAAGAGCGTGCGTTCGTCCAGGGCGGTGCGGGCGGCGGTGTACTCCTGTTCGTCGAGGGTGCCGGACCGGCCGGTCAGGGCGCGGGTGAAGGTCCAGGCGGCCCGCTCGGCAGGGTCGGACAGCCCGGGATCCCCGCCCGAACGAAGCGCGAGCAGCTCGGCCTCGGTCAAACCCGCCGCGGCGCCGACGCGTTCGTGCGCGTGGCGTTCGAAGGCGCTGTCCCAGACCTGGGCCACGACGAGGATCGCGATCTCGCGCATCCGCGCGGTGAGCCGGGTCCGGTAGCGGATGGCGGCCCCCAGCTCCTGGAGCGACCGGCCGACCGCGGGACTCAGCAGCATGGCGTTGAACGGCCCCAGCAGACGCCCCTCGTCGTCGGTGAGGGCGAAGTGCTGCGGACCCGCGGCGCGCGGACCGCCGGTGATGTCCTCGTACAACCGCCGCTGCTCCGCGTCGAGTTCGGCGGGAGCGAGCAGTCGCAGCCGCGGGCTCACCGCACCTCCTCGGCGAGCGCCGCCAGTTCGTCGTCCGTGAGCAGCCGGCCCTCGCGTGCCATCAGCTTCCGGGCCCGCTCGAGGACGTCGTCCACCTGGGCGCGGCCGAGTCGGAGGCCCTGCGCCGCCAGCTTGTCGGCCAGGGTGTAGGGGCCGCTGTCGGGGGTGAAGGGGACCCGGCGGGCGTTGCCGACCAGGGTGGGCTCCAGGCAGTTGTGGAGGAGGGGGTCGACCTCCGTCTCCTGCGTGATGAAGTCCAGGCCGCCCCAGCAGAAGGCGTGGCTGCCGGTGACGGGGTGGTTCCAGGCGGTGTGATAGCCCGTCAGCTCCTCGCCCGCCCGGGCGAGTTCGGTCAGACGGTCGGTCCTGATGCCGGTGCGCACCCCGTACAGGGCTTCGAAGGCGAGGGCGGTCGCCGCGAGGTCGGCGTTGCCGGGTCCGCCGCAGTAGCCGTTGACCGACAGCTCGACGCTCGTGGCGCCCGCGCGGACGGCGGCGACCGCGCAGCCGACCGCCAGACCGAAGGTGTTGTGCGGGTGGAGGCCGACCTCGACGGCGGGGGCGAGGGCGCGGGTGAGCCGGACCAGGTGCGCGTACGCCTCGGGGCTCATCGCGCCCGGCCCGTCGAAGAGGGTGAGTTCGCTCGCGCCGGCGGCGGCCAGCGCGGTGACCGACTCCTCGTGGCTCTCCTCGGTCGCGTACGACACCATCAGCAGCGGCACGATCACGTCGAGGCCGCGTGCACGGGCGTACGAGACGAGCCGCGCGGCGCGGGCCAGTACGGCCGCCCGGTCGCGCGGCGTGTCGTCGGTGCGCCACTCCTCGCCGCGCCAGGCCCGGCCGTACGCCGGCGCCTGGTAGAGCAGCGACGCCTCGCCGAACGCCTGCACCCACACCTGTACGGCGTCGTAACCGGCCGCGGCCGCGCGGTCGACGTCCTGCGTGGAACGCATCAGCGGGCACACCACCCGGCACTCCGGGTTCTCGCCCTTGACCAGCTCCACCTCGCCCTTGAGCGCCGCGTCGGTCCGGCCGCCGAGCCCCGCCGTGACGACCTCGGGCACTCCGCTGTCCACGAGCCTGCGCAGGAACCCCTCCTTCGCCCCGGCCGTCGCGACGACGCCCGGCAGGGTCTCCACCGAGCGCAGGGTCGCGTCCCGCAGCCGCACCGACGGGGGCAGTGAACCCACCACGTCCGTACGGCGGTTGAGCGGGCTCACCGACCAGCGGCCGGGCTCGTGCGCGCCGGGCGCGCGGCGTGCCGCGAGCTCCGCGCGGAAGCGGGCGATCTCCTCGGGCGTGAACACGGGCGGCTTGTCCATGTGCCTCCTTCAGGGTTCCTGTCCTCGTCATAGAAGCCACCTGTCGACACTATTGGCAATCCCTTCGCATCGAGGCCCTGGATGTTTACTTCCTGTCGACACTTGGCTAGAACTGTCGACAGTTTAGCCATTCGAGCGAGTGAAGGAGACCCCGTGACCCAAGAATCGTCCGGCGAACTGCCCGGCCCACGGCCCGGCCGCCTCGCGGGCCGGATCGCCGTCATCGGCGGCGCCGGCAGCGTCGGCCCCGGCTGGGGCAACGGCCGAGCCACCGCGGTGATCTTCGCCCGCGAGGGCGCCACCGTGTTCCTGACCGACCGGGACAAGGAGTCCCTGGAGGTGACCGCGCGGCAGATCCGCGACGAGGGCGGCATCGCGCACACCGCGGTCCTGGACGTCACCGAACCCGACGCCGTCCAGGACTGCTTCGCGCAGTGCGAGCGCCTGACGGGCCGCATCGACATCCTTGTCAACAACGTCGGCGGCTCCCGGCCCGGCGGCGCGGTGGAGCTCAGCCTGGAGGACTGGGAGAGCCAGCTGCGCACCAATCTCACCAGCGCCTTCCTCGCCTGCAAGTACGCCGTACCCGTCATGCGGCGCGGCGGCCGGGGCGCCATCGTCAACACCGCCTCGGCGTCCGGGCTGCGCTGGACCGGCGCCGCGCAGGTGGGGTACGCGGCGGCCAAGGCGGCGGTCATCCAGCTGTCCCGGGTCACCGCCGTGGAGTACGCGCCCGACAACATCCGGGTGAACACCGTCGTGCCCGGCCAGTTGCACACCCCGATGGTGGAGGCCCGGCTCGCTCATCAGCGTGCGGGCGGTGACGTGGAAAAGCTGCTGGCCCAGCGGCAGGCCCGGATCCCGCTCGGCTTCATGGGCGACGGCAGGGACACGGCGTACGCGGCGCTCTTCCTCGCCTCCGACGAGGCCCGCTTCGTCACCGGCACGGAGATCGTCGTCGACGGCGGAATGACGGCCCGCTGTGACTGAACCCGCCGTCCACGAGCCCGCCTTGGTTCCCTCCCCCGGCTGCCCGCCCCCGCATCCCGCCCCGCGTACCCCGTCCCTGGCGCTTCCGCGGGACAGCTGTGACGCCCACTGCCACATCCTCGGGCCCGCCGACCTCTTCCCCTACGCCCCGGACCGCACCTTCACGCCCCTGGACGCACCCAAGGGACAACTCCGTGCCCTGCACGCCCACTTGGGACTGGACCGGGCCGTGGTCGTGCAGTCCTCCTGCCACGGGTACGACCACTCCGTCCTGCTGGACGCCCTGAGATCGGGTGGGGGACGGCTGCGCGGTGTGGCCCTGATCGGCGAGACGAGCACCCGGGCCGAGATCGAGGAACTGCACCGGGCCGGCGTACGCGGCTTCCGGCTCAACTTCCTGCCCCATCTGCGCACCCCGCCCACCCGCGACGAGATCGACGCCGTACTGGAACGCGTCGACGGACTCGGCTGGGCCGCCCAACTCCATGTCCGCGGCGAGGAGATCGCCGTCCTCGAAGACCTCGTACGGGCCCTCCCGGGCCGGGTGGTCGTCGACCACATCGGACGGGTCGACCTCGCGGCCGGACCCGACAGTCCGGCCTTGCGCAGCCTGCGCGCCCTGCTCGACAGCGGGAACGTGTGGGTGAAGGTCAGCGGCGTCGACCGGGTCTCCCGGCAGGGGCCGCCGTATGCCGACGCCGTGGCGCTGGCCGCCTCCCTGGTGGCGTACGCGCCGGAGCGGGTCGTGTGGGGGACCGACTATCCGCACGTCAACATCACCGGTGACGCCCCCGACGACGGTCTGCTCGTCGACCTCCTCGAGCACATGGCCCCGGACCCGGCCCATCTCAGGCGGCTGTTGGTGGACAACCCGGCGGAGCTCTTCGACTTTCCGGCCGTTCACCAGAGCGTTCACTAGTGTCGGCAGAAACCCACAGGTTTTTCCCTTGTTCCCGCCCTTGAAGGCCCAAAGTGTCGACAGTAGTGTCCCGACTCGAACCCCGTGAGAGGAGGACCGCCATGGCTGTGCTGCCCCCCGACCGCCTGCTCAGGCGCGACGACGCCGCGTACGAACAGGCCCGGCTCGACGCCGTCTGGAACGAACGCAAGCCCGACCGGTACCCCGAGGTCATCGTGCTCGCCGACAGTGAGCAGGACGTGGTGGCCGCCGTACGACTGGCCCGCAGCGAGGGCCTCACCATCGGCATCCGCTCCGGCGGGCACAGCTGGGTGGGCAACGGAGTCCGGGACGGCGGCATGCTGCTCGACCTCTCCCGGCTGCGGGACGTCACCGTCGACCCCGCCACCCGCACCGCCGCGGTCCAGCCCGCGGTCAAGGGCCCCGCCCTGCTCGAACAGCTCGCTCCACACGGGTTGTTCTTCCCCACCGGGCACGCGCCCACCGTCGGCCTCGGCGGTTTCCTCCTGGGCGGCGGATACGGCTGGAACTCGCGCCGCCTCGGCCCCGCCTGCATGAGCATCGAGGCGATCGACGTCGTTCTCGCCGACGGCACCCTGGTGCACGCCACCGACGCCACCCACCCCGACCTGCTGTGGGCGGCCCGGGGCAGCGGCCCCGGCTTCTTCGGCGTCGTCACCCGCTTCCACCTCGCCCTGCACGACCTGCCCCGCCCGCTCCTGCGGACCGTGCACAGCTACCCGCTGGAGCTGCGCGACGAGGTACTGGCGTGGGCCTACGACACTCTGGAACTCCTGTCACCCGCCGTGGAGTTCTCGGTGAAGGTGGGGTGGGGGTCTGGGGGCTTGCCCCCAGAAAAGCACAGCACGCCGGGTGAGGACCGGCAGACGGTGTCCGTCACCGCCACCGCCTTCTGCGAGGGCGACGAACGCATCCTCGCCCCGCTGGAGGACGCGCCCTTCCGGGACCGGGCGATCCGGGCGCTGGTCGCGCGGGAGACCACTGTCGCGGCGCTGTACGAGCACGCCGACCGGCTCACCCCGCCGGGCATGCGCTGGGCCCTCGACGGGATCTGGACCGACGAACCGGTCGAGAAGGTCCTGGAGGCGTCCCGGCCGCTGTTCGACACCATCCCCGACACCACGAGCCACGTCCTGTGGATGCTCTGGGGCGGATACCCCGAGCGCCCGGACGCCTGCTGGTCCAGCCAGGCCAAGCTGTACCTCTCGCCCAACGCGGGCTGGACCGACCCGGCCGAGGACCTCGCCCACGAGCGCTGGGCGCACGGCCGGCTCGCCGAACTCCAGCACCTGTCCGCGGGGCTGCAGTTCTCCGACAACAACCTCGCCGACCGCTTCGACCACGGGCTCAGCCCCGCCAACGCCGCGCGCCTGGAGGAGATCCGGGCCGTGTACGACCCCGAGGGCCGCTTCCGCACCTACATGACCCCCGGGGAATCCACCACCGCCTACGCCGCCGCGGGACACGCGCGGACGTAACTGCTCGCACCAGTCGACCTGAACTCGTACTGGTTCGCACGTGAGTAACCAAGGAGAGCCGTTTCATGGACACCTCGAGAACCCCGCGGCGTCGCACCCTGATCGTCCTGTCCGCGCTGGCCGTCACCGGATCCCTCACCCTCACCGCCTGCGGGGGCGACTCCGCCACGGCGACCACCGCCGACGGCAAGGCCAAGGTCACCGTCCTGCGCTCCAACGGCGCCATCTTCGAGCCGCTCTACATCGCCGAGCAGCAGGGCTACTTCAAGTCCGCCGGCCTCGACGTCACGATCAAGGCCGGCGCCCAGGACACCTCGCAGAACGCGCCGTCCGTCCTCAACGGCGAGGCGCAGTTCGCGATGACGGACAGCTCCGGCTTCCTCAAGGGCGCCGCCCAGGACATGCCCATACGGATCGTGACCGGGCTGCAGTCCGCGACGGCGAAGACGGACCCCACCGACGGACTGCTGGTGAAGAAGGGCAGCGAGATCGAGTCGTTCGCGGACCTGGAGGGCAGGACCGTCGGCGTCTCCGCGCTCGGCGGCACCATCCAGTTCATCTGCGAGTACCTCGTGCAGAAAGCCGGCGGCGACCCGTCGAAGGTCAAGTTCGTCGCCCTGCCGACGACTTCGCTCACCGACGCCGCCACCTCCGGCAAGACCGACGCGATCTTCTCCTTCGGCCCCTTCTACTTCGCCGGCAAGGACAGCGGGCTGCGTTCCATCGGCAACGGCATGAACGACGTCCCCGGCATGGTCCAGGGCCTGCTGTTCTCCAGCCAGGAGTACCTGGCCAAGAACGCGGACACCGCCAAGAAGTTCATCGACGCCGTCGCCAAGGCCATCGACTACGCCAACGCGCACCCCGACGCCGTCAAGGCGATCGACAAGAAGTACACCCAGGTACCCGCCGACTTCATCGACGCCCACGACACCAACTACTACGACAAGAATCTCAACACCACCGTGATGCGCACGGTGATCACGAAGATGCACGAGTTCGACCTGCTCGACAAGGAGCCCAAGGACGACGCCCTCTACTGGGACCAGGCCCCGACCTCGGCCGGGGAGTAGCGGTGCTCAAGGTCCGTCTGCTCCAACTGGCCGCGCTCGTCGCCGTGCTGACGCTGTGGGCACTGATCACCGCGATCGGCGTGGTCAGCGCGACCGCGCTCCCGGGGCCGCGCTCCGTGGCCGTCGCCTTCGGGGACCTCGTCGGCAGCGGCGGTTTCTGGCAGGCGGTGGGGGAGACCCTGCGCGGCGCGGTCACCGGGCTGCTCGTGGCGATCGCCGTGGGCATCCCGGTCGGCCTGCTCACCGGCGTGTACGCGGCCGCCGAGGAGTCCTCCCGGCTGCTCCTGGAGATCCTCCGGTCCTTCCCGGTGATCGCCCTGCTCCCGGTGTTCCTGCTGGTCCTCGGCTCGACCCCCGGAATGAAGGCCACCGTCGTCTTCATCGCCTGCGTCTTCCCGGTGCTGCTCCAGGCCCAGTACGGTGCGCGCAGTGTGAGCCAGGCCGTCCACGAGACCGTGCGCGGATACCGCATCCCGAGGCTGCTGCGGCTGCGCCGGGTGGTCCTGCCGGCCGCGGTCCCGTCGATCATGACGGGGCTGCGGCTGGCAGCCACCACGTCCGTCCTCGTCGCCATCGGCGTCGAGGTGCTCACCACCCTCCCCGGCATCGGCCACATGATCATGGAATCGCAGCAGGCGGGCGCCTCCGCGCGGGCCTACGCCTACATCCTCACCGCCGGGGCCATCGGGTACACGATCACGCTGCTCGCGCAGTTCGCCGAGCACCGGCTGCTGCGCTGGCGTCCGCCCGCCCGGGCGGGAGAGGAGTGAGCCGCGTGCCCTGGAAACCGGTCCTGCGTCAACTCTGGCTGCCCGCCCTGGTGTTCGTCGTCCTGCTGGTGTCGACCGCGGGCAGCACCAGCTTCTACTTCCCGCCCCTCACCGAGGTCCTCGCCGCGCTGTGGCGGGAGCTGGTCCACGGCGACCTCTTCTCGGACCTGCTGTTCAGCCTCCGCAACATCCTGAGCGGCCTCGCCCTCGCCACCGTCGTCGGGGTGGGCGCCGGACTCGTCATCGGCGAGATCCGCACCCTGCGGCTGGCCACCGGCCCGCTCCTCGACTTCGCCCGCGCCACCCCCACCGTCGGGTTCGTGCCCGTCATCATCCTCACCCTGGGCATCGGCTCCGGACCGAAGATCTTCCTGATCTTCCTCGGCTCGGTGTGGCCGATCCTGCTCAACACGGTCAGCGGCGTTCAGGCCATCGGCCCGGCCGTCCACGAGACCGCCCGCGGCTACCGCATCCCCTGGCCGCTCCGGCTGCGCCGCGTCATCCTCCCCGGCGCGCTCCCGCAGATCCTCGCGGGCATCCGGGTCGCCCTGTCCGTCGCCGTCGTCCTCATGGTCGTCAGCGAGATCTACGGATCGCCCATCGGCCTCGGCAACTTCATCCTGCAGAGCGGATCCAGCTTCCACGTCGCCGAGACCTGGGCCGGAACCATCCTGATCGGCGTCCTCGGCTACGCCCTGAGCGTGCTGCTCCTGCTGGTCGAGCACCGCCTCCTGGGCTGGTACCACCAGCGCGCCCCCCGGGTGCGCTCCCCGCGCCCCGTCCCGGCCGGGGCCACCGACAGCACCGACAGCGTCAAGAGCAACGGAGTCGTCGTATGACACGCGGATCGAGCCTGCACGTCGAGGACCTCGGCATGTGCTTCGGCCAGGGACCGCAGCAGCACCGGGTCCTCGACGCACTGTCCCTGCGCGTGGACCCCGGCGAGTCGGTGTGCCTGGTCGGCCCGTCCGGCGCGGGCAAGACGACCCTGCTGCGCTGCCTGGCCGGACTGACCAAGCCCACGTCGGGGCGGGTCCGGTACGGCGACCAGCCGCTGACCGAGCCGCACGCCGACATCGCCGTGGTCTCCCAGGACTACCGCGGCTCCCTGCTGCCCTGGCTGCGCGTCTGGGACAACGTCGCCTTCCCGCTCCAGGGCCGGGGCGTGAAGAAGGCCGTACGCAAACAGCGGGCGCTGGAGTGTCTGGAAGCCGTCGGCCTCGCCGGCGTCGGCGACAAGTACCCCTGGCAGCTCTCCGGCGGTATGCAGCAGCGTGTCGCCATCGCGCGCGGGCTGGCGTACGACGCCCCCGTGCTCCTCATGGACGAGCCGTTCGGGTCGGTCGACGCCCAGTCCCGGTTCGAGCTGGAGGACCTCACCCTGGAACTGCGCCGCCGGCTCGGCATCACCGTGGTCGTCGTCACGCACGACATCGACGAGGCCGTCTACCTCGGCGACCGGGTCGTCGTCCTCGGCGGCAGGCCGACGGCCGTGCTCGACACGCTCACCATCCCCCTCGGCACCGACCGCGACCAGCTCACCACCCGCTCCGACCCCCGCTTCGCCGAACTGCGCACCCGCGTCCTGGCGTTGATCCGGGGCGAGATCGAGCTGGCGCCCCGCGCGGTCTGACCCACCGCGCGTTCCCCCACCCAGACCCACCCCCCTCCACCGGCCGACGCCACGCGTCGGTCCGGCATGCCCGAAAACAGTCCGTTCCCTCGGACGACCACCCTCCCCTGCGCCCCGACACCCCCGACCGACACCGAGAACAAGGGAGTTCACCGTGACACACACCACCGGCAGGCAAGGCCCCGAGCTCAGCTACCGGAGCCGTCCCCGCGCCCTGCTCGTGGCGGTGGCCGCCGCCTTCGCGCCCACCCTCACCGCCCCGGCCGTCGCCCACGCGGCGACGACGAAGGCCGGCAAGCGGATCACCGTGGCCTCCGGCGAGACCCTGGAGCTGACCGAGACCACCACCGCCAGTGTCCTGACCATCGCGGAGGGCGGCGTCATCACCGTCCCCGACGGCTACAGCCTGAGCCTCACCGTGAACGGCGTGGAGACCGGCAGCGACCTGGCCGAACTCACCGACGGCTACGGCGGAGCGGCCACCGCCATCGCCGCCGGCACCTACCGCGGCACGATCGTCCTGACGGTCGCCGAGGCCAACGACCTCGCCTACGACGACCTCACCTTCCCCTTCCGCCAGGCGATCTACGTCGACGCCGACGGGGTCGACGAGGCCAAGTCGGTCCCCTCCAACGTACGGGGCGGCACCATCACCGACACCGGGGCCTCCAACATCCAACTGCTGTCCAACGGCGAGGCGTTCAACGGCGTCTACGTCACCGGCGGCGGCAGCTACACCCTCACCAACCCGAAGATCGCCTTCGACGGGAACGGCCGCTGCGACTTCATCGGCTACGGCGCCTCGGTCGTGGGAACGGGCGAGGGCACCACCCTCGTCCTGGACGGCGCCACCATCAGCAACGTCGGCGTGGTCCGCACCGCGGTCATCGCCGACGCCACGGCCAACGTGATCGTCAAGAACTCCACCCTGCACTGCGCCGACGGCACCGTCCCCGACGAGTACCCGACGGCGGGCACCGGCGACACCCGCTACATGATCACCGTGCCGTGGATGCTGGGCCTGTCCGGCAACGTCCGCACCACCAACCTGCTCGGCGCGAGCACCCGCGCCTCGTACGTCAACTCCACGATCTCCTCGGAGAAATGGGGCGTGCTCTCCGTCGACGGAGGCAGCTACTGCACGCTCACCGCCATCAACAGCACCATCGCCAACACCGGCGGCCAGGGCTACGGTTCGTACGCCATCGGCAACGTGACCGAGCACTTCCTGGGCTGCACCTTCGACGTCGGCGACTACGCCCTCATCCACTGGGGCGCGTCGGCCCACTACGGCGACAGCACCGCGGACGCCGTCGCCGACCTCAACGACTCCCTCGAAATCGGGCTCACCAGCGCCGAGTTGAGTGCCCTGGACGAGAAGTCGACCGTCGTGAACGCCGGCCGCTTCATGGTCCTGTGGTACGCGGCCGGGTCCGTCACCATCGACGGTGGCACCGAGGTCAACACCGGTGAGACCACCTTCATGTGCAAGGCGGTCGCCGGCTCGGTCACCGTGGACGGCTCCGAGGGCGCCACCATCAACGCCGGCAACGGCGTCATCTTCCAGCTCATGGACACCGACCGCCCGAGCAGTGTCTCGGTGTCCGGAAAGGCCTGGAAGACCGAGACGATCGGCACGTACACCGAGCCGACCGGATCGCCGACCAAGTCGTCGAGCTGGGTCACCACCAGCAGCCAGTCCACCGACGCGAAGGCCATCTTCACGGACATCGAGCTGACGGGCGACTTCTACAACTCGGTCCGGGGCGGTGGCAACGCGAGCCTCCAGGGCCAGAACCTGACCCTGTCCTTCACGGGCTCGACCGTCGAGGGCGTCATCTCCGCGAGCACGGCCAAGCACAGCGTCTCCACCATCACCTCGGCCGAGTACCGCGAGATCAGCGAGGTCACCAACACCCCGAGCGCGGTCGTCAACAACGGCGTCCTCGTCACCCTGGGCGCCGGCTCCACCTGGACGGTCACCGGCACGTCGTATCTGAGCGCCCTCACCCTGGCCTCGGACGCCACCGTGACCGCCCCGTCCGGCAAGACGGTCACCCTGACGGTCGACGGCACCACCACGACCCTCAAGGCGGGCACCACGTACACGGGCGCCCTCACCCTGACGGTGGCGTAACCACAAAAAGAACCGGCCCCCGGGGATGCGAACCAGATCCCGGGGGCCGGCGTTTGCGAGGGGGGCGAAGCCACCCCCCAGGGGCGCGGGGCTGTAATCGATATGCGGCTACCGCCGCGCGGGCGCGACCAGCCACGTCGGACCCGCAGCCGAATACGCGCCCCCCGCGGAGCGCTACGCGCCGATCATGTTGTAGCCCCCGTCCGCGACCAGGAACCCACCCGTGATGTGGTGCGCGTCCTCGGTCGCCAGGAACAGCGCCGCCCCCGCGAGCTCCTCGGGTCCGGGGATCCGCCCCATGGGCGTCGCCGCCCGCAGCGCATCCCCCCGCCCGCCCTTCCAGTCCTCACGCCCCAGCGTGGCCGCCGTCTCGATGAACCCCGGCGCGAACACGTTCACCCGTACCGCCGGCGCGAAGGCGTGCGCGTACGACTTGGTGAGGCCGATGATGCCGTACTTGGCGGCCGCGTACTGCGGTGCCCGCGCGCTCCCGCGGACGACGACCGTGGAGCCGACGTTGACGATCGCGCCGCCCCCCTCCTGCTCCAGCATCCGCGCCCCGAACTCATGGGTGCACAGCAGTGTTCCCTTGACGTCGACGGCGAGGACGTGGTCGATGGACTCCTCGGTGATGTCCCGCCAGGACATCTGCTCGCGGGCCACGTCACCGACGTTGTTGATCGCCACGTCGAGGCGCCCGAAGTGCGCCCACACCTCGTCGGCGAGCCGCCTGATCCGGTCGTGCTCGGCGATGTCGGCCTGCACGAGGATCGCCTTGCGGCCGAGGGCCGTGACCCGCTCGGCCGTCGCCTCCGCGCCCGCGCGCGAACCGCGGTAGTGGACGGCGACGTCGGCACCCTCCTGGGCGGCCCGTACGGCGATCTCGGCGCCGAATCCGGTACCCGCGCCGGTGACGAGGACGGTCTTGCCGGCGAACCGTTCGGGGACGGGGTTCATACGGTCTCTCCGTTCATGAAGTCTGGTGAAGCGTGGGGGAGTTCATACGAGGGTTCGCCCGCCGTCGGCGTACAGCACCTGCCCGGTGACGAATCCGGACTCGGCGGAGGCCAGGAAGAGCACCGGCCCGGTGAGGTCCTCGGGGCGGCCGAGGCGCCCGGCGGGCACCAGCGCCTCCAGGGAGTCACGGACGCCGGGGCGGGCGAGGTAGCCGCGGGTGAGGTCGGTCTCGGTGTAGCCGGGGGCCACGGCGTTGACGGTGACCCCGTCGGCCGCCCATTCGCGGGCCATCACCCGCATCAGTTGGTTCACCCCGCCCTTGGTGGCCGCGTACGGCGCGTGGTCCCGGTGGGCGAGCAGGCCGGAGACGGAGGAGAGGTAGACGATCCGCCCGTAGCCGCGCGGCACCATGACCGCGCCGGCCGCGCGGCCCAGCCAGAAGGCGCTGTTGAGGTTGACGGCGAGCAGCCGCTCCCACACCTCGTCGGGTGTCTGAAGCACGGGTCTGCGGTCGTTGACGCCCACGGCGTGGACGAACACGTCGAGGCCGCCGAGGAGTTGGACCGCCTCGTCGACCGCGGCACGGCAGGCGCCGGCCGAGGTGAGGTCGGCCGCGATGCCGGTGACACCGTCCTGGGCCGTTTCGTCGAGCCGGTCCTTGTCCACGTCGAGGACGACCACGTCCGCGTACGCCTCGGCCAGTGCCCGGGCCACCGTCGCGCCGATCCCGCCGGCTCCGGCGATCAGGGCGCGGGTACCCGCGAAGTCCCACGTTGTCCGCATGCCCGGACCGTAAGCCACGCCAGGGTTTTGTGTCCACACTTCGCGCGCCTCTTGACGGTCAACGACGTGATCGGCAGGCTGAGTGTCGACAGTTAGGGAGGTCTGATGAAGCTGGTGACATTCGACGCGGGACCGGAGGCGGGGCTGGTGGGCCGGCTCGACGGGGACACCGTCGTGGAGCTGGAGGTGCCCTCCACCCGGGAGTTCTTCGCATGGGAGGGCCGGGTCCGCGAGACGGGGCGCACGTGCGCGCTCGACAGCGTGCGACTGCGGGCGCCGATCGTGCCCAGGAAGTTCTTCCACACGGCCGGCAACTTCCGTGAGCACCACGAGGACCTGGTCCGCGTCGACTGGTCCCACCCCGTCAACAAGGGCATCGTGTTCTTCCAGAACGTCGACGCGATCATCGGCCCGGACGAGCCGATCGTCTACCCGGCGAACCTCACCCGGGAGCTCGACTACGAACTCGAACTCGCCGTCGTCATCGGCAAACCGGGCCGCTTCTTCTCCGCCGAACAGGCCGCCGAGCACATCGCCGGGTACCTGGTCTTCAACGACATCACCGCCCGTGACGTCCAGCGCAAGGAGATGGAGTCGGGCGTCTTCTCCTTCTCCAAGGCCATCGAGACCTTCTGCCCGATCGGCCCGTACATCGTCACCGCCGACGAGATCGACGACCCGCACGACCTCGACATGGAGCTGCGGGTCAACGGAGACGTCCGGCAGAAGTCCAACACCGCCCGGATGTCGGTGTCGATCCCGCAGCTGGTCGCCTACCACTCCCCGCAGACCTACAGCGCCGGCGACCTCATCACCACCGGCACCATCGCCGGGGTGGCCGCGAGCACCGAGGACCCGTTCGCCAACTACCTCAAGCCCGGGGACGTGGTCGAGGCCGAGATCGAGGGCCTCGGCGTGCTGCGCAACCGGGTGGTCTCCTGGCGGGACGCGTACGGCACGGACGAGCCGCCCGCGGAACAGTGGGTGTGATCGCCGGATGCGCATCGCACAACTCGCGGGCAGGACAGTCGCGCTGACCGCGGAGGGGGCCGTCGACGTCCCGTCGGACTTCGAGGGGCGGATCTTCGACCGCTGGGACGAGCTGCTCGACTGGTCCAGGGACGCCACAGGGGGGCGCCCCTACGACGAGTCAGAGCTCGAAGCCCCCGTCCCCGCCCCGCGGCAGATCTTCGCCGTCGCCCTCAACTACCGCCCCCACACGGCCGAGGCGGGTTACGCGGAGCCCGAGGTTCCCCTCGTCTTCACCAAGTTCCCGACCTGCCTCACCGGCCCGTACACCACCGTCGAACTGCCGCCCGGGCACGTCGACTGGGAGCTGGAGCTGGTGGCGGTCATCGGCCGTGAGGCCCGCCGGGTGCCGGTGGAGAAGGGCTGGGAGCCGGTCGTGGCGCTCACCGTCGGGCAGGACCTCTCCGAGCGCATCGCCCAACTCGCGGGCCACCCCGCCCAGTTCTCGCTCGCCAAGTCGCATCCGGGCTTCGGCCCGATCGGCCCCGCCCTGGTCAGCCTCGACGAGCTCCCCGACCGCGACGACCTCGAGCTGACCTGCGAACTCAACGGGGAGACCGTCCAGCGCGACCGCACCGGCAACATGATCTTCCCGATTCCCCGACTGGTCTCCCACCTCAGCGAGTTCTGCACGCTCCTGCCCGGAGACCTGATCTTCACCGGCACCCCGGCGGGCGTCGGCAATCGGCGCACACCCCAGCGGTTCCTGACCCCCGACGACGAACTGGTCAGCCGTATCGGGGGAGTCGGCGAGATGCGGCACCGTTTCCGGAGGGCGACGCCATGACACGCACCCTGTTCACCGACGTCCAGGTCTTCGACGGCACCGGCAGCGACCCCTTTGTGGCCCAGGTTTTCGTGGAGCACGGCCGGATCACCGAGGTCGCCGACCGGATCCCGCGCGACCTGCGGACCGACGCCCGGGTGATCGACGGAGGCGGCGGCACCCTGCTGCCGGGGCTCGTCGACGCCCACGCCCACCTGGGCTTCGGCTCCACCGTCGAGCACCTCTCCCGCCGCCGTGACGAGCCCGACGAGGAGAAGGCGCTGCTCGTCGCACACGCCGGACGCGTCCTCCTGGACCACGGCATCACCAGCGCCTACTCCGGCGGGAACCGGCTGCCCCGCACCGAGACCGCCGCCCGCAAGGCCTTCGCCGAGGGCTGGATGCCCGGCCCGCGCCTGAAGGCCGCGTCCTGGGAGGGCACCGCGGGCATGGTCGAGCCCGGCGTCTACGACTTCCCGGGCGTCGACGGACGGGCCTCCGACCCGGAGTCGGTGTCCCGCTTCGTCACCGACATGGCCGAACTCGGCGTCGACATCGTCAAGTTGTCCCTGTCCGGGGAGAGCGCGGTCGTCCAGGGCACCTCACGGATCGTGCAGTTCACGGACGAGGAGGTCGCCGCCGCGGCCGGCACCGCCCGCAAGCACGGCGTCTGGCTCACCGCCCACGCCCACGCCGCCGAGTCGGTCAAGATGGCCGTACGGCACGGCATCCGGGCCGTCTACCACTGCACCTTCGCCGACGAGGAGGCCCTCGACCTCCTCGAAGCCGCCCGCGACCGGATCTTCGTCGCCCCCACCCCCGGCATCATCCACGCCAACCTCCACGAGGCCGGCAGCGAACCCGAGCCGGGCATGGAGGTCGAGGCGACGGCGGCGGCCGTGCGCGAGGTGGTGCCGGAGCTCGTCCGGCGGGGCGTACGGGTCGTCCCCGGCGGCGACTACGGCTTCGCCTGGAACCCCGTCGGCCGCAACCTGCGCGACCTGGAGCTGTTCGTCGACTGGTTCGGCTTCACCCCGGCCGAGGCCCTGCGCGCCGCCACCCGGTACGGCGGACAGATCATGGGCCTGGAGGACGAACTCGGCCTGATCCGGCCGGGGTTCCTCGCCGACCTCGTCCTCGTCGACGGCGATCCGCTGGAGGAGATCGCCCTCCTCCAGGACCGCGACCGGCTGACGGCGATCATGAAGGACGGCACGCTGCACAAGGCGCCCGCGTGATCCGGACCCGGACGGGCGGCGGGCGGCTGGCGGGGGAGTGGGAGCGCGGTGTCGCCGTCTTCCGGGGCGTCCCCTTCGCCGAGCCGCCCGTCGGCGAACTGCGCTGGCGGCCACCCCGGCCCGCCGCCCGCTGGGACGGCGAGCGACGGGCGTACGACTTCGGACCCGCCCCCCTCCAGCCGCAGCCCCCACGCGACTCGATCATGTACCACACCAACTTCGCCGACCGGCGGGCGCTGGTGATGAGCGAGGACTGCCTCTACCTCAACGTCTGGACCCCCGACCCGGCGCCCGGCGCCGGACTGCCGGTGATGGTCTGGATCCACGGCGGCGGCAACCGCTACGGCCACGGCGGCCAGGAGATCCACGACGGTGCCGCGATGGCCGGCCGCGGTCTGGTCTTCGTGACCCTGAACCACCGGCTCGGCGCCCTCGGCTTCCTCGCCCACCCCGAACTGGCCGCCGAGGACGACCTGGGCGCGTCCGGCAACTACGGGCTGCTCGACATCGTCGCCGCCCTGACCTGGGTACGGGAGAACATCGCGGCCTTCGGCGGCGACCCGGACCGGGTGACCCTCGCGGGCAACTCCGCCGGAGCCGCCCACATCTGCCACCTCATGGCGTCACCGGCGGCCCGGCCCCTGTTCCGCGCGGCCCTCGGGCAGAGCGCCTCGGGCATCGGCCGCGCCGAGGGACCCCTCGTCGACCAGGCCTCGGCACAGAAGCAGGGGCTGCGCTGGGCGGAGGCGTTCGGCGACCGGGACCTCGCGGGACTGCGGCGGCTGGACGGGGTGGAACTCGTGCTGCGGGGCCACTTCGGGCCCGTCGTCGACGGCCGGGTCCTCACCGAGCCCAGCGACCGCGTCTTCGCGGCCGGACGGCAGCACCCGGTGCCCCTGCTCGTCGGCACCAACACCGACGAGGGGTCCGTGTACGCGACCCTGGACGTGCTGCGCCGGCTGCCGGTGGAACCGGGCACCGACGAGGTGTACCCCGTACGGGACGCGACTCAGGCCCGGCTCACGGCGCGGCGGTTCACGGGCGAGAGCCGCTTCACCCACCCCGTCTGGCAGTGGGCCACGGCCCACCGGGAGACGGCGCCGACCTGGCTGTACCGCTTCACCCGAAGGCCCCCGCTGCCCGAGGACCTGGACCTGGCACCCCCACGGGACGGACTGCCGGACTACGGCGTCCACCACACCGCCGAACTCCCCTACGTCCTCGACAACCTGGACCGCCGCTCCTGGCCGTGGACCGAAGCCGACCGCGAACTGGCCCGCACCATGGCGGACGCCTGGGCCCGGTTCGTCGAGACGGCCGACCCCAACGGGGGCGGGCTGCCGGCCTGGCCTGCTTTCACCGGTGAGGAAGTCATGGTCCTCGGCGAGCCCGTGGCCCTCGGGACCGTCGAACGCCCCGAGGCGATGCGGTTGTTGTCTCGCTGCGCCCGCCCCCTGTGAAAGGACCCCGCATGGCACGACTCCCCGACACCGAGGGCACCGGCGAGATCGCCGCCCGCATCCGCGACCGCCGGGGCGGCGCTCTGCGCCCGCTCGACCGGATGCTGTTGCACAGCCCGCAGCTCGCCGACGGCTGGAACAGCCTCCTGGGTGCCATCCGGGCTCGCCTGGAACTGCCGGCGGACGTACGGGAGTCGGTGATCCTCAGGATCGCCGTCCTCAACAGCGCCCCGTACGAATGGACCGCGCACGAACCCGAGGCGCGGCGGGCCGGTCTCGGCGACGCCGAACTGACCGAGCTCACCCGGGAGAAGCCCGAAGCCGACGCCCGGATGTCGCGGGTCATCGCCTACACCGACGCGATGACCCGCGACATCCACGTCCCCGAGGAACTGTTCGACGCCCTCCGCGCCGACTTCACCGACGCGGAGCTGATCGAACTGACGGCGACCGTGGCCGCGTACAACATGGTGTCCCGTTTCCTGGTCGCCCTGGACGTCTAGCCGCTGTGCCGCCCGAGGAAGTGGATCAGGAGGCGGTTCCAGGCGGTGGGCTGTTCCCAGTGCGGGTTGTGGCCGGCCTCGCGGACGACATGGGTCTCCACGTCCGCGAGGTGCCCGGCGTTGAGGCGCATCACCGAGGGCGGGCTGTACAGGTCGGCGTCCCCGGTGACGAGTTGGACGGGCAGGGTGAGCGTCTCCAGGGCCGACCAGGTGATCGTGCGGGCGAGGGACTGGGCGAAGGCGTCGGCGGTGCGGGCCCGTTCGTGGATCTCCAGCCAGGCCGCCACCCCGTCCGGGTCGCCGCCCCGGTAGGAGGGGCCCAACTCCTTGAAGTCCACGGGCATGTCACCGAACGGATCGGGCTGGAGCGCCGAGGTCAGCTCCTGGTACTCCGTGTCCTGGATGCCCATGATGCTGCCCGAGACGGTGAGGCTGCGCAGCCGGTCCTCCTGCGAGAGGGCGTAGTCGACCGCCACCGGACCGCCCGCCGCCGACCCGGACAGATGGAAGCGGTCCAGGCCCAGCCGGTCGGCGAGGGTGTTCAGGTCGCCCGAGGCGGTGTCGGCCTCCGCCCTGGTGCCCGCGACCGAGTTGTACGCCCCGCGCCGCGAGTAGCCGATCACCCGGAAGCCGGCCGCGGCCAGCACCGGCTGCTGGTACGGCCAGCTCTCCCCGCTGCCCGAGCCCGGATGGAGCAGGACGACGGCCTCCCCGTCGCCGCCGGTGTCCCAGCACCACAGACTCCCGCCCCCGGAGACCGGCACCTGGTACTCGGTGACCGGCACCTGGGCGGGGACGGGCACGGGCTCCCACGGCTGGGACGACTCCCCGGCCGAGGCCGCGGAGGCCGTCCCCTGCGTGACACCGGTCGTCGCGAACGCGGCCAGTGCGGCTCCGCCGACCACGGCTCGTCTGCTGGGTCCCGCGGCGCTCGTACGGACTCGCTTCATGATTCCTCCATTAATTGTTGGTCCCTGTCGACAGGAAGCGGGACATCCCCACCGGAACGGGTGGGGCGTTGAGATAGTGTCGACACCGTTGAATTGGCTGTGAGCCATGACCAGGCAGGGAGAAGTGCCGCATGACCGATCAGGACACGCACCTCGTGCTGGAGCGCCTCCTGCGGCTGCGGGACCGGCGCGAGCCGCTGGTCGCGCAGATCGCCGAATGGGTCGGCGCGGGCATCATCGAGGGGCGGCTGGAACCCGGCCAGGACCTCAACAGCGTCGATCTGTCACGCCGGTTCGACACCAGTCGCACGCCGGTGCGGGAGGCGCTGATGCTCCTCGAGCAGGAGGGCCTGGTCGAGATGAAGGCGCGGCGCCGGCCCCGGGTCGCCGCCCCCTCCCCACAGGACATCCGGGACATCTACCAGGTGCGCAAGAACCTGCTGTCGATGCTCGCGGCCCTGCTGGTGGAGCGGGCGAGCGACGAGGAGATCGCCGAACTGCGCACCCGGGTCGAGCGGATGCGGAAGCTGGCGGACGCCGGTGATGTGGACGGCTACTTCTGGAGCCATGTGACGCTCCAGGAACGGATGACCGAGATCGTCGGCAACGCCACGCTCAAGCAGATCCTGGACTCGCTCGCCCTGCGCACCCTGATGCTGCGGCACCTGAGCCTCACCCGGGCCGGCCGGCTCGCCTACAGCGTCGACGACCAGGAGCGGCTGCTGCAGGCCGTCGAGGAGCGCGACGGGGAACTGGCCGCCGCACTGATCGCGGGAGCGACGGTGCGGGCGCAGCGGGCGGTGGAGGAGCAACTGGAGCAGGAGGCGGGCCGGGGGCGCAAGCCGGCCCGCCGTCGCCGTACGGCCTCCTGACGAGCGGGGCGGAGCCGCAGGTCCGCCCGCCGTCGCCGTACGGCCTCCCGGCGCCCGGCGCGGTCGGCTCACTTGGCCAGCACTCCGCCGTCGACGGGGAAGTTCCCGCCCGTCACCCACGCCGACTCGTCCGACGCCAGGTACACCGCGCACCAGGCGATGTCCTCGGGGGTGCCGACCCGGCCCAGCGGAATCCGGGCCAGCAGCGCCTCGCGTGCCGCGCCGTCGTGGGCCCCGGCGGACTCCGTCGCGGGGGTGCGCACCATGCCCGGCGAGATCGTGTTCGCGCGGATCGCCGACGGGCCGCCCTCCACGGCGAGTTGACGCGTCAGGCCCAGCACCGCCGACTTGCCCGCGCAGTGCGCGACCATCCCGAAGGTCCCGCTGCCCCGGAAGGCGTTCACCGAGGCGAAGTTGACGATCGAGCCGCCGCCCGAGGCCTCCAGGTGCGGCCACACGGCCTGCACCGGCAGGAAGACGACGTCGACCTCGCCGCGCAGGGTCGGCGTCCACTGCGCGGCGAAGTCCATCCCGGCGGCCGTCGCCATGTGCGGGGCGATCGCGCCGGCGGTGACCAGGGCGTCGATCCGTCCGTGCCGCCCGTACGCCTCGTCCGCGAAGCGCCGGGCGTCCTCGGGGACGGTCATGTCCAGTGGCGCGAGCACCTCGACGGTCAGCCCCCGGTCGGCGGCGGTCTTGCGGGTGCGTTCGGCCGCGGCCGGGTCGATGTCACAGCCGACGACGGTCGCGCCCTGCTCGGCGAAGAGCAGCGCACAGCCCTGGCCGATCCCGGCACCCGCGCCGGTGACGAGAGCGACTTTCCCGGAGAGCCTGCCGGTCACATGGACCCCCTTCTCGCGACGTCCGTACGAGACGCGGCGCGGCTCGCCCTCCCTTCTTAGTGTCGACAGTATGGACGGGTCAAGGGGTGTGGCGGCCCTAGAGTGCCATTCTGTCGACAGTTGGCGTCCGTGCCTGTCTGCTCGCTCCTCACGGCAGCAGCCGCCGCTCCTTGGCCACCGCCACCGCGCCCGCCCGCGTCTCCACCCCCAACTTCCCGTAGATCCGCCCGAGATGGGTCTTGACGGTCGCCTCGCTGATGAACAGCGCCCGGGCGATCTCCCGGTTGCCCAGGCCCCGGGCCAGCTGGCCGAGGATCTCGTGCTCGCGCTCCGACAGCGTGGGGGCCGGGCTGCGCATCCGGGCCAGCAACCGGTCGGCGACCGGCGGCGACAGCGCCGTACGGCCCGAGGCGGCGCTGCGGATCGCGGTGAACAGTTCCTCGGGGCGTTCGGCCTTGAGGAGGTAGCCGGTGGCGCCCGCCTCGATCGCTCGGGTGATGTCGGCGTCGGTGTCGAACATGGTCAGCACCAGCACGCGCGATCCCGCCGAGCCCTCGGCGGTCAGCCGCCGGATGGCCGTCACCCCGTCCATCCCCTCCCCGAGCTGGAGGTCCATCAGGACGACGTCGGGGCGCAGCCGGGCCGCGAGCGCCAGCGCCTCCTCGCCGCCGCCCGCCTCCCCGACCACCTCGATGCCCTCGGCGCTCGACAGCAGCGCGCGCAGACCGGCCCGTACGACGGCGTGGTCGTCGCACAGCAGAAGACGTACGGGCGTACTCACGGAACCGGCTCCTTGGGGGCGTCGAGGACGAGCGGGACCGCCACGGACACCACCGTGCCCTCGCCCGGGGCGGACTCCACGGTGAGTGTGCCGCCGGACTGCCGGGCCCGGATCCGCATGGCGGGCAGTCCGTGCCCGCGCGTACGGTCCGGCACCGGCCCCGCCGGGGCTCGCTCGGACGGGCGTACGTCGAAGCCGCGGCCGTTGTCGGCGACGTCCAGCGAGATCTGGTCGTCCAGACAGGTCAGGGTCAGCGCCGCCCGGGTCGCGGCGGCGTGCTCGCGCACGTTGGCCAGCGCGCCCTGGGCGATGCGCAGCAGCATCGCCTCCACCCGCTCCGGAAGCGGACCGGGCACCCCGTCCAGCCGGAAGCCGACCGTCAGACCCGGGCCGCTCTCCCGCCCGGCGAGCGCGGTGAGCGCCGCCGGCAGGGACTGCCCGTCGAGGTCGGCGGGCGCCAGGTCGTGCACGAAGCGGCGGGCCTCGGCCAGGCTGCGGGAGGTGATCTCGGCCGCCTTCCCGATGTGCTCCCGGGCCGCTTCGGGATCCGTCGCCCAGACCCGCTCGGCGGCCTGGAGCAGCATCCGCTGGCTGGACAGACCCTGCGCGAGGGTGTCGTGGATCTCCGTGGCCAGCCGCTGCCGCTCCGCCAGCACCCCCGCCCTCCGCTCGGTGGCCGCGAGATCCCGGCGGGTCCGCACCAGATCGTCGATCAGGACCCGCTGCCGGGCCCCCTGCCGCTGCAGATGCACCAGGACGGCGGTGGCGACCGCGGCGACGGCCGGCGGCGCCACGACCATGTTCGGGTTGAGCGCGCCCTCGGCCACCCGCACCTCCGAGATCACGACCAGCGCGGTGAGCACGGCGGCGAGCGGCACCGACAGCCGCGGCGGCAGCGCGTGCAGCCCCGCGAACAGCAGCGGCATCGCGCACCAGGTGGCGCTCGGCGCGAGCACCAGCAGCACCACCCAGACCGCGGACACCGAGCCCAGCCACACCAGATGCCGGCCGGTGGGCGCCGACCCCGGCGGGGGCGCCGGCGCGAGGAACGGGCCGAGGACGTAGAGCAGACAGAAGACGGCGAACAGCGCCACCACCCACCCGGTGCGCGCCCCGCCCTGGTCACGACTGAGGAAGCGGACGAACGACGAGCCGAGCAGCAGGAAGAACGCCACGTGCACGACCGCCGCCAGCCGCCGTTCCTCCGGTCGGGTGTGTCTCATCCTCCGTGTCTAACGCGGCGCGGGCCCGATCGCATCAACCGATCGGCTGACATGGGGATCGCCCGAACCGCCCCGGCGGCGCAGACTGTCGACCGAGGCGGACACCCCGTCCGTGCACCGACGCTGGCATCTAGTGCCGCGGCAGGCAACGTTTGCCCCGTCGCGGCGCCCGGCACGCTCCCCCACTCTCGGCTTCGCTCGAGCGGGGGGACCCCCACGACGCCGCTCCTTGACGGGCAAACGTTGCCTGCCGCGGCACCAGCAACCAGGCCACCTCGGAAAGGCAGGGAACCGTGCCCGCCAAGAACCTCACCGCCAACCGTGCCGCGTTCGCCCACCGCGTCGGTTACGCGCTGCGCCACCCCGGCCGGATCCCCCGGCATCTGGCCCGCGCAGCCCGCGACCTGTGGCTGCGCCACCGCCACCCCGACCACATCTCCTACTACCGCGCGGTGATGCGCTCCGACACCCGCGCCGATCCGGACGCGGCGGTCGGCAGCCGCAACCGCGAGCGCTGGCTGGCGCTCGGGGCCCTGCAGTTCGACTACCTGGTCACCCACGGGCTGCGCCCGGAGCACCGCATGCTGGAGATCGGCTGCGGCAACCTGCGCGGCGGCTGGCGCTTCATCCGGCACCTGGAGCCCGGCCACTACACCGGCGTCGACATCTCGCCCGACATCCTCGTCGCCGCGCAGGACACGATCGTCGAGATGGGCCTGCAGCAGCGGATGCCGTGCCTGACGCCGGTGCGCGACCTGACCCTGCGGTTCCTGCCCGACGCCCGCTTCGACGTCGTCCACGCGCACAGCGTCTTCTCCCACTCGCCGCTGCCCGTCATCGAGGAGTGCCTGGCCAACGTCGGCCGGGTGCTCGCGCCGGGCGGCTGGTTCGACTTCACCTTCGACCGCACCGAGGGCGAGGAACACCACGTCCTGCGGGAGGACTTCTACTACCGCACCGAGACCCTCGTCGCCCTGGCCGAGAAGCACGGTCTGCGGGCGCGTTTCATGGAGGACTGGGAGGCGCTCCCGCACGGACAGTCGAAGATCCGGGTCACCCGGGCGGACGACCTCGGCCAACGCTGATCCCCGCCCCACCCGGTGTTTGTAAAGTGGCCTCACCAGTCCAGGAGACCCCGGAACGTGTGAGGTACACCCCAACCATGTCGACCGAAACGTTTGAGTTCCAGGTAGAGGCCCGTCAGCTGCTCCAGTTGATGATCCACTCGGTCTACTCGAACAAGGACGTCTTCCTGCGCGAGCTCGTCTCCAACGCCTCCGACGCGCTGGACAAGCTGCGCCTCGCCAAGCTGCGGGACGACGCGCTCGACGCCGACGTCTCCGACCTGCACATCGAGATCGACACCGACGCCGAGGCCCGTACGCTCACTGTCCGGGACAACGGGATCGGAATGTCGTACGAGGAGGTCGGCCGACTGATCGGCACGATCGCCAACTCCGGAACGGCCCAGTTCGCCGAGGAACTGCGCGAGGCCCAGGAGGCGGACAGCGCCGAGGGGCTCATCGGGCAGTTCGGCGTCGGCTTCTACTCCGGCTTCATGGTGGCGGACGAGATGACCCTGGTGACCCGGCGCGCCGGGGAGAGCCAGGGCACCCGCTGGTCCTCGCGCGGCGAGGGCACGTACACGCTGGAGCGGGTCGACGACGCGCCGCAGGGCACCTCCGTCACCCTGCACCTGAAGCCGACGGACGACGAGGACAAGCTCCACGACTACACCTCCGCCTGGACGATCAAGGACATCGTCAAGCGGTACTCGGACTTCATCACCTGGCCGATCCGGACGGTCCCCGCGAAGGCCGAGGGTGACGAAACCGCTCCCGAGCCCGAGACGCTCAACTCGATGAAGGCGCTGTGGGCGCGCTCGCGCGAGGAGGTGTCCGACGACGAGTACCACGAGCTGTACAAGCACATCAGCCACGACTGGCGCGAGCCGCTGGAGACCGTCCGGCTCCAGGCGGAGGGCACCTTCGAGTACCAGGCCCTGCTGTTCGTGCCCTCGCACGCCCCGCACGACCTCTACACCCAGGGCTACAAGCGCGGTGTGCAGCTGTACGTGAAGCGCGTCTTCATCATGGACGACTGCGAGGCGCTGCTGCCGCCCTACCTGCGCTTCGTCAAGGGCGTGGTGGACGCGGCGGACCTCTCGCTGAACGTCTCCCGGGAGATCCTCCAGCAGGACCGGCACATTCGGATGATGCAGCGCCGCCTGACCAAGAAGCTCCTGGCCACGGTCAAGGACATGAGGGGGGCCGCCCCGGAGCGGTACGCCACGTTCTGGCGGGAGTTCGGCTCCGTCCTGAAGGAGGGGCTGCTCACCGACCCCGACAACCGCGACACCCTGCTCGCCGCCGCGTCCTTCGCGACGACGCACGCCGACGACGAGCTGACCACGCTCGAGGCCTACGCCGAGCGGATGAAGGAGGGTCAGGAGGACATCTACTACCTGACCGGCGAGTCCCGCGAGAGCATCGAGAACTCCCCGCACATGGAGGCGTTCCGCGCCAAGGGCATCGAGGTCCTGCTGCTCACCGACCCCGTCGACGAGGTCTGGGTCGACGTGGTGGGCGAGTTCGAGGGCAAGCGGCTGCGGTCCGTGGCCAAGGGCGAGGTCGACCTCGGCGGCGAGGCAGACGACAAGGCCGACGGCGAGCGGGAGAAGCAGGGCGAGGAGTACGCCGGTCTGCTCGCCTGGATGAAGGAGCAACTGGCCGACGACGTCAAGGAGGTGCGCCTCTCCTCGCGTCTCACCGTCTCCCCGGCCTGCATCGTCTCCGACACCGGCGACCTCACCCCCGCGCTGGAGAACATGTACCGCGCGATGGGCCAGGAGGTGCCGAAGGCGCAGCGGATCCTCGAACTCAACCCCGGTCACGCGCTCGTGCAGGGCCTGAACCAGGCCTACCAGGAGCGTGAGGACCGCACCGAGCTCGCCGGGACCGCCGAACTCCTGCACGGCCTCGCGGTGCTCGCCGAGGGCGGCCGCCCCAAGGAGCCCGGACGGTTCGTGAAGCTGGTGGCGGACCGTCTGGAGCGCGCGCTCTAGCGGTCGTCACGTGATTCCGGGCAGGGAGCGCCCCTGCCCGGAATCTTCACGTTCCGGGCACCAAAAGTTCTAGTTGGTTGACTCAATCAACTGGGCCTACGATGCTGCGCAGTCGTGCAGGCTCGCATCCCCCCACGGAGGCCCGACCATGTCCCACGCGCACCCAACACCCGCAGGAGCGGGGGAGGTTGCCGCGCCGCGGGCCAACCTCGTCGTCGCGGTGCTGGCCTTCGGCGGGATCGTGGTGTCGCTCATGCAGACGCTGGTGATCCCGATCGTCCCGGAGCTGCCGAAGCTGCTGGACGCGTCGGCCTCGGACGCGGCCTGGGCCGTCACCGCCACCCTGCTCGCCGCCGCCGTCGCCACCCCCGTCATGGGGCGGCTCGGCGACATGTACGGCAAGCGGCGCATGCTGCTGGTCAGCCTGGTGACGCTGGTCGCCGGATCCGTCACGGCCGCCCTCAGCGACACGCTCGCGCCGATGATCGTCGGCCGGGCCCTGCAGGGTCTCGCCTCCGGTGTCATTCCGCTCGGCATCAGCATCATGCGCGACGAACTGCCCGCCGAGCGGCTCGGCTCGGCCACCGCGCTGATGAGCGCCTCCCTCGGCGTAGGCGGCGCCCTCGGCCTGCCCGCGGCCGCGCTCATCGCGGACCACTTCGACTGGCATGTGCTCTTCTGGACGTCCGCCGCGCTGGGTGTCGTCGCCACCGTGCTCGTCCCGGCGGCCGTGCCCGAGTCGGCGGTGCGCGGCGGTGGCCGCTTCGACCTCGTGGGCGCCCTCGGCATGGCGGCCGGGCTGGTCTGCCTGCTGCTGGGCATCTCCAAGGGGGCCGACTGGGGCTGGAGCAGCGCCACCACGCTCGCGCTGTTCGCCGCCGCGATCGTGGTCCTCGTCCTCTGGGGCCTGTTCGAACTGCGCGTCCGTGAACCCCTCGTGGATCTGCGGACCACCGCCCGCGGTCAGGTGCTGGTCACCAACCTCGCCTCGACGGCCTTCGGGTTCTCGATGTTCGCGATGTCCCTGGTTCTTCCCCAGCTCCTGCAGTTGCCTGAGGCGACGGGCTATGGACTCGGCAGGTCGCTGCTGGACGCCGGACTGGTCATGGCCCCCACCGGCCTGGTCATGATGGCCACGGCGCCGCTGTCCGCGCTGGTGTCCAGGACACGAGGGCCGAAGACGACCCTGATGCTCGGCGCCGTGATCGTGGCCGCCGGATACGGGCTGGGCATCGTGCTGATGGACGCCGTGTGGCAACTGGTCCTGGTCTCCTGCGTCATCGGCGCCGGCATCGGCTTCGCCTACGGGGCCATGCCCGCGCTCATCATGGGCGCCGTCGCCCCCTCCGAGACCGCCGCCGCGAACAGCCTCAACACCGTCATGCGGTCGATCGGCACCTCGACCGCGAGTGCCCTCGCCGGGGTGATCCTGGCGCAGATGACCACCACCTTCGGGGGTGTCGCGCTGCCCTCCGAGAACGGGTTCAAGGTCGTCATGGCGGTCGGGTCCGGGGCGGCGGTGCTGGCGCTGCTGGTGGCGGCGTTCATTCCCCGGCAGAAGACGGGCGGCGATGCCCACTCGGCCGGGGGTGCCCTCTCGGCCGACGGTTCCGTCTCCGCGGAGGGTGCGCCGGACACCTCGGCGCGGGCGGAAGCGGACGGGCGGTCGGCCCTGACGGGGGCGGGTGACCGGGAGGCGGCGGGTGCCGAACGGGACGAGCGGGTCCTGGGTGCCGGACCGGAGGCGCGGGCCGTGGGAGCCGCCGTCGCCGTCCCGCTGGCCCGTGCGGTCGCCGAGCTGGTCGCGACGGTGCCGGGACTCGCCGACGGTGAGCCGGGCGGCGGCGGACATCCGGTGCGCGGGCAGGTGCGGGGTGCGGAAAGCACGCCCGTGGGCGGAGCCGCGGTGACACTGATCTCGCCGGGCGGACGGCAGTCGGGCCGCGCGGTCACCGGTCCCGACGGCGCCTACGCCGTCGAGGCGCCGGGGGAGGGGACGTACGTCCTGATCACCGCCGCCGACGGCCACCAGCCGCAGGCGGCGACCGTCGTGGTGGGGGCGACCCCGGTGACGTACGACGTGCTGCTCGTCGGCAGCAGCGGGCTCGCCGGCGTGGTGCGCTCCGCCGACGGCGGAGGGCCGGTCGCCGGGGCCGTCGTCATCGTCACGGACGTGCGCGGGGATGTGCCGGCCGGGGTGCGGACCGACGGCAAGGGCGAGTTCACCGTGGCGGACCTGGTGCCGGGACCGGTGACCGTCGCGGTCAGCGCGCCCGGGCACCGGCCGCTGGCGCTGCCCGTGGAGATCGGCTCCACCGGCCTCACCCGGGTCGACGTCGAGCTGCGGCCCGGCGCCCAGGTCCGCGGCACGGTACGCGGCGCGGGCGCTCCGGTGGGCGACGCGCGGGTGACGCTGGTGGACGCCGCCGGGAACGTCGTCGCCTCCACGACGACCGGGAGCGACGGCGCGTACGTCTTCTCCGACCTGGACGGCGGCCAGTACACGGTCATCGCGACCGGCTACCCGCCCAGGGCGACCGGGATCAGCCTCGCGGGCGGTGACGTGGACGACCACGACATCGAACTCGCCCACGCCGGCGAGTAGTTCACTCGCCGCCCCTTGAACGGACCGGCATCCGCCCCACTCGGGTGCCGGTCCTCCTCCGGCGCCCGGTCCCGCACCCTCGGAGCCGGCCCACGCCACGGACATCCACGACTGCCCGGGTCACACGGCGACGACCCGCAGCCCCGCCTCCTCGAACCGCCGGACCGTACCGGCGTCGGCCGCCGTGTCCGTGACCAGGGTGTCCACCGCGCCGACCGCGCAGATCCGGGCGAACGCCCGCCGCCCCAGCTTGCTGGAGTCGGCGGCCACCACGACCCGCCCGGCGCGCTCGCACAGCAGCCGGTCGACCGCCGCCTCGGCCTCGTCGTGCGCGGTGGCACCGTCCGTCACGTCGAAGCCCACCACCCCGAGCACCGCCACATCGAGCGTGATCTGCCCCAGCACCCCGTCCGCGAGCGGCCCGACCAGCTCGTACGACTGCGCCCGGGCCACCCCGCCCGTCACCACGATCTTGAACTGGGGCCGCACGGCCAGCTCGGTGGCGATGTTCAGCGCGTTGGTGACCACGGTCAGCGCCGGCGAACCGGACGTCAGGTCGCCGCGCACGGCCAGCGCCCGCGCCACCTCCGTCGTCGTGGTGCCCCCGGTCAGCCCGACCGCCTCGCCCGGCGCCACCAGATCCGCGACGGCCTGCGCGATCCGCTGCTTCTCGGAGGCCCGCCGGGCCGTCTTGTAGCGCAACGGCAGCTCGTACGACACCCCGTGCACCACCGCCCCGCCCCGGGTGCGCACCAGCATCTGCTGCTCGGCCAGCAGGTCGAAGTCCCGCCGGATCGTCGCGGCCGACACCGCCAGCTCCGCCGCCGCGTCCTCCACGTCCAGCCGGCCCCGCTCGACCAACAGTTCCAGCAGGGCCTTCCAACGGGCGTCGCGGGACATCGCCGGTCTCCGTTCGCATGCTTGAAGTTGCTCGAAAGTCAGCTCTATCTTGCAGGAACCATCATTGTCGGGGAGAGGTGGGGCATGACCCACGTCGAGGACGAGCTGGCCGGCCAGCCCGAGTGCTGGACCCGGGCCGCGAGCGAAGCCGCCCGGTACAAGGGGCAGTTGCCGGAGCCGGGGGAGCGGGTCGCGATCGTCGGCTGCGGCACCTCCTTCTTCATGGCCCAGGCGGCGGCCGCCCTGCGCGAGGGCGCCGGACAGGGCGAGACGGACGCCTTCGCCGCCTCCGAGTTCCCCCACCACCGTCCCTACGACCGGATCCTCGCCCTCACCCGCTCCGGCACCACCACCGAGGTGCTCGACCTGCTGACGCGCCTCAAGGGGCGCCGGCGCACCACCGCCGTCACCGCCGACCCGCACACCCCGGTCGTACGGGCCGCCGACCAGGTCGTCGTCCTCGACTACGCCGACGAACGCTCCGTCGTGCAGACCAGGTTCGCGACCACCGCGCTCACCCTCCTGCGCGCCCACCTCGGGCTGCACACCGACGCCGTCGTCACCGACGCCCGCACCGCACTCGCCGAGCCACTGCCCGAAGGACTCCTGGAATGCGGGCAGTTCACCTTCCTGGGGCGCGGCTGGACCGTGGGACTGGCGAACGAGGCGGCCCTCAAGATGCGCGAGGCCTCCCTCTCCTGGACCGAGGCCTACCCGGCCATGGAGTACCGGCACGGCCCCATCAGCGTCAGCACCGCCGGCACCGCCACCTGGATGATCGGTGAGGCGCCCGAGGGACTGGACCGACAGGTGCGTGCCACCGGCGCGTCGTGGGTGTCCGGCGGGCTGGACCCCCTCGCCGAACTGGTCCGCGCCCAGCGCCTCGCCGTGGCCGTCGCCGCCGCCCGGGGGCTCGACCCGGACCGGCCCCGCCACCTCACCCGCTCCGTGATCCTCTGACCGTTCGACCGGGAGCTGCCGTGCCCCTCACCACCACCGCCGAACTGGTCACCCGCGCCCGCGCGGCCCGTACCGCCGTCGCCGCCTTCAACATCATCACCCTCGAACACGTCGAGGCCGTCCTCACCGGCGCCGAGTCCGCCGACGCACCCGTCGTCCTCCAGGTCAGCGAGAACGCCGTCAGGTTCCGCCACGGACGGCTGCTGCCGCTCGCCCGCGCCGCCGTCACCGCCGCCGAACGGGCCGCCGTACCCGTCGCGTTGCACCTCGACCACGTCCAGAGCGACCCCCTGCTCCGCCAGACCGCCGACGCCGGATTCAGCTCGGTGATGTACGACGCCTCCCGGTTGCCCTACGACGAGAACCTCGCCGCGACCCGCGCCGCCGTCGACTGGGCCCACTCCCAAGGGCTCTGGATCGAGGGCGAGTTGGGGGAGATCGGCGGCAAGGGGGCGCACACGCCCGGCGCCCGCACCGACCCCGGCGAGGCCCGGGCCTTCGTCGCCGACTCCGGTGTGGACGCGCTGGCCGTCGCCATCGGCAGCGTCCACGCGATGACCACCCGCACCGCAGCCCTCGACCACGACCTGCTCGGACGGCTCGGCTCGGCCGTCGACGTGCCCCTGGTCCTGCACGGCTCGTCCGGGGTCCCCGACGGCCAGCTGACCGCCGCCGTCGCCGGCGGGATCGCGAAGGTCAACATCGGCACCGCCCTCAACCAGGCCATGACCGACGCGATCAGGGAGTTCCTGGACGCCCACCCCACGGCGGTCGACTCACGCCGCTACCTGAGCGTGGGACGGGAGGCGATGGCGCGGACGGTGGAGCGGATCGTCCGCCTGCTCACCCGCGCCTGACCGCCCTCAGGACCACGAACTTCGGGTCCCCGGCGACGGTCTCGCAGTTCCCGAACAGCCGCTTCAGCCGCACGTGGTAGCCCAGATGCCGGTTGCCCACCACCCACAGCTCGCCGCCCGGCCGCAGCACGCGCCGCGCTCCGGTGAACATCCGCCATGCCGTCGCGTCCGTCGTCGCCTGGTGCGAGTGGAACGGCGGATTGTTCAGCACGACGTCCACACTGCCGTCCGGGACGCCGGTCAGCCCGTCGCCGACCCGGAACTCGGCGTGCCCCGGCACCCCGTTCGCCTTGTACGTCGCCTCCGCCGAGGCCACCGCCTGGAACGACTCGTCCGTGAACAGCACCTCGGCCTCCGGGTTGGCCAGCGCCACCGCCGTGCCGACGATCCCGTTGCCGCAGCCCAGGTCGACGACCCGCCGTGTGCCGTGTGTCGTCGGCAGGTGCTTCAGGAAGAACCGGGTGCCGATGTCCAGCCGCTCGGCGCAGAACACCCCCGCGTGGTTGACGACCGGACGGCCGGAGAGCGCGCCGACGTCACCCGGAAGGTCGTAGGAGTACGGCCACGGGTTGGCGGGGCGGGACAGGGCCGGGGCCGGGGTGCAGAAGATCAGCCGGGCCTTCTGCCGGGCGAGCGAGGTCCGGGTGGGACCGAGGATCCGCTCGAAGAGCTTCAGCGTGGAGGTGTGGATCTCCTTCACCATGCCGGTGCCGATCACGACCGTGCCCGGGTGCACGGCGGGCGCCAGCCGCAGCAACTGGTCCTCCAGCAGCGCGAGGCTCTTCGGCACCCTGACCAGGAGCACGTCGACGCGCTCGGGCACCGGGTCCTGGGTGGTGAGCAGCCGGACGGAGCCGGTCTCGACGCCGGCCCGCGCGAGGTTCGCCCGGGTCGCCTCCTGCCCCAGCCAGGAGTCGGTGATCTGCACCGGGCCGTGTGCCGCGAGCGCCGTGGCCAGCGCGCCCCAGCGGTCGCCCAGCACCACGACGGTGCCGGACAGCGGAACGTCCTGTTCCGCGAGGTGGTCGAGCAGATACGCGTCGGAGGCGTCCCAGGCACGCAGCCGGTCGCGCGGATCCTCGGGGAAGCGGGCCAGGGCGACCTCGCCCCACGGCGTCGTCATACGGTCGTTCATGGTGCCCCAAGGCTAGCCGAGCCGCAGCTCAGAACCGGTGCCGGTGCGGTGGGGGAGGATGGGCCCATGGACGGCGAGCTGTTTCCCCGGGAGCGCGTCCGGGTCGCGCCGGGCGCGGTGCACGTGCCCGACTGGCTCGACGCGGACGGACAGCGCGAGCTCCTGGAAGCCTGCCGCGACTGGGCCCGGCCCCCGGCGGGCCTGCGCACGGTCCACACCCCCGGCGGCGGCACGATGACCGCCCGACAGGTCTGTCTGGGTTGGCACTGGTACCCGTACGCGTACGCCCGCACGGTCGTCGACGGCGACGGCACACCGGTGAAGCCCTTCCCGGCGTGGCTGGGCGAGCTGGGGCGGCGGGCGGTGACCGACGCCCTGGGACCGGAGGCGGCGACCCCGGCCGCGTACGACATCGCGCTGATCAACTTCTACGACGGCGACGCCCGCATGGGCATGCACCGGGACGCCGACGAGACGTCCGACGCGCCGGTGGTGTCCCTGAGCCTCGGGGACACGTGCGTGTTCCGCTTCGGCGGCACCGAGACCCGGGGCCGGCCCTGGACCGACGTGGAGCTGCGCAGCGGCGACCTGTTCGTGTTCGGCGGCCCCTCGCGCCTGGCGTACCACGGGGTGCCGCGGGTGCGGCCGGGGACCGGACCGGCGGCGCTGGGGCTGACGGGGCGGCTGAACATCACCCTGCGGGTCAGCGGCTTGCCCGGCGACATCTGAGGAACGGATCATGGGAGACTCCCCCTCATGAGCGGCAAGGCGGACCCCCGGCCGGCGGGGGAAGGGACCACCTCGAGGGCGCGGTTGGACCGGGGGCGCGGTGCGCTCGGGCCCGCGTTGGAGCTCGTGCACACCGGGCGGGCACCCACCCGGGCGGTGCTCACCGCGGAACTCGGCGTCACCCGCGCCACGGCCGGCGCGGTCGCCGCGGAGCTGGAGGCGCTGGGGCTGATCCGGGTCGACGCGCGGCCCGGCGCCGCCGCCGGCTCGCAGGGCCGGCCCTCGCACCGGCTCGAAGTCGCCGAGGAGGGCCCGGTCGTCCTCGCCGCACAGGTGCACGCCGACGGGTTCCGGGCCGCGTTGGTCGGCCTCGGCGGGCGGATCGTCGTCACGACCCCCAGCTGCGAGGCCGTCGACGCGGATCCGGCGAAGGTGCTCGGTGCCGCCGTCGACGCCGGCGCGGACCTGCTGCGGCGGACCGGCCGCCGGTGCGTGGGCGCCGGGCTCGCCGTGCCGTCGGCGGTCACCGAACCGGAGGGCCTGGCGCTGAACCCCCTGCACCTGGCCTGGCCGGTGGGGGCTCCGGTGCGGGAGGTCTTCGCCGAACGCGTCCATGCCGCCGGGATCACCGGTCCCGCCTTCGTGGGCAACGACGTCAACCTCGCCGCCCTCGCCGAACACCGGCACGGCGCGGGACGCGGCGCCCGCGACCTGCTGTGCGTGGCCACCGGGCACCGGGGCGTCGGCGGCGCGCTGGTCCTCGACGGCCGTCTGCACACGGGCAGTTCGGGGCTCGCCCTCGAAGTCGGCCACCTCACGGTCAATCCCGAGGGCCGCCCCTGCCACTGCGGCAGCCGCGGCTGCCTCGACGTCGAGGCCGACCCGCTGGCGCTGCTGACGACCGCCGGCCGCGAGCCCGGTCCGGAGGGCTCCCTGCTCCAGCAGGCCAACGAACTGGTCCGTGAGGAGTACGGCGATCCCGTCGTCCGCACGGCCGCCGAGGCCCTCATCGACCGGCTGGGCCTGGGCCTCGCCGGCCTGGTGAACATCCTCAACCCCGACCGCATCATCCTCGGCGGCCTGCACCGCACCCTCCTCGACGCCGATCCCGACCGCCTGCGCGCCGTCGTCGCCGACCGCAGCCTCTGGGGCCGCAGCGGTGGCGTCCCCATCCTCGCCTGCACCCTCGACCACAACAGCCTCGTCGGAGCGGCCGAACTGGCCTGGCAGCCGGTGCTCGACGACCCGCTGGGGGCGCTCAGCGCGGCCTGAGCGACCGGGCGGCCCGCCGAGCGGCCCGATCACCCGTGTGATCGCTCACCAAGCGGCGGCCGCCGTCCGCAGCCGGTCGCGGACCCGCAGTACGTCCGGGTTGGCGTCGGCGCCGGGCCGCTGCACGAGGAACAGGGTGTTGAGCGGCGGCTCCTCGGGCTCGTGCAGCAGGACGAGGCGGCCCGCGTCCACGTACTCCTGGCACAGGGAGTGCGGCAGAACGCTGTACCCGGCGCCCGCGTTGACCGCCGACAGCACCGCGTACAGGTTGGGCACCGTGACCGCGGCACTGGCGGTGAGCTGCTTGCCGAAGACGTTCCGCCAGTAGCGGCGGGCGATGGGCAGGTCCTCGGCGTAGGTCACCAGGGGGACGTCCCGCAGCGCGGCGCACAGGTCGCCCGCCTCCGGGTGCTCGCCGACGCGGCGCACCCAGGCGGGGGAGGCCACCAGGACGTACTCCTCGTCGGCCAGCGGCACCGACTCCAGGGCGCGCCCGCGCGGCCGCCGGGTGGCGATCACCAGGTCGTGCCGCCCGGCCCGCATCTCCTCCAGGAGCGGCTCGGTCTGCCCCTGCGTGACCCTCAGCTGCAGTCCGCCCGCGACGAGCGGCGCCAGCGCGGGCAGCACCCGTACGCACAGCAGCTCCGACGGCCCCGCCAGATGCACCGGCGCGGTCCGCCCGGCCGACGGTCCCCCGCCCTCGAGCGCGGCCAGCGCGTCCAGCGGCGGCGCGACCTGGGCCGCGAGCTCGTGCGCGAGGGGAGTGGGCTCGACGCCCCGGGGCAGCCGGGTGAACAGCTCACGCCCCGTCTGCTGCTCCAGGGTGCGGATCTGGGCCGTCACCGTGGGCTGCGACAGGCCCAGCTGCGGGGCGGCCGCCGTGAACGAGCCGGAGCGGTACACGGCCAGGAAGGTGCGCAGCAGGTTCAGGTCGGCGTGCGCCGGGAGCTGCCGGGCACCTGCGGTCACGGTCTCGGCGAGGTCGGCCGTCCTGTCATTCATACCGACCAGGGTATCCGGCGGACACATCGGCATCCCGATGGCAGATATCGACCTGTCTATTGGTTTCCCGATGAGCGACCGCCCTATCGTCGAGGACGTCGCCGACCGGCGGCACCCCCGCTCCCCGGAAGGACCCCCCGATGACCACGCAGAACGCGATCAACTGGCCCGAGAAGTACCTGCCCGGCACCGGCGACAACTTCGTCTCCAACGAGGTGATCGTCAAGGGCCTCACGGCCCCCCGGGTCTGGCACTTCCTGACCGACACCTCCGAGTGGGAGGGCTACTACGACAACGTCGCCGACATCTCCTTCCCGCAGGGCGGAGGCCCCCGGCTCGCGGACGACCTGGTCTTCAGCTTCGGCACCTTCGGCTTCCCGCCCCTGGACGCGCACGTCGTCGAGTTCCAGGCCCCCGGCGAAGGCGTCCCCGGCCGGCTGTCCTGGACGGCGAAGCAGGACGGCGAGCCGGAGGAGCGGCTGGACGTGCTGCACGCCTGGCTGGTGGAGGACCTGCCCGGCGGCCGGGTCCGGATCCTCACCCAGGAGACGCAGCTGGGACAGCCCGCGGCGGCCCTGGCGAACGAGCGCCCCAACCCGATGCTCAACGGTCACCAGGCCTGGCTGGACGGCCTCGTGAGCGCCGCGTCGAAGTAGGTTGAAGCCATGACCGACAAGACCACCGTGAGTGTCCTCGGCACCGGCATCATGGGCGCCGCCATGGCCCGCAACCTCGCCCGCGCCGGACACACCGTCCGCGCCTGGAACCGCACCCGCGCCAAGGCCGAACCGCTGACTGTCGACGGCGTCACCGTCACCGACACCCCCGCCGAGGCCGTCGAGGGCGCCGATGTCGTCCTGACCATGCTCTACGACGGCCCCGCCGCCCTGGACGTCATGCGCCAGGCCGCGCCGGCCCTGCGCTCCGGCGCCGCCTGGGTGCAGTCCACCACCGCCGGCGTCGAGGCGATCGGCGACCTGGCCGCCTTCGCCCGCGAGCACGGGCTCGTCTTCTTCGACGCGCCGGTGCTGGGCACCCGTCAGCCCGCCGAGGCCGGCCAGCTCACGGTCCTGGCGGCCGGCCCGGCCGAGCACCGGGACGCGGTCGCTCCCGTCTTCGACGCGGTCGGCGCGCGCACGGTGTGGACCGGCGAGGACGGCGGCGCGGGCAGCGCCACGCGACTGAAGCTGGTGGCCAACAGCTGGGTCATCGCCGCGACCGCGGCGACCGGCGAGGTGCTGGCCCTCGCCCAGTCCCTGTCCGTCGACCCGGCGGCGTTCTTCGGGCTCATCGAGGGCGGCCCGCTGGACATGGGCTATCTGCGGGCCAAGGCCGCCATGGTCCTCGACGACCGGCTCTCCCCGGCCCAGTTCGCGGTGGAGACGGCGGCCAAGGACGCGCGTCTCATCGTCGAGGCGGGCCGCAGGAACGGCGTCCGCCTGGACGTGGCGGCCGCGAGCGCGGAACGCCTGGAGCGGGCGGCGGCGCAGGGGCACGGCGACGAGGACATGGCCGCCGCCTACTTCGCCAGCTTCGACGACAACGCCTGACAAACCCCTGAGCTCCGACGCGGCGGGAGGGTGTCCCGAGCCGTCACATCCCGACGGCTCGGCGCGGCCGGGGCACCAACTCGCCCGCGCAGTTGGGGCAGACGCCCTCCATCGCCTCGCCGCACGCCACGCAGAAGGTGCACTCGTAGGAGCAGATCAGGGCCGGCGCGTCGGGCGGCAGGACGGCCGTCGTACAGCGCTCGCATCGGTCACGCATCTCCAGGGCCATGGCCGCACCACTCCTCACCTGCGGTTTCGTCCGTCGGCCCCATCCTTCCCGGCCCCCCGGAGATCGACAGCGTTCTCGCGGGACAAGGACCGACACGATCGGGCCACCGCCCGCGGCCGGCCCTCAGCGCCACGCCACGCGAGTCTCCGAGGCCCGACCCGCGCCCCGAGGAGCATCCACGGCACGCGCGCGTACTCCCCACGAGGTACCCGCACTGCCGCTGGCCGTACGACGACCCGGACCCCCTCCCGGCGGGACTCTCGAGGCATCGCAGCACCCGAGGACCCTCACCGAGGAGATGACCCGAGATGAACACCCTGGCGAACTGGGACGGCGGCGGCCCCGGCCCCTGGATCCTGTTCCTCCCGCTGATCTGGGCGGCCGCCGTCGTCGGCGTCGTCACGCTCCTGCGCCGCACCGTGTGGCGCGGCCGCCGCGGTCCGTGGAACCGCGTGGACCGTCCGACCGGCGACTCGCCCCTCGCCGTCCTCGGCCGGCGCTTCGCCTCCGGCGAGATCGACGAGGACGAGTACTGGCGCCGGCTGTCCGTCCTGGACGAGCAGTTCGGCCGGTACGACCGGTTCGACGGCAAGGGCGGTGCGGCATGAGCACCGTGACCGCCACCGGGACGGCCGCCCGGGTCGCCGACGCCGTCAAGGTGTACGGCGCCGGCGACACCGCCGTACGGGCCCTGGACGGGGTGACCGTGGCCTTCCCGGCCGGACGGTTCACCGCGATCATGGGCCCGTCGGGCTCGGGCAAGTCCACCCTCATGCACTGCGCGGCCGGCCTCGACACCCTGACGTCCGGTGCCGCCTACATCGGCGACACCGAACTGGGTGCCCTCGACGACCGCCCTCTGACGCTCCTGCGCCGCGACCGCGTCGGCTTCGTGTTCCAGGCGTTCAACCTGGTCCCGACCCTGACCGTCGCGGAGAACATCCGGCTGCCGCTGGACCTCGCGGGCGTCCGGGGCGAGGCCGAGTGGATCGACGCCCTGATCGACGTCGTCGGCCTGCGCGACCGGCTCCACCACCGGCCCGCGGAGCTCTCCGGCGGCCAGCAGCAACGCGTCGCCGTGGCCCGGGCGTTCGCCGGCCGCCCCGACGTCGTGTTCGCCGACGAGCCCACCGGCAACCTCGACTCCCGCTCCGGGGGAGAGGTCCTCGGGCTCCTCGCGCGGACCGTGCGCCACACCGGCCGCACGGTCGTCATGGTCACCCACGACCCGGTGGCCGCCGCCCACGCCGACGAGGTCGTCTTCCTCGCGGACGGACGGCTCGTCGACCGCATGGAGTCCCCGACCGCCGACCGCGTCCTGGACCGCATGAAAGCCTTCGAGGTGCCGTCATGAACGCGTCCCTCCGCCTCAGCCTCTCCGCGCTGCGCGCCCACAAGCGGCGGTTCGCCGGGACCTTCCTCGCCGTCTTCCTCGGCGTGGCCTTCCTGGCCGGCACCCTCGTCATGGGCGACACGCTCCGCGCGAGCTTCGACTCGATGTTCGGCAGCGCCACCGCCGGCACCGACGCCGTCGTACGCGGCGCCGACGCCATCACCACCCCCGGCGAGAGCCAGGGGGTACGCCAACCGGTCAGCACCTCCCTGGTCGGGACCATCGAGAAGGTCCCCGGCGTGGCGGCCGCCGCCCCGGACATCCAGGGCGCCGGCCAACTCGTCGGGAGCGACGGCAAGCCGATCGGCGGCCAGGGCCCGCCCACCCTCGCCGGCAACTGGATCACCGACCCGAAGCTCAACCCGTACCGGCTCGCCGAAGGCCGCGTCCCCGCCCGGTCCGGCGAGGTCGTCGTCAACCGCGGCACCGCCGACAAGGGCGGGCTGGAGATCGGCGACACCACCACCCTCCGTACGCCCGACCCGGTCCGTGTGACGATCGTCGGACTCGCGACCTTCGGCGGCGAGGACGGCATGGCCCAGGTGACCTACACCGGCATGACCCGCGCCGACGCCGAGAAGTACCTCACCGCGCGGCCCGGCCGGGCCACGAGCATCGTGGTGCGCGCCGAGCCCGGCGTGAGCCAGACGCAGCTCGTGGACCGGCTGACTCCCCTACTGCCCAAGGGAGTCGAGGCGATCACCGGTCAGGAGTCGGCGCGGGAGAACACCGACATGATCGCCAGTCGATTCCTCACCGTCTTCACCACGTTCCTGCTGGTGTTCTCCGGAGTCGCCCTGCTCGTCGCGACGTTCTCCATCCACAACACCTTCGCGATCGTCGTCGCCCAACGCACCCGCGAGAACGCCCTGTTGCGCGCCCTCGGCGCCGCCCGCCGCCAGGTCACCGCGGCCACCCTCGTGGAGGCGGGCGCCGTCGCCGTGACCGCCTCGGCCGCCGGACTCGCGGGCGGCATCGGCATCGCGGCCGGTCTGCGGGCGCTGTTCCCGGCCATCGGGTTCCCCTTCCCCGAGGGCGACCTGGTGATCAGCGGACTGTCCCTGGCCCTCCCGCTCGCGGTCGGCGTCCTGGTCTGCCTCGGCTCCGCGCTGCTGCCCGCCGTACGAGCCGGCCGCACCGCCCCGCTGGCCGCGCTGCGCGAGACGGCCGTCGACACCTCCGGAGCCTCCCGCCCGCGCGCCGTGATCGGTACCGGTCTGATGGCCCTCGCCGTCGCGGTCACCCTGACCGGCGTCCTGGTCTCCCCGTCGGTCTGGCTCGCGGGCTCCGGCGCCGTCCTCGTCGTGGTCGCGTTCGTGGTCCTCGGCCCGGTCGCCGCCGGCACCGCCGTACGCGTCCTCGGCGGCCCCCTCGACCGGCTCCGGGGCGTCACCGGCGGACTCGCCCGCCGTAACGCGCTGCGCAGCCCGAAGCGGACGGCCGCCACCGCGAGCGCCCTGATGATCGGCGTGGCCGTGGTGTCCCTGTTCACCGTCTTCGGGGCCTCGCTGAAGGCCACCATGGACCAGACCGTCTCCCGGTCCTTCGCCGGTGACGTGGCCGTCAGCACACCGTCCTTCGGCGCCGGCGGCAGCGGGCTGAGCCCGAAGCTGGCCCCCGCGATCGGCACGCTGCCCGAGGTCGACACCGCCGTGGGCCTCGGCCGCGGCGTCGCCGAAGTGAACGGCGAGGGGCGGGCGCTGACCGTCACCGACCCGGCGGCGCTGGCCCGGACCTTCGACCTCGGCACCGTGCGGGGAGAGCTGCGCGACCTCGGCACCGACGGTCTCGCCGTCACCGGGAAGGAAGCCGACCGGCAGGGTCTGCGCCTCGGCGACACGGCCCGGCTCTCCTTCACGGACGGCGAGAAGAAGAACTTCACCGTCCGCGCGGTCTACGGCCAGTCGGAACTCGCCGGCGACTACGTCATCACCCGCGCCGCCTGGGCCCCGCACCGCACCCAGGACGCCGACACCCTGATCGCCGTCTCCTTCAAGGACGGCGTGAGCACCGCACAGGGCGAGACGGCCGTCGAAAAGGTCGCCGCGCACTACGGCAACCCCGAGGTCCAGACCCGCGACGCGTACGCCCGGTCCTCGGCCGGCGGCATCGACATGATGCTCACCCTCGTCTACGCCCTGCTCGCCCTCGCGGTCCTCATCGCGCTCCTCGGCATCGCCAACACCCTGACGCTGGCGATCCACGAACGCACCCGCGAACTCGGCCTGCTGCGGGCCGTCGGCCAGACCCGGTCCCAGCTGCGGGCCATGGTCCGCTGGGAGTCGGTCCTGGTCGCCGCCTTCGGCACGGTGGGCGGTCTGGCCCTCGGCGCCTTCCTCGGCTGGGTGCTGGTCCGGGCCTCCGACGGGGCGAGCGACAGCGCGTTCGCCTTCGCGCTGCCGCCCGCGCAACTCGCCGCGGTGGCCCTGGTGGGCCTCGCCGCCGGAGCCCTCGCGGGCCTGCGCCCGGCCCGGCGCGCCGCCCGCCTGGACGTCCTGCGGGCCATCGCCACCGAGTGACCCCGCGGGGCCCTGCCGGGAACGGCAGGTCACCGCGAAGGGCAGGTCACCGCCCGGTCAGCCGACGACGGCGGACCGGGCGGGAGCATGGGCGGGCCGGTGCGCGTCGACGGAGACGACCTCCGTGAACCGGGGCGCGACCTGTTCCCGGGGCGTACGGCGCGGCGGACGCGCCGACCGCTCGGGCGTGGGGACCGCAGCGGGCAGCGTGAACCAGACGACCTTGCCGGACTCGCCGTCCGGCCTTGCGCCCCAGCTCTCGCTGACCGCGGCCACCATGGCGAGCCCGCGCCCGCACGTGGCCAGCGCCCCGGTGGTCCTGACGTCTCCCACCTCCGGAAGCCGCGGATCGTGGTCGCGCACGGAGACGGTGAGCCGGTCGAGCAGCAGCTCCATCTCCACGACGCACATCTTGTCGGGCTGGGCGTGCAGGTGGACGTTGGTCAACAGCTCGGTCACACCGAGCGCGGCGCGGTCTATGAGGGCGTCCAGATGCCAGTAGCGCAACTGCGCCGATACGATTCTGCGGACCTGGCCGATCCGCGACGGCAGGGCTTGGAGCTCCACCGTGCAGTGCCTGCTTGGGTTGCTGATCACGGCTGCGACTCCCCGACTGAGGTCCGGAAGAACACGGAGTTCGGATCGATCGAGCAGAGCTGCTGCGCAAGGCGGCCGCCTGCTGCAGTGGCCGGCGGGCTGGTTCGCAGCGTTATCGCCGGTAAACCCAGAGTGACGTGAGAACAGCGTGACTCAGGGGGTGCGGCGGCGCAACTCGCGCTGCGTCAGCGGTTGCGGCCCGCGGCCTTCCGCACGGCCTCGATGAACCGGCGCGCCGCGGGCGGCCCGGGCTCGCCCGGCGCCGGGTCGTGGTCGCCGAGGGTCAGCAGGTACCGGTTGCCGTTGAGGTCGGCCAGCGCCCGGTCCTCCGGAGCGAACCAGGGCCGGGAGGCGCGGACCGCCTGCACCGGCGCGCTGTCGATCTCGCTGCCGTAGCTGGTCAGCAGCTCCAGCCTGCCGCCGCTGATCCGGACCTGTCCGGCCCGGGTGAGCGAGCGCAGTCTCTTCCCGATCCGCACGCCCGTCGCCGTGAACTCCGGCTCCGCCATGCCTCCCCGCCCCCTTGCGATCGCACTCGTGTGAGCGAACTCGTCGTGTCCGTGATCCAGTCTGCGCCCCCGTCCGGGACCCGCGTCGCGGCCAGGGCCTTCAGCGCCTGTCCGGGAGCTCGCCCCGCCGGTGCAGTCTGCCCGCGCCCGGCGTCGAGCACCAGTACGTACGACACGCGGGCGAGGGTCTTCAGGAGCACTCGCGCGAATGCGCCCCCCGTGTGCACGGGTTCGCCCCCCAGGGCCGGCTTTGAGGCCCCCAAAGGTGTGTTTATGCAGGTGAGAAGCGGTGCGGAAGGTGCTTATGATCGATGTGCCGGCCGCGCCAGGCGCCGCCGGCGCGAAGCGTGTAAGGAGCTCCTGCCGTGACCACCCCCCAGCAGACCCGGACCGGCACCACCCTCGACGTCGACCACAGCGACGTCTTCTACCGCGACTGGCTGAAAGAAGCCGTCCGCAAGGTCCAGGCCGACGCCAATCGCTCCGCCGACACCCACCTGCTGCGCTTCCCGCTCCCGGACAGCTGGGGCATCGACCTGTACCTGAAGGACGAGTCGACCCACCCCACCGGCAGCCTCAAGCACCGCCTCGCCCGCTCGCTGTTCCTCTACGGCCTGTGCAATGGCTGGATCCGGCCGGACCGCCCGGTGATCGAGGCGTCCAGCGGCTCCACCGCCGTGTCCGAGGCGTACTTCGCCAAGCTGATCGGCGTGCCCTTCATCGCGGTCATGCCGCGCACGACGAGCGCGGAGAAGATCCGCCTCATCGAGTTCCACGGCGGCCGGTGCCACTTCGTCGACGACCCCCGCACGATGTACGAGGAGTCGGCCCGCCTCGCGGCGGAGACCGGCGGCCACTACATGGACCAGTTCACCTACGCCGAACGGGCCACGGACTGGCGCGGCAACAACAACATCGCCGAATCCATCTTCCGCCAGCTGGAGTTGGAGCGCTTCCCGGAGCCCGCCTGGATCGTCGCCACGGCCGGCACCGGCGGCACCTCCGCGACGATCGCCCGCTACGTCCACTACACCCAGCGCGACACCCGCATCTGTGTCGCCGACCCCGAGAACTCCTGCTTCTTCGAGGGCTGGACCACCGGCGATCCGGACGTCACCTGCGACTGCGGCTCGCGCATCGAGGGCATCGGCCGGCCGCGCATGGAGCCGAGCTTCGTGCCGGGTGCCGTCGACCGCATGATGAAGGTCCCCGACGCCGCCAGCATCGCCGCCGTACGGGCCCTGGAGCAGGCGATCGGCCGCAGGGCGGGCGGTTCGACGGGCACCGGCCTGTGGAGCGCCCTCAAGATCGCCGCCGAGATGGTCGCCGACGGCCGGCGGGGCAGCGTGGTCACCCTGCTGTGCGACCCCGGCGACCGCTATCTCGACAAGTACTACTCCGACGCCTGGCTGGCCGAACAGGGCCTGGACATCACCCCCTACACGGCCGCCATCGAGTCCCTGCTGGCGACGGGGGTGTGGCCCGAGTAGGGCCCGCGAGCGCTTCGGGATGGCCCGCGACGGTGCCGTGACGTCCTACGAGCGTGTCGTGAGCCGTCGGTCCAGACGCGTCACCGCGTCCCGGAAGGACCGCCCCAGCCCCGGCCTCGCCAGCCGCAGCGCACCCCGCACCAGGACCGGCCCGTCCGCGGCGAACGTCCACTGCACCCGGGTCCCCGACCCGGCCGGCGCGAGCCGCCACTCCTCGACGAGCGCCCGCACCGCCGGCGCGTTGGTGACGTCCACCCGGTAGGCGTACACCTCCGGCTCCTTCGCCGCGAGCACCGTCTCCCGGAACCGCGTGCCGCCCCGCAGTCGTACGTCCCGCCCCGCTCCTTCGTCGAGCGGCCGGACGGACGTGACGGCCGGGAACCACTCGGCCCAGCCGGAGACGTCCGAGGCCAGCGCGTGGAAGACCCGCTCAGGTGAGGCGGAGACCTCCCGTGTGAAAACCAGCCGTACGGGAGCGGCCGCGACGAAGTCGAGCCCTTCGGCACGCAGACGACGGACCATGGCGACACGAACCCCCTCGGTCGACGGGTGCGTCACCCTAGCCGTCACCCCGTCAGATGTCTGCCCCCACCGCGTCGGTCTCTCCGGCCACCACGAGCTGCCGCAGATGCTCGGAGATCTCCGCGCGGGCCGCGCCCGGCAGCCCGGCGTCCGTGACCAGGGTGTCGACCTGCTCCAGGGCGGCGAAGGAACTCAGACCCACCACACCCCACTTGGTGTGGTCGGCGACCACCACGACCCGGCGCGCCGACTGCACGAGGCGGCGGTTGGTCTCGGCCTCCGCCAGGTTCGGCGTCGACAGGCCCGCCTCGGCCGATATCCCGTGCACACCGAGGAAGAGCAGGTCGAAGTGGAGCGCCGCGATGGCCTGGTCGGCGACCGGCCCCACCAGCGAGTCGGACGGGGTGCGCACTCCGCCGGTCAGCACGACCGTGGCCGCGCCCTGACGGGGGCCCGAGGTGCGTTGCGCGACATGGAAGACGTCGGCCACCCGCACCGAGTTCGTCACCACGGTCAGGTCCGGCACCTCCACCAGCTGGTGCGCCAGCGCATACGTCGTCGTACCGCCCGACAGCGCGATCGCGCTGCCCGGGGAGACCAGCTCCGCGGCGGCCCGCGCGATGTCCTCCTTGGCGGTCAGCTCCAGACCCGACTTGGCCTCGAAGCCCGGCTCGTGCGTGCTCGCCTCCACGATCGGGACCGCGCCGCCATGCACCTTCTCCAGTACGCCCTGCCGGGCCAGCGCGTCGAGATCGCGGCGGACCGTCATGTCCGACACGCCGAGCTTGCGGGTCAGCTCGTTGACCCGGACACCGCCCCGGCGACGAACCTCGTCCAGGATCAGGGCGCGGCGCTGCTCCGCGAGGAGGTTCTGATTCTCGCTCACGTACGCTCCGGTCCTTTCCTCGAACGGCTCGACAGGCCCGCTCACCTGCTGAGACGAGAATATTCTGCCTGGCAGCGGTGCGCGGGGCGTCCCATCCTCGCACGACCGGCCCCGCACGGTGCCACCACCCCGACGCGTGCATGCCACCACGAGGCTGTGATGTTCCTGTGTCACGCGGATCGGGGAGATTCGGTGCGCCGAGGTGTAGACGCCCTCCGGAGCGGAGAACCTTGTGCCCGCACGAAGACGGGTAGGCGGCGTGTCATGGGGGAAGTGCGAACAGTGGAACGTTCCTCTGCGGGCAGCGGGGCTCTGGAACTCCTGGTCCACGGCGTGGGCGGCGCCACGCCCGAGAAGATGCTGAACGATCCGCGCACCGTGCGGATCACCGGCGACGAGACGGCGGCGGTCTACCGGCGCGCGGAGGACGCCGACGCGGACGCACCGACGGCCGACGCGACCACCACGGCCCGTGACCACGACGGCCGGCCGGTACCGGAGGCCTACGTCTGGTCCAACCTGACCTCCGGCAACGGCACTCGCGTCCTGTGGCTGTTGCTGCTGCCGTTCATGGTCGTGAACCTCGCCCACTGGATGCGCCCTGCCGCCCGCGAGGGCACCCGCGCGGTCCGCCTGTACGGGCTGCTCGTACGCCTCGCGGGCCTCAGCCTGACGGTGCTGCTCGTCGCTGCGGCCTGCGAGGTCGCCCTCGACCTCACCGCCTGGCAGTGCGCGGGCACGCGCGCGTGCGCCGCCCGCCACTCCTGGCTGGGCTTTCTGTCCCCCACCGTCTCCGACGGCGGCTGGTGGAGCCCGCCGGGCCGCCGCCTCGCCCTCGCGGCCCTGGTCCCGACCGCCCTGACCGGCCTCCTCTGGTACCTCTCCCACCGCACCTGGCGGGCGTACGAGTCCCAGGAGCCCCTCGACCGCGGCCCCGAGCCCGCGAACTCCCCAGCCCACACCGCGCTCGGCCGCCCCGGCTTCTGGTACGGCCGCCGCCTCGTGGCCCGGCTGCGGGCGGCCCACACCGCGGCCGGCCTGCTCACGGTGGCCGCGGCGGTCGGCACGGCCGCCGCCCGCGAGGACCACCGCCCCGGCGGCCCGGCCCTCCTGGACACCCTCGGCCGACTGCTGGAGGTGTCCCTGGCGGCCGGCGCGCTCGCCGTGGTCTGGGTGGTGTGCCGACGCGGACGCAGCGAACACCGCCTCGACCGCCGCCTCGACGCCCACCTCGTCCACCGCCTCCCCCTCGCCGCCCTGGTCCTCCTCACCCTCACCCTCGTCTACGCCGCCTGGGACCGCCCGGGCTGGCACTCCTCCGGCCGCCTCCCGGGCGACGCCACCTTCGGCGGAATCGCCCTGGCCCAGGGGGCACTGGTGATCACCCTGGCCGCCGTGGCCCATGTTCTGCACCGGGGGGCCAAGGGGGACGGCACATCGAGTGACCCGGGCGAGCGCGGTGTCGAGGCCGGGGGCGGGGCGCGGTCCGCGCTGCGCGGTCTCGGTGGGCCCGCTGTCGCGATGCTCGCCTGTGCTCTGGGCGGTGTCATGTCCGGTGGTGTGTCGCAGCGGGTCTCGGACTGGCTGGACGGCACCGGGACCTTCCTCGACGGCCCGCCGGTGCTGCTGACCTGGCAGGCGTCCGTGATCCCCGCGCTGCTCCTCGTCCTGCTCGTGCTCTGCGGGCTGCTCGGCCGGAGGACCTGGCAGCTGACCCGGGCCGAGCGCGTCGCGGTGGCCCGTGACTACGACGCCCACCCCGGCGACCCGGCCCGCACCGGCCGTATCGCCCGCGCCCGGTCGATGGCCACGCTCACCGACCGCGGCCCCCTCCTCGTCGCCGTCACCTCCACCACGACCCTGCTCCTGGGCGCGGGCGCCCTCGTCGGGGCGTTCGGCACCGGGAAGACACCGGTCCGGGCCACGCAGGGTGCCGGACCCTTCGTACAGGGCGCCGCCCAGGCCGCGCAGGCGCTCGGCTCCTGGCTGATCGGCCTCGGCTTCATACTCTTCGTCACCTGGGGCCGACGCGCCTACAAGGACGCCTCCGCCCGGCGCACCATCGGCATCCTCTGGGACGTGGGCACGTTCTGGCCGCGCGCCGCCCACCCCTTCGCCCCGCCCTGCTACGCCGAGCGCGCGGTGCCCGACCTGACCTGGCGCATGTCCACGTGGACCCGGGCCACCGGCGGCCGCCTGGTCATCTCCGGACACTCCCAGGGCAGCGTCCTCGCCGCGGCCGCCGCCTGGCAGCTGACGCCCTCCGACCGCAAGCGGGTCGCCCTGCTCACCTACGGCTCCCCGATCGAGCGTCTCTACGGCCGCTGGTTCCCGGCCCACTTCGGCCCGGCCGCGCTCGCCGCCCTCCACGAGGACATCGACTGCTGGCGCAACCTGTACCGGCTCACCGACCCCATCGGCGGCCCGGTACGCCTGTCCGGCGACGACTGCGGCCCCGAGGTGGACCGCGAACCCCTCGCGGACCCCCTCGCCTACGGCCGCACCGCGGAGCACCCGCTGCCCGCGCCCATCCTGGGCCACTCCGACTACCAGGCCGACCCGGCCTTCGCGCAGGAACGCGAACGCCTGCTGGCCCGGCTGCGCACGGAGGTGCCCGTACAGCGCGCCTGAGCCCGCTCAGGGCAGCTCGGGCAGGTCCTCCGCGTACAGCAGCGTCAGGTCGTCCGTGCTGGGCTCCGCCAGCTGGGCGACCCGGCTCGCGTGCCGCTCCACCATCGCCTCGAACGTCTGGCGTGCCGTACGTCCGTTGCCGAAGGCGGGGCCCTTGGGGATCTCCGTGAAGTACTTCAGCAGGGCCTCCGCGGTGCCCGGCGACAGCCGGTACTCGTGCTCGTCGGACTGCTGCTCCACGATCCGCAGCAGCTCCTCGGGGCCGTAGTCACCGAAGGTGATGGTCCGTGAGAAGCGGGACGCCACACCCGGGTTGACCGTCAGGAAGCGCTCCATCTCGGCCGTGTAGCCCGCGACGATCACGACCACGGAGTCCCGGTGGTCCTCCATCAGCTTCACGAGGGTGTCGATGGCCTCCTTGCCGAAGTCCCGCCCGGCGTCCTCCGGCGACAGCGCGTACGCCTCGTCGATGAACAGCACCCCGCCGTGCGCCCGCTGGAACGCCTCCTGCGTGCGGATGGCGGTGGAGCCGATGTGCTCCCCGACGAGGTCGACACGCGACACCTCGACGAGATGACCCTTCTCCAGCACCTCCAGCGCGGCGAGGATCTCGCCGTACAGACGCGCGACCGTCGTCTTGCCGGTGCCGGGGGATCCGGTGAAGACCAGGTGGCGCTTGACCGAGGCGGCCTTCAGTCCGGCCCGCTGCCGGCGCCTGCCGACCTCGATCATGTCGGTCAGCGCCCGCACCTCGCGCTTGACGCTCTCCAGGCCCACCAGCGCGTCGAGTTCACCCAGAACGTCCTTGGAGGACCGCACCGGCGTCTGAGGCCCGGCCGCGGCCGACTGCGCCTCCGGCACGGTCACCCGCTGCTCGGGAATCGGACCGAGCAGACCCGCCGACGGTACGGTCGCCTGGACGGCCGTCTCCCGCGCGGCCCGCACGCCCGCGCTCTCGTCGCCGGCGCAGTCCTCGACCACGGGACCCGCACCGGGCGCGGCGTCGGCGAACTCGTACCCCCCGCGCGCGCAGCGCTCGGTACGGCATCTGCGCAGGGTGGCGCGGCAACCGTCTATGACGTGGAAGCCGTAGCCGCCGCTGTCGGTCACCCGGCAGTTGAGGAAGCTGCCGCGGCCCCCGGCGGAGACGTAGAAGCCGGCCTCGGCGGGGGAGGCGACCGTGCAGCGCTCGACCGTGGGATCGGCGCCCTTGGTGACGATCACGCCCGTCTGGACGGCGTCCACGGTGCAGTTGTTGAGCGTGCCGCCGCTGCCGTGGTCGCGGAACCAGGCACCCGTCGCCGCGTCCCGGATCCGGCAGTCGTCGAGCTGGGCGGTCGCGCCGTCGCTCACCGACACGGCCGTGTTGCGCACCTGGGACAGGTCGCTGTCGATGACGTCCGCGCGCGAGCCGCGGTCGAGTACGAACAGGGCGTCCGGCACGTCGTGCACCCGGCAGGAGTCGAGGACGGCCGTGGCGCCGTCGCTCACCCAGACGGCCGGGTAGTCACCGGTGCTGTCGAAGATCTCGCACTGGTTGGCGTCCACCCGCGTGCCCGGGTCCCACACCGACAGCCCGTTGCGCCCGAACTGACGCACCGTCGTGCGGGTCAGCGTCAGGACGGAGCGGGAGCGCAGGTCGATCGCGTTCTCCGGGATGTCGTGGATACGGCAGTCGGCCAGCGTCAGCACCGCGTCCGTGTCGATCGTGACGCCGTCGGCGGTGGTGCGGTGCACGTCGCAGTCCGTGAGGTGGGCCGTGGCCCGGGCGGTGACCTGGACGCCGCTGCCGCGGACCTCGTAGATCTCGCAACCCACCGCTTCCAGCCCGGAGTTGTCGCCGGTGGCGCTCAGGCCGGTGCCGGAGGTGTGGTGCACCCTGCAGCGCTCCAGACGGGGGTGCGCGCCCCCGCGCACCGCTACGCCCGCCTGCCCGGCCGCGACGACCTCGCACTCCTCGAAGACACCGCCACCACCGTCGACCACGGCGATGCCGATGCCCGCCGGATTGTCGACCGTGCACCGCCGGACCGTCGGCCGGGCGCTGCCGCGCACCTCGATGCCCGCGGCGGACCGCGTGACGATCCGCATGTCCAGCAGCTCCGGCGTGCCCTCCTCCACGAGCACCGCCGGCGCGGCCGCGTCCTGGCCCTCCACATGCAGGTCCTGCACCACCGCCGACGCGCGCACCGTCAGCGGCACCCCGTCCACCGGGGCGATCCGCACGGACCCGGGAGAGCCCTCCGGGCCGCGCAGGGTCACCGACCGCTGCACGACGAGGTTCTCCCGGTACGTGCCGGGAGCGATGGTGAGGACGTCGCCCTCGGCCGCGGCCTCCAGGGCGGCGGCGAGCGATGCGTACTCACCCGTGCGGCGCCGCCACCTCGATGTGCCGGTGTGCGTCACCTGGACCGTGCCCTGTGCCATGGCGTTGCTGTGCCCCCACCTTGTCGTACGCGGGTTTGATGCCGAATCATGCATCATTCGGCCGGACCACCGTAGCGTGCGCGCGGGCGGTGGGTTGACCAGTGACCGAACGACGTCAGCTGCCGGTACCTGTACGGCCCCAGTCCGGGCCCGCGCGGTCCCATGCCTGGTCCCAACGGGCGTACCGGCGGCGCACCATGCGCCAGACGATCAGCCGCCTACCGCCCTCGACCACGCCGGCGGTCAGCAGGGCCGCGCCGAATCCGGCGAGTACCGCGTGTGTCGTGGCGGTGGCGGAGTCCAGCGGACGGGCCACCAGACTGCCGTGCGTGTCGGTCCATATCTCGAAGTGGTCGCCGCGGTGCGGGGCCTTGAGGGTCGCGAGGACCGTGCCGTGCCGGGCGGTGCCGTCCGGGGCGGTCCAGTCGGCGAGGACCCGGCTGCGGGCCTCCCGCCCGGAAGCGGCCTCGGGGTCGGCCTCCAGCGGGGAACCGGCCACCTTCCGCACGACGGTGGCCGTGATCTCGTGACGGGCCTGCCGCTGCTCGCGGACCGACCGCTGCAGCGAGTCCTGGGCGACGGAGCCGATCAGGGAACCCACGACGGGCGCGACGAGGAGAATCAGCAGCAGCGCCGACAACGCCACCCACGCCTCGGCCAGATCCGTCCCGCGGCGCAGCGGATTGTGCCGCCAGCGCCAGATTCCACCGATCACGCGCACCGTCCCGCACCCCCTTACCCCTCCGTGATAACCCCCACCGGAGCCGTTCACGCGGGAGCCCGGTCGAAGAGAGAGCGAAATCACCTGCGCCGGGACCTCTCATGAACTTCTCACGACGCCCAACGCTCGAGCACCCGGCGGAGGTTCCCGCACCTGGGCGTCTCTCGCAACGCGGCCGGATCTATCCGGTCACACGCACCGGGTCGCCGACCCGGATGGTGCCGCGGGTGAGGGGGACCAGGTTCTGGCCGAAGACCAGCTTGCCGCCGAGGCGGCGGTGCCGGCCCAGGGTGTGCAGGGGTTCCCGGCCGCGCCCGGCGGTGGCCTGGTCGGTGGTGGTCACCACGCACCGTCCGCAGGTCTTGGCGACGCGGAAGGCCACCTCGCCGATCTCCAGGCGCGACCAGCCGTCCTCGGCCCAGGGGTCGGTGCCCGCCACGACCACGTTCGGCCGGAACCGGTTCATCGGCAACGGGCCCTCGGTCGCGTGCTCACCGTCGGCGATCAGGGAGTTGAGGGCGTCCAGCGAGGCGACCGTGGTGACCAGCAGCGGGTAGCCGTCGGCGAAGGTGACGGTCTCGCCGGGCAGCGCGTACTGAGGATCGACCGGTCGGCGTGTCGCGGGGTCGTCCATGTGGACCAGACGTATGTCGGCGCCGAGATAGGCACTGCACCAGGCGTGCGCCGCCGCGTCGGCGAGGACCCCCTCCACCTTGTCGCGGAACATCTCCATCGAGACGGTGCCCACCGGATCCGGCACCGCCACGGTCAGCGGCTCGAGCCCGGGCGCGGACAGCCGAAGGCCGCCGCCGGGCAGGAGCTCGGCGGCGGCCAGCGCGAGGCGCGGTTGCTGGCGTTGCGTGACGACCTTTCCCCCGTCGTCGATCAGCGCCCAGCGTCGGTCTCCGGCCAGCCCCCAGGGCTCCACGACGGCCTCCCGGGGTGCCTGGCCCCGGAACGCCTTGACCGGATGGACGTGAATGGACAGCAGTTCCGCATTCCCCATGAGGTCATCCTGCCAGGTGGCACCGACAACCTCCGGGTCGGCTCAGTAGCCGCGGTACTGCTGGTTGTTGTACGGATCCTGGTACTGGGGCGCGGCCGGCCGGGGAGCTGCGGGGCGCATCGCCTCGTAGCCCATGCCGGGCGCCGCCGGGCGCGGCTGCTGCGGGGCCTGCGGACCCGGGTAGCCACGCGGCGCGGAGGCCTGCGGCGGGATGTACGCCGCGGGCGCCTGCTGCAGCGGCGAGGGCTGCTGCGCCTGCGGGTAGCCGTAGGACGCCTGGGACGGGGCCGCCGGGAGGGCGGGCAGCGCCGACGGCAGCGCGGGCAGGTTGCTGCTGCTCGGCGTGTCGTAGGCGGCGGGGACCCGGATCGGTGCGATCTGCGGGGTGCCCCGCTCGGCCACGAGCGAGTCGTAGATCGGGGTGTCCGGGAAGGCGGAGTAGTAGCCGCCATAGGTGGAGCGGGGGGAGGTCATGGCACATAAGTTAAGCCCACGATGTGCTGGTTGGGGAGACCGATAAGAGGGTTGTTTTCCGTGTCGGCAGTGACCTCGGATCCCCAATGCGAGCGAACTCGGCAAAAAGGGGCGGCGAACACCGCTGTGATCGTGTAAAAGCCGAGTTCCGGGCGGGTTACCGGCGGGTCGGTGGAGCGTGGTCCTGCGCCTTTCACAGGCCTTCCCCGTACCCCGGAACAGATTGACCGGGTAGACATCCGGAGAGGCGCCGGGCGCGGCTCGGCGCACGGAAACGTGAGGGGGGCGGACATGTCGATGCCGAAGGGGTCCAACACCCCGGTGCCGACGACGGCACTGCGGGTCGAACTGGGCTGGCGCTCGGGACCCGGGGTGCCCGACGCGGACGCCTCGGCGCTGCTGCTCGTGGGCGGAAAGGTTCGCTCCGACGCCGACTTCGTCTTCTACAACCAGCCGGCGCACTCCTCCGGCGCCGTCCGCCACGAGGGCAAGCGCGACGCCGGCGGCCGGGTGACCGACACACTCCTCGTGGACCTCGCGCGCGTGGAGCCCGCGATCGAGACCGTCGTCCTCGCCGCCTCCGCCGACGGCGGCACCTTCGCCCAACTGCCCGACCTCTACATCGAGGTACGGGACGACGCGCGGGGCACCGTCGCCGCCCGGTTCGACAGCACCGGCGCGACCGTCGAGACGGCCTTCGTGCTGGGGGAGTTCTACCGCCGCCAGGGAGCCTGGAAGTTCCGCGCCGTCGGGCAGGGGTACGGCAGCGGCCTGGAGGGGCTGGCCACGGACTTCGGCATCGCCGTGGACGAGCCCCAGCACGTGGCACCACCACCCGCTCCCCGGACCGCCCCGGCCCCGCCGCCACCCCATACGGCCCCGGCCCCACCGCCGCTGTCCGCCCAGCCGACCATGCCCGCGCTGCCGGCCACCGTGCCGCCGCCCGTCCACCAGGCCCCGCCGCCCCCGCCACCGGCTCCGCCCGCCACCCCGGTCCGGCTGACCAAGGTGACCCTCACCAAGGCCGCCCCCGCCGTGTCGCTCGCCAAACAGGGCGGCACCTCGGGCGTCATGCGCGTGAACCTCAACTGGGAGGTCCGCAAGCAGTTCTCGGGATGGGGCAGCAAACGAGGCCGCGCGGTCGCGCTCCACAACGACCTCGACCTCGACCTGTGCGCCCTCTTCGAACTCTCCGACGGCCGCAAGGGCGTCGTCCAGGCCCTCGGCAACGCCTTCGGCGCCCTGCACCAGCCGCCGTACATCCACCTCGACGGCGACGACCGCACCGGCGCCGTCGCCCGTGGCGAGAACCTCACCATCAACCTCGACCACAGGAACGCCTTCCGGCGCATCCTCGTCTTCGTGACCGTCTACGAAGGGGCCCGCTCCTTCGCCGACCTGCACGCCACGGTCACCCTGCAGCCCCAGTACGGCGCCCCGATCGACTTCTCCCTGGACGAGTGCACCATCCCCTCGACCGTGTGCGCCCTCGCGCTGATCACCAACAACGGCGGTGACCTGATCGTCCAGCGCGAGGCCCGCTATCTCGTGCCGGAACGAGGAGTGAGTCCGCAGCGGACCGTCGACCACGCGTACGGGTGGGGCATGAACTGGACACCGGGCCGCAAGTAGACCCTCTCCGGCGCCTCAGCCCTCGTCGGTCACGGCGTCCGGGCGGGCGTAGGTGCGGCCCTTCCAGGCCGCGCCGCGCCCCCGGTGGTGCTGCACCGCGGAATCCACCGTCATCAGGAGGTAGAGGAACGCGGTGAACGGCAGCAGGGGCGCGAGCCACAGCGGCTGCCGGTAGTGGCGGAGCATCGGGACGTACGTCCCCGTCATCACCAGCCACGCCAGCCCGCCGAGCACCGCCGCGGCCGTACCGCCGGCGACGAGTCCGGTGAGCAGGGCCAGCGGCGGGACCAGGTACACCAGCACCAGGCCGAGCACCGTGCCGGCCAGCAGCAGCGGGTTGTGGCGCAGTTGCGCGTAGGCACTGCGCGAGACCATCCGCCACAGGTCGCGCAGCCTCGGGTAGGGACGCACGCTGTCCACCCGGTCGGCCAGCCCCAGCCAGATGTGACCGCCGGCGCGCTTCACCGCGCGCGCGAGCGCCACGTCGTCGATGACGGCGTGCCGGATGGCCTCCGGGATCCGCGCCCGCTCCGCCGCCTCCGCGCGCAGCAGGACACAGCCGCCCGCCGCGGCCGCCGTCCGCGTCCCGCGCCGCCCGATCCGGCGGAACGGGTACAGCTGCGCGAAGAAATAGACGAAGGCTGGCACGACCAGCCGCTCCCACAGGCTCTCCACCCGCAGCCGCGCCATCTGCGAGACGACGTCGAAGCCCCCGGTCCGCGCCGCCGCCACCAGTTCCCGCAGGCTGTCGGGCGCGTGCGCGATGTCGGCGTCCGTCAGCAGGAGGTACTCGGGCTCACGCGCGCGTGCCAGGGCGATGCCGTGCCGCACCGCCCACAGCTTCCCGGTCCAGCCCGCCGGCGGCGCACCCGGCGAGCCGACGGTCAGCGGCAGCCCGCCGTGCCGCCGCGCCAGCTCGCGCGCCAGCTCCCCGGTGCCGTCCGAGCTGCCGTCGTCGACGAGGAAGACCTCCGCCCGCCCCGGGTAGTCCTGTGCGAGCAGCGACGGCAGGCTCGCGGGCAGCACCGCCGCCTCGTCGCGCGCGGGGACGACCACGCACACCGACGGCCACGCGTCCGGCTCCCTCCGGGCCGGCAGTCTCACGTCCGTACGCCAGAAGAAGCCCTGACAGAGCAACAGCCACAGCCAGGCGGCCAGGGACACGGCGGCGATCCACACGACGGCGCTCACCCGCGCAGTCTGCCCCACCCGGCCGGGCCGCAGGAGCACATCGTCTATCGTGGCCGGGTGAAGATCGCGCTCATGGACTCCGGAATCGGCCTGCTGGCGGCCACCGCCGCGGTACGGCGCCTGCGACCCGACGCCGATCTGGTGCTCTCCCTCGACCCCGACGGCATGCCCTGGGGCCCGCGCACCCCGCAGGACCTCACCGGGCGCGCCCTGGCCGTCGCCGAGGCCGCCGCCGCCCACGGGCCCGACGCCCTCATCGTCGGCTGCAACACGGCGACCGTGCACGCCCTGCCCGCCCTGCGCGCCCGCCTCGAACCGGGCATCCCGGTGATCGGCACCGTCCCCGCGATCAAGCCGGCCGCGGCCGGCGGCGGCCCCGTCGCGATCTGGGCCACCCCCGCCACCACCGGCAGCCCGTACCAGCGCGGTCTGATCGAGGACTTCGCCGACGGGGTCACGGTCGTCGAGGTGCCCTGCTGGGGACTGGCCGAGGCCGTGGAGCACGCGGACGAGGCGGCGATCACCACCGCCGTCGCCGCGGCCGCCGCCCTCACTCCCGACGACGTGACGACCGTCGTCCTGGGCTGCACCCATTACGAGCTCGTCGCCGACCGCATCCGCGCCGCCGTCCAGAACCCGGTCCTGCCGCCCCTCGTCCTGCACGGCTCGGCCGGCGCCGTCGCCGCGCAGGCCCTGCGCCGCATCGGCGCCCGCCTCGAGCCCGAGACGGACGGCCTCGGCTCCGTGACCGTCCTGCTCAGCGGCCGCGAGGGCGGCCTCCCGCAGCCCGCCCTCGCCTACGCGGAAGGCCGGCTGCTCCAGGCCGTCAGTCCCGCTCAGTGACCGACGGTCACCGGGAGCAGACCCCGCCCGCTCGGCCCAGTCACCCTGCGCAACGCCCTACCCGCGCAGCGAAACCTGAGTAACCTCATGTATATGAGGGACCACTCCCACGATCACCCCCAGGGCGAGGACACCCCGCATTCCGAGCATTCGGACGTCTGGACCGGCCGCGCCACCAACCGGTTCCAGTGGCTGCTCGCGCTGGTCGGCGCCGCCTGCATGGCGCTCGGCATCGAACTCGCCGTCGACTCCGCCTGGACGTCCGGCACCGCACCCCTCGTCATGTCCGTCGTCGGCTGCATCGCCGCCGGACTGCTGGTCCTCTTCGGCACCCTGGCCTTCGTCCACGTCGACCTGAAGCTCGACAAGGACGTGCTGGAGGTCCGCTGCGGACACATCGGCGTGCCGCGCCGCCGCATCCCGCTCTCCCATGTCGCCGGGGCCGATTTCGAACCGCTCGTCACCCCCCGCCACTGGGGCGGCTGGGGCTACCGCTGGCGCCCGGAGAAGGGCACCGCCGTCGTCGTACGCCGTGGTGAGGGAGTGGTGCTGCGGCTGTGGGACGGCCATACGTTCACGATCACCGTGGACGACGCCGAGTCCGCCGTACAGGCGATCAGGGCCCGGCTGCAGGCGCGGACGCCCGGCCCTGCGCACTGAGGTCGTACCGCCGGACACTCGGCCCTGCGTACGCGCGTCATACCGCCGGGCGGTCGCGGGGACGCGCACCGATGTACACGGCCGGGCGGTCGTGACGGGGCGCACCCACGTCATGCCGCCGGACGCTCGGCCCCGCGCACGCACGTCATACCGCCGGGCGGTGGGCGGTCGCGGCGGCGCGCCCCGACGTCACACGGCCGGGCGGTCGCGGGGGCGCTCCCTGCCGGCTTCGGCCGGTGACACGGGTGCCGGTTCGTCGGCGAGTGGGCGGGCCGTCGCCAGACCTGCCAGGAGGCCCGCGCCGACCGACACCGTGGTGAAACTCAGCGCGTTGCCGACGGCGGCGAGCGCCGCGACCGCGGTGAGCGTGGCGCCCGCCGTGAGGACGACCGGCGTGGGGCGGGGCGCGCGCCACAGCGCGAACAGCACCCAGCAGAAGGCCGCCGCGAGGAGCAGTACTCCTACGACACCCTGCTCCGCCGCCAGCTGCAGCGGCGCCGAGTGCGGCTTGCCGTCGGACAGGGTGGACTGCGCCGCCGTGGCGCTCAGCTCCCCGAAGCGACCGGGTCCCACGCCGAGACCGGTATCGCCGCGCGCCAGGCGCAGGGCGTCGCGCCACAGGTCGACCCGGCGGTGGGTGAGCTGGTCCTCCAGGGATGCGGCGAGCCCGGCGGGCAGGGCGTTCGCGGCGACCGCCCAGGTCAGGCCGGTCACCAGGGCCGTGGCCAGGGCCAGGGCGCCGAGGGCCGGACCCCGATGGCGCATCCGGCCGGCCACCAGTGAGCACAGCAGGACGGCACCGCACGTCACGACCGCCGTGGTCGAACCCAGTACCGCCCCCGCGACCACGACACCACAGGCGAGCAGCGTCAGGGCGAGCCGCAGCAGGGGCACGGGCGTCGCCCGGGCGGCGCAGCACGCGGCACCGGCCGACAGCGTCAGCACCGCGGCCGTGGCACCCGCGTGGCCCAGCGGCGCGGCGATCTCGGGCCCGGGCGCAAGCCGCGGCACCGCCACCGTCATGACGAGCCCGGTCAGCGCCGCGGCACCGGGCGCGGCCACGGGCAGCAGCACCCCGCCGATCCGCCCCGCCGCGTACCCGGCCGCCACCGCCAGCACCGCGAGCAGCACGCCCTCGGGCCGTCCGCCGTGCACGGCCGCCGTGACCAGGGACCAGACGGCGCAGGCCCCGAGCACCGCCACCCCCGCGGCGTCGGAAACGTTTCGTCTCTCTCCGTCGGCGTCCGCGCCGGCCGCCGACGTCATCCCCGTGGAACCCGTGGACCCCACCCGACCCCCCGTACCCGGTCGCCCCCCGACCTGTGACACCCCGGACACCTGTGCGACCGGAGCTCTGGCACACCGTAACGGCTGATGGGCGGTTTGTGGATGCTCGTGCCGGGGTCGCGCACGAACCGTGGCTCGTCGGGGGCGGCCCCCGTGGACCGCGCTGTCGGCCAAAAGGTGACCCGCCGTACACTCCCGGAGTGACCGTCACCGCAACTTCCGTGGGCCAGCCCGACCAGCTGGAGCCCCAGGCCGCGCCGGGTTCGCGCCGGGCGCGGCTCCTGCGCCTCCTCCCCGCCGCCGCAGCGGCGGGCGCCGGAGTGCTGCTCTACGTCAGCTTCCCGCCGCGCACCCTGTGGTGGCTGGCCCTGCCGGCCTTCGCCGTCTTCGGCTGGGTGCTGCGCGGCCGCAGCTGGAAGACGGCCCTCGGCCTCGGCTACCTCTTCGGCCTCGGTTTCCTGCTGCCGCTCCTGGTGTGGACCGGCGTCGAGGTCGGCCCCGGTCCCTGGCTCGCGCTGGTGGCCATCGAGGCGGTCTTCGTCGCCCTGGTCGGTGTCGGTGTCGCCAAGGTCTCGAAGCTGCCGGCCTGGCCGGTCTGGGCGGCGGCCCTCTGGATCGCGGGCGAGGCGGCACGCGCGCGTGTGCCGTTCCGCGGCTTCCCCTGGGGCAAGATCGCCTTCGGTCAGGCGGACGGCGTCTTCCTGCCGCTGGCCGCGCTCGGCGGCACGCCCGTCCTCGGCTTCGCGGTCGTCCTCGGCGGCTTCGGCCTCTACGACGTCGTCCGCCTCGCCTCGGACCGGCGGCGCACCGGTGAGGTGCGCAGGTCGGCCGCCGCCGTGGCGCTGCTCAGCCTTGCCGTCCCCTTCGCGGCCGCGCTGGCCGCGCGCTCCCTGGTGAGCGACAAGGCGGAGGACGGCACCGCGACGGTCGCCGTCATCCAGGGCAACGTCCCCCGTCTCGGCCTGGACTTCAACTCCCAGCGCCGGGCCGTCCTCGACTACCACGCGCGCGAGACGCAACGGCTGGCCGCCGAGGTCAAGGCCGGCAAGAAGCCCCAGCCCGACTTCGTACTGTGGCCCGAGAACTCCTCCGACATCGACCCCTTCGCCTACGCCGACGCGGCCGCCGTCATCGACAAGGCCGCCAAGGCGATCGGCGTCCCCATCTCGGTCGGCGGGGTCGTCGAGCGCGACGGCAAGCTCTACAACGAGCAGATCCTCTGGGACCCGGTGAAGGGCCCCACCCAGACGTACGACAAGCGGCAGATCCAGCCCTTCGGCGAGTACCTGCCGCTGCGCTCGCTCATCGGCGCGATCAACAGCCAGTGGACGTCCATGGTCCACCAGGACTTCAGTCGGGGCACCAAGCCGGGCGTGTTCACCATGGACGGCGCCAAGGTCGGACTGGTCACCTGCTACGAGGCCGCGTTCGACTGGGCCGTCCGTTCCGAGGTCACCGACGGCGCCCAGCTGATCTCCGTGCCCAGCAACAACGCCACCTTCGACCGCAGCGAGATGACCTACCAGCAGCTCGCCATGTCCCGGGTGCGCGCCGTCGAGCACAGCCGCACCGTGACCGTGCCCGTCACCAGCGGCGTCAGCGCGATCATCATGCCGGACGGGAGGATCACCCAGAAGACCGGCATGTTCGTCGCGGACAGCCTGGTGCAGAAGGTGCCGCTGCGGTCCTCGGAGACCCCCGCGACCCGGCTCGGCATCCTCCCCGAGATCGCGTTGGTACTCGTCGCGGCGGGCGGTCTGGGCTGGGCGATCGTCGCGGGGGTGCGCGCCCGGCGGGGCGCCGGAGCCTGAGGGCTTCCCCGGGGCGGAGGTCCGGTTAGGGTCGGTCCCATGCCGACTCCTGAGTTCATCACCGAGATCCGGGCCTCCGCCGGCCACCAGCTTCTGTGGCTTCCCGGCGTCAGCGCCGTCGTCTTCGACGATGACGGGCGCGTCCTGCTGGGACGGCGTGCGGACAACGGTCAGTGGACCGTGATCACAGGTATCCCGGACCCGGGCGAGCAGCCCGCGGACTGTGCCGTGCGGGAGGTCGAGGAGGAGACGGGCGTGCGCTGTGTCCCCGAGCGCATCGTCCTGATCCGCTCCGGGCGGCAGGTCGAGTACCCCAACGGTGACCGATGCCAGTTCATGGACGTCACCTTCCGCTGCCGGGCGGTCGGCGGCGAGGCGCGGGTCAACGACGACGAGTCCGTCGAGGTCGGCTGGTTCGAGGTGGACGCCCTGCCGCCGATGCACGAACGACAGCTGTTCCGCATCAAGCAGGCGCTCTCCCACGAACCCACGTGGTTCGAGACCACGCTGTCCGAGTGAAGTGTGGGGGCTGACCACATGGGGTGGGGGCGGGGCGCTGCCTAGGGTCGAGCCATGACCACGCCCCCCGCAGCCCCCGCCCCCTCGCTCGACCTCGGTGGCCGCACCGCCCTCGTCACCGGCGCCGCCGGCGGCATCGGCCGCGCCTGCGCGCTGCGGCTGGCGGCAGCCGGGGCCAAGGTCCGGGCGGTCGACCGGGACACGGACGGCCTGGAGGCGCTCGCCGGGAGCGCGGCCGGTCTGCCGGGCGCGATCGAACCCCATGTCCTGGACCTCACCGACCTGGACGCCGCCGAACTCGCCGCCGGCGGGACCGACGTCCTGGTCAACAACGCCGGGCTGCAGCACGTCAGCCCCCTGGAGGAGTTCCCGCCGGACGTCTTCCACACGGTCCTCACCGTGATGCTGGAGGCACCCTTCCGGCTCATCCGCGGCGCCCTGCCCCACATGTACGGGCAGGGCTGGGGCCGTGTCGTCAACGTGTCCTCCGTCCACGGACTGCGCGCCTCCGCGTACAAGTCGGCGTACGTGGCCGCCAAGCACGGGCTGGAGGGCCTGTCCAAGACGACCGCCCTCGAAGGCGCCCCCCACGGCGTCACCTCCAACTGTGTGAACCCCGCCTACGTCCGCACCCCCCTGGTGCAGCGGCAGATCGCCGACCAGGCACGGGCGCACGGCATCCCCGAGGAGCGCGTGCCCGCCGAGGTGCTGCTGCGCGACAGCGCCGTCAAGCGGCTCATCGAACCGGAGGAGGTGGCCGAGGCGGTCGCGTACCTGTGCGGGCCGCAGGCGTCCTTCGTCACCGGTACCTCACTGGTTCTCGACGGCGGCTGGACCGCACACTGAACATCTGTTCGCACCGGGTGCTCCGGCGTCGTCCACGTTTTCCACAGGCCTGACGAGGCGCGCCCATGATGGGGAATCCTGTGGGCATGTCCCGTGATCACGTGGAGGGCACCACGACAGCCCTCGATACCGCACACGACGCCGACGCGCCGTTCCTCGAGCTGCTCGCCCGGGGCGCGGACGCCGAGGCGTACGAGCGGCCGGTGCCGCTCGCCCGCGCCGAGGGACGGTCCGCGGAGCGGATCGCGGCGCTGGAGCGGGCCAAGCTGCTGGCGCTGCGCGTGCGCGCGGAGCTGGAGGGCCGGCGCCGCAGGGAGGCCGAGCTGTCGGCGCTGTTCGAGACCGCCCACGATCTGGCGGGCCTGCGCGACGTGGACGCCGTCCTGCGGGCGATCGTGCAGCGCGCCCGCTCCCTGCTCGGCACCGACGTCGCCTACCTCAGCCTGCACGACCCGGCCAGGGGCGACACCTACATGCGGGTCACGGAGGGCTCGGTCGCCGCCCGGTTCCAGCAGCTCCGTCTCGGCATGGGGGAGGGGCTCGGCGGCCTGGTCGCCCAGACCGCGCGCCCGTACGTCACCGACGACTACTTCCGCGACGACCGCTTCCGCCACACGACGGCCATCGACGCGGGGGTGCGCGACGAGGGCCTGGTCGCGATCCTCGGGGTCCCGCTGACGCTGGGGACGGACGTCATCGGGGTGCTGTTCGCCGCCGACCGGCGCGCCCGGGTCTTCGAACGGGAGCAGATCGCGCTGCTCGGCTCCTTCGCCGCGCTGGCGGCCGCCGCGATCGACACCGCCAACCTCCTGACGGAGACCCGCTCGGCCCTGGCCGGCCTGGAGCGTGCCAACGAGATCATCCAGGACCGCAGCGCAGTCATCGAGCGCGCCTCCGACGTCCACGACCGGCTCGCCGAACTCGTGCTGCGCGGCGGCGGGGTGCACGACGTGGCCGCCGCCGTGTCCCAGGTCCTCGACGGCACGGTCGAGTTCACCGAGACCGCACCGGCCCGGGCGCTGGAGGCCTCCCGTGCCGAAGGCCACGCCGTACGGCACGCCGACGACTGGATCGCGGCGGTGGCCGCCGGGGGCGAACTGCTCGGCGCGCTCGTGCTGCGCGGCCACCCCGGCCTGGACCCCGTCGACCAGCGCACCCTGGAGCGCGCCGCGATGGTCACCTCGCTGCTGCTCCTGGCCAGACGCTCCGCGGCCGAGGCCGAGCAGCGCGTCCGCGGGGAGCTGCTCGACGATCTGCTCGACGCCCGCGACCGCGATCCGCGCCTGCTGCGCGAGCGGGCCTTCCGGGTGCGCGCCGATCTCGACGCCACCCACGTCGTGCTCGCCGCGCGGCTGGACGGCACCGCGCCCGACGCCGACCAGGAGGCGGCCGCCCGCCGGCGTCTGTGGTCCGCCGCCTCCCACCTCGCGGCCACCCGGCACGGCCTGGCCGCCGCCCGCGACGGCGGCACCGTCCTGCTGCTGCCCCTGGAACCCGGCGACACCGCGACGGAAGTGGCCCGCCGCACCGCCCGGCACCTGGGCACCGCGGTCCACGAGGCGGTCACCGTCGGAGCCTCCGCCCCCGTCCGGGACCTCGCCGCCCACCCGGACGCCGTGGCCGCCGCGTACGAGGAGGGACGCCGCTGTCTGGACGCCCTGCGACTGCTCGGCCGCTCCGGGGACGGCGCCGCCGCCGAGGACTTCGGCTTCCTGGGGCTGCTCCTCGGCGGCGACCGGGACGTGACGGGCTTCGTCGACCGCACCATCGGCCGGGTCGTCGCGTACGACGAACGGCGCGGCACCGACCTGCTGCGCACCCTCGACGCGTACTTCGCCTGCGGGATGAGCCCGGCCCGCACCAAGGACGAACTCCACGTCCATGTGAACACCGTCGCCCAGCGCCTGGACCGCGTCGGCCGCCTCCTCGGCGACGACTGGCACAGCCCGTCCCGCGCCCTGGAGATACAACTGGCCCTGCGACTGCGCCGACTGGCGGTCCCGGCAGCGCGCTGACCCCCGCACGTGGGTACGGGGGCCGGCGGGCCCGGGAACAGAGGGCGGGCCGGCCGGCCCGCCTGGGATCGGACGGCGGGTCGGCGGGGCCCCGGGGATCAGACGGCGCGCGCGTCCTCGGCCGGCGTGGGCGCGGGCTCGGCTCCGAGGGAGGGCCCGACCTCGGCCAGGTCGCGGTGGCGGGTCTCCTTGGCCGCTCCCACGGCGACGACCGTCAGCAGGGCCGCGGCGATCACGTACAGGGCGATCGGGGTGGAGCTGTCGTAGTCGGCCAGGAGGGCGGTGGCGATGAGCGGTGCCGGGGCGCCCGCCGCGACCGAGGCGAACTGGGCACCGATGGAGGCGCCGGAGTAGCGCATCCGGGTCGCGAACATCTCGGAGAAGAAGGCGGCTTGCGGCGCGTACATCGCGCCGTGCAGCACCAGGCCCACGGTCACGGCGAGGACCAGGCCGCCGAAGTCGCCGGTGTCGACGAGCGCGAAGAACGGGAACATCCACAGCCCCACCCCGACCGCGCCCAGCAGATACACCGGCCGCCGTCCGATCCGGTCCGACAGCGCACCCCAGGCGGGGATGACCGCGAAGTGCACGGCCGAGCCGATCAGCACGGCGTTGAGCGCGGTCTGCTTGGAGACACCGGCCGAGATGGTGGCGTACACGAGGATGAAGGCGGTGATGACGTAGTAGGAGATGTTCTCCGCCATCCGCGCGCCCATCGCGACCAGCACGTCACGCCAGTGGTGCCGCAGGACGGCGACGAGCGGCAGCTTCTCGGCGTCGGCCGTCGGGTCGGCCCGGCGGGCCTCGGCCTGCGCCAACGCCTGCCGGAAGACGGGCGATTCATCGACAGAGAGACGAATCCACAGACCTACGACCACCAGCACACCCGACAGCAGGAACGGGATCCGCCAGCCCCAGGAGCCGAAGGCGGCGTCCGACAGCACGGCCGTCAACAGCGACAGCACGCCGGTCGCAAGCAACTGCCCCGCCGGCGCACCGGTCTGCGGCCACGAGGCCCAGAACCCGCGCCGCCGCGCGTCCCCGTGCTCGGACACCAGCAACACGGCCCCACCCCACTCACCGCCCAGCGCGAAGCCCTGCACCAGCCGCAGCACCGTCAGCAGCACGGGCGCGGCGGCGCCGACCGTCGCGTGCGTCGGCAGCAGCCCGATCGCGAAGGTCGCCCCGCCCATCAGCAGCAGACTCAGCACCAACAGCCGCTTGCGGCCGAGCCGGTCACCGTAGTGCCCGAAGACCAGCGCCCCCAGCGGCCGCGCGGCGAATCCGACGGCATACGTCAGGAAGGACAGCAGCGTGCCGACGAGCGGCTCGGAGTCAGGGAAGAACAGCTTGTTGAACACGAGCGCCGCGGCGGAGCCGTAGAGGAAGAAGTCGTACCACTCGATGGTGGTGCCGATGAGACTGGCGGCGACGATGCGCTTGAGGTCGGCGGGGGGCGGGGGAGCGGTCGCGGGGGAGGACATCGGCACCACTTCCAAGCGGTTGGCGGGGACGTTTCCGTGTCGTCACACCGTAGAAACATGCAGGTCAGGCGCACATGTGGCAGGGCAACATAGTTCGAGGCTTGCCTATGCGTGCGGCCACCATGCCAGCTCGCATCGGGCGGTTCAGGGTCTCGAAGGCGGTCGAAGCGAGTGCCGTCCGGGACGCGTAGTTCGGGGTGATTTGACGGTGCGGTGCTGACTCCCGTGCTGGTTTGGTGCTGACTAAAAGCCCATGTCATCACCCGTCTTCACCTGTCCCGTGCTGACTTGGTGCTGATTACGCTCCGTTGAACTCGGGCATCTGAGGTTGATCGGCTTGGAGTCGCTGCGTGGTGGGTGGCCGGGCTGAGAGACCGAGCCCGGACTTGTCGCTTAACCACCGTAGGCATGGGCAAAGTTCTGCGCCTGCGCGCGGTGCGCGTTCGTCCCGGCAGATTCTTCGTCTGCTGGTGGTACCGGCTTTCCATGCGCCTGACCAGCTGAAACAGCTTGTGGCGACGGAGTTTTCGAAGCGCTGGCCCGGGTATGGTCCGGATCTTGGTCTGGAGTGGGGCTTTCCGGCCGTTACCACTGCCACGAGCAGCATCGTCTACGGTCTGCTCAACTAGGGGCTCCCGAGTAACCGACCTCCATCAGGCCGTGAAGTCCGGTGGCTCCCGCATCACCCGCTGCCCAGCCTTTGTACAGCGCGACTGCGTCTGTCAATGTGCCACTGACGATCACCGGTTACGCCTGGGCCGTGGTCTTCTGCTTGAGGCGTTCGTAGGGGGTCTGGCCGCCGAGGCCGCCGTGGGGGCGATGGTAGTTGTAATAGTCCTCCCACTCGCGCAGTTTGTCGTTGAAGACCTCGGCGTCGTCGATGATGACGCCGTCGAGGAGCTGGTACAACTCCTCGGCGTCGATGCGGTGGGAGCGTTCGACCTTGCCGTTCAGGCGTGGGGTGCGGGGCTTGATGTAGGTGTGGGCGATGCCTTTGTCGAGGACGTGCCAGTGGAAGGCGGACTGGAATTCGGCGCCGTTGTCGGTCTGGATGACCTCGACCTGGAACGGCAGGCGCTGGATGACGTAGTCGAGGAACTGGATGGCGGTGGCCTGGTTCAGCGTCGGGTAGATCCGCAGGACGCGCAGCCGTGTGCAGTCGTCGATGGCGGTGAACTGGAAGTACTTGTTGCGGCCGCCGCGGCGCCCTTGTGGCATCGAGGCGAGGGGCTCGATGAACTTCACGTCGATCTGGACCCGGTGGCCGGGCAGCTGCTTCTCGTAGCGCTTCCACCGGCGGTCGTGGCGCTTGTAGCGCTGTGAGGCTGGCAGGCGGCCCATGTCCAGGCGGTTGAGGATGCGCCAGACGCCGGACTTGCTGATGGTGACGTCGTGGTACCGCTTGAGGTACATGGCGATCTTCTCGGGGCCGAAGTGGTAGTTCTGCCGCAGGTAGATGATCTTCCCGACCACCTCGACGTGGGTCGCGTTCGGGCAGGTCTTCGGCGCCTTGGAGCGGGTGCGCAGGCCCTCGACGCCTTCGGCCTGGTAGCGGCGGTACCAGGTGTAGTACGCCTGCCGGCTGATCCCGAAGTACCGGCAGGACATCGCGACGTTCCCGGTGACCTCTTCGACGTGGCGTATGACGGCCAGGCGCCGCTTGGCCTCACGGTCAAGCGGCGGGGTGGTGGGGGTGGACTTCGGCATGTGGATCTCCGTAGTGATCGGAGACCCAGGTGTCAATGATGATCGGCAGTTTTATACTGCGGGGAGCTTTGCACTTCCGCCGTCATGCGTCCACCTTGAACTGCGGCGGATAGTACTTCACGACCACCAGATGTCCGTTCCCAGATCCTCAGGATCCAGCCGCTGGTGTGTCCACGATCAAGGCTCATGGCCAACATCCCGCTGCACCACTTCATGGGATGCGATCGGCTGCGGAAGGTCAGTTGTGCGGCAAACCGACTCCGTCAAGACCGGAGCGTCTCATCTCGGCCGCCCCCGTACGTGGTTCACCGGCGAGCCCCGGCGTCGTGTGGCCGGTGTGGGGAGGACGCCTCAGCGGGCGTTGTCGATGGGCTGTTCGGCCCAGATCGTCTTCCCGTTCTGGCCGTATCGACAGCCCCAGCGCGCGGTGAGCTGAGCGACGAGGAACAAGCCGCGCCCTCCCTCGTCGGTCGTGCGGGCACGCCGCAGGCGGGGCTGGGTGTTGCTGGGGTCGGTCACCTCGCACACCAGGACGTCGTGGCGGATCAGTCGCAGCCCCACCGGTCCGCCCGCGTAGCGGATCGCGTTGGTCACCAGCTCGCTGACGATGAGCTCGGTGGTGAAAACAAGATCCTGCAGCCCCCACGCGGTGAGTTGGCGGGCCGTCAGCTTCCGGGCTTCGGACACTACGGTGGGATCGCCCCGGAACTCCCACACAGCGGTTGCCTCCTTCGGGATCGACCGTGTTCGGGCCAGCAGGAGGGCCATGTCGTCGCGTCGCGGCTGGACCGCGAGGTCGGCGAGCAGGGCGTGGCCGGCGTCCGCCAGGACGGCTTCCGGACCGCATGACGAGACGAGACGGGCGGTGAGCCGGCGCAGCGCCTCATCGAGGTCCCGGCTGTCTCGATCCATCAGGCCGTCCGTGTAGAGGGCGAGGACGCTACCGGGCTCGATGTCGATCGTGGTCGTCTCGTACGGCATGCCGCCGACGGTGAGCGGAGGTCCCGCGGAGACCGCGACGATGTGCGCGGTCCCGTCGGGGTGGATGACCACGGGGGGCGGGTGACCGGCACTGGCCATGGTGCAGCGCCCGGTGACCGGGTCGTAGATCGCGTACAGGCAGGTGGCCCCGACGCCGTCCTGCTCCGCGGGCGGTGCCTCCGCCGTGAGACGCTGGACCAGGTCCGCTGTTCGGGTGAGTACTTCCTCCGGTTCCAGTTCGAGATCGGCCAGAGTCTGGATGGCGGCGCGAAGCCGCCCCATGCCGGCGGTCGCGTGCATGCCGTGGCCGACCACGTCGCCGATGACGAGAGCGACCCTGAAAGAGGGCAGGGTCAGAGCGTCGAACCAGTCGCCTCCTATGTCCGCCCCGTCGCCTGCGGGAAGGTAGGCGCCGGCGGTCTCGGCGGCGGGGGTGTCGGTGGTGGCCGGGGGAAGCATGCGTTCCTGCAGGGCGACCGCCGCACGGTGTTCGCGGGTGTACCGCCGGGCGTTGTCGAGGGCGAGCGCGGCGCGCGAGGCGACCTCGGTCAGGAGGTCCGCGTCCTCCGGGGTGAAGGGATCGGACCGCTCGATGCGCCAGACCGTCACGTCACCCAGCAGGGAACCGCGTGCCCAGAGGGGTGCCAGCATCACCCAGCGGAAGGACTTGGGGAGGAGAAGCTCGACCAGCTGGGGATCTCCGAGCATGGCGATGAGTTCCTCACGTCCGAGGACGACTGTCCTGCCCTGCTGGAGGCCGCGCAGCAGAGGGCTGTCGGGGACCGGCGGAAGCTCGTCACCGAGGTCGATGCCGGTCAGAGGCCCGACCGCGGCCGGTGCCAGCGCGGCGTGGCGCAGGTGAAGATCTCCCCCGCCCAGTCCTCGCGGAGGGTCGGCGCCGTCGAACACGGCCTGCGCCAGTTCGACCCCCGCGAGGTCGCCGAGGGCCGGCACGAGCACGTCCGCCAGATCCTGCGCGGTGCGCCGGACGTCCAGCGAGGCCCCGACGCGTACGGCCGCCTCGTGGGAGAGGCCCAGTCGCCGACGGGCGAGCAGTTCCTCGGTTGTGTCCATGTGCATCACCGCCACCCCGGTGGGGTTGCCCTGGGAGTCCTGCAGCCGGAAGGCATGGAGCGTCAGGCGTCGCCGGAGTGCCGGATCGTGCTGTAGCCGCACCCATCGCTCGCCGTCGAACGCTGGTTTGCCGGTGGCCAGAACCTGGCGAAGCGTGTACTCGATGTCCTTGGCGTCATCCCAGGACACCACATCGTCCGCGGGGCTGCCGATCGGGACGCCGGGGCCGCCGAGGACATCGGAGGACGCGTTGGTCTGCACGATCGAGAGGTCGGTGTCGTACAGAGTGATCCCGATGCTGTTCTGGGAAACAAGCGCGTCGAGGAGTGCAACACCCCGGTCACGGTCGGTCACGTCCTGTGAGGGGGTTGCCAGGACCAGCAAGTCGGGTGAGCCTGTCAAACGTGTCGTGCGGAAGGCGACCTCGACGACGGCGCCGGATGATTGCCGGATGCGCGCCCAGCCGCGAGGCGGAATCGCGGACCCTCCGCGCAGGCGTCGCGCCGGGGTGCCGTGGGCGCGGACCAGAAGGTCCCACACCGGGTGGCCGCAGGCCTCGTCGGTGGTGAGCCCCGTGAGAGCCGCCGCGGAGTCGGTCCAGCGCAGAATCGTCCCCTTGTCATCGAGTACGGCTGCGGCCAGGCCGTCGAAGGCGGACGGCCGGTTGTTGGATGAGAGAAGGGGCATGGCCGATGTCCGCTCTGAACCGGTTGGAGTGCTTTATTTCAGTATGGTGTTTTCGATAAGGGACCCGAACAGCTCGTTCTCGCCGAGCACGGACCTCCCGGCGACGGCGTTCACGTCTTCAGGTGCTCGACGACGGCGTCCGCTACAGACCGCATGCCCTCCGCGGTCGGGTGGAACGGCGCCACTTTCCCGAGATGACGGAGACGGTCCGGCAGTCCGCTCACCCATGGATCCGCGGACCCCAGTGCATGCCCACGGCTGAGTTCCCCCATCCGCACGAGCTCCGCACCCGACCGGGATGCGGCGGCCCCGAAGATCTGGGAGACCGTCTCTCCCAGCCGCCTCAGTGCGTCGATGCCGGCCTCGTCGAAAGGCGCCGCACGGCTGGGACGGGTGCCGGGCCCGATGACCGTCAGGTAGTCGACGAGGAGGATCCGGGCGCCGGGTGTCCGGCCACGCGCCGCCTCGACCACCTGGCAGAGGCGGGCGGTGGCCCGCTCGATTGTCTCGGCCGTCGGGTTCGGCACGTCGGGTCCGGGCAGCAGCACCGCCCGCAGCGGCCGGGTCCAGGGGGAGGACGACAGCCGGCCCGCGATGCCGAGCATGAACATGCTGCCGATGTAGTCGAGGTCGTTGCCACCCACCGTGATCGTCACCAGATCCGCATCCGAGGGCACCCCTTCGAGCTGCGGCGGGAATTCCCTCCGCATACGGCGCTGCGGAGCGTCCAGGACGTTTTCGGTCGTCGCTCCCGACACCGTCAGGTCGGTCAGCTCGGCGCCGAGCCGCCGGGCGACCAGGTGAGGATAGTTGCGTGCCGAGCGCCCTGCCGCTCGGTTCGCGATCGGTTCGATCCCGGGGCCTGCGGCGAACGAGCTCCCGAGAGCCGCGAGATGGCGGAAGTGCGAGCTCATTGTTCCTCGTCTGTGATGCGCGTGCTCATGGTGTGCGGCTCGCTCGACCTCGTCGGCGGACCGCCCGGAACGGCCTCGTGGCGGGCGTTCTTCGCTCGCGTCGCATGCCCAGGTACGGAAAGGTACCGCCATGCTCGGCGCTGCGTGCGCGCGACCGCGTTGGCTGACCGTTGGTCGCGGATGTGGCATGACTACCCCCGGCAGGGTGGACGGGGCGCCGCGGAGGGCGTAGGTGCTTGAGGCATCGCCGAGGCGACGTCGGCGCGGTTGTTCTCCCCGTAGGGACAGACGCGCGTGTCAGCCGGACTCGCCGACCGGCGCGGGGCCCGGGCTCTCGCCCACGTCGGGGGCGCACATCCGGTTGAACGCCTCGACCAACACGGTCATGTCCACGCCCGGGTCCAGGAGCCACTGCAGCTGGATGCCGTCGGACACCGCGAGCAGCAGTCGTGCCATGAGCTCGGAGTCGACGTCCCCGCGGATCCGTCCTTGCTGCTGCCCGTGATCCAGGCCGTTCTGGATCTGCGCGCTCAGCTCCGTGTACCGTCGCTTGAAGAACGCGTGGGCGGGATGCTCCGGGTCCGACGCGGCGGCCGACAGGGTCACGAACAGGTCGACCAGACCTGGTTGCCGGGCGTTGTGACCGACGGTCCGGGCCACCGCCTCGCCCGGCGACATCACATCGACGACCGCTTCGGTGTCCAGGGCGTCCCGCTCGGCCAGCACAGCCAGCAGCAGGTCCTCCCGGGAGTCGAAGTAGTGCAGCACACCTGCCTGGGACATGCCCACACGGTCGGCGATCTCCTTGAGTGACGAGCCGCGGTCGCCTTGCTCGCTGTAGACCTCGAGAGCCGCCCGCAGAATCTGCTTGCGGCGCTCCAGTCCCTTGCGATAGGGGCCCCTGGGTTTGCGTGGTGTGCTCACGGTCAGACCGTACTTCACTCATGGGTGCGGGGGTTCGCCGGGGAGCTGATCGTGATCACGACGCGCGAGGTACGGCGGCGGTCAGTCGCAGGTCGGCCGCCGAACGTCCGACGCGCAGCCGGTGCGGCCCGGAACGCGGAACCCGGCCGACGGCGCTCCAGACGGTCAGGGCCTTGGCCGGCACGGTGATCGTGGCGATCACGGCCTCGCTTGCCGCCGCCTCGACCGCGGCGAAACCGATGAGACGCTGCGGCTCGTCGTCGGCCGGGGCAAGGTATGCCTGGACGACCTCGCGGCCCGCACGTGTCCCGGTGTTGCGGAGCGTGACGCGAATCGAGAGGCCGCGATCCATGTCTCCGGTCACGACGAAGTCCTCGTAGTCCCAGGTCGTGTACGACAGACCATGGCCGAAGGGGAAGAGGGGCGTGGTGCCGCGCGCGGCGTAGGCGCGGTAGCCGATCAGGTCGGCTTCCGAGTAGTCCAGCGTTCCGTCCACCGGCCGCGTCGACAGGACCGGTACGTCGGCTTTGGCGGCGGGGAAGGTGGTGGGCAGACGGCCGCCGGGCTCGGAGCCGGTGAGGACGTCGGCGATGGCGTCCCCTCCCTCCTGGCCGGGGAACCAGGACCAGAGCAGGGCGGCGGGCCGGTCGGCCCAGGGGAGCAGGTAGGGCGCGCCGGCGTTCACGACGACAGCGGTGCGCGGGTTGGCGGCGCAGACTCGTTCCACGAGGTCGTTCTGTCGGCCGCGCAGGGCGAGGGTCGCGCGGTCGACGCTCTCGGTCTCGGTGTCGGCGTCGCTGCCGACCATCAGAATGACGGCATCGGCTGTGGCGGCCGCGGTGACGGCCGCGTCCAGTTCCTCCTCGTCGGTACCGCGAGGGGTGTCGTACCCGAGGCCCAGCAGGGTGATCGGGTACGGCAGGTGACGCTGCGGCCGGAAGCGCACCAGGATCTCGGTCTCGCCCCTGCTCGCGGGGAAGGCGAAGGTGTGGGCCGGCGGGCGGAGCGCCAGGGAGACGATGTCGTCGTCGTCCTGGAGCTGTTCGTGGGTCTGCGGTGCGTGCCCCGGGACGTGCAGCGTGATGTGGCCGGGGCCGATGACCGACAGCCGGTGGACGCCGGATTCCCGGAGTGTGAGCCGGGTCCGTACGAACAGTTCCGTCACCTCGTCGGCGAGCAGGAGCGGGAACCAGTTGGCTGCCGGGGCCTTGTGCTCCTCGGACAAGACGGTTCCGTCGGCCGACCGGTACTCCAGCCGTACACCGGGCTCACCGTTGACCGGGTCGGTGGCGGTGCCACCCCCCAGCGGCAGGAGCCTCGCATGCGGGAACGCGCCCTGGTGGACGGTGATCTCGACGCCGTCTCCCAGCGCACGGCGCAGCCCTTCGAGCGGGGTGACGACGTGTTCGGGGGTCACGTGGGCGCTGCCGCCGCCCTGCGTGGCGAAACGGACGGCGTTGGGACCGATCAGGGCGACCTTGCGCAGGGCGTCCGGGCGCAGGGGCAGCAGTCCGTCGTTGCGCAGCAGTACGGAACCGCGGACCGCAAGATCCCGTATGCGGGAGCGGACGTCCTCGGGCACGGGCGCGGACTCCGGCGCGTCCACGCCGTCCAGCGCGCCGACCCGGGCGGCCAGCCGCAGGATGCGCCGGACCTTGTCGTCGATCACGGCTTCGGGAACCCGCCCGTCTTCCACGGCGGCCAGCAGCGCGGTGCCCCACGGCCCGTCGGGCCCCGGCATGACCAGGTCGAGACCGGCCAGGGCCGAGGCCTCGGTGGAGCCGGTGGCCTGCCAGTCGGAGACGACGACGCCGTCGAAGCCCCACTCCTCCTTCAGCAGGCCGTTCAGCAGTTCCTCGTTCTCGGTCATCGTCGTGCCGTTGACCGCGTTGTAGGCGGCCATCACCACCCACGCGCCGGCCTCCTTCACGGCGGACTCGAAGGGAGCCAGATAGGTCTCGCGCAGGGTCTTCTCGTCGATCCGGGCGTCATACGTCGTCCGTTCGGTCTCGGAGTCGTTGCCCACGAAGTGCTTGACGGTGGCGGCCACGCCGGTCGCCTGCAGGCCCCTGACGAAGCCCACCGCGGTGCGGGCGGTGAGGAGCGGGTCCTCCGAGTAGCACTCGAAGTGCCGTCCGCCCAGGGGCGAGCGGTGCAGGTTGACCGTGGGGGTGAGCAGGACGTGGATGCCCATCTGCCGGGCCTTGAGCCCCATCAGCCGACCAGCCTCGTACGCGGTCTCCTCGTCCCAGGCGGCGGAGAGAGAGGTGGGGCTGGGGAAGAGGAGAGAGGGGGTCACGGCGTCACCGAAGGCGGTGCCGCGGGGGCCCGCGGGTCCGTCGGACAAGGCGAGGGAAGCGAGGCCGGCGGCGACGACCGGTGTCAGGGTCCAGGCGTCGCCGCCGGTGAGCAGGGTCACCTTCTCTTTGAGGGACATGGCGTCGAGGCGCCGGGTGAGGTCCGCTTCGTCCACCGTCTGCCGACGGGTCATGGGCCGTTCCTGCCTTTCGGGCGGGCGGGTGGGGGATCCGGGGCCGCCGCGACGGGGCAGTGCTCGGGCGGCGACCCCGGAGAGGGGGACGTGTTCAGGCGGCGGCCACAGCCTCGCCCGCCTCGACCTCCTCGGCACGCCTGAGCTTCGGGACCAGGGCGACGGAGAGCAGTCCGACCACGGCCAGGACGGCACCGAACAGCATCGCGTTCTTGTAGCCGGCGTCCTGGTAGAAGCGGGTGCCCTGGAGCACCGTGCTGTCTTTGGCGAGGATCACGTAGACGATCTGGGTGACGATGGTCGTCAATACGCCCTGGGCCATGCTCTGCAGTCCGTTGGCGGTGGCCTGCTCCTCGGGGCTGACCGCCTCGATGATCAGGACCGGGATGGAGGACACCATCAGGCCCATGGCGATCGCGGAGAAGATCCCGAGCAGCATGAGCTGGACGCTGGTGTAGTGCCAGTTCCGCTGGAGCAGGAACCCGACGGCGGCGAACGCGGCACCGAGCGCCAGCGGCAGGCGGGCGTCGATCTTGCGCAGTGCGACACCGGTGCCGAAGCCGACGACCAGGATGAGGATGCTGGCGGGGATGCCGATCACCGCGTAGTGCGTGGCGGTCATGCCGAGCCCGTCGGACACCTGGGGGATCTTCGGGTAGAGCACCAGAAGCTGGCCGATGATGCCGGTGCCGAAGATGGTCGCGCCGATCAGTGCGGTGGCCAGGAAGACGGACCAGACGCCACGACGGGACGCCATCGTCAGGTCGAAGAGCGGGTGGGTGACCTTGAGGTCGGAGACGACGTAGAGCAGGATCGCCGCGACGCCCCCGAACAAGAAGGACAGGGTGCTGGAATCGGTCCAGCCCCACTCGCCCCCCTTGCCGATGCCGTACGTGAGTGCCGCCGCGCCGCCGCCGAGGAGGACGCCGCCCAGCCAGTTCACCTTGGTCCGCTCCGCCCGGTGCGGGGTCTCCGGGACCACCGTGAGCAGGAGCACCAGACCGATGGCCGTGGCGATGGCAAGCGACCACATCACACCCCGCCACCCGAAGGAGTCGATGACCCAGCCGGTGAGGAAGGGGCCGCCGATGGCGACGAAGGCGATGCCGCTGCCGATCACGCCGCTGGCCGCACCCACGTGCTTGGGCGGGAACAGCTCACGGACGGACGCGTAGGCCAGGGCCGCGATGGGGGCGTAGAAGCCGGCGATGCCACGGCCGACGAGCAGCGTGGTGTAGTTGGTGGCCAGAGCCGCGATGATGTCGCCGACGAGACCGACGACGGTGATGACGATCATGACGTTGCGCTTGCCGTAGAAGTCGGAGAGCTTCACGACGAACGGCGCGATCACGGTGCCGACCAGCGCGTTGACCAGGATGAACCAGGCGATTTCGGTCGTGCGGAAGTGGATCGCCACCGAGGCCTGGGCGTTGCCGCCGAGCAGGCCGGCCAGCGACAGCAGCTGGGTGGGCCACATCAGCGCGAGGGCGACGAGAGCGAGACGGGCGCCCATGCCGGCTCGGGGGGTCTTGGCCGCTGGTGCCGGTGTGGTCGCGGGTGATGGCGAGGGCGTGGTGGAGGAAGGCACGGCGATGTGGCCTCTCTTTGGAGGGAGGGTGGTGAGCGGCGGTTGGGGCTGGGGGACCTCGTCGTGGCGGTGGGGGAGGTTCGTACGACACGAACGACGCGTCCGAGGGGTGGGCAACGGCGCAAACGTGCCCGCTAGTTGGAACCTTTCAATTCCGTGGCGGTCATGCTGGGAGTGGCATCTCGGCTTGTCAACCTGTCTCGTCTCGGCTGTTCTGCCGTGAGGCGAGGGCGGGGCGGACAAGGGAGTGGGTGCGGCTCCCGTAGGCCTCTGAGCCGGTGGGATTTAGCGTGAACGAGAAGTTCACATGGCGGAAACCTAGCTACGTTCGGGATTCATGGCTAGGGTTTCGTCCATAACTTTTTGAGTCGCTGTCTGGATCTTTATGGCCACCCCTGTCGGGCGGCCTGTTCTCGCCCGCGGGTTTTGAATCGATTCAATGCGGCGGCTTACGTTGTATACAGGCACGCGGTCGTGCCAGGCACGAGAGTGAGGACCACTGTGAGTCAGGTAGCCCTTGACCGGACGGGTGTCGTGAGCGACGTCCGGTTCGAGCACGTGCGTGATGCGCTCGGTCTCGGAACCGGACGCCCCCGGCTGTCGTGGACCACGCTCACCGAGGTCCCGGACTGGACCCAGACGGCGTACGAGATCGAGCTGACCGTGCCCGACAGCGACGATCCCGCCGTCACGGCGCGGGTCGAGTCGGCCGACTCCGTCCTCGTGCCCTGGCCGTTCGACGCGCTCCCGGCGCGCGGTAGGGCCGACATCCGGGTCCGGGTCACCGGCTCCGACGGCGCGGTCTCCGCGTGGAGCACGCCGGCACCGGTGGAGGCCGGGCTGCTCGCTCCGGACGACTGGTCGGCCGTCTTCGTCACCCCGGACTGGGACGAGGACCCGCAGGCGGACCAGCCTTCGCCGTTCCTGCGCCGTGAGTTCGAGCTGCGCGGTCCCGTGCGCAGGGCACGCCTGTACGCCACCGCGCTCGGCGTGTACGAGGCGGAGATCAACGGCGTCCGCGTCGGCGACGAGGTCCTGGCGCCGGGCTGGACGGCGTACGACAAGCGCCTGCGCTACCGGACCCACGACGTCACCGACCTGCTCAGGCCGGGCCGCAACGCGATCGGCGCGGTCCTGGGCGACGGGTGGTTCCGGGGCCGCATCGGCTTCGACGGCAAGACCCGGGCGGTCTACGGCGACCGCCTCGCCCTGCTGGCCCAGCTGGAGGTGGAGTACGCCGACGGTACGACCGAGCGGATCACGACCGACGGGTCCTGGCGCGCGGCGAGCGGTCCACTCCTCTCCTCCAGCATCTACGACGGCGAGGCGTACGACGCCCGGCTGGAGCGCTCCGGCTGGTCGCGGCCCGGCCATGACGAGTCCGGCTGGGGCGGGGTGCGCGTCCTGGAACGCGACCTCGGCACCCTCGTGGCGCCCGACGGCCCTCCGGTACGCCGGATCGAGGAGATCGCCCCGGTCTCCGTGACGACCACCCCCTCCGGCAGGACACTCCTCGACTTCGGCCAGAACCTTGTCGGCCGGCTGCGGCTGACCGTGACCGGAGCGAGCGGCACCCAGGTCACCCTGCGGCACGCCGAGATCCTGGAGGACGGCGAACTGTGCACCAGGCCCCTGCGCACGGCCGCCGCGACCGACAGCTACATCCTGCGCGGAGACGGCGAGGAGGTCTTCGAGCCCCGTTTCACCTTCCACGGCTTCCGGTACGCCGAGATCATGGGACAGCCGGACGGCTTCGATCCCTCGGCGGTACGCGCCGTGGTGGTGCACTCGGATCTGGAGCGCACGGGATCGTTCGAGTGCTCCGACGAGCTCGTCGACCGCCTGCACGAGAACGTGGTGTGGGGCATGCGGGGCAACTTCCTGGACGTTCCGACCGACTGTCCGCAGCGTGACGAGCGGCTGGGCTGGACCGGCGACATCCAGGTCTTCTCGCCGACCGCCTCGTACCTGTACGACAGCGCCGGCTTCCTCGGCTCGTGGCTCGCCGATCTCGCCGTCGAGCAGGGCGCGGACGGCGTGGTGCCGTTCGTGGTGCCCCGAGTGGGGGTGGCCGGTGCCGACACCCCCACCGCGGCCTGGGGCGACGCGGCCGTGTTCGTGCCCTGGGTGCTCCACGAGCGCTATGGCGACACCGGTGTGCTGGCCGCCCAGTACGGCTCGATGCGGGCCTGGGTGGAGCACGTGGCCTCGCTCGCCGGTGACAGCCGGCTGTGGGACAGCGGCTTCCAGTTCGGTGACTGGCTCGACCCGACGGCCCCCGCCGGGCGGCCCGACGGCGCCGCGACCCCGGGCGAGCTGGTCGCCACGGCGTACTTCGCCCGCTCCGCCGAACTCCTCGCCCGCACCGCCGGGATCCTGGGCCACACCGCGGACGCCGAACGCTACCGCGCCCTGGCCGGTGAGGTGAGGACGGCGTTCCAGCAGGAGTACGTCACCGGCGCGGGCCGGATGATGTCCGACGCGCCGACCGCGTACGCCCTGGCGATCTGCTTCGAGCTGCTGGACTCCGAGGCCCAGCGCGCCCGCGTCGGCGAGCGGCTCGCGAAGCTGGTCCGCGGCCACGGCCACAAGATCGCCACGGGCTTCGTCGGCACCCCGCTGATCTGCGACGCCCTGACCCGCACCGGCCACGCGGACACCGCGTACCGCCTGCTCCTGCAGAAGGAGTGCCCGTCCTGGCTGTATCCCGTCACCATGGGCGCGACCACGATCTGGGAGCGCTGGGACAGCCTGCTGCCCGACGGTACGGTCAACCCCAGCGGGATGACCTCCTTCAACCACTACGCCCTCGGCGCCGTCGCCGACTGGCTGCATCGCACCGTCGCCGGCCTGGCCCCCGCCGCCCCCGGCTACCGGCGCCTGCGCATCCAGCCCCGCCCGGGCGGCGACCTCACCCACGCGGGCGCGAAGCTGCGCACTCCGTACGGTGAGGCCGCGGTCTCCTGGACCCTGACCGGGACGGAACTGACCGTCGAAGCGCTCGTGCCGCCCAACACCACCGCCGAGGTCCTCCTGCCGGACGGCGACGAGATCGTCGGGGTCGGATCGGGCCGCCACAGCTGGACGGTGACGCTCGATTCCGAGGCGGCCGAACTGCCCCCGCTGTCGGTGGACATGGACATCGACGCCCTGATGGACCGCGAGGAGGCCGCCCGTGTCTTCAAGGACCTGCTGATCTCCTACATCCCGGAGGCGGCCGAGTTCATCGAGGGCGGATCGGGGCCCGCCCCCGCCGGCACCACGGTCCGGACGATCGCGGGAATGATCCCGAACAGCGAGAAGTTCCTCAGCGACCTGGAGGCGAAGTTCGCCGAACTGGAGGGACGCGCCTGACGGCGCCGCGTTCCTGGCCGGAGGCCAACCTCCTGAGCAGGAGCGCGGACACCGGCGTGGGCAGAGCTCGCAGCGTGCGTACCAACGCCGCTGTGGGCCACGGGAAGTAGGCCTGCGCCGGTTCCCTCTCCAGGGCCCGTACGACGTGTCGTGCCGCTCGCTCCTGGCTGATCTGGAACGGCTTGGGCAAGCCGTCCCCACTGATCCGGTCGGTGGCGACGAAGCCGGGGTGGATCGAGGTGAACCGGATGCCCCGGGGCTCCAGTTCGACCCGCGCCGCGTTGAGGAGCGTGCGCGCGGCTGCCTTCGCCGCCGAGTACGGACCCTGACGGGGAAGGCCCATCAGACCCGCCAACGAGTTGGTGTGCGCGATCAGGCCTCCGGCCGGCTGGCCTCCCATCTGCCCGACCAGCGGGACGAGGTAGTTGACCACCACGTCGTAGTTGAGTGCCATGATCTGCGAGACGTCGGCAACGGACACCTGGTCCATCGGCATGTCCGGGCCCTGGCCGGCGTTGAGCAGCGCGACGTCGACGGCGCCGAACTCCGCGACCGCTGCCTTCACCACTTCGGCGGCCGCCCGAGGGTCCAGGGCGTCGGCGGGGAGGTCCAGACAGGCGCTGCCCGCCGCACGCACCTCATCCGCCACCGCGGCGAGTTCGGTGGCGCGCCGTGCCGTGAGGACGAACCGGTTCCCGCCGGGGGCGAGCAGGCGCGCCACTTCCGCGCCGATTCCCGACGAGGCCCCGACGATCAGGACCGTCCTGTCCGTGATCCTGGCCATGGTGTTCCTTTGTTCGCAGGGATAGCGTTCACGGGAAGTGCCGGTCATCGATGAGGGGCAGCACGACATCCAGCCGGGTGCCGCGGCCGGGGCCGCTGTCGAGGTGGATCCGGCCGCCATGCAGTTCCGACACGGCGGCGACGATGGCCAGACCGAGCCCGCTGCCCCCGCGGGTGCGGCTGCGCCCCTTGTCGGCACGGTAGAAGCGGTCGAAGACGTGGGCGACGGCGTCCTCGGGGATGCCCGGTCCCTCGTCCTCCACCCGGAGCAGTACCTCGTCTCCCGTCGTACGCACCTCGACGCGACAGGGCGTGTCGGCGGGCGTGTGCATACGGACGTTGCCGAGGAGGTTGGCCAGCAGGCTCCGCAGTTGTGCCTCGTCGCCGAGGACGACCACTTCGGCCTCGATGGCCAACCGGAACGGACGTTCTGGTTCCACCGCGGCGGCGTCACGGCAGGAGTCGTGGGCGATCCGGCTGAGGTCGACCGGCTCCAGGTCCGCCGCGTCCTCCACGTCGAACCGGGCCAGCGTCAGCAGGGACTCGACCAGCCGTGTCATCCGGTGGATCTCGGACAGCATGCGTTCCACGGCCTCGTCGACCGCGGCCGTATCCGGCAGCGCGCCCCGCTGGTAGAGCTCGGCGTAGCCGCGCAGGGACTGCAGCGGGGTGCGCAGCTCGTGCGAGGCGTCGGCCACGAACTGGCGCATCCGCTCTTCCGACCGCTCGCGTGCGCTGAGGGCGGCCTGGATCTGTTCGAGCATGCCGTTCAGCGCCTCGGTGAGCCGGCCGACCTCGGTGGTCGGGTCCGTGGCGGCCACGGTGAGCCGGTGGCCGAAACCGCCGGCCGCGATCGCGTCGGCGGTGTCCGCGGCCCGCTCCAGGGGGCGCAGTTCGCGGCGCACCACCGCGGTGCTGACCACTGCCACGCCGGTCAGCCCGGCCAGTTCGACGGTCACGATGACGGCCGCGTCCCCGCTGACGACCCAGGCGAACGCGGTTGCGGCCATTGCACACGCGCACAGGGCGGTGACGAGCGTGCCGAGCCGGGTCCGCAGCGGCCACCGCCGGATACGGTTCAGCACCCCGGCTCCCGGACGCTGTAGCCGACGCCGCGCTGCGTGTGGATCAGCGGGGGGCCCAGCGGGTCGAGCTTGCGGCGCAGATAACTGACGTAGGTGGCGACCACGGTGTCATCTCCGTTGAAGTCGTACGACCAGACGTGCTCGAGGAGCTGGGCACGAGGGACCACCCGTCCGCTGTGCAGCATCAGGTAGCGCAGCAGCCGGAACTCCGTGGGGGACAGGTCGATGGCGGCCCCGGCGCGCCGCACGGTGTACATGGCCTGGTCCAGTTCCAGGTCCGCCACCCGCAGGACCGGGTCCTCTCGGCCGGTACGCCGGGTACGGCGCAGCACGGCACCGATCCGGGCGGCCACCTCGTCCAGGCCGAAGGGCTTCGTGATGTAGTCGTCACCGCCTGCCGTGAGGCCCCTGACCAGGTCCTGCCGGGTGTCCCGGGCGGTGAGGAAGACGACGGCGTGCGGCAGACCGTCCGCGCGCAGGCGCCGCATCACCTCGAAACCGTCGCCGTCCGGCAGCATCACGTCGAGCAGGATCAGTTCGGGCAGGAAGTCCCGCGCGGCCGTCAGGGCCTCCTTCGCCGTGGCGGCGGTGCGGACGTCGTACCCGATGAACCGCAGGAACCGCCCGACGGAGTCCAGGATCGCCGGCTCGTCGTCGACCAGCAGAAGCCGTCCGAGTCGCGGCGGCGACGCGGCGTCGTCAGTGGACGTCCGGTCACTCATGTCGCTTGTCTCCCGTCGCGCGCACCGCACCCCGTGGTGTTGTTCGATCATGTCGGATCGCCGTGCCTCCGTTCATGGGAGTTGTGTGTGAAGACCGGCTCTCGGAGGCCGTATCGGCGGGGAAGCGGGCGCCACGTTCCTAGCGTGGATCACACAGATCCCTTCTCCGTTCCTGGCATCCGGGAGTTCTCGCGTGTCCACGCTTCTGTACCGCCTGGGCCGTTTCGCCTACCGGCGTAAATGGTCCGTCATCGGCGCATGGTCCGTCCTCCTTCTCATGGCGGTCGTGGCCGCGCTCGGTCTGATGAGGCCTTTCGCCTCCGCCACCACCATTCCGGGCACCGAGGCCCAGCGCACACTCGACGTGGTGCGGTCCAAGTTCCCCACGGACGACCGGCACACGACCGGGAAGATCGTGTTCCGGACGCCGCACGGCGCGGCCGTCATCACTGGGGACAGCGCGAAGACCGTGCGCCGGACCGTCGACCGGATCGCCGACGTCCCGGGCGTGACAGCGGCCACTGCCCCGGACGTGAAGGCGGGAACGGTGTCGGCCGACGGCAGGACGGGCATCGCCCAGCTGACCTTCTCCGCCAAGAAGGGCGACACCCTGCCCGAGGCCACCAAGGCGGGCGTCGAGATGGCCGCATCGGGGGCCCGCCGGGCCGGGCTGACCGTGGAACTCGGCGGTGACGCGTTCTCCCAGGCCAAGGTCGAGGTGATGGGGCCCGGGGAAGCGGTGGGCGTGCTGATCGCCCTCGGTGTGCTGGTCTTCGTCTTCCGCTCCCTGCGCGCCGCGGTCGTCCCGGTGGCCACCGCGCTCGTCGGTGTGGCCGTCGGCGTCCTGGGCCTGATGTCCCTGACGAGCGTCGTCACGATGGACAGCACGTCGATCATCCTCGCCGTGATGCTCGGGCTCGCCGTGGGCATCGACTACGCCCTCTTCATCGTCTCCCGCCACCAGACACAGGTCCGGGGCGGCATGGATCCCGAGGAGTCCGCGGGGCTCGCGACCGCCACGGCGGGCGGCGCGGTCGTGTTCGCGGGCGCCACGGTCGTGATCGCGCTGGCCGCGCTGTCCGTGGTCCACATCCCGTTCCTCACGGTGATGGGCCTCGGCGCCGCGGCAACCGTGGTGCTCTCCGTACTGATCGCCGTCACCCTGCTCCCCGCCGTGCTCGGCCTGATCGGCCGGAGGATCGCCACCAGTTCGGTGCCGGTGCTGAGGCGCTCCACCGAACGCGCCGCCCTTCGGAAGGACCGCCCCGCCACGGGTGTGCGCTGGGCCGGCCTGTTGGCGCGGCGCCGCTGGACCGTCCTCGTCGTGTCCCTGCTCGGCCTGGGAATCCTCGCCGTTCCGGCGGCCGACCTGCGGCTCGGGCTCGGCGGCACACAGGACGCCGACACCTCCTCGGCCCGCGCCCAGAAGCTCGTCGACGACGGCTTCGGTCCCGGTTACAGCGGCACCCTGGTCGTCCTCGTCCAAGGCGGGAAGAAGGCGGTGGCGTCCGCGGCAGAGGAAGTCACCTCGACCGTGAAGGGGCTGCCGGGTGTGGCCGCCGTGTCCCCCGTGGTGCCCGCGAAGTCGGGAGACGCGGCCCTGATCAGCGTCACCCCGTCCAGCGGCCCCGAGACGGAGGCCACCCAGCGGGTCCTGGCCGAGATCCGGCATGCTCGCGACGCCGTCGAGGACCGCACCGACACGGCAATCGACGTCACCGGCACCACCGCGGTCAACATCGACGTGGCGGACAAACTCTCCGCCGCCCTGCCCGTGTACTGCCTGCTGGTGATGGGCCTGGCCCTCGTCCTGCTGATCGTGGTCTTCCGCGCGCTTGCGGTACCGCTGAAGGCGGCCCTGGGCTTCCTGCTGTCGCTGGGTGCCTCCCTGGGCGCGCTGGTCGCGGTCTTCCAGTGGGGCTGGCTCTCCGGTCTCCTCGGGATCAAGGAGACCGGACCGGTCCTGAGCTTCTTGCCGATGCTCCTCGTCGGGATCCTCTTCGGCCTGGCGATGGACTACGAGGTGTTCCTCGTCTCGCGGATGCGTGAGGAGTACGCCCACGGGCGACCGGCGACCGACGCCATGATCCGGGGCTTCGGGCACGGCTCCAAGGTTGTCACCGCCGCCGCCCTGATCATGATCGCCGTCTTCGGCTCCTTCGTCCTCGCCGACATGCAGGTCATCAAGGGGATGGGATTCGCCCTCGGTGTCGGGGTGCTGCTCGACGCGTTCGTCGTCCGGATGACGCTCGTACCGGCGGTGATGGCCGTTCTCGGCGACCGGGCGTGGTGGCTGCCGAGGTTCCTGAACCGCGTCCTGCCCGACGTGGACATCGAGGGGGAGCGACTGACCCGCGGGATGACCGGTGGGGGCTCGACTCCGGCCACGCTGCCGCGACAGGCAGGTGCGGAGCGCATCACGGTCCGCACCGGCGGAGGCGACGCGTAGCCGCCGCCCCGCTCAGCCGGTCACGATGATCACTTGCAGGGTTCGTGGGCCGTGTACGCCTTCGACCCGGTCGAGTTCGATGTCGCTGGTCGCGGAAGGTCCGGAGATCCATGTCAGCGGGCGGGTGGGGTCGAGACGGGGCAGTGCCTGGGGCACGGACGCCACGACCTGGTCGGCCGCGCGGACGACGCACACATGGAGGTCGGGGACGAGGGTCAGGGCACGGCGGCCCTGACCGGGACCGCCGTCCAGGACGATGGTCCCGGTCTCGGCGATGGCCAGTGCACAACTGGTGACCACGGCGTCGATGCCGTCGAGTTCGTACGGGGACAACGCACCGTCGTCGGGACACTGTTCGGCGTCGGTGTCCGTCAGCCACGCGGCGGGCAGCCCCGGTGGGACGGCGACGCTGCCGACCCCGTCCTTGGCGAGCAGGCGACCGATCAGGGCCGGGAGTTGGTCCTCCGCGCTGCGGTGGACCACGGCCCGGTAGTCGGCGAGGTTCTCGTGCAGGAGGTCGAGGATCGCGGCGGGCGCGTCCGGAGTATGGCTGACGAGGTAGTCGCGGGATACCTCGGGGACATCGGGCGCGTCGGCGAGCGCGCGTCGTACCCGAGCCAGGACTCGGTCACGGGAGGTGGTCATGAGCGGTTCTTCCTCCACCAGTCGCGGAACGGTTCGGCAGGCATCTTCGGCAGATCGCGGCTCTCGGTCCACTGACGGGCGCCCGGGCCCGGAAGCCGGTTGGGGTGCACTCCGCGGGTCCTGGACGCGAGCCGCTCACCGGCCGCGAGCACGGCCGGACGGTCGAGGATCCAACCTGCGGCCTTGATCGCGGCCTTCTCCAGCCGGTGTCCGCCCCCGCCCTGATCTGCGACGCGCTCGCGCAGGTGCACCAGCACCTCGGGGATGTCGATGGCGACCGGGCAGACCTCGTAGCAGGCACCGCACAGCGAGGAGGCGTACGGCAGCGAGGCGTCGATCTCGCTCTGTGTGCCCCGCAGTTGGGGACTGAGGATGGCGCCGATCGGGCCGGGGTAGACGGAGCCGTAGGCGTGCCCGCCGGCCCGCTCGTAGACCGGGCAGACGTTCAGACAGGCCGAGCAGCGGATGCAGCGCAGGGCCTGGCGGCCGACCTCGTCGGCGAGGGTGTCGGTGCGGCCGTTGTCCAGCAGCACCAGATGGAAGTGGTGCGGACCGTCCTCGTCCGTCGTGCCGGTCCAGGTCGAGGTGTACGGGTTCATGCGCTCGGCGGTCGAGGAGCGGGGCAGGGTCTGGAGGAAGACCTCCAGGTCCCGCCAGGTCGGCACGATCTTCTCGATGCCCACGACGGAGATCAGGGTCTCGGGCAGGGTCAGGCACATCCGCCCGTTGCCCTCGGACTCGACGACCACCAGGGTGCCCGTCTCGGCGACCATGAAGTTGGCGCCGGAGATGCCCACCTTGGCCCGCAGGAACTTCTCCCGCAGATGCAGCCGGGCCGCCTCCGCCAGCTCGGCGGGCGTGTCGGTGAGCCCCTCGGGTGCCGCGCGCCCCCACTCGCCCATCTCCCTCGCGAAGATGTCCCGGATCTCGCCCCGGTTGCGGTGGATGGCCGGGACGAGGATGTGCGAGGGCCGGTCCTTGCCCAACTGCACGATCAGCTCGGCGAGATCGGTCTCGTAGGCGCGGATGCCCTCTTCGAGAAGGGCCTCGTTCAGCCCGATCTCCTGGGTGGCCATGGACTTGACCTTGACGACCTCGGACTCGCCGGTCTCCTTCACCAGATCGGCCACGATCCGGTTGGCCTCCTCGGCGTCGGCCGCCCAGTGCACGGTCCCGCCCGCCGCCGTGACCGACTCCTCCAACTGCACGAGATAGCGGTCGAGATGACGCAGCGTATGGTCCTTGATCCGCTTGCCGGCCTCCCGCAGCTCGGCCCAGTCGGACACCTCGGCGACCGCCTTGGCCCGCTTGGCGCGGATGGTGTGCGTGGCGTGGCGCAGGTTTCCGCGCAGGGTCTGGTTGTTGACGGCCTCGTGGGCCGCCTTGGGGAAGGCCGGCATCCCGACGAACGTCCCGCCGCTCATGCCAGCAGCTCCTTTTCCGTGCTCGCCAGGATCTCCGCGATGTGCACCGGCCGCATGCCGGTGCTCAGCCGGGTCATGGTGCCGCCGATGTGCATGAGACACGAGTTGTCGGCGGCGCACAGCACCTCCGCGCCCGTCGACTCGGCGTTGCGCACCTTGTCGGCGCCCATCGCCGCCGATACATCGGAGTTCTTCAGCGCGAACGTACCGCCGAAGCCACAGCACTCGTCGGACCCGGGCAGCTCGCGCAGCTCCAGCCCCTTGACGGCCTGGAGCAGCCTGCGCGGCCGGTCGCCCAACCCCAGGATGCGCAGGCCGTGGCAGGACGGGTGGTAGGTGACCGTGTGCGGGAAGTAGGCTCCGACATCGGTCACGCCCAGCACGTCCACCAGGAACTCGGTCAGTTCGTATGTCCGCGGCACGAGTGACGCGGCACCGTCGGCGAGTTCTCCACCGCGTCCTTCCCCGGCCGCCCTGGCGCCGATGCGCGGGTAGTTGTCCCGCACCATCGCGGCGCAGGACCCCGACGGGGTGACCACGTGGTCGTAACCCTCGAAGGCGCGGACCATGCGGCGGACCAGCGGTTCGGTCTCCCGGCGGTAGCCGGTGTTGAACTGCGGCTGACCGCAGCAGGTCTGTGTGGAGGGGAAATCCACCTCCACGCCAAGACGTTCGAGCAGCTTGACGGTGGCGATGGCGGTGGACGGGTAGACGGCGTCGTTGACACAGGTGGCGAAGAGCGCGACGCGCATCACGAGTCCTTTCCGGTGGGCGTGAGCCTGGCCTCGGTGGCGTCCCAGACGGCCGTGTCGCCCCGAGGGGCGTACCGCCGCAGGTGCTGGGTGTCGGCGACGAGTCGGCGCATCGCGGGCAGGTCACCGATCAGGCCGGCGGCCCTGGCCTGCACGAGGATGTTACCCAGAGCGGTGGCCTCGGTCGGGCCGGCGATCACGGGAAGGCCGGTGGCGTCGGAGGTGAGCTGACAGAGCAGGTCGTTGCGGGAGGCACCGCCCACGAGGTGGACATGGGTGATGTCACGGTCGGCGAGCTCGGCGGCCTGACGGAGTGTGCGGCGGTGGGCCAGGGCCAGGCTCTCCAGGATGCAGCGGACCATGGCCCCCCGGCTGTCGGGGACAGGTTGGCCCGTGCGACGGCAGTGTTCCTGGATGCGTTCGGGCATGTCGCCGGGAGAGAGGAACTCGGGGGAGTCCGGATCGACGACCGCGGTGAACGGCTCGGCACGGGCCGCGTCGGCGAGCAGGCTGGGGATGTGCGAGGGAAGGCCCTGCCGGGTCCAGGTGCGGCGGCACTCCTCCAGCAGCCACATCCCCATGATGTTGCGGAGATAGCGGATGGTGCCGTCGACTCCGCGCTCGTTGGTGAAGTTTGCGGCCCGGGATGCCTCGGTCAGGACCGGGCTGTCCAGTTCGAGCCCGGCCAGCGACCAGGTGCCGCACGAGATGTAGGCGAAGTGGGGCTCCGTGGCCGGTACGGCGACGACCGCGGACGCTGTGTCGTGGGAGGCGACGGTGGTGACGGGTGTGTCCGTCGCCAGCCCGGTGTAGGCGGCGACGTGCGGCAGGATGACGCCGGCCGGGTCGCCAGGGGCGCGCAGCGGCGGCAGCAGACCGGGATCGATGGAGAGACGGTCGAGCAGGTCCTTGGACCAGGTTCCGGTTCGGGCGTCGAAGAGCCCGGTCGTGGAGGCGTTGGTCTCCTCGGCGCCGATGGATCCCGTCAGCCAGTGGACCAACAGGTCCGGCATGAGCAACAGCGTGCGGGCCGAGGCGAACCGCGCGCTCCCCGTTTCGGAGGCGAGCTGGAAGACGGTGTTGAAGGGCAGATGCTGCACGCCGGTGATCTCGTACAGATCTGTGGGCCCGACCTTGGACCAGACGCGGTCGGCGACCCCCTCGGTGCGGCTGTCGCGGTAGTGGTAGGGGTGACCAACCGGTGAACCGAAGGAGTCGAGGAGCCCGTAGTCCACGGCCCAGGTGTCCACACCGACGGAGCCGACACCTCCGGCGCGGGCAGCCTCGCGCAGCCCGTCGAGGATGCCCTGGAACAGGGCGAGGACATCCCAGCGCAGCCCGTCGGGCAGTTGGACGGGGGTGTTGGCGAACCGGTGGGTCTCGGTCAGGTCGAGGTTGTCCGGGCCGACCCGGCCGAGGATGACTCGCCCGCTGGTCGCCCCGAGATCGACAGCCGCGAACGCGGAGGGGAAGGCGGAGGACGGCGGGATGGTGCTCATGTGGTGTACCTCCGCGGTGGGCGCGGCTGGTTGAGGAGTACGGAGAGGGCGAGGTGGGGTAGAGGCGCTGGGCGAGGAGACTCTGACGCCGGACGTGAACCTCGAACCGGGGACCGCCGCGCTGACACGGCGATCCCCGGCCGACTGGCTCGCGGAGCTGCGGTCGTCATCGCAGGAAGGCGGCGGCGACGCCGGCGTCGACCGGGACGTGCAGTCCCGTGGTGTGCGTCAGCTCGCCGCCGGTCAGCGCGAACACGGCGTTGGCGACGTGCTCGGGCAGCACCTCGCGCTTGAGGATGGTCCGCTGGGCGTAGAACTCGCCGAGCTTCTCCTCCTCGATGCCGTAGGTGGCGGCACGCTGGGCACCCCACCCGCCGGCGAAGATGCCGGACCCGCGCACGACCCCGTCGGGGTTGACGCCGTTGACCCGGATGCCGTGCTCGCCCAGCTCGGCGGCGAGCAGCCGCACCTGGTGTGCCTGGTCGGCCTTGGTGGCGGAGTAGGCGATGTTGTTCGGCCCGGCGAAGACGGCGTTCTTGGACGCGATGTAGATGACGTCACCGCCCAGCTCCTGGGCGATCATCACCCGGGCCGCCTCACGCGAGACGAGGAACGAACCGCGCGCCATGATGTCGTGCTGGAGGTCCCAGTCGCGCGCGGAGGTCTCGAGGAGCGGCTTGGAGATGGAGATCCCGGCGTTGTTGACGACGAGGTCGACTCCACCGAAGGCGAGCACGGCGGCCTTGAACGCCTCGGCGATCTGCTCCTCGCTGGTCACATCCACGGTGACGGCGACGGCCTTGTCCGGCCCACCGAGCTCCTCCGCCACAGCCGAGGCGTTCTCCGCGTTGAGATCGGCGACGACGACACAGGCACCCTCGGCGACCAGCCGCTCGGCGATGGCCCTCCCGATCCCGCTGCCCGCACCGGTCACCAGCGCGACCCGCGTGGCCAGCGCCTTCGGCTTGGGCATCCGCTGGAGCTTGGCCTCCTCCAGTGCCCAGTACTCGATCCGGAACTTCTCGGACTCCTCGATCGGCGCGTACGTCGAGACCGCCTCGGCCCCGCGCATCACGTTGATCGCGTTGACGTAGAACTCGCCCGCGACACGCGCGGTCTGCTTGTCCTTGCCGAAGCTGAACATGCCGACGCCCGGGATCAGCACGATCGCCGGGTCGGCGCCGCGCATCGCGGGGGAGTCGGGCAGGGCGTTGCGCCCGTAGTAGGCGGCGTACTCCTCGCGGTACTCGGCGTGCAGCTCCTTGAGTCGCGCGATCGCCTCGTCGAGGGGAGCGGACGCCGGGAGGTCGAGGACGAGCGGCCGGACCTTGGTGCGCAGGAAGTGGTCGGGGCAGGAGGTACCGAGCGCGGCGAGCCGGGGGTGCTCGGCACGCGCCACGAAGTCGAGCACGACGTCCGCGTCGGTGAAGTGCCCGACCTGAGGCTTGTCCTGTGAGGCGATGGCGCGAACGTAAGGGGCGAGCGCGGCGGCGCGCTCACGCCGCTCCTCGGGCGCGAGGGCGGCGTACCCCTCGACGACCGGCCCGAACGGCTCGGCCTTTCCCCGCTCGGCGAGGAACGCCTCGGCGGTACGGATGATGTGCAGCGAGTTGCGTTCGCACTCCTCGGCGGTGTCGCCCCAGGCGGTGATGCCGTGTCCGCCGAGGATGCAGCCGACGGCCTGCGGGTTCGCGGCCTTCACGGCGGCGATGTCCAGCCCGAGCTGGAATCCGGGCCGCCGCCACGGCACCCACACCACGCTGTCCCCGAAGCACTCGGCGGTCAGCTTCTCCCCGTCGGCGGCACAGGCCAGCGCGATCCCGGAGTCGGGGTGCAGATGATCCACGTGCGCGGCGTCGACCAGCCCGTGCATGGCGGTGTCGATCGAAGGCGCCGCCCCACCCTTGCCGTGCAGGCAGTAGTCGAACGCGGCAACCATCTCGTCCTCGCGCTCCACCCCCGGATACACACCCTTGAGCGCGCGCAACCGGTCGAGCCGCAGCACGGCCAGCCCACCCTCGGTCAGAGTCCCCAGATCACCCCCGGACCCCTTGACCCACATCAACTCGACATCACCCCCGGTGACGGGGTCGATGTCGGTCCCCTTGGCGGACGTATTGCCACCCGCGTAGTTCGTATTACGGGGGTCAGCACCAAGCCGACGAGACCGAGCGAGCAGAGCAGCGGCTTCGGGATGGGTAGCCATGAGCGGGTGTCTTCCTTGTATAGGGGAACGTTGCGGGTGTGCGGGGGCGGGAGAGTCAGGCGCCCCAGCCGGCCTGGGTACCGCCGACACGTTCGGTGGCGATCCGCTCCTGCCACCCCGAGGCCCGGTAGGCGGCGACGGGGTCGGGGTCGAGGCCGGCGTCCTCGCGGATTTCGGCGAGGAGCGGTCGTACGTCGGTGTTGTAGGCGTCCATCAGTACCGCGTTCGCTTCCAGCACGTCACCGGCCTGTTGCGCGGCGCGCAGCGCCTCCCGGTCGACCAGCAGGGCCTTGGCCGTGGCCTCCTGGACGTTCATGACCGACCGGATCACCGCAGGGATCTTCGCCTCGATGTTGTGGCACTGGTCGAGCATGAACGCCACGTTCGGCCGGGTCTCGAAGCCGCCGTTCCGAGAGACCTCGTACAGGATGCGGAACAGCTGGAACGGGTCCGCGGAGCCGACCATCAGGTCGTCGTCGGCGTAGAAGCGTGAGTTGAAGTCGAACCCGCCCAGCTTGCCCTCGCGCAGCAAGGTGGCGACGATGAACTCGATGTTGGTCCCCGGTGCGTGGTGCCCGGTGTCGACCACGACCTGCGCCTTCGGCCCGAGCTTGAGGCAGTGCGCGTACGCCGTGCCCCAGTCCGGGACATCCGTGCTGTAGAAAGCGGGTTCGAAGAACTTGTACTCAAGCAGCATCCGCTGCTCGTCCCCCAGCCGCTCGTACACCGCCGCCAGCGCCTCGGCCAGCCGGTCCTGCCGGGCCACGATGTCGTCCTGGCCCGGGTAGTTGGTGCCGTCGGCGAACCACAGCTTGAGGTCGGTCGAGCCGGTCGCGTCCATGATGTCGACACACTCCAGCAGGTGGTCAACGGCTTTCCGTCGTACTTTCGAGTCCGGGTGGCAGACGCTGCCCAGCTTGTAGTCGTCGTCCTGGAAGGTGTTCGAGTTGATCGCGCCCAACTCCAGGCCCCGCTCCTGCGCGTACTTGGCCAGCGCGCCGTAGTCGTCGACCTTGTCCCAGGGGATGTGCAGTGACACCTTGGGCGCCACTCCCGTGAACGCGTGGACCCGCGAGGCGTCGTCCAGTTTCTCGTAGGGCGTCCTGGGGACGCCGGTCTGGGCGAAGACCTTGAAGCGGGTGCCGGAGTTGCCGTACCCCCAGGACGGCGTCTCGATCCGCTGGCCGGTGAGTGCGGCCTTCACTGCAGAGATGTCAGGCATGTAAACCTCGGGATGCGACACGGCCCCCGGAACGGGACCGGTGGATTTGTGAAATGTTGAATCGATTCATTGCTGTGGTGAAAGTGGCCCCTTGTGGCCGTGCGCCCTTCGGTCGACCTTGCGACCGGAGTGTTCCGGCGTGCCCCGGCAATGAAAACCTACTCCTATTCGGGATTCAAGGGTACGATCCCTTCTGTACGACGTCACCACCGATGTGGCGACAGGGATCCCCCGCACGGGGTGCCGACAAGGAGCCGTCCGCCATGCCCAGTGCCACCTATGCCCTGATGAAGGGCTGGTTCTACCAGTCCGCGGCCCAGCGTGGGCCCATGGATCTCGCGGCGGAACGCGAGCAGGCAGCCGGCCTCGCGGACATGTACCGCCCGGTGCCGGGCGTTGTCGAAGAGTCCGCCGAGGTGCTCCGGGCGGGCTCGTACCTGATGACTCCGGACGGTGCCCGCGACGACCTGGTGATCCTCTTTATCCACGGCGGCGGGTTCCGCTCAGGGCTGGCCCGGGGATCACGCGGGCTCGCGGCGCACCTGGCATTGGGGACCAAGGCGCGGGTGCTGCTGCCCGAGTACCGGCTGGCTCCCGAGGACCCCTTCCCGGCGGGACTCGACGACTGCCTGGCCGCGTTCGACCATGCCGCTTCGCTGGCGCCGAGGGTTGTGGTGGCCGGGGAGTCCGCGGGCGCCAACCTCGCGCTCGAGGTTCTGCTGAGCCGCTCGTCGGAGAACCACCCCGGCATCCTCGCCGGAGTGCTCTACGGCGGCGTTTTCGACCTGCGAAAAGAACGGTTCTCCCAGGGGAGCTGGGCCGACAACGCGGACTCCGACCCGCTGCTGCCGGACGGGCTCGGCCAGGCCATGCACGACGACTACCTGGCCGGGCACTCCGCTGACGACCCCCTGGTCAGTCCCGTCCTCGCCGACATGACTGGTCTGCCGCCGTTGTTCCTCCAGGTCTCCGGCGCCGAGCGCCTCCTCGACGACTCGCTGACGGTGGCCGACCGCGCGGCACGGGAGGGTGTGGAGGTCGAACTGCAGGTGTGGCCGAAGATGTTCCACGTGTGGCAGGCGGGGACGGGGTTCCTGCCCGAGGCGACCGAGGCGGTGGACCGTACCGTCGCATTCGTGCGGCGTGTCGCCGACGGCCGCTTCGTCGACGGGCCGGCTCTGCTGGGCGGTCCGGCGAGCCTCGAAGAAGTTCTGTGAGGGCGGCTCGCCCGGCCTGAGATCGCGAGCCGAGGCACTTCGGGTTCCCCCGCGACCGGCGTTCGAAGGACACCGCGGTGCCATCCACACCTGGTGCCGCCGCCGACAGCGCGGCCGGCCGAGTGCCGCAGAACGGTCGCCCGCTGCGAGGCATCGCGAACGGCGGACAGCCGAGAGCTTGTTCACGGAGCCCGTGACGGGGTGTGTCGGCATGCCGCAGCCAGCCGTTGCCCAGACGAAGGGCTCTTCACGAGGCATGGCCCCCGCGGCTCGGCCCGTGTTCGCCGGGTCTCACGACCTCTGACCCCCCCCGCACATCGCATGAGCCCGTCGCGTGCATGACGCGTCCACGACCTGGAGGATCTCAATGACCAACCCTGACGTCGCACTCGCCACCGGAAGCGCCCGCTCGTTCGCGCACCTGTCGACCGACTCGACCTTCGCGGACATCGTCAACCACCCGGCGTTCGCGGGCTTCGGCGACTACATGGTGCCCTGGGAGTCCGGCGAGTACGCCGAGATCACCCGCCCGCTCACCATCGAGGCACTTGCACCACACCTGGGCGCCTGGGATCCGCAGACCATGGTCGACGGTCTCAACTTCCTCATCGACCAGGTCAACCAGGGCAGGACCATCTTCCACCCCCTCTACAGCGGGGACGAGATCGCCGCCGAACCGGACAAGGCGGCGGCAGGTCTGTTCTTCGTCCCCGGTGTCCAGGGCGAACCGCTCGCGTTCGTCGCCGCCGGCGGCGGATTCACCTCCGTCGCCTCCATCCAGGAAGCCTTCCCCCATGCCAGGGCCCTGCACGCGCTCGGATACAACGTCGCCGCCCTCAAGTACCGCGTCGGCAAGGAAGCCAACGACGCTGTCTCAGTGCCGTTGGCACGCGCGAACGAGGACATGGCCCGGGCCATGATCCTGCTCGCCGAACACGCCGACGCATGGGGTCTCAGCCTGGACGACTACTCGGTCTGGGGCAGTTCGGCCGGGGGACGGCTCGTGTCGAGCTGGGGCACCGACGGACCGCTGGGCGCACGGGCGCACGGGTTCCACCCTCCCGCCGCCATCATCACCGCATATCCGGGTACCCCGTTCGGACCGTACTCGGCATCCTTCCCGCCGTACTTCGTCACCGTCGCCGCGGACGACGAGGTGATCTCGGTGCCCGCGGTCGATCGCCTTGTCGAGGACCTGCGTGCTGTCGGCGTCGCCGTGGAGTACCGCAGGACCGACTCTGGAGGACATGGATACGGTCTCGGCGTCGGTACGCCTGCCGACGGCTGGCTCAGCCACGCGGTCGCGTTCTGGCGGTCACACTCCACGGCCGGCTGAGAACTCGCCACCCAAGAAGCACGCCGCCCACGCGAGTGGCCCGGCCCGACGAACGTTCTCCCGGCTCACTGGGCAGAGCAGGCGCGGGTCCGGCAGGCCGGTCTGTGCCCGGTGACATACGCCCCTCCACCTGACGTGGGCGCCGCCGGAGCAGCTCGTTGGCCGACGGCCCTTGCGAGGGGCCGATTTGCGGCGGACATCGGCGGTGTTCTCGACCCGCGCGTGTGGCGCCTACGGCCGCCAGGTGCCGACGAGCGAGGCGGAGAGCGCTACGGCTCGATGCGGATGAGGAAGATCACGTGTTGGAATCCCGGACCGCGTGCGCCGAGTCCGGCGTCTGCCGCGCGCCGGGGTCCAGCAGCCGACGGACGCGCTCGTACTCGGAGGCCATCTCCGGTGCGGCGAGGAAGTCGTCGAGATCGGTGGACACCTGGTGGTCGACGTCCTCGATGGAACGGATGGCGAGTTCGTAGAGCTCGCCGCGCCGGTTCTGCTCCAGATAGCTCTTCCATCGCGCCAACGCGCTGATGACGGTGAGGACTCCGGTGTCCAGACCGTCATCAATCAGGATGGCGTCATAGATCGTCGCAAGTTTGTCCCGCAGCTCGGCGGCGCTGATCGTCAGGATGTTCGAACAAGCGGTGGTGCGTGCCACCCGGGAGTCTTCGGTGAGTTCGTCATCGGCGCGCCGACGAGAGTTCCGGCCGCATGAGACGAGTGACCGTCTCCTCCCCGAAGGCACGAGCGTGACCCTCCGTGGCTCCGACGATCAGTCGGAGAACATCCGCCTCAAGTTCGCTGTAGTTCACGCCCGCAGCCTAGGCAGTCGGCTCCGGGAGCCTTTCGGGGGACTCCGGGGGCGCTGGTCGGCGCCGTCGTTCAGGTGTCCGGTCAGATAGTGATCACGAGCTTGCCGCGGGTCCGTCCGTCCAGCATGTGGCGGATGGCTTCGCCGACCTTGCCGAGCGGGTAGGTCCGGTCGATGGCGGGGGCGACCTTGCTGGACTCGATGAGCTCGCGGATGGCCGTCAGGTCCTTGGCGTTCTCCGATGTGATGAAGGTGCCGAGCTTCTGATCGATGAACGCCGACAGCAACTGAGCCCGGAGTTGACGGTCAGCGCCGCCGAGCCACCGTCCGTCGGTCTCGCCTCCGACTATGACGAGCCGTCCCTTCGGGGTGAGGGCGCGGCGGAGATGTGAGAGCCGACGGTTGCCTCCGATGTCGAGGATGACGTCGTAGTGGTTCTGACCGTCGGCGAAGTCCGCTCGGGTGTAGTCGATGACCTGGTCCGCGCCGATGCCGTGGACCAGGTCCATCTTCGATGTACTGCACACGGCCGTTACTTCGGCTCCGTATGCCTTGGCGATTTGTACGGCGAAGGTTCCGACGCCCCCCGACGCGCCGACGATCAGCACGTTCTGTCCGGCCCGGACTCGTCCATGGTCGCGAACGGCCTGCAGGGCGGTGAGTCCGGAGACGGGCACGGCAGCCGCCTGGTCGAAGGAGAGGTTCGCCGGCTTGCGCGAGAGCTTGTCGGTCCGGGCTCGCGCGTACTCGGCGAACGAGCCGCTGCACATGCCGAACACCTCGTCACCCGGCTTGACGCCGGTCACGTCGGCTCCGACTGCTTCGATGGTCCCGGCGAGGTTGCGGCCCGGGTTGGAGCTCTTCGGCTTGCGAAGTCCGAATCCTGCCATTCGGACGGGATAGGGAAGGCCGGCCATCAGGTGCCATGTGCCCCGGTCCACGCTGGCCGCGTGCACCTTCACCAGTACCTCGGCACGTCCAATCGTGGGCGTACTGATCTCCGTCAGCCGGAGAACGTCCTCGGGCGCCGGCCCGTACCGGTCCTGGACGATCGATCTCATGGTCTTCCCCTCGGCGGCCACAGCGGCCGGCTGTGTCGGGTTGTCGAATCGCTCGCTCCGCATCGCTCCGCTCCAGATCCCTTGAGGTCCTTACGTTGTAAGGTTCATCCGTACGGCGTAAGGTTGTCAAGGTCGATGACGAGAGGACTTCAGATGACCCGGCGGACTGCGCGGCATCGAGCGCCCCGGATCCCACTCAGCCGTGAAAGAGTGCTCCGCGCCGCTGTCGCCCTGGCGGACGAGAACGGGCTCGCGGCGCTCAGCATGCGCAAGCTCGGCGAGGCGGTCGAGGTCGAGGCGATGTCCCTCTACACCCACGTGGCCAACAAGGAGGACCTCCTTGATGGCATGATCGACCTGGTGTTCGGTGAGATCGATCTGCCGTGCGATGGGGGTAACTGGAAGACGGCGATGCGTCAGCGGGCGATCTCGGTTCGCCAGGTTCTGTCCCGCCACCGCTGGGCGATCGGCCTGATGGAGTCTCGCACGTCGCCCGGCCCCCGGACGCTGCGGCATCACGACGCCGTCATCGGGTGCCTTCGGAGGGCCGGCTTCTCTGTTGTGCTCACAGCGCACGCGTACTCGGCCCTCGACAGTTACATCTATGGGTTCGCCCTGCAGGAGCGCGGCCTCCCGTTCGATACGCCGGGTGAGACCGCGGAACTGGCTCAGGGCATCCTGGCGCAGATCCCGACCGACCAGTATCCGCACCTGGCCGAGTTGACGGCCGAGCACGTGCTCGGCCCCGGCTATGACTACAGCGACGAGTTCGAATTCGGGCTCGGGCTGATCCTCGACGGGCTTGAAAGGGCTGTCGGGCAGACGTGACGCACCGGGCGCGCTGACGGGGCAGCTTCTGCGGTACGAAACGGATCACGCGTCGGCCGCGGGCTGCGGTTTGGTCGCTGAGCCCGGCAGCCAGGCAACGGTCCGGCTCGGAGGTCCGCGGGTGCGGAACGTACCCCGGCCCACCGCGCGTGGCCGTGTCGCCCCGTGTGGGCGAGGTGGACCATCGGTATCGCGGTGGAGTACCACAGGACCGATTCCGGAGGACATGGATACGGTCTCGGCGTCGGTACGCCCGCCGATGGCTGGCTCGACGACGCGGTCGCGTTCTGGCAGTCGCACGCCACCGCCGGCTGAGCCCGGGGCGAAGGGCTGAGTCGGTGGGGGAGCGGCTCCGGGCCGCGCGAACGACGTCGCCCGGCCGAGTGCGGACCGCACTCGGCCGGGCTGAGGGTGGAAGTGGTCAGCGTGCCGCCCCGACCTTCGCGCGGATGACGGGGACTGTCCCGGCCGCCGTACGTGGCAGACCCTTGAGGACGAGCACGAGGGCTGTCGTCACGAGCACGCCCACGGCCACGGCCGCCAGGAAGAGCAAGGCTCCGCCGAGGTGCCCTGCGGCGAAGACGCCGCCGTAGGGCACCGTCAGGGTGCTGCCGAAGGTCATCGTCAGGGCGCCGGCGGCGCCGCCGCCCACCATGGAGGCCGGGATCACCCGCAACGGGTCGGCCAGAGCGAACGGGATGGCCCCCTCCGGGACGAAGGCCGCCCCGAACAGCCAGGCGCCCTTTCCGTAGGTCCGCTCGGCCGGAGTGAACAGGGAGCCGCGCACCAGGGTGGCGAGGGACAGGGCCAGCGGCGGGACCATGGCGGACGCCACCACCGTCGCCATGAGGGTGAAGTTGAGGCTGTTCGGCGCGGTCTCGATGCCTGTGACGGCGAAGGCGATGGCCGCTTTGCTGATGGTTCCGCTGAGGTCGAAGCTGACCATCAGACCGAGCACCATGCCGCACACGACGCTGCTTCCCCAGGTCAGTGGCGGCAGTTCGTGGTTCAGCCACTGTGCGAGGGAGGCGATCTGCGGTCCGGCGACCACATAGACCGCCGCTGTGGTGACCACTGTGGAGAGGAACGGGCAGAGCACCATGGAGGCGGCGTTCCGTAGTGGGGAGGGCACGGTGATCCGCTGGAGAAGCAGGGTGACCGTGCCCGCTGTCACGCCGGCGGCCAGACCGCCGAGATAGCCGGACTGGAAGTTCATGGCGACCATGCCGCCGATGACACCGGGGGCCAGCGCCGGCAGTCCGGCCATGCCGTAGGCGACGTACCCGGCGACGAGCGGTGCGAAGAGGGCCAGTGCGCTGACGCCGGTCTGCAGCAGCAGCGCGGCCCAGGTGTCGGGGTCCGTCCACGAGCCGTCGTTCAGGAGCGTCGACATCGTCATAGTGATGTCGGGGCCGCTGATGGCGAAGGCGAGGACGGTCAGCAGCCCGCCGATGGCGGCCAGGGGCGCCACATAGGGCGTGCTGGCGGCGAGCCATCCACCGATCCGGAAGCCTACATGTCCACTGTGGCCGGAACCGTGGTCCGTGCGTGCGCTCGATGAGGTGGTGGCTCGGCGGCCGGAGGGTTTCATGGTGAGACTCCAGGTGCGTGGGGGCAGCGCCTTGCGGGCGGCTGCCGTGTCATGGTCGGCAGGAGAGTCGACGGAGTGATGAGGCTTCGCGTCGGCGACCGGCTGGGGAGCGACCGGATGGATGTGGGGCCGCTCGGCGACAGGGGATGGTGTCCGCAGGGAGGGTGGCCCGGGCCTGGTCATGACCAGGCCCGGGCCAGAGGTCGTCCTTGATGAGCTTGCTGTCCTGCGGACAGGGACGAGAGGCTGAGGCGATGATGCCGCGCGGTGGCCCGCGGTGATCCGGGGCCACCCCGTGGCCGACACGCAGGCTCAGCCGTCGCCGTACACCATGTCGGCGTTCATCGATCGGAGGATCGTGGCGGCCCTGATGTTGATCATGCGGTCGGCGCCGTTGTAGTTCCACACGGCGCCGTGGTGAATGCCCGCGATGATGGCGTCTCCATAGGCCCCCGGCTCGTAGACGGGCGCACCCGAGTCACCGGGCTTGGTGAAGTTTCCGTTGCAGTAGCAGGGATTGTTGGTCCCTCCACGGTCCATGAGGAAGGCGTCGTTCTGGTCGACACAGTGCCAGGTACCGAACCACATGTAGCAGAAGCCGTATGTGGAGTACGAGATCGGGTGACCGCAGTGGTTGAAGGTGGTCTGCCCGCTGACGCAGAGCTTGCGGCCCCAGTACATCCAGTCGGTGTAGTTGCTGACCCAGGCGGTGGATTCGCTCGAGGCATAGCCGCCGGTGAAGATGCGCCCGGTGTAGTTCTTGCCCGTTATCGCCTCGGCGTCGATCCACTGGTGGATTCGCGTGACATTTCCGAGAGAATTGCCGGCCGGGGTCTTGACCTCCGTGTTCCAGTCGAAGCAGTGCGAAGCGGTGATCATTTGCTTCTGGCCGTCCACCCGGTGCTTGACGGTGAAGCCGGCGGTGCAAGTCATCCCCCCGCCGTTGATCGAACCTCCGCCCCAGAAGGGTGAGTAGTCGTTGAACCGGTTGTTGTTCGGCGTGAAGCGGCCGGGCATCGTCTCGACCGCGTCCGGGAACCGTGACTGCAAGGAACTCGCCGCAGACCTGGGAGCCTCAAGGTTGACGACTACCTTGTCCTTCTCGCCGTCGTAGGTGTAGCCGACGCCGTACTTGCGCGCATCCTTGTGCCACTTGGCCTCCTTGAGGGTCTTGAAGACGCCGGAGACCTCGTTCCTGGTGAGCTTGCTGACTTTGATCCTGACCTTCAAGCCGGCGGGGATCTCTGCCTTGACCTGTGCCTTCTCGGCGGCAGATGTCCCGGAGGGCAGCACCAGCAGAGGGTTGGACGTGCCGGCCTCGCCGAAGACGCCGAGTGCGGAGTGCGCGGTGGCGACCCTGTCGAGCTGCTGCAGCTGCGTCTGGCTCGGTGCCTTCTGCGGGACTTCCGGGGAGGCTGCCGCCGTGGCGTCGGCTGTCATCGGAAATGCGAATGCGACGACGCTTGCGAGCGTCACTCCGATGAGACGCTTCATTCTTGTGTTTCTTCTCACTTTTCCCCTTTCTTGGGCGTGTGGAGAACTAGGGATCCGTCGTTTCTCCCGAATGGGCAGAGGATTTCGGTCGACCGTCCTATATCGGGATATTTCCGACCCTCCACCCCAGGGGGTGGCCGGATCGGAGGAATTTTCATGCGCATTCGTTCCCTGCTTGACCGAACTACGGGAGCGCTCCCATGAGGCGCTGTGGGTGGTCGGGGCTACCTGGGGTCGCGCACCCGGGCGCTGTGCACTGTGCGGCCGTGCACCGGCCGCACATGCGGGGCGGCGGGTTCGTCCGCGGCCTTCAGCGCGAAATCGGATCGCGATCGCCCAGGGCGTTTGCGGGTCGGTCCGTGTCCCCGGACAGTGAGGTCCGGGATCCGCCGGGGCTGTTGATCACTGACTCGCAGCCGGACGCCGAGCGGGGTCCGGCGCGGGTGAACCGTCTCAGGGGTGCGCCCTGCGTGGCGCGCCGCCGCTGAGGGCGGTGGCCGGGCCTCGTCGGTGCTCGCGGTCCGAAGGCGGGCCTGGCGCGCTTCCGGACTCCCCTGTGTGTTTCATGTGAGGAGCATCGCCGCAGGGTTCCCGCGACTCAATGGGTACTTCCCCCGTCGGGCGGGATGGGTAGTTTCACCCTGCTGCTCCTACGAGAGGGACCCCCGGCTCCCCACCCACCAGGCCGCTATCTGGGCGCGGGAACTGACGCCGAGCTTGGCCCTGATGTTCTCGATGTGGCGGTCCGCGGTGCGCGGCGAAAGACTGAGCACGGTCGCTATCTTCCGGTTGGTCATGCCCTTGGCCACCAGCGCGGCCACTTCCCGCTCCCGGCAGGTCAGCGAGCTCGTGGCCGTGGCCGAGGTTCCTTGGCCGGTGTCGGTTCCCGGGGCCAGAGCGAGGGCGATGGCCTGAGCCGGACTGTCGTGCCTGGCGCCTTCCGCGACGGCCTTGTCGTATCCGGCCTCACCCAGTGCGGAGAGGACCGTCTCCCGGCAGTGTGCGCGGTGCGTGCCCAGGGTGGAGACGGGGCAGGCGCCGATCTCCCGGGACAGGGCGTACACGGAGCCCAGCAGCTGAGCCGCCCGCTCGTGATTGCCGCGAGACGCCGTGATCCAGGTGAACACCTCCAGTGCCGCCGCGGTCCCGGCGTAGTCGTTGAAGCCTCGAAGGGTCTCCAGCGCGGCCCGGGTCAACGACAGGCCCTCTTCCATGTCGCCGTCCGCCCACAGCGCGTAACCCAGTGCCCACAGTGCGTACGACCCGTAGAGCCGTTCCCCGTGGGCTTCCGCGATCTCCACCGCACGCCTACTGGTGTCCGCGGAACGCGGGTCTCCGAGATGGGCCTGGGTGATGGCCACCTGGAATTGCCAGAACAGCATCTCGCCCCCCTCACCGGCCGCCCGATGCGCGGCCAGGGCCTCCTCGTAGAGGGGCATGGCTTCTTCCATCCGGCCCCGAAACGCCGCCGACGCACCGCGGAAGCCGTGCACATACGGCAGGACGGAGTGATCGTTGAGCCGTTCACTCAGCTCTTCGGCTTCGTCCAGCCACCGGTCGGCCGTCGCGAGAGCGCCTTGCAGCAGTGCCACCCAGGCAGCCGCCCACAGCGCCCTCGCCCGGACAGGAGTCGGCTCGGGTGCCGCCGTCAGCAGCCGCTCGAACTGACGGCGCCCCTCGCCGAGGAACCCGTCGGCACACCAGTGGAAGCGGAGCGCCGTGGCCAGGCGGAGCGTGGTTTGTGCGTCTGCTTGATCCTGATCCACCAACTCCGTTTCCTCCGGTCCAGGGAGTGCCGGCCGGGCCTGTGGGTGTTCCGGCACTTCCACGACCGCCGACCCGCAGAAGTCCAGTGCCGCCAGGAGATTGTTGTGCTCGGCGCGCAGCCGGGCCAGTGTCTCCTCCTGGCCCGGGCCGAACCACGCGGCTGCGGTCCGTTCTGCGAGGGCCAGGAAGAACTCCTGGTGCCGCCGCCGCGCTCGCTGCTCTCCTCCCGACTCAGTGAGCCGAGCTCTTCCGTACTCCCTGATGGTCTCCAGCAGACGGTAGCGGGGCAGCCCCTCGGCTTCGGTCGCCAATACGACGGACTGGGCCACCAGCCGGTCGAGCAGGTCCAGAACCTCGTGTTCCGCGATGCCCTCACCCGCGCAGACCTCCTCGGCGGCGTCCAGGCCGAAGCCGCCGACGAAGACCGACAGCCGGTTCCACAGCAGTCGCTCGGCCGGCGTGCACAGGTCGTAGCTCCACTCGATCATGCCCTGCAACGTGCGCTGGCGTGGGGGCTTGGTCCGGCAGCCGCCGTTGAGCAGGGCGAACCTGTTTCGCAGACGGTCCGTCAGCTGGTCGACGGGAAGTGTGCGCAGGCGGGAGGCGGCCAGTTCGATGGCCAGGGGCAGCCCGTCCAGCTCGGTGCACAGCCGGACGGCCTGAGCGCGGTTCGAGTCGGTGATGCGGAAGTCCGGCCGGACGGCGATGGCCCGTTCCTGCAGCAGTTCGATCGCCTCGTCCGGTATCGGAAGCGGAGGGACGGTGAGGACGTGCTCGCCCGTGACCTCCAGCGTCTGACGGCTCGTGGCCAGGACGCGCAGCCCCGGGCAGGCCAGGAGCAGCTTCTTCGCCAGCTCGGCGGATGCGTCGACCAGGTGCTCGCAGTTGTCCAGGACGATCAGTGCCCGGTTGTGGGTGAGGTGATCCGTGATCTGGTCGAGGGCGGGTCTGGTGCCGAGATCTGGTAGTCGGAGGGTGCTCGCGATGGTGGGCGCCACCATCGCGGGGTCCTGGATCGGGGCCAGGTCGATCAACCACAAGCCGTCGGGAAACGACTTGCTCAACCCGGTGGCTGCTTCCAGGGCCAGCCGGGTCTTGCCCACCCCGCCGGCTCCCGTGAGTGTCAGAAGGCGCACCTCGCCGAGCAGGCGTCGGATCTCGGCGACCTCGCGGCGCCTGCCCGCGAAGCTCGTGAGGGGTGCGGGCAGATTGCCCGCGGTTGTGATCATGCTGGTCACGCTGCACCTCGCGATGTGTCGTGCAAACAGGGTCAGATGCTAATAGATCTCAGTTGCTGACCTTGAGGGCGGTAAGGGGTGATTTCGGGGTCTGTTCAAGGTCTGCGGTGGTCGCCGTCGGCCGGGCCCCGCTTCCTGTCTCGCGCGACGACAGTCGATGGCTCGGGTGGCGGCGGTCCCGTGCCGCGAGGGCGGCTGTCCCGTGGTCGGGAGCGGGCGGGTGCGCGAGGCCGGTTCGAATGGTGGTCTTCCGTTTCCTTGGGGTTCCACCATCGACTGTGTCGACCAATAAAATCGTACGACATTGTCACCTGACAATGTCGCCTGTATGGTTGGTCACGACAGCCTGCGCGGAACGAAAGGCAAGCTCATGACTCATGCGAACGTGCGCGGAACGGAACCGATCCCCCAGCGCCCCGCCCTGCCTCTGGTGGGCCACGCCTTCGACATTCCTGGTGGCGCCGACGGTCTGCTCTACGTGATGAAGGAGGCCAAGGAGCTCGGCCCCCTGTTCAAACTCCGCGTCTTCGGCAATGAGATCAACTTCGCCTCCGGCCTCGACCTGGTCGCCGAGCTGGCGGACGAGACCAGGTTCCGCAAGAACGTGCATCCGGACCTCGTGATCCTGCGGGAGATCGGTGGCGACGGGCTGTTCACGGCCTTCAACGACGAGCCCAACTGGCGCAAGGCGCACGACGTTCTCATGCCGGCGTTCTCTCTCGGCGCGATGCGCGGCTATCACGCGACGATGCTCAAGGTGGCCCGTGAGCTGATCGGGAAGTGGGACCGGGCGGCGGGGACGGAGCCCGTGGACGTTGCCGAGGACATGACGCGGTTGACCTTCGACACGATCGGGCTGTGCGGCTTCGGCTACGACTTCGAGTCGTTCGGCCGGGAGGAGGCGCACCCCTTCGTCTCCGCGCTGACGCGCGCGCTCGGCTTCGCCCAGGCGAAGGGGGAGTCCATCCCCGGTATGGAACTGTTCAAATGGCGGCAGGCCGAGCGGTTCCGCGCCGACGTCACGGTGATGCGGGACCTCGTGGACGAGGTGATCCGGCAGCGCAGGGCCTCCGGGGACACCGCCACCGACGATCTGCTCGGCCGCATGCTGCACACCCGTGACGCGGTGACGGGCGAACCCCTGGACGACGTCAACATCCGCCACCAGGCGATCACGTTCCTCATCGCCGGCCACGAGACCACCAGCGGCGCCCTGTCGTTCGCCCTGTACTACCTGACCAAGCACCCCGAGGTCCTTGCCCGCGCGCAGGCGGAGGTCGACGCGCTGTGGGGCGACACCGACGCCCCCGAGCCGGACTATGGGGACGTAGGGAAGCTGACGTACATCCGTCAGGTGCTCAACGAGGGCCTGCGGCTGTGGCCGACGGCTCCCGCCTATGCGGTGGAGCCGCTGGAGGACACGGTCATCGGCGGGAAGTACGCCGTGAGCAAGGGCGAGTCGATCCAGGTGCTCATCCCCCGGCTGCACCGGGACCCGGCCTGGGGCGAGAACGTCGAGTTGTTCGACCCTGACCGCTTCCTGCCCGAGCGGGAGGCGGAGCGTCCGGTGCACCTATTCAAGCCGTTCGGCAGCGGTGAACGCGCCTGCATCGGACGCCAGTTCGCGCTGCACGAGGCGACACTGGTCCTCGCATTGGTGATCCACCGCTACCGGCTGATCGACCACACCGACTACCAGCTGAAGATCAAGCAGTCGCTGACCCTCAAGCCCGACGAGTTCACGCTGACCCTCGCCCGGCGCACCAGCGGCGAGCGACGCCTGCCCATCGCCGCGGCCACCGCCGCCGGCGCTCCCGCGGCCGGCGACCGGACCACGACACGGCGTGCCACAGGAACCGCGCTGACCCTGCTGCACGGCTCCAACCTGGGCACCTGCGCGGGCATCGCACACGACCTGGCGGCGGACAGCGGCGAACGAGGCTTCTCCCCATCAGTGACCTCGCTCAACGACGCCGTGGGCAAGCTTCCGGCCACCGGCGGACCCGTGGTGATCGTGGCGGCCTCCTACAACGGTAGGCCCACCGATGACGCCGCCGAGTTCATGGAGTGGCTGGAGGGGCTTGAACCCGGCTCGCTCGACGGCCTCCACTACGCCCTCCTCGGTGTGGGCGACCGCAATTGGGCAGCCACCTACCAGCGTGTCCCGGCCCTCATCGACGAGAGGCTCGCCGCGGCCGGTGCGACGTCACTGCTGGAGCGTGGCACCGCGGACGCCTCCGGCGACTTCGCCGGAACGGTGGACCGGTGGACCGACGACCTGTGGACCGTATTGCTGGAGGGGTACGGCGCCACCGGGGAGGCGGTCACGACGGAGCCGGACACCGGAGCGGAGACGGGGCTCTACGAGTTGGAGGACGCGACGGACTCCGTCATCGGTGGACTGGCGGCACGGCACGGCGTCCAGCCGATGGAAGTACTCGAAGCCCGCGAACTGGTCGACATGGAGCATGAACTGGGGCGTTCGAAGCGCTTCCTGCGGTTGCGGCTGCCCGAGGGCGTCACCTACCGTACCGGCGACCATATGGCCGTCCTCCCCAGCAATCCGGCCTCCCTCGTCCGGCGGGTCGCCGACCGCTTCGGACTCGACCTGGACCGCACCGTCCGGCTGCGGGCCCGCCGACGCAGCCGGGGCGCGCTGCCCGTGGACCGCCCGCTCACCCTGCGCCGCCTGCTCACCGACTTCGTCGAACTGCAGGACCCCGCCTCACCGGAGCAGGTAGCCGTCCTCGCCGAGCACACCGCCTGCCCGCCCGAGAAGCGCCCCCTGTCCGAACTCGCCGCGATGGACCCCGAGGGCTTCCGCGAGCAGGTGACGGCCGCCGGGCGCAGCGTCCTGGACCTGCTGGAGCGCTACCGTGCCTGCGAGCTGCCCTTCGAGCGTTTCCTGGAACTGCTGCCGGTCCTGCGCCCTCGCCACTACTCGATCTCCTCCTCCGCGACGGCGGCACCCGATGAGGTGGACCTGATGGTGTCGCTGCTCGCCGCACCGCACCGCGGCGGAGAGGGCACGTTCCACGGCATCGCCTCGCACCACCTGCGGACCGTCCGGTCCGGCGACACCGTCCAGGCCAGGGTCCTGCCCTGCAACGAGGACTTCCGTCTGCCGCAGGACCCGTCCGTACCCGTGATCCTGGTCAGCGCGGGGACCGGGCTCGCGCCGTTCCGCGGGGCCGTGCTCGACCGCCACCACACGCGGTCCACCGGAACCCTGCTGTGCTACTTCGGCTGCGACCACCCGGACGTCGACTACCTGCACCGCGAGGAGTTCGAGGCGGCGGAGGCTGCCGGGGCTGTCAGCATGCGGCCCACCTTCTCCCACGCCCCTGAGGACGGCGCCCGTTTCGTCCAGGACCGCATCGCGAGGGAGAACGACGAGGTCTGGGCGGCCCTGGAGGCCGACGGACGGGTGTACATCTGCGGTGACGGCCGCCGCATGGCCCCCGCCGTGCGGGAGGCGTTCATGGCCACCTACCGCAAGTACACCGGCGCCGACGACGAGGAGGCCACCGCCTGGCTGAGCGCCATGATCGAGTCCGGCCGCTACGTCGAGGACGTCTGGGCCGGCTGACGCCCCGGGCGCGACGGCCACCGGTCCTCGCACCCGCCTCGCCGACCGACGGGGCCACGGACGTGCGGCACGTCCGTGGCCCCCTTTCCCGCCACATGTCCCGCTCCTTCTCGAACTCGTGAGGTTCCCATGCCTGTTGCACGTTCGGCACCACGCCGAGGATCGCCGGCCGTCGCCCGCTCCTCGCAGGCGAGCACCCGGTGAGCGCCCGCGGCGGAACCGCCCTGACCTTCGGCGTCGCGGTGGCCCTTGTCACCGGAGTGACCCTGGGCAATGGCGGAGCGAACGTGATGCCCGTCTTCGTCGACGACTTCGCCTCGCGCTTCACGCTGTCGGACTCCGGCGCCGGGCTTGTGGCGGCGACCCAGCTCATGGCCACCGCGGTCGTCACCCTGCTGCTGGCCCGGCGGGCCGCCCGCCCCGGGCGCGTACGGATGGCCCGTCTGGGCCTGGCACTGTCGGGAGCGGGCTTCCTGGGGGCGGCGTTGGCCACCGACCCGGTGACCCTGATCCTGGCCAACCTGGTCCTCGGCGCGGGGCTCGGCGCGGTCTACGCGGCGGCCACCGCGGCACTCGCCGCCACCGACGACGCCGACAAGGCGTCCGCGGTCACCGTCTGCGGCGTGGTAGCTGCGACCGCTCTGCTGATCATGGGTGTTCCGGTGGCCAACAACGACCTGGCGGAGGGTGCCGGATTCCTGCTCATGGCACTGTGCTGCCTGCTCGCCTGGCCCCTGGTTCGTCGGCTCCCCGACGGCCCTCCGGCACCGGGCCCGGAATCCTCCGGCACGGCCGAGGCGGCCTCGGGCAGGCCCTCGGTGGTACTGCTCGTCGGTACCGCGTTGCTGTGGGCGGTCACCCAGGGCGCGTGGTCGTACGCCTCGGTCCTGGGCCGTCAGCACACCGGGATGTCGCACTCCGCCGTCGCGGCCGTCCTCGCCGGCTCCAGCGTCGTGGGGCTGGCCGGCGCCGTCGTGGGGCCCATCGCTGCCCGGCACTTCGGGCGGATGCGGTCCATGGTCGGCTTCGTCACGGCCCAGGCTCTCGCGATGGCGCTCCTGACCTTCACCCACGATCCCGTGCTCTTCGTCGTCGCGGCCGTTCTCTGGCAGGCGTGTCAGCTGGCAGTCCTGGTGCAGATGCTCGCCGCCGCGGCGCTCATCGATCCGACCGGACGTCTGGTGGCCTCCCTGAGCGGGGCGGGTGCCCTGGGCACCGGCATCGGACCTCTGGTGGTCGGAGGAATCCTCGACGGCGCCGGCGCCGGCATACTGAGCCTCGTCCTGGCATGCGGAACCATGGGGTCCTCGATCCCCCTGATGAGGATGACGGTGGCGAGCGCGAAGGCCGCGGAGGACCGGCGGTCGGTGGCCTCGCCCGTGGGGTGACCGACGCCGTCCACGTCGGCCGGCCCCGGAGAGGGGCCGTCCGCGGAGGGACCGAGGGCGAGGCGGTCGGGTCGCGTCACGCGGGGTCCGACCGGCCCCACCCTTCGGAGCGCGTACGCCGGAGTCTCGTATGCCAGGGCCATCCCGTGCCGCCATGTGCGGGACGAGGTGGCCCTGCTGTGTCGTGCGTGGCCCGTCAGGCGACGCGCCGCGCAGCCCTACGAGCCGTTCGAGGCTGACTGCGTGCGCCACGCCGGGCCGCTCGGGTGGCCTGGGGCGAACGGATACCACGGCGCCGGGTCCCGGTGGGCCGTGGTGCGATCCGTCAGGGGCCGTCCGGCAGTGCCACCAGCTCCAGGCGGCCTCCGGCCAGGGCCACGGCCGCCGACACCAGCGCTTGGAGACAGTCGAGTTCGGCTTCCTCGTCGCGCAGCGAGAGATGCTGCACCGACAGACCGTCGAAGCCCGCCAGGAAGAGCCGGGCGATGGTCTCGGCGGACTGGGCGAGCTGGTGCCCGGTGCGTTCGGCGGCCTCGGCCACGAGCTTCGTCGTCACGCCCATGACCTCGCGGTAGTGGCCTTCCAGGGCCTCCCGCAGACGGGGCGTACGCAGTGCGAACATGGACAGTTCGGTGAGGAGTTGGTGACTGGTCGGCTGCTCCCGCAGTGTCCGCCAGAGCGCCGAGGCCAGCGCGGCCACCGTCTCCTCGAAACCGGTGCCCTCCGGTACGGCGCGTTCCACCTGCTCGATCAGATCGTGGGTCAACTGCTCCATGACGGCCCGGTACAGATCCTCCTTGGTACCGAAGGTGTAGTGCACTGTCGCCTGGGCCACGCCCAGTTCGGCGGCGATGGCGCGGGTGCTTCCGGCGGCCACTCCCTCCCTGGTCATGAGGTCGATGGCCGCGTTGATCAGCTGGGGGCGGCGCTCCGCCGCGGACACATGAGCCATGCATCCACTATAGCGACTTGGTCCTCTGATTGAGTCGATCGATCAAGTTCAGGTGAAATGTGGGGTGAGAGGGGCGCGGCAGGGAGGGCGCCGGCCGAGCCGGATCTGCCGTACACGCCCATCGAACGGCGCACCGGCCCCGGCGGGCTCTGGGACCACTTCGCGGACCACCCGCCGCATTGGCGGGTCCCGTCCTACCTGCATCGTTCGCGAGTCGGCGCCGCAGACACCGACCTCGGCGCGCAGAGACGTCTCGCGCAGATCGAGGCGCGCCGCCCCGGCGAGTTCGGCGGGCGTGTCGGTGGGGCCCCTGGGGGTCGTGCCGCAGGACGTGTCAGGACGTGGTGCGGGGGATCAAGCGCTCGGCGTTCCGGTTCGAGGCCCATGGCGCTCTCTCTGGAGCCTGCATGCCGCGAAGCGTCCGGCTGAGGCGTGTCCATGCTCGATCCGGCGGAGCCACCGCCTCCGACCTGCGGATTCCGGCCTTGCTCCCCGACACCACTTGGCGGGGCGCCGCCCCCTTGGGCGCGGAGCGTCCCCACTCGCTCCTCTCCCGCTCGAAGACCTCCCGGATCTCGCCCCGGTCGCGCCGGCCTCCGTGGATCCCTTGTCAGCGGAGCTGGACGACCGACTGGTACCTTTCGGCGGTCTTGTGGCGGTGCGTCTGCTGTCGGCTGAGTACAGCCCGCGCCTGTGCCCGGTCCGGGGCTCTCGAACCGGGCACAGTGGGAAACGGTCGGCAGGGCGTGCGACGCGCCCCTGTCAGCCGTGCGCCCGCAGATGTTCGAGGAGGAGGCTGTTCAGCGTCTCGGGCGCCTCCTCGGGGATCCAGTGGCTGACGCCCTCAAGGGTCTCGAAGCGGTACGGCCCGCCGACCCACCGGCCGGTGTTCCGCGCAGCCGCCGGGCCGAACACGGCGTCGTCCGTGCTCCAGACATAGAGCGTGGGGACGTCGATGACGCCGACCTCGCCGTCGGGGCGGCCGGCCCGGTACCAGTTCAGTGCCGCGGTGAGGGCACCCGGCCGGGACAGGTGCCGGGCGTGGGCGTCCGCACTTGCCTGCGGGATCCTGCCCGCGTAGGCGGCGCGCAACTCCGCGGCGTCGTCGGCGAGCATGCGGTTCTCGGTCGCCGGTGTCTCGCGCCAGTCGATCATGTACTGCGATCGCTTGCGCTGGTCCTCGTCGGTGCCCAGGGCCTCGGCCAGGGCGCCGGGGTGCGGTGTCGAGACGACCGCCAAAGTGCGCACACGGCCGGGGTGGGCACCGGCGACCCACCACGCGACCGCGCCTCCCCAGTCATGGCCGACGAGGTCGAAGGCCGCCCAGCCCAGTTCCTCCGTGATCGCGACGACGTCGTCGGCCAGGATGTCGAGCCGGTAGTCCTCGGGCCGCTCGGGGCGCACACCGGGGGAGTAGCCGCGCTGGTCCGGTGCGACGACGCGGCGGCCCTGTGCGGCAAGGGCCTCGATCTGCCGCTCCCACGCACGTCCCGTCTGGGGGAAACCGTGCAGCAGCAGAACCGGGCGGCCCTCGGGCGGGCCGGCCACGAGGGCGTCGAACGTGCCCGCAGCGGTGGAGATGCTCAACTCGGTCACGAGTGAATCCTTCCTGTAGACCAATTGGTCGGTCTTGGTGACGGACCGGGGACGCGCGGACCGAGGACGCAGGTCCGCCGCACGCAGGTGCTCGCCCTTCTCGTGGGAATCCCCGGAGAGCCGACCCGGCGTGGCGCGTTCATCGCCTCTTTCGCGATGGTCGCGGCTGACTTACCGTGGCCTGCTTCGGCTGTCCCGTTCTCGCCGTCCCGGTGTCGATCGGAGCCTAGATGATCGATCCCCGTCCTCCGCGCCGGTCCACGAGAACCTGGCCGGGATCTCTCCTTCTTCACTGCTGTCGTCCGTCCCACAGCAGTGCCAGGCAGGAGCGGGCAGGGGCGCGCCGCTGGCCGTTGAGGTCCCCTCCGTGGCCGCGTGGGTCAGTCCCCGTCGGTCCGGACGTGCGTAGGTTCCATACAACACCCGGGATATCGCTGCAAGGAGGCGGGCTGGTGAGCGAGATCCGGTACGACACGTGTGTGATAGGAGCGGGCCCCGCGGGGCTCGCGGTGGCCAGGGCGCTTGCCGAGCGGGATCTGCCGTACACGCACATCGAACGGCACACCGGCCCCGGCGGGCTCTGGGACATCGACAATCCTGGCAGCCCGATGTACGAGTCGGCCCACTTCATCTCCAGCAGGACGCTCTCCGGTTTCGGTGGTTACCCCATGCCGGACCACTTCGCGGACTACCCGCCGCATCGGCAGGTCCTGTCCTACCTGACGTCGTTCGCCGAGGCGTACGGGCTGAGGGACCGTATCGAGTTCGGTACGGCAGTCCGCGACGTGACGAAGAACGCCGACGGTACCTGGACGGTCACCCGGGCCGACGGGAGGCGGAGCGTGCACGGCCAGGTCGTCGTGTGCACGGGTGCGCAGTGGCACCCCAACGCCCCCGAGTTGCCGGGCCACTTCACGGGCGAGGTCCGCCACACCGTCACCTACCGCAGCAGCGAGGAACTGCGGGGCAAGCGCGCACTGTCGTTCACGGGTTCCACGGCGACCGGCCGCCGGATCCTGTCCGACGCGGCGGAGACCAACTTCAAACGGGTCTCGCTGGAGATGGGCGGCAAGAGCCCGCAGATCCTCATGGCCGACGCACTCGACTACGGCGACGAACTCATCGACTACATGATAGAGGCCGCGTTCCTGACGATGGGGCAGAACTGCACGGCCGGCTCCCGGATCCTCGTCCACCGGAGCATCGCCGACGAGGTACTGCACAGGTTCACCACTGCCGCGAAGGGCCTGGTCATCGGTGATCCCTCCCACCCGGGCACCCAGGTGGGTCCCCTCATCGACCGGACCGCCTTCGACCGGGTCGCGACGGCGGTGGACGCGGCCCGCGCAGCCGGGGCCCAGATCCACACCGCCGGCCTGCCGCACGGCCTGCCGGCGCACGGCGCCTACTACCCGCCCACCGTGATCAGCCGCGCGCCGGAGGGCAGCGACCTGCTCACGAGGGAACTCTTCGGACCGGTTGTCACCGTCCAGACCTTCACCGCGCAGGACGAGGCGGTACGGATGGCCAACGCCTCCGAGTACGGGCTCGCGGCCTCGGTGTGGACCCGCGACCTCGACGGCGCGTTCCGACTGGCGCGGGGCATCGAGGCGGGTGTGGTCTCCGTGAACGCCTACAGCGAGGGCGACATCACGACTCCCTTCGGCGGCTGGAAGCAGTCCGGGTTCGGCGGCGCGGAGAAGTCCGTCGACGCTTTCGCGCAGTGGACCAGGGAGAAGACGGTCTGGATCCGCACCCGGTGACCGGTAGGGGCGCCCGGTTCACCCACCGGCGCGCCCCTCACTGTGCGCCGGTCTCCTCGCGGAGCCGCGCCGGAGCCGTCCCGTGCCAGCGGTGCACCGCACGGCGCCGGGCGCGCGCGTCGGAGAATCCCGCCTGCCGGGCGATGTCCCGCAGTGTCAGCTCAGGCAGTCGCAGCAACTGCTCGACCCGCTCGTGCCGCACGCCGTCGACGACGGCCTCGTACGTCGTGCCGCACTCGGCCAGGCGACGGCGCAACGTACGTTCGCTGGAGGCGTGCCGACGGGCCTGCTCGACGAAGGACGGCACGTCGGGGAGGCTGTGCGCGATCGAGATCTCCAGTACCTCCAGGAGCTCCTGCTGATCGTGGCGGGCCGTCGTCTGCTGCGCCAGCAGTTCCATCGCTGACGCGTAGGTGACGGGGTCACGACCCGACATCGCGCGGCGGAACCACGACGCGGGGAACACCAGACGGTTCTCCACGGCGGCGAACCGCCCCGGGCAGCGGAACAATCCGGTGAAGGGGCGGGTGTCGCGCGGGGCGGGGAAGACGAACTCGACGCTTGCCGGGGCGAATTCGCCCCCCGCGCTCAGCCGGGCGAGCGTGACGACGCTGGCGAACGCCTCCTCGGCGAGGAAGACCGCGACCGTCGGGTCGAGAGCGGGGTCGGGCAACGCGGCCCGCAGCGCGTAGCCCCCGTCCTCCGGCCCGGCCGTCCAGACGACCATGGCACCGGACAGGTTCTGGAACCGCACACCCGTCTCGATGGCATCCTCCAGGGTGCCCGCAGACAGGAGCGCCAGGCCGAGCAGCCCCCAGGCGGTCAGATGCTGCGCGGCCCCCACCTGCAGACCCAGATGAGGTTCACCGGTGAGTTCCACCGCGCGGCGGATGACGGTACTGCCGGTAGGAGACTCGAAGCGCCGCGGAGCCCATCACGGCCTCGCCCAGCCCCACGTCCGCCAGCAAGGGCCGCAGATCCACGCCGTACTTGGCGGCGACCGGGGAGAGGTAGCGCAGGATGTTCGGCGGGATGGTGGCCGAGGTGCTGCGGCTGGTGCCGGGAGACGGCGTCGGGGCTGGGGAGTCGGGCATGGGGGTTCCTCGCGACCTGAGCTGGACATGGTGGACGCCCAGGGACCGGGCGGTGCCGTGACCGGTGGCCGGAACTTGCTGCCCGGGCGCGATCGGTTCACGTACAGATGCCGCACCCGTCCCGCCCGCGCCTGCCTGCCGGCCTGTCACTTCCTTGGCGGCTCATTCTGTCGCGTGCGCGGCTCGGCGGAGGTCTCCGGCCGCCGGGCGACGTGTCGCTCCGCTCAGATCGTGGTGATCTGCCAGTGCTGGCGTGTGGCGCCCGTGTAGGTGTGCTGGTCGAGGTTGGCTCCGTCGGCGGTGGAGCCGTCGGTGACGTCGAGGGCGAGTCCGCTGAAGCGGTTGGTGAGGAAGTAGTAGCCGTCGCCGGTGGGGGTGATGGCCCAGTGTTGCTGGGGTGCGTCGGCGTCGCTCCAGATGCCGGCGGTGGCGGCTTCTGCGCGGGAGAGGCCGCCGATCTCGAGGATCTTGCCGCTGGCGGCACTGCGGATCTTGTAGTAGCCGTCGCCGGTGCTGGTGAAGGTCCACTTCTGGTTGGTGGTGTTCTTCCAGGGCCATTGCAGGACGGCGGTGCCGTTGGCGGTGCCGGCGCCTGAGACGTCGGCGGCCTTGCCGCTGTGGCGGGCGACGAGTCGGTAGACGGTGCCGTCCCCGGGCAGGACGCCGGAGCGCAGTGCGGGGGTGGTGGTGCGTCCGCCGATGCGGAGGTTGCCGATGTTGGCGTAGTCGCCGGTGGCGGCGGTGGCCTTGATGCGGACGAAGCCGGCGTCGCGGGCGGTCCATTCGGTGAGCTTGAGGGTGCGGTCGCCGTTCCAGGTGGGGGTGGCGACCTGGGTGAAGGTGGTGCCGTCGGTGCTGGTGGAGATGGTGCAGGAGGTGATGTCGCCGTCGGTGGAGTTGTTGCGGTTCCACTGCTTGGGCAGGTACTCCAGTGATGAAATACCGCTCCAGACGCCGCCGAGGTCGATGGTGATGGTCTGGGGGAGTGCCAGGTTCCAGGTGGACCAGCAGGTTTCGAAGCTCTTGTCGCTGAGTCCGTCGATGGCGTTGAGGGGTCCTTCGCCGGTGTGGAAGCCGGTGGCGTAGGCGTTGACGGGGGTGACGGGGTGTTCGACGCGCAGGGGCTGGGTGGGCAGGGGGGCTCTGGCCGTGTTGGGGTTCCAGGCGGCGCCGACCTCGGTGAGGCGGTTGACGATGTTGGTGTCGAGGACGCCGTTGCGGTTGGGCGGGCAGTTGAGGATGAAGGAGGTGTATTTGGGTTCGAGGTCGGCGAGGTGGGAGAGGATCGATGCCTTGCTCATCGGGTCGGTCGTGGGGGTGCTGGGGTGCCAGAACCAGCCGTCACTGATCGTCTGCCCCTGAAGTGACGCGTAGGTGTTCCCGGCGGGCGAGGTGACTCCGAGCGGCTCCTCGAAGTAGATCGCGTCGCCGAGGAAGGGCACCGACAGCGCCCCGTGGTCGATCATGACGATGTCGGGTTGCAGGGACAGCACGTGTTCGCGGATGCGCTGGTAGGAGATGGCCTGTTGGCCCATCTGCCAGGCGTAGCCGTCGGTGACGAATATGTCGATGGTGCCGTAGTTGGTGAGGAGTTCGGTGATCTGGCCGAGGATGTAGGTGAGGTCGGCGGGCTGGACGGCTTCCTTGCTGGCGACGCCGTGGCGGGTGTCGTAGGCCTCGACGGTGTGGGTGCGGTCCCAGATGGAGAAGTACAGGCCGACCTTGAGTCCCTTGGCGCGGAACGCCGTGACGTACTGGTCGACGATGTCGTGCGGGTAGCCGCTGTGGGCGACGTTCTGGGTGTCGTAGGCGGTGGGCCACAGGGCGAAGCCGTCGTGGTGCTTGGTGGTCAGGATGCCGTAACTCATCTTCGCTGCCGCCGCCGCGGCGGCCCACTGGGCGCAGTCGACGGCGGTCGGGGCGAACAGTGCGGGGTCCTGGTGAGCGGCGGCCCACTCCTCGTCGGTGAAGGTGCCGAGGTTGAAGTGGTTGAACATGCCGAAACGCAGGTCGACCAGCTTGCTCAGCTTGTCCTGCGGGGTGGCCGCGGCGGCTCGGCTCAGCGAATCGAGACCGGGTACGACGGGCAGCGCGGACGCGGCCATGGCGGCACCCGCGACACCCATGAGTCGGCGGCGCGACAGACTTCCGGACACTTTCACTCCCGGTGCTTCGGAGGACGGAGGGGCTGATGTGACCTATGAATCTCATCCGCGTATCGGGCCGGTCAACCCTTGTGCAGGGATGAATCGGCTTGGTTAACTGGGGTGTTGGCGACTGAATCAGCATAAATAGTGTCATATCGACTCACAGACATCACATGTATATCTCGCGCTTCACCTGACACCCCGGCCGGCCGCCGGGGTGCCCGCGGCGACGCTTCCGGGTGTGGGGCGGGAGAAGGGGCGGTCGTCGGTCGGGGGCCGAGACGCGTCTCCGTCACTCGGGCCTGGCTGACTTATCGCAGGCATTGATGGGATCGATGTTGAGTTTCATGAGGGTGATGAGCTATCCAGCCTCGTTCGTTACCTGCTGCTTTGAGGTTTCTCGGTTCGGGGTCTGGACACCGTGGCCGAGCTCTGTCTATAAAGACATCCCATCTATCGGGGTCGCTCATCGCCCACCGGATCAGTGCGAGGAACAATGACGAGACTCAGAACTGCTCTCTTCTCCGCGGTATCGGCCTGCTCGGCTCTGGCCCTGCTCAGTGCCTGCAGCACCAGCTCCGACTCCGCGTCGGCGAAGAGCGACACGCCGCTGGTGGGTGTCGACTACCCGCGCTCCGACACCGACTTCTGGAACTCGTACATCAAGTACACGCCGGAGTACGCCAAGGAGCTCGGCCTCTCGCTGAAGACCACCAACTCGCAGAATGACGTGGCGAAGCTGACGTCGAACGCGCAGACGTTCATCAGTCAGGGGGTCAAGGGGATCGCGATGGCCCCGCAGGACACCGCCGCCATCGCGCCGACACTGTCGCAGCTGGAGGCGAAGAAGATCCCCGTCGTCACCGTGGACACCCGCCCCGACAGCGGCAAGGTGTTTATGGTGGTGCGGGCCGACAACCGGGCCTACGGCGAGAAGGCGTGTCAGTACCTGGGCACCAAGCTCGGTGGCAAGGGCAAGGTCGTGATGCTCCAGGGTGGCCTGGACTCCATCAACGGCCGTGACCGCACCGAGGCGTTCAACGACTGCATGAAGAAGAACTACCCGGACATCAAGGTGTTCGGTGAGGCCACCAACTGGGACGGCGCCGTCGCCGCGCAGAAGCTCCAGACGGACCTGACCGCCAACCCGGATATCAAGGGCATTTACATGCAGTCCAGCTTCGCCCTGTCGGGAACGCTCCAGGTCCTCAAGCAGAAGGGCCTGCTGGTGGACCCCTCGGACAAGAAGCACGTGTACGTCGTCTCCAACGACGGCATCCCCGAGGAGCTCAAGTCCATAGCCGAGGGCAAGATCGACGCCACCGTCTCCCAGCCGGCCGACCTCTATGCCAAGTACGCCCTGTACTACCTGAAGGCCGCGATCGACGGGAAGACCTTCAAGCCGGGCAAGACCGACCACGACAGCACCATCATCCAGGTCCGTGACGGTCTGCTGGAGGACCAGCTTTCCGCTCCGCTCGTCACCGCCGACGGCGGCACCTACGGCGGAGTGCCCAGCGTGAAGAGCGACGACAAGTCACTGTGGGGCAACAACCTCGACTGATGGTCCGTCGGAAAAGCCAACAGCTCACAATTTCAAGGCGGTTGAGATGAGCGACGGGGAGCGAGCAGTCACCCCCGCGCCCGCCCCGGCTGACGACGGGCGGGCTCCCGCAGCCCCGCCCGTCGTCGAGGCGACGGGCATTGTCAAACGATTCGGTCCGACGGTGGCCCTGCGTGACGCCCGGATCACCGTCCGGCCGGGAGAGACGCACGCCCTGGTCGGCCGCAACGGAGCCGGAAAGTCGACCCTGGTGTCCGTCCTGACCGGTCTGCAGGCCCCGGACGAGGGCATGGTCACCTTCGGGGGCGAGCCGGCCCCCCGGCTCGCCGACCGGGACGCCTGGCGGCAGCGCGTGGCCTGCGTCTACCAGAAGTCGACGATCATCCCCACTCTGACCGTGGCCGAGAACCTCTTCCTCAACCGCCACCAGCGCGGACGCAACCGCCTGATCAGCTGGCAGGGCATGCGCAGCCGGGCCCAGGAACTGCTGTCGACCTGGTCGGTGAACGTCTCCCCGCAGACCATGGCCGGCGATCTGAGCGTGGAACAGCGGCAGTTCGTCGAGATCGCCCGTGCGCTGTCCTTCGGGGCCCGGTTCATCATCCTCGACGAGCCGACGGCCCAGCTCGACGCCGCCGCCATCAACCGGCTCTTCGACCGGATCCGCGACCTGCAACGGCAGGGCGTCACCTTCCTGTTCATCAGCCACCACCTCCAGGAGATCTACGAGATCTGCGACATGGTGACGGTGTTCCGCGACGCCCGGCACATCGTGACCGCCCCGGTCGCCGAGCTGCCGCGGACCGAACTGGTCGCCGCCATGACCGGTGAGGCCGCCGGGTCCGACCGTCCGGAGCGGGCGGGCGGTCCCGACACCGCCGCTCGGACCGCCCTGGACGTGCGTGCCCTGCGCAGCGAGGGTGTGTTCGAGGACATCAGCTTCACCGTGGCCGCCGGTGAGATCGTGGGGCTCGCCGGCGCCGCGGGCAGCGGCCGTACGGAGGTCGCCGAGACCGTCGTAGGGCTTCGGGCCGCCGGGTCCGGCGAGCTGGAGATCGCCGGGAACCGGCCCCGGCCGGGGAGCGTCCCGGCCGCGCTCGCCGCCGGTGCCGGGTTCGTCCCGCAGGACCGGCACCACCAGGGCTTCGTCCCCGACATGTCGATCGCGGACAACGCCACTCTGTCGGTGCCCGGCCGTATCGCGCAGCGCGGTCTGCTGAGCCGGGCCCGCAGGGACCGGCTCGCCGGGGACATGATCGAGAAGCTGGCGATCAAGACCCCCGGGCCGGAACTCCCGGTCTCCGCACTGTCCGGGGGCAACCAGCAGAAGGTGGTCATGGCACGCGCCCTCGCCGACGACCCCCGACTGCTGGTCCTGATCAACCCGACGGCAGGCGTGGACGTGCGGTCCAAGGAGTTCCTCCTCGGCAAGGTCGAGGAGACCGCGGACGCCGGCACCGGAGTGCTCATCGCCTCCGACGAACTCGACGACCTGCGCATGTGCGACCGGGTTCTGGTGATGTTCCAGGGCCGGATGACGACAGAGATCGCCCGCGGCTGGCACGACCACGACCTCGTCGCCGCGATGGAAGGAGTGGACCTCGATGCCTGAAACCGCCCTCGCGGAGACCCCCGCGCCTGAGACAGGAGAACGGCCCGAGCGGCGCGGACTGCTCGGCGGACGCATCCCCCTCGCCCGGCTGCGCGACCTCGCCCTGGTTCCCGCCATCGTCGTCATCGCGATCGTCGGCCAGATCGTCAACCCGATCTTCCTGCAGACGGACAACCTGATCAACGTCCTGCAGACCATGTCCGAGATCGCCCTGCTGGTCCTCGCCCAGACGATGATCCTGATCGTCAAGAAGATGGACCTGTCCCTGGAGTCCACCATGGGCCTCGCGCCCGGCGTGGCGGCCTGGCTGGTGGTGCCCACCGGCGCGGGGCACGGCCTCGGCCTGCTCCCCGGTGCCTGGGCGATCCCCGTGACGCTCGCTGTGGGCGTACTGATCGGTGTGGTCAACGCGCTGCTGATCATCCGGTTCGGCCTCAACGGCTTCATCGTCACCCTCGGCATGCTGATCGTGCTGCGCGGCATCCTCACCGGCATCTCGGGCGGGCAGACCTTCTTCCAGCTGCCCGAGTCGATGCTCTACCTCGGCACCGCGGAATGGTTCGGCATGCCCGCCTCCATCTGGGTCTGCCTGGTGCTGTTCGCCGTCGCGATCGTCGTCCTCGGCTGGACCAGCTTCGGCCGCTCCCTCTACGCCATCGGCGGCAACGTCGACGCCGCGAAGGCCGCCGGCATCCGCACCGACCGGGTGCTCGCGATCGTCATCATCACCGGCAGTCTGCTCGCCGCCCTCGCCGGACTGCTGCTGTCCGGACGGCTGGCCTCCGTCGCCTCCGCGCAGGGCAACGGCTACATCTTCACCGTCTTCGCCGCCGCCGTCATCGGAGGAATCAGCCTCAACGGCGGCAAGGGCACCATGTTCGGCGCCTTCACCGGCATCTTGCTCCTCTTCATGATTCAGAACGTGCTCACCCTGGCGGGCGTCCCCGCCCAGTGGATCGGGGCCCTCAACGGCCTGATCATCCTGGTCGCCCTCTGCATCTCCCGTATCACGGGCGGCAAGGTCCAGGACTGAACCGACCGCGACGGAGCCACAGCGCCGATCGCAGTCCCGTACATCCCGTCGCAGAGCGCCGAGCGCCCGACCGACCCTCACAGGAGTTCCCGCCATGACGCCTGCCGTGCCCGCATCCGCCCGCATCACCGCCCTGGACGTGCTCGACGTGCGCTTCCCGACGTCCGAGCACCTGGACGGGTCCGACGCGATGAATCCCGAGCCCGACTACTCGGCCGCCTACGTCGTCCTGCGCACCGACGCCGGCGACGGACTCGAGGGCCACGCCCTGGCGTTCACCACCGGCCGCGGCAACGACGCGCAGGCCGCCGCCATCGCCACCCTCGCCCCGCACGTCGTGGGCCTGTCGGTGGAGGAGGTCTGCGCCGACCTCGGCGCCTTCGCCCGCTCCCTCGTCCACGATCCCCAGCTGCGCTGGCTGGGACCGGAGAAGGGCGCCATCCACATGGCGACCGGAGCCGTCGTCAACGCCGCCTGGGACCTGGCGGCCAAGCGGGTCGGCAAGCCCGTGTGGCGGTTCCTCGCCGAGATGACGCCCGAGGAACTGGTCGCCCAGGTCGACTTCCGCTGGCTGTCCGACGCCCTCACCCCCGAGGACGCCCTGGGAATCCTGCGCCGCGCCGAACCCGGCCGCGAGGAGCGCATCGCCCACCTGCTGGAACACGGCTACCCCGCCTACACCACGACCCCCGGCTGGCTCGGCTACTCCGACGAGAAGCTGTCCCGCCTCGCCCGCGAGGCCGTCGCCGACGGCTTCACCCAGATCAAGCTGAAGGTCGGCGCCGATCTGGAGGACGACATACGGCGCATGCGCACCGCCCGCGAGACCGTCGGCGCGGACATCCGCATCGCCGTGGACGCCAACCAGAGATGGGACGTCCAGCCCGCCATCGACTGGATGCGCGCGCTGGCCCCCTACGACCCGTACTGGATCGAGGAGCCCACCTCCCCGGACGACATCCTCGGCCACGCGGAGGTCCGCAAGGCCCTCGCGCCCATCAAGGTCGCGACCGGCGAGCACATCGCCAACCGGGTCGTCTTCAAGCAACTGTTGCAGGCCGGCGCGGTGGACATCGTGCAGATCGACTCCGCCAGGGTCGGCGGCGTCAACGAGAACATCGCCATCCTGCTGCTCGCCGCCAAGTTCGGCGTCCCCGTCTGCCCGCACGCCGGCGGCGTCGGCCTGTGCGAGATGGTCCAGCACCTGTCGATGTTCGACTACATCGCGGTCACCGGCACCACCGAGGACCGGGTCATCGAGTACGTCGACCATCTCCACGAGCACTTCGTCGATCCCGTCCGCATCGCCCACGGCAACTACCTGGCACCCGAACTGCCGGGCCTGAGCGCCCAGATGCACCAGGCGTCCCTCAAGGAGTACACCTACCCCGACGGCCCGGTCTGGTCCGCCCGTGTCTGAGCCGCTGCCCCTGGTCGACGCCCACCACCATCTGTGGGACCTCGACCGCCGCCCCCAGCCCTGGCTCGACGAGCCTCAACACGAGCCGATCCGCCGCTCGTTCGGCTCCGCCGACCTGCGTGCGGCGGCCACCCGGCCAATCGCGGGCCGCCGGCTGACGGGCACGGTGGTCGTCCAGTGTGTGACATCGTTGCCCGAGACCCGTGAACTGCTCGCCCTGGCCGACGAGGACCCGCTCGTCGCCGCCGTCGTCGGCTGGGCGGACCTGACCTCCCCGACCGTCGGAGACGTACTCGACGAGCTGAGGGACGGGCCTGGCGGCGGTCACCTGCGGGCCCTGCGCCACCTCGTGCAGGGCGAGCCGGACCTTACGTGGCTGCAACAGCCTTCCGTGGAGCGGGGGTTGCGTGCGGTCCAGGAACGCGGCCTCGGTTACGACGTGCTGATCCGCAGCCACCAGTTCCCGCAGGTGATCCGCCTGGCCGAGCGGTTCCCCGGACTGGAGCTGGTCCTGGACCACGCCGGAAAGCCGGACCTCGTCACCGGTGAACTGAAGGACTGGGCACGGCAGGTGGGAGAACTGGCCGGCCACCCGCAGGTGCGGTGCAAGGTCTCGGGTCTGGTCACCGAGGCGGACCACGACAAGTGGACGCTCGACGACATCCGTCCGGCGTGGGACGTACTGCTCTCGGCCTTCGGCCCGGGCCGGCTGATGTTCGGCTCGGACTGGCCGGTCTGCAACCTTGCCGGCGGCTGGAACCGCTGGGCGGAGACGGTCGAGGAACTTCTCCACGACTGCTCCGGAAGCGAGACCGAGGCGGTGCTCGCCGGTACGGCCGCCTCCTTCTACCACCTTCCCGCACACCGGACCGAGGGGACGGCCGCATGCTCCTGACCGAACTTCTGCACCCCGGTATCCTCGAAGCCCTCGCCGGAGCCGGTCACGGCGCCCGTGTCCTGCTCGCCGACGGTCACTACCCGGCGAGCACCGCTACCGGCGAGCGTGCCAGGACTGTGCACCTCAACCTCGCCCCCGGTCTGCTCGACGTCACCGGCGTCCTCGACGTCCTGCTGCGTGCGCTGCCCGTCGAGGCGGCCCATGTGATGGTGCCACCGGAGGGCGAACCCGAGCCGCCCGCGATCGCCGGGTACCGCTCCCGGCTCGCGCCCGTACCGGTCGAGACGCTCGGCCGCTTCGAGTTCTACGACGCGGCCCGCTCGCCCGACCTGGCGCTGGCGATCGTCACCGCCGACACCCGTACCTACGCCAACCTGCTGCTGACCATCGGCGTCCGCGCGGAAGGGACCCTGACTTCACGATGACTCTCGCTGTTCGTTACGTCTCCGCTCGTGTGCTGGACACGGCGGCGGTGGAGGAGGCGCCGCCGGGTCGGGGGGAGGTGGTGCTGGCTCCGGCTTACGTGGGGATCTGCGGGACGGATCTGCATATCTTCCACGGTGACATGGACGCCCGGGTGGGTGCGCCGGCGGTACTGGGGCATGAGATGGCGGGCCGGGTCGTGGCGGTCGGGGAGGGTGTGGAGGGCTGGCGGCCGGGCGACCCGGTGACGGTGATGCCGTTGCGCTGGGACGATTCCTGTCCCGCCTGCCGGGCAGGGCACCAGCACATCTGTCAGCACCTGGACTTCATCGGGATCGATTCGCCGGGTGCGATGCAGCATCGCTGGACGGTGCCGGCGTCCACCCTGGTGCGGCTGCCGGGAGATCTGCCTCTGGACCGGGCGGCGCTCGTCGAACCCACGGCCGTCGCCGTGCACGATGTGGGCCGCGCGCAGGTGCGGGAGGGTGAGAAGGTCGTCGTGGTCGGCGGTGGTCCGGTCGGTGTGCTGATCGCGCTGGTCGCGCGGGGCGCGGGTGCCGACGTGCGGGTGGTGGAGCTGAGCGCGCACCGGCGGCTGCTCGCGGAGGAGCTGGGCCTTCAGACGTGGGATCCGGTCGCGGTCGACGTGCCCGAACTGGTCCGGGAGTGGACCGGTGAGGCGGGTGCGGATGTCGCTTTCGAGGTGTCGGGTGCGCAGGCCGGGGTGGAGTGTGCGGTCGACGTGCTGGGCGTGCGGGGCAGGCTGTGTCTGGTCGCGATCCACGCCCGGCCGCGGGAGGTGAACCTGCACCGGTTCTTCTGGCGTGAACTGACCCTGGTCGGGGCGCGGTTGTACGACCGCTCCGACTTCGAGAGGGCGGTGGCTCTGGTCGCGGACGGCACGGTCCCGGCCGGCCGGCTGATCAGCAAGGTGGTGCCGCTGGCCGAGGCGCCGGCGGCGTTCGAGGCGCTGGAGGGCGGCGGAGACGTGATGAAGATCCTTGTCGACTGCAGCAACGATTTCCGGGGAGCCCGAGCATGACCCTCTTCGATCTGACCGGGAAGCTCGCGGTGGTGACCGGGGCGCGGCGTGGTATCGGCCGGGCCATGGCCCGCGCGCTCGCGGAGGCGGGCGCGGACGTCATCGGGGTGAGCGCGTACCTGGAGTCCTCCGGCAGCGACGTCCAGAAGGACGTGGAGGCCGCGGGGCGCGGCTTCGAGGCGATCCGTACCGACTTCGCCGACCCGGATGCGGTGCGGGCCCTGGGTGCGGACCTCGCCTCGCGGGAGCGGCCGGTGGACATCCTGGTGAACAACGCGGGCACGATCCGCCGCGCTCCGGCTGCCGAACACACCGACGTGGAGTGGGAGTTGGTGCTCCAGGTCAACCTCAACGCGCAGTTCGCGCTGACTCGCGCGGTCGGCGCGTCGATGGTGGCCCGCGGCCAAGGGAAGATCATCTTCACCGCATCGCTGCTCAGCTACCAGGGCGGGATCACGGTGCCCGGCTACACCGCCGCCAAGCACGGCGTCACGGGGCTGACGAAGGCGCTGGCCAACGAGTGGGCGCCGCACGGGGTGAACGTCAACGCGATCGCGCCGGGCTACATCGCCACCGACAACACCCGCGCCCTGCGCGAGGACCCGGCCCGCAGCAAGGCGATCCTCGATCGCATCCCCGCCGGCCGCTGGGGCGATGCGGACGACCTCGCCGGCGCCACCGTCTTCCTCGCCTCCGACGCCGCCGCCTACGTCCACGGCACCACCCTCCCCGTCGACGGCGGATGGCTCGGCCGATGACCACCGATCTCACGTCCGCGTTGGCCGGCGCCAGGATCCTGCCGGTGCTGACCGTGCCCTCCGAGGAGATGGCCGCTCCGCTGGCCGCCGCGCTCGTGGCGGGCGGGGCCCAGTGCGCCGAGGTCACCTTCCGCACCGCTGCCGCCGAGCAGGTGGTGAAGGCGATGGCAGCGCACGGCGGCCTCGTCGTCGGTGCCGGCACCGTTCTCACCGCCGAGCAGGTGGAACGCGCTGTCGCCGCCGGTGCCCGGTTCGTCGTATCGCCCGGTTGGGACGACGAAGTCGTGGCGAAGTGCCTTGAGTTGGGAGTCCCCGTCGTGCCGGGCATCGCGACGGCCACCGAGCTGATGCGGGCCCTGCGGGCCGGGCTGGGCACGGTGAAGCTGTTCCCCGCCGAGCAGTTGGGCGGCCTGGACACCGTCCGAGCCCTCGCCGCGCCGTTTCCGCAGGCACGTTTCGTGCCGACCGGCGGCATCGGTCCCGATCGTCTGAGCGAGTATCTTGCCGAGCCCTCGGTGCTTGCCGTGGGCGGCAGTTGGATGGCTCCCGGCGCCCTCCTGGAGTGCGGCGACCACGCGGAGATCCGGCGACTGACCGCGCAGGCGGTGGAGAGGAGCACGCGATGACCGACGTCGTGGCCCTCGGCGAGGTGATGCTCCGCTTCGATCCGGGGGAGGGCCGGATCCGCACCGCGCGCTCCTTCCAGGTCTGGGAGGGAGGCGGCGAGTACAACGTGGTCCGCAGTCTGCGCCGCTGCTTCGGCTGGCGGACGGCCGTCGTGACCGCCCTGGCCGACAACGCGGTGGGCAGGCTCGCCGAGGACCTGATCCTCCAGGGCGGCGTCGACACCTCGCTGATCCGCTGGGTTCCCTCGGACGGTATCGGCCGCACCGCCCGCAACGGCCTCAACTTCGTCGAACGCGGCTACGGCATCCGCGGCGCGCTCGGCGTGAGCGACCGCGCGCACACGGCTGTCTCCCAGCTCCGGAAGGGCCACGTCGACTGGGACGCCGTCTTCTCCTCCGGCGTGCGCTGGTTCCACACCGGGGGTATCTTCGCCGGGCTGTCGGACACCACCGTGGACGTCTCGGACGAGGCGATGGCAGCGGCTCGACGCCACGGCGCGACGGTCTCCTACGACCCCAACTACCGACCCAGCCTCTGGGAAGGCCGCGGTGGCGCCGCTGCGGCCCGCGAGGTGGACCTGCGACTCGCCCGGCACGCCGATGTGGTGGTGGGCGCCCTGGGGCTGGCCGGAAGCCACCCGGGTGCGGTACGCGTCGGTGCCGACGAACTTCCGGACGCCCTCGCCGAGGTCGCCGCACTCCTGCCAGGGGCAAGGGTGTTGGCGACGACTCTGCGCGAAGTGCCCTCGGCGGGGGTCAACGACTGGTCCTCGGCGGCGTGGTCGCCCGAGACCGGTTTCCTCACCGGTCCCCTGATGCCCGGCCTGCACGTCCTGGACCGGATCGGCTCCGGTGACGGCTTCGCCGCGGGGCTGATCCACGGTCTGCTGGGCGGCGAGAGCCTGGAGCGAGCCCTCGCCTACGGCACCGCCCACGGCGCCCTCACCATGACCACACCCGGCGACGTCTCCATGGCCTCGCTCGCCGAGGTGGAGGCCCTGCTGGCCGGAGGCTCCGCCGCCGTCCGTCGCTGAAGCCCGGCACCGAACCGTCCGCTCCTGGAGGACCCCTTTGCAGCGCAGGAAGATCACGAACACCACGGTCGAGCTCACCGAGCTCGGTTTCGGCGCCTCCGTCATCGGCAACCTGTTCCGGGTGACCCCCGCCGAGGACGCGGCCGGCGCGGTGGACGCGGCCTGGGAGGCCGGCATCCGCTACTTCGACACCGCGCCCCACTACGGCCTGGGCCTGTCGGAGCGGCGACTGGGCGCGGCCCTGCGGGACCGGCCGCGAGCAGAGTACGTCGTCTCCTCGAAGGTCGGTCGTCTGCTGGTGCCCAACGAGGCCCCGCGAGGCGTCGACAGCCAGGGGTTCGTCGTCCGCGACGACCTGCGCCGACAGTGGGACTTCAGCCGGGACGGCGTCCTCCGGTCCGTCGAGGCCACGCTGGAGCGGACCGGCCTCGACCGCCTGGACGTCGTGTATCTCCACGACCCCGACGACCACTGGCCCCAGGCCGCCGACGAGGCCATGCCCGCCCTCGCCGACCTGCGTGACCAGGGCGTGATCGGCGCGATCGGAGCCGGCATGAACCAGTCGGCCATGCTCGCCCGCTTCCTGCGGGAGACCGCCGCCGACGTGGTGATGCTCGCCGGCCGCTACACCCTCCTCGACCAGTCCGCCCTCGACGATGTCCTGCCAGCCGCACACGACCACGGCAAGGGCGTCGTGGCGGTAGGCGTCTTCAACTCAGGACTCCTCGCCCGTGACCGTCCCACCGAGGGTATGAAGTACGACTACCAGGACGCCCCCGCCCACCTTGTCACTCGCGCGCAACGCATCGCGGAGATCTGTGAACGGCACGGGACGAGTCTCCCCGCAGCCGCGCTGGCCTTCCCGTTCACCCACCCCACTATCATCAATGTCACCCTCGGCATGCGGAATCCGGATCAGGTCGTGCGCAACGTCGAGCTTCACGGACGACACGTTTCCACGGGTCTCTGGGATGATCTTCGGGCCCAGGAACTGATCAGCCCGGATGTCCCCGCTTGAGCCGGCTCAGGGAAGGAGTTCGCGTTGTCTCTCACGGACAAGGCAATCGAGCAGATCCGGGAACTGATCCGGAGCGGAGCGTTGCCGCCGGGCTCCAAGCTGCCACCCGAGCAGGAGCTTTCCGCCCAACTCGGACTGTCCCGCAACCTCGCCAGGGAAGCGGTGAAGGCGCTCGCGGTCGCGCGAGTGCTGGAGGTCAAACGGGGCGACGGCACCTATGTCACCAGCCTTCAGCCGAGCCTGCTGCTGGAAGGGCTCGGGGGAGCGGTCGAGCTGATGCAGAGCGACAAAGGAGCCCTGCTCGACCTGATGGAGGTACGGCGACTGCTGGAGCCCCTCGCCACGGCCCTCGCCGCCACCCGGATCACCGACGACGGCCTGGCCGAGGTCAAACGCCACCTGGACGCCATGCGGGAGGCCCGTGAGGATGTCGAGCGGCTGAATTCGCACGACGCCGCGTTCCACCGTGCCGTCGTCACCGCGACGGGCAACGAGTCACTGCTCACGCTCCTGGAAGGGATCTCCGGACGTACGCTGCGGGCCCGGATCTGGCGCGGTCTCGTCGACGACCAGGCCGCGGGGAGGACCCTCGCGGAGCACGAGGCGATCTACGCGGCCCTTTCGGCGCGGGACTACGCCCTCAGCCAGGCCGCGGCGCTCCTGCACGTCAGCAACACCGAGGAGTGGTTGCGCGAGCACCTCCGTTCGTCGGCGTCCGTCGGGGACGTCTCCGGGGAAACCACCCTCGAATCCGACGGCAGGGCATCCTGACAGTACGGACCCCGCGGCTCGGCCGACGGCATGTGCGCCTTGTGGCCGCAGGGCGTGGTGCCGTCGGGGGAGCACGTGATCCGGTGTGCCCAGGGACTCCTTGAAAGCCAAGTGTAATTTGGTTTTAGGGGAGGCGCCACTGGGTGGCCCCCGCCGCACGCGCCCCTCCGGTCCGCGGCTGCACCGAAGGGACGACGCCTGATGGTCACTGAGCGCACCGAGGTGCCACCCGTCGGTTGGGAAGGCGCGCCCATGCTCGGCGCGGTCGACGAGGACCGCACCACGGAGTCCGGTTCCCTGATCGACGGCATCGTCCGCGTGCGCGCGAGGCGGATGCCGGCTGCCGCAGGCCCAGGGTCGTGACCGCGGCGGCCGGACCCGACGAGGTCACCGCGCCGTGGACGATGTCCTCGACCGTGGGTCTGCGGTATCGGGGCCGCAGCTCCGCGACGCCCGGCTCACGCCATGTGTCTGGCTTGTTGGTCCCTGCGCGTCTCCATCCGGCGCCTGGCCTCCGCGATGTTGGCGAGGGACTCTCTGGGGTCCAGTGCGACCTTCGCCCGGCGGACCTGGTTTTCGGCCATCCTGCGGGCCGTCCCTGTCTGCGTCCGGTCCTTGCGGCCACTGAGCGGGCATGGGTGGCGCGCTCTCGGACGAAGGCGCGTTCCATCCGGGCGTAGGGCGCGAGCATGAGTACGACGATCGCGCCGTGCCGGTGTCGCGGGTGTCGATCCGGCTCGGGGCGACCAGGGTGCGTGCGCCGATCCCCTGTTCGCGCAGGTCGTGAATGAGGTTGAGCCCGGGGTGTCGCCGGGGCGGGCATGGGCGGGCAGTCAGTCCAGGATGCCGCGGTGGAGGATGGCGCCGCGCCTGCCTCGTCGCCCGTCCACTGAAGCTGTTGTATAAGCGGTCATCTGCCGAAAACCTTGTGCCGGTAGGTTTTTTCATCTAGATTTCGCCAAGTTTCTGAACCGTTTCAATCGCTGATGCGGCCATGAGTTGGGCGTCGTACGCGATGCTCGCCATCGGTCTTCGACGACGTTCCGCGTGAGGGACGGTCCTGGGCGGGGCCGACACCGGACCGCTCGAACTTCATGCCTGGCCGACAACGGCGTGTCCCCAAGGAGGACTGTCCATGCCTTACCACCTGGATGCTGACGGGCGCAGACCCGCGAAGGTCGGGGCGCTTCGACACTGGCGCAGGCTTGCGTCGGGCGCGGTCGCCCTCGCGGTGCTGACGGTGCCGGTAGCCGCCGGCGCGGCCTCTGCGGCGCCCACGGGCACATCGGGGACCCCGGCGTGCAAGAAGGCCTGTTTCGCGCACATCACCGGCGCTGAAACGTTCGGTCAGCTCGCCGAACATCCCGCGTTCGTCGGCTTCGGCCGGTACATCGGTCCGTGGGAAGCCGGACCGACGTGGGAGGCTGTCAAGGACCTGCCCCTCGCCCAGGTGGCGCCGTACCTGTCGCCGTACGGCTGGGACGTGCCGACGATGGTGGACGGCGTCAACTTCCTCATCGACCAGCGGAACAAGGGCAGCCGGCTGTTCCACCAGATATACTCCGACGCCGCTATCGCGGCCGATCCCTCGAAGGGAACGGCCGGTGTGTTCTTCATTCCCGGAAAACCCAACGCACCACTCGCGGTCGTTCTCGCGGGCGGAGGGTTCACCTCGGTGGCTTCGATCCAGGAGGCGTTCCCCCACGCCAAGCGGCTCCACGAGGCCGGGTACAACGTCGCGGTCCTGAAGTACCGTGTCAGTCCCGACGGCCGCCTGCCGGGCCGCGAAGGGGAGTTGAAGGCGATGGCGGACGGAACGGACGACCTGGCACAGGCGTTGAGATTCACCCGGTCGAAGCTGCTCCACAAGAACTACCGCATGGACGACTACGCGCTCTGGGGCAGCTCGGCCGGCGCCTCCATCGCCGGCGCCTGGGGCTCCGACAACCAGTACGGTGCGCAGGCTCATGGCTTCCGCGACCCGGCGGCCATCATCAGCGCCTACATGACCCCGCGGTACAGCGACTTCGTCGGGCCGTCCTTTCCCGACTCCTTCGTCATCCACGCCGCCGACGACGTCATAGCCCCGATCGCGGGGGTGGACGCGCTGGTCGACAAGCTGCGGGGCCTCGGCGTGACCGTGGACTACCGGCGATTCGACACGGGCGGCCACGGCTTCGGGCTCGGCGTCGGCACACCGGCCAACGGCTGGTTCGACCAGGCACTCGCCTTCTGGGCCGCTCGCACCGGACCGGGCGACTATCCTCCGAAGAACCCCCGCTGACACCCGCCATCGCATACCTCCAGATGCCGTATGTCATCGGTGCGAGGAATTCGAAGATCAACTGTGTGGCGTCGTGTCCGGCCGTTCGCGGCTTGAATTCCGCAGTCCTTCCGCAGGCAAGGTCGATGGCTCAACGCCGTGTCGGGTCAGCAGTTGATGTCGTTCCGAGCTTGAGGTGCGAGCGTCGAACCGGAGTCCCGATCTGGTGATCGAGTCTGGCTGCGGGCATGAGCACAGGGCCTCTTGGCAGTTCGGGGTTGCGAGGCCGAACGAGGTTCAGGAGACCCTGTCGCCGCAAGTTGTGCGTGTTCGTGCCGGTGGAGCGGACCAGAGGCATACTGCCACCGGGCGGTACACGATGCGATCCGGTATCTCGTGGACAGCGGCGTCAAGTGGCGCGCCACGCCTGTGGAGTTCCCGCCCAGGGACCGGGAGTATGTGCTCTTCCGGCGGCGGCGCGATCACGGCCTGGTCAAGGAGTTCCGCGACCGCCTGCGCGGACAGTCCGCGAAACGCTGGGGCACGACGCGGCGACGACGGCCGGTGTGATCGACTCGCAGTCGGTCAGGGCGGACGCCGTCTTCGGGGCTGACAGCCAAGGCTTCGACGGCGGCAAGCTCATCAACGGCCGCAAGCGGCACGTCGTGGTCGACACGCTCGGCCTGCTGCTGGGCGTGATGGTCACCGCCGCTGACACCGGCGACCGCGCCGCCGCCCACGTGCTGCTCGGGCAGGTCACCGACGCGCACCACCGGCTGGAACTGGTCCGGGCCGACGGAGGCTGCACCGGCAATCTCGTGGAACACTGCCTCACCGTGCTCGCGCTGGTCCTGGCGATCGTCGAACGCGGCGACGGCATGCGCGCATTCGTGGTGCTGCCCCTATGACTCCGGCCGGAGGTAAGGGAGATCCATTGCGCAAAGGTGTGCAGTGGATCGGTGGAGCCACCTGGCGGTCTCTGGGGTGCAGTCGTCGGCCACGGGTGGAGGGCCGCCTGCCGCGACGGAGCCCGGTCCGTCCCGGAGGTGACGCCGACCCGTGCGCCTGGGTTTCTCCTCGGCGGGGTGCTGGGCCGTCGGGCGTGCGGCTCGGAGCCGCACCCGGCGGTCGGCGCCAGAAGGCTGCCACGCTATCGGTGACGACAGCCGCCCCGGTGGCCGAACGTCGGGTGCCGCTTACATCCTGGTGTCGACGATCCGGCGCAGGATCTCCGCGAAGCCTGCCGCCAGGGCGTCCAGTTGCTCCGCAGTGAGGGCGTCGATGACCAGCTCGCGGACCAGCCTGATGTGACCGGGCGCCGCCCGGTCCATCAACTCCCTACCGCGCGGAGTGAGGGTGGCGACCACTCCGCGGTCGTCCGTGCGGCAGGCCCCGCGAACGACCAAGCCGCCCTTCTCCAGTTGCACGATCTGGTAGGTCAGACCGCTCTTGGTGACCTTCAACGCTTCGGCGAGCGCCACCATGCGCATCGACCCGCCGGGTGCGTAGCCGAGGTGGGCCAGGATGGCGTACTGCACATGGGACAACCCGGCATCGGTGCGCAACTGCTGATCGAGCACCCGGTTGAGCAGCGTGGTGGCGCTGACCAGCGTGTGCCAGGCCCGCTCTTCGCGTTGGTCCAGCGGCCGCGAGTGATCCATACTTTTACCCTATCATAACTTGTTCAAATTGGAACTTCCCCCTAAGGTTCAAGTGGTTCAAGTTGGAACATCATGCCTTGCCCGGCGCGTCCTCCGCCCGCCAGGAGCGGACGCCGGGCGGTTCGCCGGCCCGGGAGTGGACCCGTGCCGGGTCCTGGTGTCATTTGGTGCAAACCATGCCCGATTTTCCGCGCAGCCTCAGCTGCGCCGATTCAGAAAAGCGCGATGAACCGTATGGAAATCCCCACAGCAGTACCCGTGACAACCCTCCTGAAAAAGCGATGCGGACCCGCGGCGGTGATCGCTGCGGCAGCCCTCCTGGTCTCGGCGCCGTACGCGTCGGCGGCGCCACGGCAGGAGTCCCCGCGGCCGGTCGTCACCGGCGTGAGGACCCTCGCCGCACTTGACTTCGCCGCCGGTGACTCCCCGGAGAACGTCACCGTCAACCCCGACAGCTCGCTGACCGTCTCCACGCTGGGCGGGAGCAGCGCGGCGGGCGAGCGTCCGTCACTGCTGCGGATCGGTCCATCCGGGCGGACCAGGGTGATCGTGGAGGGGCAGCGGGGCGACGCGTTCACCGGCCTCGCACGCGGCCGCGACGGCACCGTCTACTACAACGTGTACTCCTCCGACGCCTCCCGGGCCGGCGTGTGGAAGCTGCCCCCGGGCGGCACCCCCGGCCGTATCGCCGCCCTGCCCGTCGACTGACTCCCCAACGGCCTGGCCCTCGACCCCACCGGACGCACCCTGTACGTGGCCGACAGCAGCAAGGGCACCGTCTGGGCCGTCCCGGCCGCCGGCGGCGAGGCGACCGCCTGGCTGACCGACCCCGCCCTCGCGGCCGATCCGTCCAACCCGTTCAACCCGTTCGGCGTCAACGGGCTCCGGTTCCACCGGGGGGCGGTCTGAGTCTCCAACACCGCGCGGGGCACCCTGCTGCGGATCCCGGTCGCCAGTTCCGGTGCCCCGGGTCGCATCCACACCGTGGCCGACGGCCTCACCAGCGTCGACGACTTCAACTTCCTCAACGACCGATCGGACTTGGTGTTCGCCGCGCTGAACCGCCTCGGCCAGGTCGTGGTCGTCCGTCCCGGCCGGGCCACCGAGACCGTCCTGACCGTCTCGGACGGCCTTGCCTCACCGACCTCCGTCGCGGTACGCGGAAACCGGATCTACGTCACCAACGCCGGCTTCCCCGAGCCCACGACGCGAAGGTGCAGCGGGGGACGACCGATCCGGCCGCACTGAACCGTGGTTGGCGCTGAGGAGCCCTCGTGTTTCCGCCACGGACGGCTCCTGCGCCGCTGACGGCGTGAGGCGTGGTGCGACGGTGGCCTCTCACACGGTGTGGAGCTTCTCCCGGCAGGGTGCGTCTCCCCTGCGTGAGCTGTCGCGTCTTCGCCATACAGCGCCGACACCGCAAGCAGCCGCCCCCGAGCCTCGGCGTCCGTCGGCCCCGGGCTGGTCCACCACCGGCATCACGGGCCATGCTCCGGTAGGTGGGACCGCCTGCGGCCGACGCAACTCACGCAGCAGATCGTGGGCGAGTCGCTGGACCGGACCGGAGGCCGGGTCCACGGGTGAACAGGGGCAAAGCTACGCCACAGAACGGCGCTCTCGGTCCGTGCGAGCGTAAGAGACGGGATGGAGACGGTTCTCTCCATAACGGTTCCCGACGTGACGGTCCGGTGGAGGGTACGCCGCTCGCCGCTCGTGGGCGCCGCATCGAGATCGTCCGCTGTGGCGGCCCACGGTCCTCAGCCGAAGACGGTGTTCTGGAGAGCTGTGGCGTAGCGGTTGAGCAGTGCGCCGAACAGCTCGATGTCGTCGTGCGACCAGTCGTGCAGCAGCTCGCCCAGCATGGCGATCGACGTGTCCACGACGGCTTGGTGGACGCGACGGCCGGCCACGGTCACGGTGATGCTCACGGCGCGCTGGTCGCCCTCGTCGGTCGCCCGCTCGACGAGCCCGCGGCTCTCCATGCGGGCCAGCACCTTGCTCACGTTCGAGGCGCCGGTTCCGGTCTGCTGCGCCACGTGGGAGGGGCGGGCCGAACCACCCGCGCGCATCAGGACGTTGAGCACCGTCATCGACGCCGGATCGATGCCCGCCCCCGCGCGCTCGATGATGACCTCCTGGATCCCGGCCGCGGCCCAGCGGCCCAGGATGTTGGCGAAGGAGTCGTGAAGCGCGGTCAGTCCGGCCACCTCCGATGTGGTCACGGCGTCGCCCGGTGTCGCTCGCGCCATGGGTACTCGTCCCTCCTGCCGGCCCGGGTGCCGATCCTCGCCCCCGGGCAGCTGTCGCCGTCATGATCTCATCGCGCCGCGTGGTGGTACAGCGCTCCCCACGCCGTCCCCTGCCGTGGCCGCGCCTCGCGCGGATCGATCGCGAACGATCCCTTGCCCTTGGTGCGGGGCGGGTTTACTGTCCACAAGACAGTAAATGACGGCGCTCCCCGTGGCCGCGATCGGGGCCTGCCATGTCCGCCCGCACGTCGTCGAACCGTTCCGTCGTCGCGCCGCCAGGCCGGTGCCGGCACGCGCCCGGTGTGCGGATGCGGCCTTCATCCCCTGGACGAGGGAGCGTTTCTGTGCCCTGACCGCAGTCCCGGGCGAGCGCCGCTCCGGCGGAAGCCCGGATCCCGTTCGGTGCGCGCGACTCCGGGAGAGCCGTACGCCGTCCCAGACGGTCGCCCGCTGCCTGTGCCACCGACGTCCCGACCAACGCACTGGTCGACCACAGTCCCCCATGCACCCGACGGCGTCGACCCTGTCCGGGGGCGAGCCCGCGGAACCTCACGGAGGTATGTATGACCCAGATCTACGAGGCCCGGCAGCTGACCACCGGCTACAGCTGGACGGAGTGCCCGCGCTGGCACGACGGGCGCTTCTACTTCTCCGACATGTACAACCACCGTGTCGTCACCGTCACCGAGGACGGGGAGGCCGATGTCTACCTCGACCTGAACGACCGCAAGAGCCTGGTCGACGAGGAGGTCGTCTGCGTCGGCACCGGATTCCTGCCGGACGGCCGGCTCCTCGTCAACTCCATGTGGGAGCAGGTCGTCCTGGTCCACGACGGCAGCACCACGGAGGTCTACGCCGACCTGCGCGGTCTGGCGGTCAGCCCGATCAACGACATGGTGGTGGACGCGCGGGGTCGGGCCTACATCACCCAGCTCGGCTACAACCTCTTCGCCGGCGAGAGCGCGGCCAAGGCCCCGCTGCTGGTCGTGGAGCCGGACGGCACCCCGCGCGTCGCCGAGGAGGGAGGCGTCTTCGACGGTGCCAACGGCATGGGTATCACGGCCGACGGCCGGACGCTGATCACCGCCGAGGTCGACGGCCTGCGGCTGACCGCGCTGGAGATCAAGGACGACGGCTCGCTCGGGGCCCGCCGCACGTTCTTCGACGGCCAGATCATGATGGACGGGATGTGCGTCGACGAGAAGGGCGCGGTCTGGGGGGCGTCTCCGATCAGCGGTGTGCTGCGCGTCCTCGAAGGCGGTCCGGCCGTGGCCTCCGTCGACCTTCCGGCCGAACAGGCGGGCATGGGTGTCGCCTGCGCACTCGGGGGCGCCGACCGCAGGACCCTGTTCATCACCTGTGGCGTGGAGGTCTTCGACCGCGAGAAGTCCCGCACCGAGGGTCGCGGTTCGATCTGGACTGCCCGGGTCGACGTGCCCGGTGGTACCACCCGTCCCTGACCCGACCGGTCCTACGGAACCGGGGGGACCACGCCCGCGCGCATCCACCGCGGGATCCGCTGACCGGTCATCCACTTCACCCGAGCGGGGCCTGTCGTCCGGAACCAGCGGGCCATGCCTGTCACCGGCTGGCGCCCGCCTCCGGCGTCACGGACTCCGCCCCCCGGGGCCGTCGTCCGACGGCGCCCGCGGCCTCTCCCACTCCTCCGGGCACCCACCCCGGCTGTCGACCACCCCGGCTCAATGACGAGAACGACGAGGTACTGACATGGCACCACTCGACTTCACCGGACGCGCGGTCGTCGTCACCGGCGCAGGACGCGGCATCGGCCGCGCGCACGCCCAGCTGCTCGCTGCCCGCGGCGCGTCCGTGGTCGTCTGCGACCTCGGCGGCGACACCGACGGCGCGAATCCTTCCGCCGCACCCGCCGAGGAGGTGGTCAAGGAGATCGTCGAGGCCGGCGGCACCGCCGTGGCCTCGACGGAGTCCGTGGCCACGGAGGAGGGCGCCGCCGCGATCGTGCAGGCCGCGCTCGACGCCTTCGGCCGACTCGACGCCGTGATCAACAACGCCGGCATCTTCCGGCCCGCCCCCTTCGGCGAGACCTCCCCCGAGACCTACCAGAAGTACCTGGACGTGCACTACCTCGGGAGCCTCCTCGTCTCCCGCGCCGCCTGGCCGCACCTCGTGGCCTCGGGGAACGGACGTATCGTCAACACCGTCTCGGCCTCCCTGCTCGGTGTGCCCGACATGGTCCACTACGGCTCCGCGAAGGGCGCCGTCTACGGCCTGACCCGCAACCTCGCCGTCGCAGGCCACGCCGCCGGGATCAAGGTGAACGCGGTGGCTCCCGGCGCCGGCACCCGCATGGTCGAACTTACCGGCGACACCCTCCCGGAGGGGATGCTCGACTACATGATGACCAGCATGCCGCCCGAGCTGGTCTCACCGGTCGCGGCCTACCTGGCGCACGACAGCTGTGCCGTCACCGGCGAGGTCTTCAACGTCGCGGGCGGGCTGGTGAACCGCATGGTCATGGTCAACACCACGGGCATCGTCGACCCGGAGCTCACCCCGGAGTCGGTCGCCGAACGGATCGAGGAGATCCTCGGCACCGACGGCGCGCAGCCCGTCGACCTGATGCTGCCCCAGACCCAGCCCTGACGCCACGTCGGACCCGGCACGCGCCCCGTCCCACGGCCCGCACCCACAGATCAAGGAGGCAATCCCATGGCCGACCACACCTGGACCGTGGAAGTGGACGGGGAGGCATGCATCGGCTCCGGCGTCTGCGCCTCGATCGCCCCGCGGCACTTCGCCGTCGAGAACGGCAGGTCCCGTCCCCGCGCCGAACGCGTGGAGCCGGCCGAGGAGTTGCGGGACGCGGTCGTCCTGTGTCCCGGCGCGGCCGTCCTCGTCCGGGACGGGGTCGGCCAACTCGTCGACTGAGCCGGCTCCGCCCTTCTCGTACACCCGTCCGCATCCGCCTGTGTCGAAGGAGACACGCGATGACCAGTGAGACCGCGCCCTTCCCGTTCCCGCCGCTGCCGCCCGAGGAGGCCCTGGAGGCCTTCCGCAAGGTGCGCGCGGACCGGCCGATGACCAGGGTGACCATGCCCTACGGCGGTGATGTGTGGGTGATCCACCGGCACGCCGCCGCCAAGCAGATGCTGGAGGACCGCCGCTTCGTCCGCCAGCCCTTCCGTGAGCGGGAGGTACCGTACTTCGTCCAGTTCCCGCCGTTCCTGCTGGGCACCTTCCAGTGGTCCGACCCGCCGGAGCACACCCGGCTGCGCCGTCTGGTCGCCCGTGCGTTCACCGCCCGCCGGGTCGAGCAACTCCGCCTGCGTTCGCAGGAGATGGCCGACGCTCTGCTCGACCGTATGACCGCCGACGGACGCCAGGAGGGCGACTTCGCCAAGGAGTTCGCCATCCCGTTCCCCATCCGGGTGCTGTGCGAGCTGATCGGCGTCCCGGAGGAGGACCGGGACAGGTTCATCGGCTGGTCCCACGCCCTGCTCGCGGTCTCCGGGATGACGGAGGAGCAGACCATGCAGAACAGCATCGAACTGTACGGATACCTCGCCGAGCTCATCGCGCGGCGGCGCGCCGAGCCGCGGGAGGACCTGCTCAGCATGCTAGCCGTGGCCGAGCAGAAGGACGACTCGCTCACCGACGACGAGATCCTGCCCATCGCGATGCTGGTCCTGGTCGGAGGCTTCGACAACACCGCCAACTTCATCACGCTCGGTACCACCACCATGCTGCACAACCCCGACCACCTAAAGCTGCTGCTGACGGACATCGACAGCATCACGCCCACCCTGGTCGAGGAGACCCTCCGCCACGGAGGATTCGTGCAGGGACAGCCCGTCGGCGGCGGCGGGGGCCTGCCGCCGCACCTGGCGAGCGAGGACGTGGAGATCGACGGTCAGCTGATCCGCAAGGGTGAGTGCGTGCTCGTGGACATCACGGCGGCCAACCACGACGAGAACGCCTTCGACGCTCCGGACGCCTTCGACATCACCCGCAAGCCCAACCCGCACCTGACACTCAGCCACGGCCTGCACCACTGCCTGGGGGCGCCACTGGCACGGATGGAGATGCAGGTGGCCCTGTCCACCGTCTTCCGCCGGCTGCCGGGCCTGCGGCTGACGGGCGAGGCAGTCGAGGTCACCGAGACCCTGACCGGCGGCGTCAGCAGCCTCCCCGTGGCCTGGTGAGCCGCCTGTCCCCCCAACGCCCGGCGCGACGCGTGGCGGTCGTCGGCGCCGGACCCGCCGGGCTCTACGCGGCCGAGGAGCTGATCCGCCAGAGCCGTCACGACGTACGCGTCGACGTACTGGACCGACTGCCGGCCCCGTACGGCCTGGTGCGCTACGGCGTCGCCCCCGACCATCCCCGGATCAAGTCGATCACCGGCTCGCTCCGCAAGGTGCTGGACGATCCACGGGTCGCCTTCCACGGCGGGGTCGAACTGGGGACGGACCTCACACGGCACGAGCTGCTCGCCCGCTACGACGCGGTAGTCTACGCGGCCGGTGCCGCAGGCGACCGCCGCCTCGGGATCCCCGGCGAGGACCTTCCCGGGAGCTGTTCCGCGACCGCTTTCGTGTCCTGGTACAGCGGTCACCCGGACGCGCGTCCGCCGCTGTCGCTCGACACGGAGCGGGTGGCCGTGATCGGCGCCGGAAACGTCGCGCTCGACGTGGCGCGCGTCCTCGCCCGGCCGGTCGCGGACCTGGAACGCACGGACATGCCGGAACAGGTGCTCGCCGCGCTGCGCGACAGCGCGGTGCGCGAGGTGGTGGTGCTCGCCAGGCGCGGACCGCGGCATGCCCGTTTCACCCCCAAGGAGCTGCGGGAGCTGGGCGGACTGGACGGGGTGGACGTCATCGTCGACCCGGGGCAGCTCACCGTGCCCGGGAGCGCGGATCCGGACCGGACCGCCCAGGCCAACCTCCGCGCCCTGGCGGACCTCGCGGCCCGCCCGCCGCTCGGCGCACCGCGCCGCATCGCGCTGCGCTTCTTCACCCGCCCGCACCGGGTGCTGGGTGAGCACCGGGTGACAGGGCTCCTGACGGAACGCACCCACGACGGACCCGACGGCGCGCCGCAGGGCACGGGTGACTTCACCACCTTCCCCGTCGGCGCCGTGCTCCGCGCGGTCGGCTACCGGGGCCTCCCGCTGGACACGGTGCCCTTCGACCCGACCCGCGGTGTCGTGCCCAACGACCGGGGACGCGTGCTCGACACGGAGGGAATGCCGTGCCCGGGGGAGTACGTCACCGGCTGGCTCAAACGCGGGCCCAGCGGTGTCATCGGCACCAACAAACTCGACTCCGCCGAGACCGTGGCGCTGCTCCTGGAGGACCTGGACCGGTTGTCGGGACGTCAGCTACCAGATCTGGAGGGGCTGTTGATCGGGCGAGGAATCCGCCCGGTCGGCCTGTCCGGGTGGGCCCGCATCGACTCCGCCGAGCAGGACCTGGGCGCGACCAGAGGCCGGGACCGCACGAAGATCGCCGACTGGCCGACGCTGCTGCGGCTCGGCCGCACGGACCACCCCGTACCAGTGGAACCAGAGGAACTGCCATGGCCTTCCTGATCGGCGACGCCTGCGTCGACGTCAAGGACCGGACCTGCACGTCCGTCTGCCCCGTCGACTGCATCTACGAGGGCGACCGCAAGCTGTACATCAACCCGGCCGAGTGCATCGACTGCGGGGCCTGCGAGCCGCTCTGCCCGGTGGAGGCCATCTACATCGAGGACGACGTACCCGACGCGCAGCGCTGGGCGGTCGCCGACAACGAGGCCTTCTTCACCCAGCCGCTGACGGGACGGTCCGCACCCCTCGGACCGGCGCCCGGTGGCGCGCGTGAGCTGGGCCCGATCGGGGCGGACACCCCGTACATCGCGGCCCTGCCGAGGGGGAGGCAGGGGGCGTCGTCATGACCAGCGGGCGCCGGCCCGAGTCCTGCTGTGGACATGGGGCGCAGGCGGTCCGGCCCGGACGTCCTGCCATTCGTGACGTGCTGGCTGCGCCGCGGAATTCGCCTGCTCGCTGGGCCGACCGCCGGCCCCCACCCCCGATTCGTGCCAGGAGTCCACTGAGCGGAACTATGCGTGGCTCGCCGCGTCGCGCCGTGATTAGTGTCGGCCGCGGAGCTCGACGTCCCACATCGGGGGCGGTTCCCGACACAGTGAGGAAGTGCACGGATGGCAGAGCAAACCCATGAAGGGACGGCAGTGGACAGGGCCGCCGCGGTGGACGCGGCGGCCGCGCGGCTGTTCCGCGCCGGGACGGAGCGCAGCCCGTGCGCTCCGGTCCGGGACCTGCTCGGAGCGACGGACATCGCGGCCGCCTACGAGGTGCAGCAGCGGCTGGCGCGGCGGAAGCTGGACCTCGGCGCACGCGTGGTGGGCCGCAAGATCGGGTTGACCTCGGCCGCCGTGCAGCGGCAGGTGGGCGTGGACCGGCCGGACTTCGGGATTCTCTTCGACAACATGGACATGTCCGAGCGGGCCGCCACCGTGCCCAGCGAGCGGCTGCTGCAGCCCCGGGTCGAGGCCGAGATCGCGTTCGTCCTCGGTGAGGACCTGGACGGGCCGGACCTGGACCTGAAGCGGGTGCGCGGTGCCGTCGACCATGCCCGTGCCGCCCTGGAGATCGTGGACAGCCGGATCGCCGACTGGGACATCGCGATCACGGACACCGTCGCCGACAATGCCTCCTCCGGCCTCTTCGTCCTGGGCCCCGAGCAGGTGACCCTCGACGGCTTCGAGCCGCGTGAGGTCTCCATGACGATGACCCTCGACGGGCGTGAGGCGTCGACGGGCGACGGAGCCGCCTGTCTGGGCGACCCGCTCCAGGCCCTGCTCTGGCTCGCGCGCACCGCCCTCGAGTTCGGGGAGCCGCTGCGCGCCGGGCAGGTCGTGCTCTCGGGGGCGCTCGGTCCCCTGGTGCCGGTCGGTCCCGGAGCCGTCGTACATGCCGAGATCTCCGCGCTCGGTTCCGTATCCGCCACGTTCACCGGCACGAAGTGAGGTTGAGGTGAAGAAGACGAAGGTCGCCGTCATCGGGTCGGGCAACATCGGCACCGATCTGATGATCAAAGTGATGCGACTGTCGAACAGCCTGGAGATGGCCGCCCTGGTGGGCATCGACCCGGAGTCGGACGGCCTCGCCCGTGCCGCCCGGCTGAAGGTGCCCACGACCGCGGAGGGGGTGGAGGGCCTGATCGCGATGGAGGGCTTCGAGGACATCGCCATCGTCTTCGACGCCACCTCGGCCAAGGCCCACGTGGAGAACGCGAAGCGCCTCGCCCCGTACGGCAAGATCCTGGTGGACCTCACCCCCGCCGCCGTCGGACCCTACGTCGTCCCGCCGGTCAACCTGGACGAGCACGTGGAGAAGTCCGCGACGAACCTCAACATGGTGACCTGCGGCGGCCAGGCCACCATTCCGATCGTGCACGCGGTCAGCCGGGTCACCCCGGTGGCCTACGCCGAGATCGTCGCGTCGATCGCGTCCCGCTCGGCGGGCCCCGGGACCCGCGCCAACATCGACGAGTTCACGGAGACGACCTCCGCGGCCATCGCCTCCGTCGGGGGCGCCCTGCGTGGCAAGGCGGTCATCGTGCTCAACCCGGCCGAACCGCCCCTGATCATGCGGGACACCGTCTACTGCCTGACCGGTGACGTGGACGAGCGGGCGGTCGCCGACTCGGTCGCCGCCATGGTGGCGACCGTCGCCGAGTACGTGCCGGGCTACCGGCTCAAGCAGGACGTCCAGTTCACCCCCGTACCGCCGGACGAGCCGGTGCATACCCTGCTGCCGCCGGGCGCACCCGACGTGACCACCAAGGTCACCGTCTTCCTGGAAGTCGAGGGTGCCGCCCACTACCTGCCCGCCTACGCCGGCAATCTCGACATCATGACCTCCGCCGCCCTCCGAGTCGGCGAGCGCTTCGCCGAGCGCGTCCTGACTGAGGTGACCTCCCGATGACCGGCACCACCCCGCCCCGTCTCTACGTGCAGGACGTCACCCTGCGGGACGGCATGCACGCCATCCGGCACCGCATCCGGCCCTCCGACGTCACCCGCATCGTGCGCGCCCTGGACGCGGCCGGCGTGGACGCCATCGAGGTCGCCCACGGCGACGGACTGGCCGGCGGCAGCCTCAACTACGGGCCCGGCAGCCACAGCGACTGGGAGTGGATCGAGGCGGCCGCGGACGCGCTCGACCGCGCGGTCCTCACCTCCCTGCTGCTGCCCGGCATCGGCACCATCGCCGAACTCAGGCGGGCCTACGCGCTCGGCGTGCGCTCGGTACGGATCGCCACCCACTGCACGGAGGCCGACGTGTCGGCCCAGCACATCGCCACGGCCCGCGAGCTGGGCATGGACGTGTCCGGCTTCCTGATGATGGCCCACATGGCGCCGCCCGCCGAACTGGCCCGCCAGGCAGCCTTGATGGAGTCCTACGGCGCCCACTGCGTGTACGTCACCGACTCCGGCGGGCGCCTCACCATGCAGGGCGTCCGCGACCGAGTCCGTGCCTACCGCGACGTACTGGACGAGCGGACCCAGATCGGCATCCACGCCCACGAGAACCTCTCCCTCTCCGTCGCCAACTCCGTGGTGGCGGTGGAGGAGGGGGCGATCCGCGTCGACGCCTCGCTGGCCGGCCAGGGCGCGGGAGCGGGCAACTGCCCCATCGAGGCCTTCGTCGCCGTGGCGAACCTGAGCGGCTGGAAGCACGACTGCGACCTGTACGCCCTGCAGGATGCCGCCGACGACGTCGTAAGGCCGCTGCAGGACCGTCCCGTCCGTGTGGACCGGGAGACACTCACCCTCGGCTACGCGGGCGCGTACTCCAGCTTCCTGCGCCATGCCGAGACCGCAGCCGCACGCTACGGCCTGGACGCCCGGGACATCCTTGTGGAGGTCGGGCGGCGGGGGCTGGTCGGCGGTCAGGAGGACATGATCGTGGACATCGCGCTCGACCTGGCCGCTGCGGCGCCGCCGGGGGAGTAGAGGGCGAGGCCGGGAACAAGGCGGCGCGGGGCGGGACAGGTGGGGGACCTCCCGCCCCGCGTCGTTTCCAGTCCCGCTGGATTCCCGCAGAATACTGTCCGTCGGACATCTTCCCACCCGGGCAGGCCACTGCTAGCGTCAAAATTAGATTTCATTCTAGTTTCGGCGAGAGGTGCTGGCATGAACTCAGCGCTGAGCGGGATTGCCGGGTCCACCCTTGAGCGGGAGGCGCTGCCCCCTTCGATGGTCGAGCGGATCACGCTGATCATGGATCTCTTCGACCGTCCGTACGCCCATCTGAGTCTGGAGGACGTCGCCGGCCGCACGGGCCTGCCGCGTTCCACCTCGCACCGGATCCTCGACCAACTCGTGGGCGTGGGCTGGCTGGAGCACATGACGACGGGCTACCGGCTCGGCCCCCGGGCCCTCGGTCTCGGTGGCCGGGACACCGGCCACAGCGCGCTGCGCGCCGCCGCGGCTCCCGCGCTCCATCAACTCGCCGTCCGCACAGGGATGGTGGTGCACCTCGCGGTCCTGGAGGACACCGAGATCTACTACCTGGACAAGGTCGGAGGCCGGTCCGCCGTCGACGTGCCGTCCCGGGTCGGCGGACGCGCTCCGGCCCACTGCACGGCGCTCGGCAAGGCCATGCTCGCTTGGCTGACACCGGACCAGATCGAATACGAGTACGCCGAAGGCGTCCCGGCCCGCACGGGCAGCAGCATCACCAGCCGGGACCGGCTGCACCAGGAACTCAGCCGTGTCCGGGACCGGCACGGCCTCGCCTACGAGCGGGGAGAGTGTTTCGGCAGCGTCGGCTGTGTGGGCGTCGCCCTGCGCGGCGCCGCCGGGCCCCTGGGCGCTCTCTCCGTTGTCGGCGAGGCCGACGCGCCGCTCGAACGGTTCGCGCCGCTCGCGCTCGCCGCTGCCCGCCACATCGTGGACGAACTCGCCGGCCTGCCCCGGATGCCGTCCGCGGCCCTGCCGGCCCGCCGCTCCCGGTCCGGCCCACAGTCCGCCCTTCGCGCTTCGGACGGGCGGTCCGTCGCCACTGTGGGGTAGCGGTTTCCCGGCGCGGATCCGACCGGGCCGGCACCTGCCAGGCCGCCGCACCCGGACCGGGCCGCAGCCCCTTCTCCCCGGTCGGGGCGGCCGGCGGCCGAGCGGGGCCACGACCGGTGCGGGTCCCGCTGGCCGGGATGTGTGTGCTGCTGCTCACCGGGCGCCTGGTTAGCGTCCCTGACGACAGCGAAGCCGACGCCGGAGGTGGCGAGGACCATGACCGAGGTGACGGACCGAACACCCGACTATGCCGAGACCTTGCGTGAACTCCCGACGGAAGAAGGGGTGTTGCGCTATCACGAGGTCGGCGACGGCCCGCCCCTGCTGCTGCTGCACGGCTCCGGCCCCGGGGTGACCGGTTGGCGCAACTACCGGGGCAACCTGGCCGCGTTCGCCGAGCACTTCCGCTGCCTCGTCCTGGAGTTCCCGGGGTTCGGGGTGAGCGATCCGACCGACGAGCACCCGATGGCGGCCGCGCCGAAGGCCGTGTCGCGCTTCCTCGGCGGACTCGGCCTGGACCGGGTCGACGTGGTGGGCAACTCCATGGGCGGTATCGTCGCGGTGAACCTGGCGATCGCCCGGCCCGGCCTGTTCCGGCGCATCGTGACCGTCGGCGGCATCGGCCGCAACCTGTTCGGCCCCGCACCGGGCGAGGGCATCAACCTGCTGGTGGACTTCACCGAGAACCCGACCCGGGAAGCCCTGGTGCGCTGGATGCACTCGATGGTGTACGACCCGGCTGTCGTCACCGACCAGATGGTGGAGGAGCGCTGGACACAGGCCACCGACCCGGACACCCTCGCGGCGGCCCGGCGGATGTACGGGCGCAAGGCGATCGCGGCGGGCTTCGCGGCCTCGGAGGCGAGCGACCGGCCGCCGTACTGGGCCATGCTGCACAAGGTCACCGCCCCCACACTCATCACCTGGGGCCGTGACGACCGGGTCAGCCCGCTGGACATGGCCCTGCTGCCCATGCGCACCATGCCGAGCGCGGAGCTGCATGTCCTGCCCCGGTGCGGTCACTGGGTGATGATCGAGCAGCAGGCCGCCTGGGAGAGCGCCGTACTCGCCTTCCTCACCCGACCCGGCGACGAGGCCTGAGACCACCGCACGCTTCGGGACGCCGACGGAGCGGCCCCTATCCTGGAACAGGCCGATCGCCGCGCCCGCAGAACCGACAGACAGGGGGACCGATGCCACGAGTCGCCGAGGTGCGCAAGGCAGCGGCAGCGCCCTCGTCCGAGCGTCAGAACGAGCGCTGGGACCGGATGCTGGCCGCCGCCGCCGAGCTCGGGGCCGGGACGGCGTACGAGCAGGTGCAGATGCAGGAGATCGCCCGCGTCGCCGACGTGGCGCTCGGCACCCTGTACCGCTACTTCCCGTCCAAGGCACGGCTGTTCACCGCGTTGTTCAACGACCGGGTCGCACGCTTCGTCGCGGAGGAGTGGTCCACCGAGAGCGGGGACGGTGTGGGGAAGGTGGGTGAGCGGCTCGCGGCCCTCACCCGTCGCCTCGTCGAACAGCCGCTGCTGTGCGGGTCGATGGTGCGGGCGACCACTGTCGACTACTGCGACCCGTCGGAGCCGCACGCGCCGATGGCCGAGGCCCACATCTACCGGGCGACCCTGCGTACGCTCGGCGTGGAGGAGCCCGGCCCCCAGCTGGACACAGCCGTCCGGATGCTGGTGTACAGCTGGTGGGGCGTACTTGTGTCCTGCCTCAGCGGACGGACCACTCCCGGCGAAGGCCGACAGCAGATCACCCTGGCGGCACGGCGGCTGCTGGCAGAAGAGGCGCCGACGGGATGAACACCCGTCGGCGCCGGAACAGCTTCGCTCAGTCCGCCGCTGCCGACTGCGGCGCCCGCCCGGCCGCGTGCTCCACCGCGAGGTGGGCGAACACCATGGCGGGCCCGATCGTCGCCCCCGCGCCCGCGTAGTCGTTTCCCATCACCGAGGCGGACACGTTGCCGGAGGCGTAAAGCCCCTCCACCGCTCCTCCGTCCTTCCGCAGCACCCGCCCCGCCGGGTCGGTGACCAGACCGCCCTTCGTGCCCAGGTCACCGGCCTCGATCCGGATGGCGTAGTAGGGCCCGGAGTCGATGGTGTCGAGGACCGGGTTGGGCAGGGTCGGGTCGCCGTAGTAGTGGTCGTACGAGCTGTCGCCCCGGCCGAAGTCGCGGTCCTTCCCCTCCCGGGCGAAGGTGTTGAAACGCTCCACGGTCTGCTGCAGCGCGTCCGCAGGCACCCCGACCGCGTCGGCCAGCGCGGTCAGACTCTCCGCCTTGGCGGCCAGACCGGTGTGGTACCACTCCGGCGGGAAGTCCTTGCCGGGCAGCACACCCGCGAACTGGTAGCGGCGGCGCGCCTTCGCGTCGAAGATCTCGTACGCCGGGATGTGGCCGCCGTCGAGCTGGGCGTGCACGAAGTTCACGTACGGAGCCGACTCGTTGGCGAACCGGCGGCCCTCGGCGTTCACGATGACCATCGGCGGGATGCAGCGCTCGGAGACCAGCGGGAAGACGCCCCCCTCCGGCAGGGCAACGCCCGGCATCCACCACGCGTCGTCCATCAGGTCGGTATCGGCCTCCACCTGTTCGCCGAGACGATGGCCGTCGCCGGTGTTCGTGGGCGCGCCCATGCTGTAGTCCGGGCGACCCGCTTCGGGCAGGTGCGCCTTGCGCATCTCCATGTCGTGGTCGAAGCCGCCGGTGGCGAGCAGCACGCCGTGCCGGGCGCGCACCCGCAGCTCGCCGCCGTCCCGCCCGACCACGGCACCGGTCACCCGCCCGTCCTCCAGGACGAGACGTGTCACCGGCGCCCGCAGCCACAGCGGGATGCCGAGGTCCTTCATGGTCAGACGCAGCCGGGCGATCAGCGCCGCGCCGAGCGTCTTCATCCGGCGGCGGCGGAAGACGTTGGACACCACACGCCAGCCGGCCACCGGGAGCATCCGCCAGGACCTCCAGTCACGTTGGAGCATCATCAGCACCCGTGCCTCGTAACCCGTGAGCCACAGGCCCATCGGTGCGGGCACGTCCAGGCCCTTGAGATGCGGTTCGTCCTCGCCGAGCAACCGTCCGTCGATCGGGCGGGGTTCGATGGTCCGGCCCAGGGGCCGTCCGCCCGGCTCCTCCGGGTGGTAGTCCGAGTAGCCGGGGCACCAGCTGAACTCCATGTGGCGGCTGACGCGGTGCAGCATCTCCAGGACCTCGGGTCCGCGCCGCGCGTAGACGTCGAGCCGGTCTGCCGGGACACGGTCGCCGACCACCGCCTGGAGGTACCGCCGCACCTCGGTACGCGAGTCCCCCCGGCCGGCCGCCCGCAGCGTCGGGTTGTCGGGGATCCAGATACCGCCACCGGACAGCGCGGTCGAACCACCGAACACGTCGGCCTTCTCCACCACGAGGGCCGTCAGCCCGGCGTCGTGCGCGGCGATGGCCCCGACCATACCGGCCGCGCCACTGCCGACCACGAGCAGGTCGACCTCCTCGTCCCACGCGCCGGCGCCGCGCTGTGCGGAGTCCCGGCCGGTGGAGGGACGGGGTTCGGGAGTCGTGGGAGTCGTGGTCATGCGGGACCTCCGTGCTGGTGTCGACCTCGTGCCGCTCGATCCTCCGAGTCCGGACCCGGTGCGGGCGAGGCGAGGTCCCGTTCAACGGAACCGCCCGGGAGGCGGCGGCCTCCCGGGCCGTGGTGTGCCGTGGACGCGACCGGGCGTCAGGCGCCGAAGTCCCAGCTGTGCCCCCAGTAACTGTCCGCCGTGATCTCCTCGGCGGTGTAGGAGTCCTCGTCGACGAGCAGGCCCTCGCAGCCGATCTCCAGGTCCCAGCCGCCGGGGGTGCGCACGTAGAAGGAGACCATCTTGTCGTTGGTGTGCCGGCCCAGTGTGGACGACACGTGGTAGCCGGCCTTCAGGACCCGGTCGAGAGCCCGCCCGACCTCATCGAGGGTCTCGCACTCGACCATGATGTGCACCAGCGCCGGCGCCTTCAGCTCCGGTGAGGGGAGCAGGGCGAGGCTGTGGTGGCGGGCGTTGACCCCGAGGAAGCGCAGCCTGACCGGCCCGAACTCGGGCGGGGCGGGCAGCCGGAACGCGCCGCGCGGCAGGAAGTCCAGCGTCTCGGTGTAGAAGCGGTAGGCGCCGTCCAGATCGCCCACGGGGACCACGACATGGCCCGCTCCCAGCTTGCCGGTCACGAAGCGGTTGCCGTACGGGGTGGCGAGGGGGCCGTGGTCCAGGGCGGGCCCGTGGAAGATCTCCACGGGCGTTCCGCCGGGCGCCTCGAAGGCGATGGCCGCCTCCACCCGGCGCAGGTCGCACTCCTGCTGCGACAGCGGCTTGGCGGCGATGCCCGCTGTCTCCACGGCGGCCTGGACCCGGCCGAGCGCGAGATGGTCACGCACCTCCCAGCCCACCGCCTCGACCCGGTCCTCGCCGCCGGGCAGGATCACGATCCGGCCGCCGCGTTCGTCCGCACGCAGGTACAGCGCGTCGGTCTCCGGACCGCTTCCCTCGGCGAACCCCGCCGTCTCGAAGGCGAAGGCCCGCCACGGTGCCATGTCGGCGGTCCGGACCCGGACGTAGCCCAGCGAGCTGATGTCGCCCATGAAGTTTCCCTCTTCTTCTCTGTCTGCCTGACGTCTCTTCGTGGTGCGGTGCGGCGCGTACTCAGATGAGGGCCCGCAGTGCCCCCTCCGGCTCGACGCCCAGGGAGGTGAGCGCGGCGGAGTGGTAGATCGCCCCGGGGGTGTGGATGGCGTGCTGGAGGCCGACGTGCGCGTCGCGCCAGAAGCGCTGCATGACGTTGTGCCGGCGTACCGCGTTCCCCCCGGAGCGGGCGAAGATCTCGTCGACCGCGCCGACAGCGCGCCAGGCACACCGGATCTGGTTGCGACGTACGACCGCCCGGTCCTCGAAGGTGACCGGCTGCCCGGCCTCGGCCCGGTCGTACAACCGGCTGATCCCGTCGAGGAGCTGGGTGCGGGACGCGCCGATCTCGGCGGCCGCCTCCGCGATCGCGGACAGCACGTACGGATCGTCCTTGATCTTCGTGCCCATCGCCGTGACTCGGTCGCGCTGGTAGTCGAGATGTGCCGCGAGCGCGCCCTCGGCGATGCCCACCACCGCCGCCGTGATGCCCAGCGGGAACATCGCCCAGAACGGCAGCCGGTACACCGTCTCGGAACGACCCGCCCGTTCCGCCGCCGTCTGGCCCTCCGCGACGTCCGCCATCTCGATGGTCCGGTAGGCGGGCACGAAGGCGCCGTCCACGACGACGTCCTTGCTGCCCGTGCCGCACAGGCCGATCACGTCCCAGGAGTCCGGCACGATCGTGTAGTCGGATCGGGGCAGGACCACGTGCAGCATCTTCATCGGCTGCTGCGGCTTGCCGTCCGGGCCGCCGACCAGCGCGCCCAGGAACACCCAGTCGCAGTGGTCGGTCCCGGAGGAGAAGTTCCAGTGGCCCCTCAGCGTGTACCCGCCGTCGACCGGTGTGGCGATGCCCTGGGCCGCATACGGCGAGGCGATCCAGGTGTCCGGGTCCTCGCCCCACACCTCCGCCTGCAGCCGACGGTCCATCACGGCCATCTCCCACGGATGGACGCCGCCGACGCCGCACACCCAGCCGGTGGAACCACAGTGCCGGGCGACCGCCATGACCGCCTCGGCGAAGTCCCTCGGATGAGCCGCGTAGCCGCCGAAGTCCGTCGGCTGCAACAGCCGCATCACGCCCGCCTGACGGATCAGTTTGACACTCTCGTCCGACAGCCGTCCCAGGCTCTCCGTCTGCTCGGCCGTCGCCGCCAGCAGCGTCGCGGCCTCCTCGACCCGGTGGACCACCTCGTGCGCCATCCCAACCTCCCGATCCTCGCCGCGAACCGGCCCCGCGGATACGGCTCCCCGCGGCACCGTCGCCCGGTCGGCCCGACGCTAGGCCCGGGCGGGAACGGTCCCCGCATGCGTCTCCCGCTGAACGGGACCGCCGTGTGCACGAGCCGGCCGTCCCCTTCTCCCGGCGTCCGGAGTGCTCGCACCACGAGCGTCGCCCGTGGGTGTCTCCCCCCTCCATCCCGGTCAGCGGGAGCGGGCCTTTGGGGGTGCGGGTCCGGTTCGCACGATGACGATCGAAGGCGGCGCCGCACAGCCGACGAGGTGTGCGCCGCCGCGCCGAGCGCCGTCGCCGCGCACATCATGGAGGACCGATGACAACAGCCGAGTCGGGCGAGCAGGTCCGCGTCATCGAGGTGGGAGCGCCGCCCGTCCGGTACGCGCGGGGCTGGCACTGCCTGGGCCTCGCCGACAGCTTCCGGGACGGCAGGCCGCACGCGGTCCAGGCGTTCGGCACCAAGCTCGTGGTCTTCGCCGACAGCGGCGGCGAACTGCGCGTCCTCAACGGCTACTGCCCGCACATGGGCGGCGACCTGACCCAGGGAACGGTCAAGGGCGACGAGATCGCCTGCCCCTTCCACGACTGGCGCTGGTCCGGCAACGGCCGCTGCGCGAGCATCCCGTACTCCAAACGCGTCCCGGTACGCGCCCGCACCAAGTCCTGGCCGGTCCTGGAGCAGAACAAACAGCTCTTCGTGTACCACGACCCGCAGGGCAACCCGCCACCGCCCGAAATGGACATCCCGCGCGTCGACGGGGCCTTCACCGACGAGTGGTCGGACTGGACCTGGAACTCGCTCCTGATCGAGGGCTCCAACTGCCGTGAGATCGTGGACAACGTGGTCGACATGGCCCACTTCTTCTACGTGCACTACTCGTTCCCCGTGTACTTCAAGAACGTGTTCGAGGGCCACCTGGCCACCCAGTACATGAACTCCACCGCCCGCGACGACGTCAACCTCGGCACCACCTACTCCAAGGCGGAGGGCGAGCAGAAGCGCGTCAGCCGCTCCGAGGCGACCTACTTCGGACCGTCGTACATGATCGACTGGCTGTACGGCTCCAACGGTCTCATCGAGACCGAGACCGTCCTCATCAACTGCCACTACCCGGTGAGCCCGACCAGTTTCGTGCTGCAGTGGGGCTGCATCGTCAAGAAACAGCCCGGCCAGCCGGACGAGGTGGCGCAGCAGATCGCCCAGGCGACCGCGAAGGGCGTCGAGGCCGGCTTCCTCCAGGACGTCGCCATCTGGCAGAACAAGACCCGGATCGACAACCCGCTGCTGTGCGAGGAGGACGGCCCGGTCTACCAGCTCCGGCGCTGGTACGAGCAGTTCTACGTCGACGTGGAGGACGTCACCCCGGAGATGACCAACCGTTTCGAGTTCGAACTCGACACCGAACGTGCCGTGGAGTTCTGGACCGGCCAGGTCGAGGAGAACCTCAAGCGCCAGGGCGGCGTGCCGCTCCGGCCCGCGTGAGCGCCGACGCGCGGGTCCCGCTGGCGGACCCGGTGCGGACCTCCCAGGTGCAGGTCCTGTCCTGCGAAAGCTGTGCCACCACGGTGCTGGTGCGCAAGAGCAGCTTGGCGCAGACCTCCGTGCAGTGGCCCGACGGAGCCGAAGGCTGTGCCGAGTTCGCGGAGGTGCGCGCAGGGGACGGACCGCCGCGCACGGCGGTGATCCCCACCTGTACCCGGCTGCGAGCGACGATCGAACAGGCCGTACGCACGGGCCGGCTGACAGTGGTCGACCCGTGACCGCCCCGCTCCGCACCCTGCGTGTCGCCGAGGTGACCCCGGAGACGGACGAAGCGGTCTCCGTCTCCTTCGAGGTGCTGGAAGGGGACGAACTCCGTTACCGTCCGGGGCAGTTCCTCACCCTGCGGATACCGGCACCGGACGGCTGGGTGGCCCGCTGCTATTCGCTGTCCAGCGCCCCCGGCGACGCCCGCCCGACCGTCACGGTCAAACGGGTGCCCGGTGGCGTCGCCTCGAACTGGATCTGCGACCGGCTCCGCCGCGGCGACACCGTCGACACCCTCGCCCCGGCCGGCCGGTTCACTCCCGCGCCGGACCGGCGCGACCTGCTGCTCTTCGCGGCGGGCAGCGGCATCACTCCGGTGATGTCGATCCTGCGGGCACGGGCCCGCGAAGACGGTACGGCCGTGCTGGTGTACGCCAACCGCGACGAACGGTCGGTGATCTTCGCCGCCGAACTGCGCCGCCTGACCGAGGAACACCCGGACCGGATCCGGGTGGTCCACTGGCTGGAGACGCTCCACGGCCTGCCCGACCCCGCCCGGCTGGCCGCGCTGTCCCGGCCCTGGGCGGGCGCCGACGCCGCCCTGCTCTGCGGGCCGGGGCCCTACATGCGAGCGGCGGCAGAAGCGCTGGAGCGGCTGGGGATGCCCCGGTCCAGGGTGCTCACCGAGGAGTACCGCTCTCTCGCGGCCGACCCGTTCGCAGGCCTGATCAGGGCGCCGGCAACACCTGCCGACGACGAGGCGGGCGCCGCCACCGTGACCGTCCGGCTCGACGGCGAGCGACGGACCCTGCCGTGGCCCGCCCGGACGACGCTGCTCGACCTCCTGCGCGCCCGCGACCTCGACGCACCGTTCTCCTGCCGGGAGGGCGCGTGCAGCGCCTGTGCCTGCCGGGTCGTCGAGGGAGAGGTGAAGATGCTGCGCAACGCCGTGCTGGAGGAGGAGGACCTCGCCGAGGGCTACGTCCTGGCCTGCCAGGCGGTACCCCTGTCCGACCACGTCGAGGTCGTCTACGACTGAGCCGAACCCCTCACCACTCACCGAAGGAGTTCCGATGCGCCCGAGCGTGAACGCGCGGACGTTCCGAACCGCCCTGGGCCAGTTCGCCACCGGCGTCACCGTGATCACCGGACTCGACGGCGACGAGCCGGTCGGGCTGGCCTGCCAGGCCTTCTCCTCGCTCTCCCTCGACCCGCCCCTGGTCCTGTTCTGCCCCGGGCACGGCTCGACCAGCTGGCCGCGTATCCGCGGCTCCGGCCGCTTCGGGGTCAACGTCCTCGCCGAGGACCAGCGCGCGGTGTGCGAGGCGTTCGGCAGCACGACCGGCGCCAAGTTCAACGCGGTCGGCTCTCGTCGTACGCGCGGTGGGACCGTCGTGCTGGACGGCGTCCTGGCCTGGCTGGGCTGCACCATCGAGACGGTCTACGACGGCGGCGACCACGACATCGTCGTGGGCCGGGTGCAGGAACTGAGCGTGGAACGGCAGGACGGACCGCTGCTCTACTTCCGGGGCGGCCACGACTTGCCGAACGCGGCACTGGCGCCGAGCGGGCGGTGAGGCGGCAGGAGCCCTTGCCCTCGCACGCCGACGCCGGCCGTCGCCATGGTCGGTCATACGCCGGCCGCACTGCGGACCGGGCGGATGGGAGGGCTTGGGGGCCGGGAGGGTCCGGATGGTTCAGGGTGTTCGGACGGCCTGGACGGCCCAGACGCGAGACAGCCCGTCGGTGCCGGAAGGCTCTGCTCCCGGATGCGACCCTGAGACCGGCCGGCCCGCTTGTCCTCCAGTGCAGCGGCGATCACCGTGGGCTTCCAGAACGGCCGCACGGTCGACGGCCGCAGGGGTGGCGCGGTTCCTCCTTCCCGGGGCCGCAGTGCCGGACCTCCGTCCCGGATCTCGATGACCCTGCGACAGCGGGCGAACGCCGCCCCGCGCAGACCGGGGCGCCGACGGAGGGCATGCGGGTTGAGGACGATCTTGGGCAACCCGACATGGAGCCCCCGCCGCAGAGGGCCCGAGACGACGGTGGGCGGGGCGAACGCAGTGGGCCGACGATCCGCTCACCCCAGAGGGCGGCGGTGGCGCCCTTTGTGGTCAGCCGCAGCCCCTTAGGCAGAGGGCCGGACGGGATACGGCGCGCACGGCGGACCAGGACGCGGGCGAGGGCGTACAGACGCCGGCAAGGCGGTGAAGCGCACGTTTGTACGCGGCCGGTGCCCAGCCGCGGCCACGGCGTACACCGCTGCCGCTCTCCTCGCGGCCGCGACGACGCACCTGGGCTGGTCCACCGCTGAGGTCCTCACCCTCCAGGCCGCGATCTTCGTCGCTCTCGCCGCGATGGTCCGCGACCACACCTCGCTGGACACGGTCGCGTCGGACACGGGGGTCGTGCGGCTACTTTTTCCTTCGCGGCGGCGGAGTCCTTCCCGACGGTCGAGGCTGCTTTTGACTGACTGCGAATCGATGATCTTTGCGACTGCTCGGGGCCTTTACCCATCTCCCGTCGGATCCTTGCGGCGAGGGCGTCCGGGATCCGGCCGATGACCTCGCGGGCCGCCCAGCGGGCCCTGAATCCCCAGACGGTCCGCCAGAGCGGGAAATCCGCCGGCAGGGCCCGCCCACTCCTGCCGCCTCGGCCAGCATTGGTGCGGGGTCCGGTAGCAGATGCAGCAACCACACGATCACGACGGCGTCCACCCCGTCCGACGCGAAGGGCAGCTGCACGGCGTCGCCACGCACGACACCTCATCTGCCGCGGCCAGGGCTCTCGGTTCACCGCTATGGGACGCGTCGTGGTTCCGGGCCTCGTCGTCGAAGTCGATCATCCGTCCATCCTGCCCAGGCCGCTTTGTGGACGGTGGCGCCTTCGTTCTTGGCGACGGACGGAAGGAGCGCCAGCCGGCGCTCGGGGGAAAGCCCGAGGGTGGGTGCGCGATCCTCCGTCTCGGCACTCGTCGTTCCGGATTTGTTGACATGGAAACGAACCTGGTCTACCTTTGGTTCTATGTCAACAAAAAGTGTGTGCATTCCGTCCGGGATGGGCCGCAGCCAGCCGGCCACCACGGGAGCGACACGCTGTCCGGCAGGTTCGTCGATGAGGGTCACGCCGCAGACCGATGAGGGGGCAGGGGGCTGTCTCCCGGGGTTCACGCCTGCTCCCGGGAATGCTTCACCTTCACGCTGTGTCCACGGGGTGGACCAAGGGCGTTTCGTGTATCCGCGAGAACCGCGGTGGTCGCATCGACGTGATCAGATCGGGTGCTGATGGGTTTCCGGGGCGGGGCCGGGGTTCTCACCTGCCTGAGCCATGCATCACACCGTGACCGCAGGGTTGCCTCGTGCGCACCCGCGTGTCGTGGGAGACGGTCCGTCTCTCCGTCGGTGTCCGAGTGACCGAGGGCCGGCGCGGGACGACGGGCGGGGAGCATGCGTCCTCCGTGCCCGGGCGACGGAAGAACTGGATCATTCGTGGGCTGCGCCAGTACGTGCCGTCGCCGTCCGCACATCTCGGAAGGCGCCACATGAATACGGTGGGAAAGGTGTCGGGCTACGGCGAAACCGTGGGCAGTCCACCGGGGACCGAGGTGTCGGCACCAGTGCCCGACCATCGAGCGTGGGTCCTGGCGGTGCTGGGGGCGGCGCAGTTGATGGTCGTGCTCGACAACACGATCGTGAACGTCGCGCTGCCTTCGGCGCAGGCGGACCTCGGGTTCGGTAGCGGCGGTCGGCAGTGGATCGTCACCGCCTACGCGCTGGCCTTCGGGAGCCTGCTCCTGCTGGGTGGACGTCTGACCGACCTGATGGGACGCAAGAGGGCGTTCACGACGGGCCTGATCGGCTTCGCCGCCGCCTCGGCCGCCGGCGGAGCGGCCACCGGGTTCGGCATGCTGATCGTGGCACGCGCCGTGCAGGGGGCGGCGGGTGCCCTGCTCGCCCCGGCCGTGCTTTCCCTGATCACCACGACGTTCCCCGACGGAAGGTCACGGACACGCGCGTTCGCCATCATCGGCACGATCGTCAGCGCCGGAGGGGGGATCGGTCTGGTCCTGGGAGGTGTCCTCACCGAGTACATCAACTGGCGATGGACGATGTATGTCAACGTAGTGATCGCGGTCGCGGCGGCCTTCGGCGCGTGGGTCCTGCTGCCGATGCCGCAGAAGAATGACCGGCCTCGGATGGACCTGATCGGTACCGTTCTGGCGTGCACGGGTCTCCTGGGCGTCGTTCTCGGGTTCGCCCAGGCGGAGATCCGTGGCTGGGCCTCGCCCGTCGTGCTGGGGGCGTTGCTCGGCGGTGCGGTCCTCCTGGGGGGCTTCGTGCTCCGGCAGCATGTCGCGCCGGCGCCGTTGCTGCCGCTGCGGGTACTGCGCGACCGTGACCGCGTCGCCGCCTACGTCAATCGTTTCGCCTCCTCGACGGGCAACTTCGGCATCACCTTCTTCATCACCTTCTTCCTCCAGGAGAACCTGCATCTGTCCCCGATCCTGGCGGGCGTGGGCATCCTGCCGATGATCACCGGGGTCATGGTCTCGTCTAACGTCCTCGGAAACGCTGCCTGGCTGGCGCGCATCAGACCGAAGGCGGTCATTCTCACCAGCCTCGTTGTCACGGCGGCCAGTCTGGTGTGGCTCAGCAGGCTCGAGGCCTCCTCGTCGTACTGGACCGCCGTGCTGGGTCCCCTGTTCCTCTTCGGGATAGGCCAGGGAGTCAACACCACACTCGCCATGAGCAACGCGCTGGTCGGCCTCGACCCCGGCGACGTCGGAGTGGGATCCGCCATGTTCTCCGTAATGCAGCAACTCGGCGGTTCCGTCGGTACGGCCCTGCTGTCGACCGTCGCCAGCACGGCCGCCGCCGGATATCTCAGCTCCCACGCCGGCTCCCGTGACGCGGCGGCCGTACACGGCTACAGCGCGGCGTTCCTGACCATGGCGGCCTTCTTCACGGGCGCCGCGCTGCTGTGCGCGATCCTGATGCGGTCGAGGAAAGCCCGCTGATCGCTGCCCGGACAGGTGTCTCGGCCCACCCGGACGCCGCCTGAGCCGGGGCGGGCGGAGTCCTGGACGATATGCGTCGATCCCCGCCACGGGAGCGGCACGCGCAAGCGGGCCTGTCGTCCTTGATCCCGGCCGAGGTGTTCCGCCGTCGCCGTCGTCTCCGAGGTCACCAGCGGATACGGCGCCGAGGGTGCGCCGACGCCCCGGCCGCGTTGCTGACCGCTCGCCGGTTCCGAAGAGGGCCCGTGGCCTCAGTCGGCAGGGACCTCATCGTGTTCCGTGGCCAGGTGCTTGGTCACGAGCTCGGTGATGTCGCCCAACATGTCGAGCTGTTCGGGGGTGAGCAGGTCCGCGAAACAGTGGCGTACGGCTTCGAGCTGGATACGGGACGCGACCCGGACGGCGGCGAGTCCCGCCTCGGTGAGCACGACGTCGAAGCCGCGGGCGTCGTCGCAGGAGGCGCGCGCGATGGTGCCGCGGCCCTCCATGCGGGTGATCTGCCGAGAGAGACGGCTCCGGTCCCATTGCAGGATCCGGCACAGGTCCCGAGACCGGATCCGTCGCCCCGGCGCTTCCGACACGTGGAGCAGGACCGAGTAGTCGGCCTCGCTCAGGCCGCACTTGCGGGTGAGCCGCCTCGCCAGGAGCGCCGTCATGTTGATGCGCATGTCCTGGAAGCCGCGCCAGGCCCGCTCCTCCCGCTCGTCCAGCCACCTCGGTTCCATGATGGTCACTCTAGCATTTGTTGACATGGAAACTAAGTGTGCTCTAGCTTTGGTTCCATGGAAACAACCCGGGCGACCTTGCTCCCGAGGCAGGACCGCGCCAAACCCGCGCTCGGGGTCAACGCACTGTCCAACCGAGTGGTCGCGGGCGGTCACGCCGCTGACGGGCAGCCGTCCGCCGCACTGTTCTTCTGGTCCCACACGCGCTTCCTGAGCGACTTCACCTTCGGGCTGCACCCCCACGAGGGATTCGAAATCATCTCGTTCATCCTGGAAGGGCGTACCCGCCACTTCGACACCAAGACAGACCGCTGGCTGGACCTTCGGGGCGGAGACGCCCAGATCATCCGGTCGGGCTCCGGTCTGTGGCATCGCGAAGGCGCCACCAAGGGCGCGCGGGTGTTCCAGATGTGGTTCGACCCGGGATTCGACACCGCCCTGCGAATCGAACCGTCCTACACAGACCACCCGGCCGCGCAGTTCACGGCACGACCGAGCGGCGATGTCCTCGTCACGGACCAGGTCGGCGGCGACGGGCCGATACGGGCGCTCACCGAAGGGCTCTCGATTCGTCGTGTCGCCCTGGTACAGGGGGCCCGGGCGCAGCTGGACGTCGGCGCGCACCGCTTCACCCTGGTGTACGTCCTCGACGGCGAGGCCACAGTCAACGGAACCCGTGCCACGACCGACGACACCGTCTCACTCGGCGGCGCGTCCGCGATGACCGTGAAGGCCGCGGATTCTGCCGACCTCTTCCTCGTCTCGCTCCCCGGTCAGCCGGCTTACCAGCCGGTCCGCGGGCGCTGACGGCCCACTCCAGCACCTCTTACCCCCATTTGGAGAAAAGCCATGGCCACCTTGCTGCACATCGATTCCTCGGCCTACCCCGGGCAGGCGTCCACGTCCCGCGTGGTGACGGAGGCCTTCCGTGCCGCATGGGAGGAGCAGCACCCCACCGGCACGGTGATCTACCGCGACCTCGCCGCGGACCCGGTGCCGCACATCACGGCCGACGTCTACCTGGCCGGCATGGCCGCCCCGGCGGAACGCACACCCGAGCAGGTCGCCGCCTTCGCCCTGCGGGAGCAGCTCATAGAGGAGTTGGAGAGCGCGGACGCGGTCGTGATCGGCGCGCCCATGTACAACTTCTCGATCCCGTCCAGCCTCAAGGCGTGGCTGGACCACGTGATCCTCCTGGGCCGCACGGCCCGGGGCGAGAGCTCGAAGGTCAAGGGCACGCCTGTCACCGTGGTCACCAGCCGCGGCGGCTCGTACGCACCCGGCACGCCCCGGGCGCCCTACGAGTACGTCCTCAACTACCTGGAGGCCGTCCTGACGGCGACCCTGGAGGTGGAGCCCCACTTCATCGTGGCCGATCTGACGCTGGCCAAGATCATGCCCGGCATGGAGGAGCTCATCCCGCTCGGCGAGAAGTCCCGGGCGGAAGCCCTTGAGCAGGCGGCCGCCAGGGCCAAGGAGCTCGTGGGGCGTCTCGCGGCGTAGCCGACATCCGAACGGACGAGTCAGCGTCGCCTTCCCTCCTCCCCGGTTGTGCGGCGCGCACCGAAGCGGCCGAGTGTCCACTCGGCCGCTTCGGCTCGTTCGGGGCCGGCCTGGTTCCGTGCGGGCGGCGAAGACGGTGGTGAGAAACCTGGTCTCGCGCGACCTCTGGGAAGGCCGCGGGGCCACTCAAGCCGGAAGCCGCAAGCCGGGGCCGGCGTCCTGACCACGATCCGAAGACCGTGTCGTCCGTGCGGGAACCGGAGGCGTCTCATGACCCTGGCCGGGAGCGGCGCGGCATCTCGGCCCGGTCGGAAACCGTCCGGCTCGTGCCCGTCGGGGCTCCTGACGCGCGCGTCCGCCCGGTGTGGCGCGCCGCCTGTGCTCACTCCCCGGTGGTCACCCGCCGGTGCCGGGCCGCGACGCTGCTCGGTGTGACGCCGTACGCCTGCTTGAAGGCGCGGCTGAAGTGCGCCATGTCGTTGAAGCCCCAGCGGAAGGCCACGTCGGTGACCGTCGTGGTGCCGCCGGCCCGGGCGAGTTCCCGGTAGCAGATCCTCAGGCGCCGCTCGCGGATCCAGCGCCCCACCGTGCTGCCTGTGTCGCCGAACGCCAGATGCAGGGTGCGGACCGAGACGTCGAACGCCTCGGCCACGGAGGAGGCGCACAGGCCGGGGTCGTCGAGGTGGTCCTCGATGTAACGGCGGGCCCGCAGCAGCAGTGCCTCCCGCGCGGTGGGGGAGGAAGCGCGGGGAGCCGTGAGCGTGAGCGCCGTGTCGAGGGTGTCGAAGAAGCTCTGCGCGGCGATCGCCAGCCCGGCTTCGCCGACATGATCCAACTCCCGGGTGATGGCGCGCAGCTGGTCGGCGGCTATCGCAGTCAGACCCGACCCCGCGGCGACGGAGACGGCCCCGTGGCCACGAACCGCCGCGTCGGCCAGGCCCTGCGGAACGTGTTCGCGGGGCAGGAGCAGGGACAGCTCGTGGTGGGGGTCGACGGCGTCGAAGCCGTGGGCGATCTCGCTGTCCCACAGCAGCAGTTCGTCCGGACCGACCAGCAGCTCCCGGTCGCCGTGGCGGCACACCAGTCGCCCGCTGAGGTTGAGCAGCACCCCGATCCGGGGCTCCGCGCCCGCGTCGGCCCGCTGCCGCCCGGCGTATCCGCCGCCCCGGAACTCCGACACGGTGAGCTCGTCGAGCCTGCGGTAGCGCACCGCGGCGTCGAAGTGCTCCTGCCGGGGGAAGGAGAGCGTCCAGGCCACGTGCAGCTCGGACATCTTCTGGCTCCAGGCGTCCCGCACCGCGGTCGCCGGCAGCCCCTGACTCGACCATGTGTCCGCGACGGTCATCCGGGACCACCTCCTCGCCGCCCAGTGAAACCGGACGAGCCGGTTTCGCGCAACGCTCTGCGCCGGCGGATCGCGGAAGTGATCTCCCGCGAAGCCGTGGATGCGCAAATGGCCAAACGCGGCTGCGCTCTGGGACAAGCGGAGACGCCGCCCGTGACGCACGGTTCTCCTCACCGTCACAGAAGCCGGGGCCGCGACGTCGGGAACGACGTCCGGACGTCTCCCGGCGCACCACGGAAGGGAGCAGCCGTGAGCGATCGTCGTCCGGTCGTGATCTACGGGGCCAGCGGATCCACGGGCCGCCTGGTCGCCGAGTACCTCCGCGAGTACGACATCCCGTTCGTCGCCGCGGGCCGCAACAAGGCGCGCCTGCAGGAGGTGATGGACAAGGTCCCGGGCATCGAGACCGCCGACTACGAGATCGCCGAGACCGACGGCTCGGTCGAGTCCCTCACCCGGCTCTTCGAGGGCCGCCAGGTCGTCTGCAACACCGTCGGCCCGTTCCTGCGCTACGCCCCGCCGGTCATCGAAGCGGCCCTGGCCGCCGGGATCCACTACCTCGACACGGCCGGTGAGCAGACGCACATGCTGCGCTTCCTCGACGAGTGGGGTCCGCGGTTCGCGGCGAACGGCCGGGCCGCCTCCAGCGCCATGTCCGTCCAGTACGCCATCCATGACATCGCCGCCCGCATCTGCCTGGAGACCCCCGGCGTCGACAGCCTGGAACTGGGCTCGTACGCCAACGCCATCCCCACCGTCGGCTCCACCCAGTCGATCTTCGACGTGATCCGGGCCGAGGCGCACTACCTGGAAGACGGACGGCTGAAGAAGTACGACGGCGTCGTCGTGCAGGACGTCGTCGTACCCGGCTCCGGTCTCGTCCTCACCGGCACCAACTGGGGCGGCACCGCGCTCCCCGTCTTCTTCCGGGACGACCGCCGGGTGCGGGACTGCCGGATGTTCGTGGCGATGCGCAACCAGGACATCTGGCGGCGGGTGGTCGACCTGGAACGCCTGTTCAAGGTCTCCCTGCAGTGGCTGCCCGAGGAGGCCCTCTACCCCGTACTCGACAAGATGGCGTCCGGCATGACCGCGGACAGCCCGCCGCGTGAGAACCGGCAACACCAGCGGTCCCTCGACTGGTGCGTCGGCCGTGGCAACACGGTCACCACACGCGTCGTCATCCAGTGCACCACCGGCTACCAGATGACCGGCCTGATCCAGGCGTACGCGGCCATGCGCCTGCTCGGCACCACCTACCACGGCACCGGCTTCCGCTCGCCCGCCGAGCTGCTGGGCCACCGCGAGCTGATGGGCGCCATCGAGTCCTACGGCTTCGCCCGCGTCACCGAGGAGTCCCGGTCGTGAGCCGCCACGAGCGGGTCTGGATCGTCGGGGTCGGCATGACGGCGTTCGGGGTGCGCCGCGACGCCTCGGTCAAGGACCTCGCCCGGGACGCCGTCGCCGAGGCGCTCAAGGACGCGGGTGCCGTGCTCGGCGACGTACAGGCCGCGTACTTCGGCAACACCTGCCAGGACGTGCTGGAGGGGCAGGTCGTGGTCGGCGGCCAGATCGCGCTGCGGAGCATGGGTTTCGAGCGGATTCCCGTCGTCAACGTGGAGAACGCCTGCGCCACTGGCGCCACCGCGCTGCACCAGGCCGCACTGCACGTGCGTTCCGGCGCCGCCGACGTGGTGCTCGCGGTCGGCGTGGAGAAGACCAACACCGACGACAAGAAGAAGATGCTCGGCCTGTTCGACGGCGGCGTGGACGTCCACGACCCGGACGGCGTCGACGCGGTCCTGCGCGAGCTGGGCGGCGAGGTACCGGAGCGGACGACACCGCGCAGCCGTTTCATGGACGTCTACGCGGCCCTCGCCCGCGCCCACATGCGTGAGTTCGGCACCACGAAGGAACAACTGGCGCTGATCTCCGCGAAGAACCACGTACACGCCGTGGACAACCCCCTCGCGCACTTCCGCAAGGCAATGACGCCCGAGGAGATCCTCGTCGCCCGCACGGTCAACGAGCCCCTCACCGTCCCCATGTGTGCCCCGCTCACCGACGGCGCCGCCGCGACGGTCGTCGTCAACGAGGCCGGCCTGCGCCGCCTCGCGACCGCGCGGCCCGTACGGCTGCTGGCCTCCGTCATCGCCACCGGCAGCGTACGCCCGGTCACTGACTGGGAGACCTCGGTCAGCCGCCTCGCCGCCCGACAGGCGTACGAGGAGGCCGGGATCGGCCCCGAGGACGTCTCCGTGGCCGAGGTGCACGACGCCGCAGCCTTCGGCGAACTGCTGCAGACCGAGCTGATGGGCTTCTGCCCGATCGGGCGCGGCGGCGACTTCGCCGCCTCCGGTGCCACGACCCTCGGCGGCGGGCTCCCGGTCAACCCCTCCGGCGGCCTGGAGTCCAAGGGCCACCCCATGGGTGCCTCCGGCCTGGCCCAGATCCACGAACTCGTCCGGCAGTTGAGGGGCGAGTGCGGCTCCCGCCAGGTTCCCCACGCCCGTGTCGCCCTCGCCGAGAACGGCGGCGGCATGTACGCGGGCGAGGAAGCCGTCGCCGCCATCACCCTGCTCGGCGCCTGAACAACCCCCTTGGAGCCTCCATGAGTTACCAGACCCTCTCCCTGCGCCGCGACGGCCGGATCCTCTACGTCGACATCAACAACGGCCCGCTGAACCTGATGACGATCCAGATGGTCGGCGAACTCTTCGACCTCGCCGGGAAGCTGGTCTTCGACCAGGAGACGGGAGTCGTCGTCCTCGGCAGTGCCGACCCCGAGTTCTTCATCGCCCACTTCGACCTCGACGACCTGTTCCGCTCGATGAACGACCCGGACGTGCCGCAGAGCAAGTACCCGGACATCAACGTCGTCCAGGCACTCACCACCATGTGGGAGGCGCTGCCCCAGGTGACGATCGGCCTCGTCGACGGCATCGTGCGCGGAGGCGGACTGGAGTTCCTGCTCGCCACCCACATGCGGTTCGCCACCCCACGGAGCAGGTTCTGCTTCCCCGAGACCAGCGGCGGCTTCCTCCCCACCGGCGGCGGCACCACACGCCTCGCCCTCCACATCGGCCCGGCCCGCGCCCGCGAAGTCCTGCTCTCCGCAAGGGACTTCAGCGGCGATGAGGCCGCCGCGTACGGCATCGTCAACCGCGTTCTGCCCGCCGACGGCATCCGGGCCTACGTCGACGACCTGGCTCTGCGGGTCGCCGCCCGCCCCGCGGGTTCCGTGGCCGCCGTCAACCAGGTCCTGACCAAGGTCCTCGGCGGCGCCGTGGACGCCCAGTTCGCCGGCTTCGCCGTCGAGAACGAGGCCATGCGCGCCCTGCTCGGCATCCCCGCAGTCCAGGAGCACCTGAGGAAGCTGGCGGAACTCCAGGACGTCGAGCACGAGCGGGACCTGCCGGCGACGATCGCGGAGGCGGCCCGATGACCGTGCGCGGCGACAAGGCCGACGTCCGCCCCGGGCTGCCGTGCACCGAACTCAGCGGCTTCGAGCCGCAGTTGACCGCCGAGGAGCGCGCGCTGCAGCAGGCGGTGCACGCCTTCGCCGCAGAGGTCCTGCGTCCGGCCGGGCGCGCCCTGGACCGGATGACGGCCGAGGAGGTCATCGCCCCCGACTCACCGTTCTGGGAGGTACACCTCGTCGCCGCCAAGTCCGGCCTGGGCGACGGACCGGAGGCCGGGGACGATGTCCCGCCGGCGCTGCTGGCCCGTATGGCGGCCGTCGCCGTCGAAGAACTCGGCTGGGGCGACGCGGGGTTGGCGGTCTCACTCGGCGTCGGCGGTTTCCCGGCGCTGATGGCCCGGCGGGCCGGAACCCCCGAACTCGCCGACCTGTGCGCGGGCCGCCTCGGCTGCTGGATCGGCACCCAGCCCGACCGGGGCTCGGACGGACTGAGCCTGTACCCGCAGGAGCGGCACCCGAGCGCACCCCACGGCAACAAGGGCAACCTGACCGCCCGGGTCCGGGGCGGCGACATCGTCATCAACGGCCAGAGCTCGGCCTGGGTGTCCAACGGTCCGGTGGCCCAGGTCGGCCTCGCCTCCATCGCGGCCGACTACGGCGCGGGCTTCTACGACGAGGAGGGTCATCCGCGCGGCATCGAGGTGATCGTCCCCCTGGACCTGCCGGGTGTCAGCCGCGGAAAACCACTGGAGAAACTCGGTAAACGCGCCCTGCCCCAGGGCGAGATCTTCTTCGACGACGTCAAGGTGCCGCTGCGCCACGCCCTGTCCACCGAGGACGCCTACTGGCGCGGCCACGCCGCGACCTGGTCCTCGGCCGGGGTCGCCATGGGCCAGCTGATGACCGGCCTGGCCCGGGCCGCCTTCGAGACGGCGCTCGCCTACACCCACGAGCGCCGGCAGGGCGGGGCACTGCTCGCCGAGCACCAGCTGGTCCAGTACCGGCTGGGCCGGATGGGCAGCCAGGTGGAGGCCATGCGGGCGGTGTCCCGCCGCGCGACCGAGTACACAGCGCTCTCGCCGGCCAGGCATCCGTACTACACCGCCCAGTCCAAGTCCCTCTGCACCGACCTGGCCTTCCAGGTCGCCGACGAGGCGGTGCAGCTCATGGGCGGCAACGGCCTCACCCGGGAGTATCCCGCCGAGAAGCTGTTCCGCGACGCACGCGCCGCACGCATCGAGGACGGCGAGAACCACCTGCTGACCATGAAGTTCGGACATCTTGCGAGCCTCCTGCACCAGGACGGCCGGCTCGGTGCCGCCCGACAGCGAGGAGACGGCCGTGGCGATCACTGACTTCTTCGACCGCGGCTGGCGGTCCGCCCCCGAGGCCGTCGCCTTCGTCGCGGAGGACCGGACCTTCACCTACCGGGAGATCGGCGAGCTGTCCTGCCGCATCGCCAACGCCCTTGCGAACTCGGGCGTTTCACGCGAGACGAAGGGCGCGGTACTCGCCGCGAACGACCCCCTCGCCTGGGCCTGCGTGCTCGGGATGTGGCGGGCGGGACTGGCCTGGGTGCCGGTCAACCCGGCCAATCCGGCCGAGGAGATACGGCGCCTGCTGGCGGGCTTCGACTGCGAAGTGCTGTTCTGCCACGAGCAGTTCGTGCCGCTCGTCGAGAAGCTGCGCCCCGACCTGGCCGGACTGCGCACCGTGGTCTGCATAGGCGAGTCCACCGGCGCAGCGGACGTCACCATGCTGGATGCGTTCATCGCGGACGCACGCGCGGAACTCCCCGGCCACACACCCGCCCCCGACGCGGTGGCGGGCATCATGCCGACCGGCGGCACCACCGGCGCCCCGAAAGGCGTCATGAACACCCACCGGGGCCTCGGCGTCAGCGTCGTCCACCAGATGCTGGCCGCCCCCTACCCGGCGGACGAACCCGTCGTGAACCTCGTCGCCGCCCCGATGACCCACACTGCCGGCCTGCTCACCCTGCCCTGCGCGGCGCGGGGCGGCACGGTCGTCGTGATGTCCCGCCCCGACCCGCTGAAGCTCCTGGACCTCATCGAACGGCACCGCGTCACCGAGCTGTTCCTGCCGCCCACCGTGATCTACCGCCTGTTGGAGATCCCCGGCATCGAACAGCGGGACTTCTCCTCGCTGAAGTACCTGATGTACGGCTCCGCACCGATGTCGACGGAGAAGCTGCGCCGCGCGATCGAGGTGTTCGGCCCGGTGCTGTTCCAGGGGTACGGCCAGACCGAGGCGCCTTCCGGAATCGCCTTCCTGCGCCCCGAGGAGCACTTCACCGACGGCCGGATCGCTGACGACGCACGGCTGTCGGCGGCCGGCCGTCCGGCGCCTCTGGTCCGCGTGGAGATCCTCGACGGCGACGGACGGATCCTGCCCGCGGGCGAACCGGGCGAGATCTGTGTGCGGGGCGACCTCGTCATGAAGGGCTACTACAAGGACCCGGTCAGGACCGCCGAGACCATCGTCGACGGCTGGCTGCACACCGGCGACATCGGCCACCTCGACCACGAGGGCTTCCTGCACATCACCGACCGCAAGAAGGACATGATCATCTCGGGTGGCTTCAACGTCTACCCGAGCGAGGTCGAGCAGATCATCTGGCGGCACCCGGCCGTCCAGGACTGCGCCGTCGTCGGGGCGCCGCACCCGGACTGGGGCGAGGCCGTCACCGCCGTGGTCGAACTCAACGAGGGCGAGGAGCTGACCGAGGCGGACCTCATCGCGTACTGCCGCCCCCGGCTCGGCGGCATCAAAACGCCCAAACGGGTCGAGTTCGTCACCCAACTCCCGCGCAGCCCCAACGGCAAGGTCCTCAAGAAGGACGTCCGCGCCCCGTTCTGGCGCGACCACCAGCGAAGGATCTGAGACCCCGTGAAACGCACCCTCTTCGACAAGGACCACGAAAGCTTCCGCGAGGTGGTCCGTACGTTCGCCGAGCGCACCCTGGCACCCCGCCACGAGGAGATGCTGGAGCGGAAGTCCATCGCCCGGGACATCTGGCGGGAGGCCGGCGAGCTCGGCATCCTCGGCCTCTCCGTGCCCGAGGAGTACGGCGGCTCCGGCGCCGGCGACTTCCGCTTCAACGCCGTCGCCGACGAGGAACTCGCGGCGTTCAGCTTCGGCGTCGGCGCCAGCTTCGCCCTGCACACCGACACCTGCCCGCCCTATCTCGTCGAACTCGGCACCGAGGAGCAGAAGCACCGCTGGCTGCCCGGCGTCGCCTCCGGAGACCTCATCACCGCCATCGGCATGACCGAACCCTCCGGCGGCTCCGACCTTGCCGCGCTGCGCACCACCGCGGTCCGCGACGGCGACCACTGGGTGATCAACGGCTCCAAGACGTTCATCACCAACGGTCACCAGGCCGACCTGGTCGTCCTCGCGGCCCGCACCGGCCCCGGCGAGCGCGCCAAGGGCATCACCCTGTTCGTGGTCGAGGCAGGCACCCCCGGGTTCGAACGCGGGCGCAAGCTCGACAAGGTCGGCCAGGAGGAGGCGGACACCGCCGAACTGTTCTTCACCGACGTCCGCGTACCCGACGCGAACCGCCTCGGCGAGGTGGGCCAGGGCTTCGCCTCGATGATGCGGCTCCTGCCGCAGGAACGGCTGTCCACGTCGGTCACCTCCATCGGTCACGTCTCCCGCATGCTGCGCGAGACCATCGAGTACACCCGGGAGCGCAAGGCGTTCGGGCAGGCCATCGGATCCTTCCAGCACAACAAGTTCAGGATCGCCGAGCTGGTCACCCGGGTGGAGGCGGCCCAGGCCTACCTCGACAGCTGCCTACTCGCTCACACGCGGGGTGAGTTGACCGCCGTGGACGCCGCCAAGGTCAAGTGGTGGTCCGCCGAGGTCCAGAACGCTGTACTCGACGAGTGCGTCCAACTGCACGGCGGCTACGGCTACATGAACGAGTACCGCGTCGCCCGCGCCTGGCGGGACGCCCGCGTGACCAAGATCTGGGCCGGGTCCAACGAGATCATGAAGGAAGTCATCGGCCGTGACCTGGGCCTCTAGCACATCCCCGAACGACCGATCGATGGAGGTCTCTCGTATGTCCGCAAGCACCGTCAACCGCCAGTGGCTGCTGGCCCGCCGCCCCGTCGGCGCCGTCACCACCGACGACTTCCGCTACCACGAGGGCGACGTACCGACACCCGGCGAGGGCGACGTCCTCGTCCGCAGCCTGTACTTCGGCTACGACGCCAGCCAGCGCATCTGGCTCACCGACGACGGCGGCTACATGGAGCCGATCCGGGTCGGCGACCCGATGCGCACCATGGGCATCGGCCAGGTCGTCGCCTCCCGTGACCCCGGGTACCGGCCGGGCGACCTGGTGGAGGGCTTCATGAGCTGGCAGGACTACGCCCTCGTCCGCGGCGACGGCCCCATGCCGCTGCGCCCGCTGCCCCGCGCCGACTACCCGCTGTCCTGGAACCTCGGGGTGTTCGGTGTCGGAGGCCTCACTGCGTACTTCGGCGTCACCGACGGCCTCGGGGTGAAACCCGGCGACACGGTGGTGGTCTCCGCCGCGACGGGGGCCACTGGCTCCCTGGCCGGGCAGATCGCCAAGGCGCTGGGCGCCAAGAGGGTGATCGGCATCGCGGGCGGTCCGGAGAAGTGCCGGTGGATCGTCGAACAGGCCGGCTACGACGAGGCGATCGACTACAAGAACGACAAACTCGACGAACGTCTGCGGGAGTTGTGCCCGGACGGCGTCGACGCCTACTTCGACAACGTCGGCGGCGACATGCTCGACACCCTGCTCCTGCACATGGCTCCCCAGGGACGCGTGCTGATCTGCGGCGCCATGTCCTCCGGCTACACCGATGTCAGGCTGCAGGGCCCCACCAACTACATGCGGATCTGCACCCACCAGCTCACGGTGCGTGGCATCCTGCTCTTCTTCTACGCCGACCGTCTCGCCGAGGGCGCCGCCCAACTCGGCGCGTGGGTGCGGGAGGGCCGCCTGCACGTGGCGGAGGAGGTCGTCGAGGGTTTCGAGCACGCGCCCGCCCTGCTGCCGACGATGTTCAGCGGCAAACAGCCCGGCAAGCTGCTGCTTAAGGTGGCGGACCCCGAATGAGCGCGACCGGACGAACCGCGGCCGGACAGACCGCGACCCGACGGAGCGTCGCGCCCGTGGCCGTGGTCACCGGCGCGGCGAGCGGCATCGGGTTCGAACTCGCCCGCCGGCTCAGCCGTACGCACAGGGTCGCGCTGCTCGACATCGACGGTCCGGGGGCCGAACGGGCGGCGGCGGAGATCGCCGGGGACGCGCTGGCGGTCGGCTGCGACATCACCGACGCCGACGCCGTCACGGCGGCCGTGAAGACGGTCGTCGAGCGCTTCGGCGGCATCGACGTCGCCGTATCCAACGCCGGCATCGGCTCCGCGGGCGCCGCCCGGCACCTGGACCCGGACGCCCTTTCGAGACAACTCGACGTCAACGTCACCGGCAACTGGCGCTTCCTGCACGCCTGTCTGCCGCACCTTGAGGCGAGCCGGGGCTACCTCCTCGGGATCGCCTCGGCGGCGGCCCTCATGGCGCCGCCCGGTGAGGCGTTCTACGGCGCGAGCAAGGCGGGCCTCGAAGCGCTCCTCGACACGCTGCGCACCGAGGTCGCGCACCTGGGTGTGGATGTCGGCGTGGCCTACCTGATGTTCGTCGACACGCCCATGGTCCGCCAGGGCGACCGGGACCACCCCGACCTGGAACTGATGCGCCGTCAACTGCCGGGCGCTGCCGGGCGCACCCTCCCCGTCGAGACGGCCGCCGACATCCTGGCGGGCGGTGTCGAACGCAGAGCGGCGCGGATCTTCGTCCCGGGGTCACTGCGGGTCCAGCACGTCCTCCGCGGAGTGATCCGCTCGCTGATGGACCGGCCGTTCCGCCGGATGGCCCCGGAACTGGACGCCCTCACGGCGGCCAAGGTGCGCGAGCACGGTCCGTACGACGCGGCGTTCGGCCGACGTTCCCGGGCCGGCGGGCAGCTGGGGTAGACGGTGCTACACGCGCGCGGCCCCGCGCGGAACCGCGAAGGCTCCGGGCGGGACCGCCAGCGGTCAGTGGGCCGTGACCGGTGCCTGCTCCGCCGGAGCCGTGTCCCCACCCCCGCCCGACGCTTGGCGGGGGCTGCGGACCAGGGTCAGGACCACCAGGCCCGCGACGAGGCCGACCGAACCGGCGCTCACCAGAGCCGAGTTGAGCCCATAGGCGAACGCGGACCGCAGCACGTGCTCCGGGAATGCCTGCCGCAGGAAGGTCGCGCCACCCCGGCCAGGGTGTGCGCCGCGTCGTGCGGCAGGGTCTCACCCATGCGCGAGGTCAGCACGGTGCCGTAGACGGCGACCATGACCGCGTACCCCAGCTGCCGGAGGGTGTTCACCACACCGCCCGCCATGCCCGACCGCTCCGCGGGAACCGCGGCGAGCGCCGCACCGGAGATGGTGGGGGAGAGGAGTCCGGTACCGACACCCACCAGGACAAGACCCAGCATCAGGGACGGCCAGCTGGAATCCGCGTCGAGGAAGGCCTGCGCGAAGGATCCGGCGGCGAGCAGCAGCAGGCCCGCTCCCATGGTCCATCGTGCGACCACCTTGTGGGACAGCGCACCGACCGTCATCGCGACGACCATGGCCGCGGCCGGCAGCGGCAGCAGCGCGAGGCCGCCGTCCACGGGGTCCATGCCCAGCAGCGTCTGCATCCAGATCGACTCGTAGGCGATCACGCCGAACGCCACTCCGTCGAAGGCGAGCGCGCCCACCAGCACACCGACGAACGCCGGCTTGCTCAGCAGCCTCAGGTCCAGCAGGGGATGCGCCACCTTGCGTTCGACGAGCACGAACGCCACCAGCGCCGCAGCGGCGAAACCGAACGCCGTCAGCGTCCCGGTGGAGGTCCAGCCGTGCTCCCCGGCCCGCACCATCGCGTACGTCGTCCCGCCCGCGAACACCGCGAACGTCGCCATGCCCGCCCAGTCGACGCGCATCCCCCGCGTCCCCCGGGACTCCGGCACCACCTTCAGCGACAGCCACACGGTGACGATGCTCACCGGCACATTCACGAAGAAGATCCACCGCCAGCCCGGGCCCTCGGTCAGCACCCCGCCGAGCAGCGGTCCCACGGCCGCGGCCACACCGCTGACCGCGCCCCACACACCGAGGGCGGCGCCACGCTCCCGCCCCTGGTACACGGAGCCGAGCAGCGGCAGGGTGGTCGCGAACATCGCCGCCGCGCCCAGCCCCTGCAGCACCCGTGCGGCCACCAGCATGCCGGGCCCGGACGAGACACCGCACAGCAGTGAGGCGACCGCGAACACCACCACGCCCGCCACATGCACCCGGCGGCGTCCGACGATGTCGGCGGCGGCGCCGGCACCCAGCAGCAGAGCGGCCAGCGCCAGCGCGTATCCGTCGACGACCCACTGCAGATCGCTCAACGAGGCGTCCAGCGAGTGCGCCATGTCCGGCAGCGCCAGCACCACGATCGTCACGTCCAGCAACAACATGAACGTACTCAGGCAGATCGCTGTGAGCGGCCCCCATTTAGGCATGTCTTCAACTCCTTGTGCATTGATCAGGTACGGCTCCGTACGATGGCCCTCGCGCGGTCGGGTGAAGCGGAAACGGGCCTCTGACCGGTGAAACGCGACAGGAGAGTCAGTGCAGGCGACGAAAAGCAATCCTCCGCAGAGCGGCCCGTCGGGGTCCGACGACCTCGACCTGCTGATCCTCTCGGCGTTGGAGGTGAACGGGCGGGCTTCCTTCAAACGGATCGGCGCGGCGCTCGGTGTCTCCGACCAGACCGTCGCCCGCCGCTACCGCAGATTGTGCGCCGAGGCGGGGTTGCGGGTGGTGGCCGTGCGTGACCCGGAACGACTGGGGCTCGACCAGTGGATGCTCCGGCTGCGCTGTGTCCCCGACACCGCCCTGACCATCGCGGACGCGCTGGCCAAGCGCCCCGACACCGGCTGGATCGCGCTCGCCTCGGGTGGCACCGAGGTGATCTGCGGAACCCTGCCGCGCAACCCCTGGGACCGCGACGACCTGCTGCTGGGCAAGCTGCCCCGCACCCCCAGCATCGTCGAGATCCGCGCCCACCAGCTGCTCTTCCGCTTCTACGGCGGTCCGAGCGGCTGGCTGCGGAAGTTCGGGGCGCTGTCCGAGGAGCAGATCGCCGTCCTGCGCCCCGAGCCGGTGCCGGAGCCTGGCCCGGCCGGTATCGCGCCCGAGGATGAACCCCGCGTAGCCGTCCTCGAACGGGACGGACGCGCCGTCCACGCCGAGTTGCAGCACGCCACCGGCCGCTCCGAGTCAGCCGTCAAGCGCCGGCTGGCGGCCCTGGTGGCGTCGGGGGCCCTGTACTTCGACGTCGAGTGCGACGCCGCGATCCTCGGCTATCCGATCACCGCGGTCCTCTGGGTGACGGCCGCCCCGCCGCCCTGCGCGCGGTGGGCGAGGCGCTGGCCCACCACACCGAGGTCACGCACGTCACCGCGACCGCGGGGCCCTCCAACCTCATGGTCACCGTCCGCGCGAGGAGCACCGTCGGCCTGTACGACTACCTCAGCGGTCCGCTCGGACAACTGGAGGGCGTGCAACACGTGGAGACGACACCGTTTCTGCGGCAGGTCAAGCAGCTCACGTATCAGACGCCACCCCTTCGGACGCCGTAGCCGAACGAAAGGGCGGCCACGGCGCGGCGGGCACCTGGATGCCGGCCGCGCCATGGCCGCCTCGAACGGGGACCAGGGCCGGGGTGTCCCCCGGCCCGCCGACTACGGAGCCACGGGCTCGGGCGAGCGGCTCATCGTCATGAGCTGGTCGAGGAACTCCGCCGGGATCGGCGTCGGCAGGAAGCCGAGGAACTGACGCATCGGCATGGACTCGACCATGCGCATCGCGTCCTGGTTCTCCGCGGCGGCAGCGGCCTGCTCCTCGGACATCCCGGCCATGAGGGCCCCGTTGAGCACCGGGCCCACCGTCGTGTGGCCGAACCACTCGCCGACCGTGGAGTCCATGGTGAGGGGTACCGCCAGGCGATCCCCGGCGAGGTCCAGCGGCTGTACGGCGATCACGTCGTGGGCGTTCTCGCCGAGCTGGACCTCGTACCGTCCGGCGGCCAGGGTCCAGTCGTCGCGGGTGATGTCCCAGAAGGCGAAGGCACGGCGGTCGAGGTCGATCTCGACGACCTTGCTCTCGCCGGGCTCCAGCGCCACCTTGGCGAAGCCCCGCAGCTCACGGGCGGGGCTGCTGACCGGGCGCGCGGGCGCGGAGACGTAGACCTGCACCACGTGCTTGCCGGAGCGGTTGCCGGTGTTGGTGACGGTGACCGTGGCCCTGGCGGTGTCCTCGCCGGTCGCGGTCACCTGGAAGCCGCTCTGCTCGAACGTGGTGTAGCCGAGGCCGTGGCCGAAGGGGTAGCGGACGGCGACGTCGGCACTCTCGTAGTAGCGGTAGCCGACCATCACGCCCTCGCCGTACCGGACATGGCCCTGCTCACCGGGGAAGTTGAGGTAGGCGGGGTTGTCGTTGAGCCGGAACGGGATGGACTCCGCGAGGCGCCCGGACGGGTTGACCCGCCCGGTGAGCACGTCGGCGATGGCGCCGCCGCCGGCCTGGCCGGGCAGCCATGCCTCCACGATCGCGTCCACCTCGTCGTGCCATCCCTCCAGGGTCACCACACCGCCGTTGAGCACCACGACGACGGTACGGCGGGCCGCCCGGGCCACGCCCCGCACCAGCTCGACCTGGTCCTCGGGGAGCTGGATGTGGTCGCGGTCGAAGCCCTCGGACTCGTCCGCCTCGCGCAGGCCGATGACCAGGACCGCGGTGTCGGCTCCGGTCGCGAGCGCGACGGCCTCCTCGCGCAGCCGCACCGCGTCCGCCTGTCCCGTGATGTCGTAGCCCCGGGCGAAGCCGACCTCCGCCTCCGGCATCAGGGCGCGCAGCTCGGCGAGAGGGCTGTCGACCCGGGTGGCGTTGACATGCGAGCTGCCACCCCCTTGGTAGCGCAGTTCCTCCGCGAACTCGCCGACGACGGCCACACGGCCGACGGACGCGAGCGGCAGGGCGCCGTCCCGGTTCCTCAGCAGGACCAGGCACTCGCCGGCGACCTCGCGGGCGAGCCGGTGGTGGGCCTCGTGGTCCAGTTCGACCTCACCCGCGGGCCGGACACGCCCGGTGAGGTCGCGCAGGCGTGCCAGAGCCGTGTCGACCACGGACTCCTCGAGACGGCCCGACCGCACCGCCTCGGCGACCTCGGCGTCGGTGACGCCGCCGTTGCCGGGCATCTCCAGGTCCATTCCGGCCGCCAGCGCCGCGACGCGGTCGCCGACGGCGCCCCAGTCGGAGACGACCAGCCCGTCGAAGCCCCACTCCTCGCGCAGCACCTGGGTGAGCAGCCAGCGGTTCTCGGCGGCGTGGACCCCGTTGATCTTGTTGTAGGAGCACATGACGGTGGCCGGACGCGCCTGCTTCACTATGCGCTCGAAGGCCGGGAAGTAGATCTCGCGCAGGGCGCGGTCGTCGACGTCGGAGCTGACCCGCATCCGGTCGGTCTCCTGGTTGTTGGCCGCGAAGTGCTTGACCGACGCGGCGATACCCCCGCTCTGCATCCCCTCGACGAGGCTTGAGCCGAGTACGCCGCTGATCAGCGGGTCCTCGGAGAGGTACTCGAAGTTGCGGCCGCACAGCGGGGAGCGCTTGATGTTGATCGCGGGGCCGAGGAGCACGTCCACGTCGAGTGCGCGGGCCTCGACGGCCAGCGCCTCGCCGACCCGGCGCACGAGGTCGGGGTCCCAGCTGGAGCCGAGGGCGGCACCGGGCGGGAAACAGGTGGCGGGCTCGCTGCGGTGGACTCCGAGGTGGTCAGCCTCGCCCTTCTGGCGCCGGACGCCGTTCGGACCGTCACTGAGTACCAGCGCGGGGAATCCGGCTTCATCGTCGGGCTTGCTGGACCACATGTTCAGTCCGGAGAGCAGCGCGGTCTTCCGGTCCAGATCGAGCTGGGTGGGGTTCTGGGACATGATGCGAGTTCCTCGGAATGGTCGGTGGCGGACGGGCGGGCGGCCGTCGGCGATCGGCGAGCGGAACGGCTCGTGAGAGCGCTTTCGGGTGGATCGTAGTACAAAACCGAATAGCGCTCGGTTTTTGGTGCGTGCCCGGAGGGCGCGTCTTCGGGGGTGGCTGTGAGGGGTGCCTGCGGTGGACTTGTGTGGGGAGCGCGTTCGCGGAGGCCCGGTGAAGGGTGTCTCCGGTTCAGCGGACTCCCCGGATGGGCCGTACGGTCAGCCCGCCGGCCACCGCGACCCCCGCCGCGCTCAGGAAGAGAAGCGGGTAGTTGTCCCCACCGCCCACGGCGAGGATGAACGGCGCGACCAGCGGGGCGACCGACTGTGGCAGGGCGGCGGCGACGGCGAAGACGCTCATGTACTTCGCGCCCTCCGTCTCCCGGTTGGGGATGACATCGGTGATGAGGGCGATGTCCACCGCACCGAACATGCCCGCCCCCAGCAGGATGATCTGCGAGCCGACGAACACCTGCGCGAACGACGAGGCGAAGGCGATCACGACGAAACCGACGGCGAACGCGGTCGCGGCGAGGTAGATGAACCGTTTCCTGCGCCGCAGACGGTCCGAGAGGATGCCGCTCACCACGGCGCCCGCGGAGGTCATCAGCAGGCCGACACCGCCGGTGAGCGCCAGCAGCCCCGTCACCTTGCTCAGCTCGTAGTGGAGATGGTCGGTGAGGAAGTAGAGCTGGTACGTCGACAGGAACATCAGGCTGAGCTGGATCAGGAACCGGCCGCCCCAGGTCCAGCCCAGGTCGGGGTGGCGCCGGGGGTTGAAGGTGAGGTCGCGGAACATGGTCACCAGACCCTGCCGTTCCCGGTCCGCGCGCCGGGCCGCCGGATCGGGCAGGAAGAGGACCACGGGCAGCAGGGCCAGGCAGGCGATGACCGCGGGGACGAGGAAGAGCAGCAGCCCGGAATGCCGCAGCGGTGTGGCCAGCTGGAAGCCGGCGACCCCGGCGATCTGCGCGGTGAAGCCGAGCAGACCGGAGACCTTGCCGCGCTGCTGCTCCGGCACCTGGTCGGGGAGCATCGCCACCAGGGGGGTCATGAGCGCGCTGAGCCCGACCTGGCCGACGACGAAACCGGCCAGCAGGACGGACACCGACGTGCCCGCGCCGGTGACGGCCGCACCGGCGAGCAGGACCGGCATCCCGGCGAGCATCCAGGGCTTGCGGCGCCCCAGCCGGGACGTGGTGTTGTCGCTGAGTACCCCGAAGACCAGGCCGGACACCATGCCGACAAGAGTTCCCACGCCCACCACCAGGCCCAGGCTGCCGGTCTTGCCGTTCGGGTCGATGGTCTCCAGCCGCATCGCCAGCGACACCAGGAGCGGGGTCATCACCGCGACGTAGACGCCGAGATAGGCGATCACGTAGAGCGTGACGAACCGGCGGCCGACCGGCGGCGGGCCGTCCTCCGGGCTCCTCGGGCCGGCCTCGGTGGCGGGAAGCCCGGCGGCGTGCTGTGTCATCTTGGCCTCCGGCCGTACGGACACGTGAGAGTACACGTGTAGGGAAGGGGACGAAACGGGCACCGGATGCCGAGGTGCCCGTGCCGGGTTACTGGTGGGTTCCGCCGTCGATGCGGATCTCGGTGCCGGTGAGGAAGGCGCCGTCGTCGGAGACGACCATGGCGACGACCCCGGCGACGGCCTCGGGGGAGCCGAAGCCCTCACCGATGGCGGGGGTGAGCTTGCCGAGGAGGCTCCAGTCGGTGTCCTCGGGCATGAGGGAGAAGATGTTCTCGGTGATGCCGGAGGAGATGCTGCCGGGGTTGACGTTGACCGCGCGCAGCCCCTGCTTGCCGTATTCCTGGGCGATGCTGTGGGTGAAGGAGAGGATGCCGCCCTTGCTCGCGGAGTAGGCGGCCATCATCGGGTGGGCGAACTGGGCGGAGGTGGAGCTGAAGTTCACCACTACGCCTGTGCCTGTCTCCAGCAGGGCGGGCAGGGCGGCGCGGGTGACCAGGAAGGTGCCGGTGAGGTTCACCGCGATGACCTGGTTCCACAGGTCGAGGGAACAGGTGTGGGTGTGGGCCCCGCGCAGCATGCCGGCCACGTTGACCAGGGCGTCGAGCCCGCCCAGCGAGGCGATGGCGTCGGCCACGACGCTCCCCACGGCGGTCTCGTCGGACACGTCGAGTACGGCTGTGCTCAGCCGCTCGCCGGTGCCTGCCTTGGCCGCGAGCTCCGCGGTCTCGGCGAGGCCGTCCGCTGCGATGTCGGTCCCTGTGACCTGGGCTCCCTCGGACAGGAGCCGGAGTGTGGTGGCGCGGCCTATGCCCGAAGCGGCGCCCGTGACGAGGATGCGGCGGTCGGTGAGTCGTTGCATGGGTGTTCCCTCGTGTTTTCGCGGTGAGAGCTTGCCCCGTGTCGCTTCGTCGGGGAAGCGGGCGCGGCGTCAAGTCAATCGGGACCGGACACGTCGGCGGGAGCACGGCCCCGGATGCTGTCGGGGTGGCTCGGGGGCGGTGTGCGGTGCGACGCCCTTGCCCGCGTCCTGGAGGTGGAACCTTTCACATCTGTGGCGGCCGGGGTGGGGATGGTCTGTCTGCTCGGCAGTCCTGTGCTGCCGGGACGGATCTGCGTCGAGGCTGACGCGGTCGTCGCCGGAAAGCGGCTGTCAGGGGTGCCGAACCGAGCTGACCGGGTGCGAACCGGAAGTTCACACGCCAGAAACCTAGCTTTGTTCGGTTTTTATGGCTAGAGTTTCGGCCAGAAAGTTTTCGAGTCGCCGCCACGTGAATCGATTCATGCGGGCCCTGGCACCGTGTCGGACGGTTTGTCGGTACGTTCGTCGGCTCCGGGCCTGCGGCCCCGCACCGCGGCACGACGGTATGTGTGGTCGGGATGACGCTGCATGGTGGCGAGAGTTTCCTCGCCGAACCGGAGCGGCGGTTCACCCGACTCGAGAAACGGCGCCACCTGACGGGCGTCCGCAGCGGGGGTCGGCGCCCTGACCAGGAGTCGGCCCCCGCAGAAGTCACATTCCTCGGACGGGAACGTCCCCGCGCAGGAGTCCCCGCGCTCGCAGGTCCGTCCAGAGCCCCGGGGGCGGCACCCGGCGGTGCAGGTCCACGTTCTGCACGACGTGCGTCCCCGGGCCGGCGACGTGGTGGCGGACGGTCTCGGGCCGTTCGTCCCTGCCGCGCCGGTTCCGCCTCGGAGTCAGCCGCGAGCTGCTCGCGGGCACCGCTCGCCGCGGTCCCGAGCGGGGCGGTCAGGTGCCGAGGTCCCAGTGTGCCGCGATGTCGAGGGGCGGTTCATGGATGTCCCGCGGGTCCGGTCCGATCAGGCGGGTGGTCCCGGTGGGCGGGGCGGCGGGGTCGTGGGTCGGCCAGCCCGGGTCGGCCGTGCGCAGGAACCGCCTCCAGGCGGTGGCGAGTTGCTCGCGTGTGGCCCGGTTGTCGGGGGTGTCGATGTCCAGGGCGGCGAGCCTGTCGCCGAGGTAGAACGTCTCGGCGCCGTGAAACGCGCCCGTGCCCGCACCGAAGGGCTCGGCGGACAGGAGGTAGGTGTGCGCGGTGCCGCCCGCCGCGACCTGGGCGCGGGCGAGCCGGGCGGACGGGACGCGGTAGACGGCGTCGCTGAGGAACAGTGTGCGCAGATCGCGCAGTTCGTCCGGCGGGGCGGCCTCCGGACGGCCGGGCCGGGGAGCCGCACCCCGGAGCCGTACGCGGTATGCCTCCAGGAGCGCCGCCGGGTCGGCGACACCCGCCCGGTTCATCTCGGCCGTCAGGGCGTCCTCGTCGGCGAGGCGGTAACCGGCACCGCCGAGCTCCGCCCACATGTGGATCTCGTCGCGGTTGGCGCCGATCAGGAGTGGGATGCCCACGGCGGCTCCGGCCCCGACGGCGTCGAGGGGACGTGCCGGCAGCACCGTACCGTCGTGGACCACGCCCCAGATGCGTCCTCCCGGCAGGTTGCGCCGGCCGACGTCGGAGTCGACGACGGAGGACTGCGCGTCGAGGATGCGTCCGAGTGGGGCGGTCGCCAGTTCGTCGAGGGACTTGACGCCCACGGCGGAGAGGAAGCTCTCGGTGAGTGCCCGCGCGATGTCGGGGGACTGCACGCGGGTGACGCTGCCGCTCTGCAGGATCGCCTTGTGGAACAGGCCCTTCGCGTCCGGGAGGGCCAGCAGCGCGCCGACGGAGAACGCCCCGGCCGAGGCGCCGGCGACCGTGACGTTGCCGGGGTCGCCGCCGAAGCGGTCGGCGTTGTCGTGGATCCAGCGCAGGGCCGCGGCCTGGTCCTGGAGGCCGAGGTTGGCGCTCGCGGTCCACCGCTCGCTGCCCGGTCCCGTCGGGTGGAGCCATCCCAGCGCCCCCACCCGGTAGTTGGCGGCCACCACGACCGCGCCGGTCAGCAGGGACAACGCCGCGCCGTCGAAGCTCGGCGGCGACGCCGTGCCCGACTCGAACGCTCCGCCGTAGATCCACATCAGCACGGGCAGCCGGCCGTCGACGTCGGGGGTCCACACGTTCAGGTAGAGGCAGTCCTCGGAGAACTCGCCGTCGGCTGCCCCGAGCGCCCGGGCGACGCCGACCGCGTGCGGACCGAGCGCCTCGATCTCGGGGGTGATGCCGGTGTGCTGGGCCGGTGCCGGCGGGAACCGCGACGCGTCGCGGACACCGGTCCAGGGCGCGGCGGGCACGGGCGGCCGCAGCCGCAGTCCGCCCACGGGCGGAGCGGCGAACGGGATTCCGGCGAAGCACAGACCGCCGTCCGAGCGGACTCCGCGGACGGCTCCGTGGGTGGTCGTCACCACCGGGCGCGCCGTCTCCTGGGAATCGGTCATCTCGTCATGCCTTTCACGCTCGGCCTCGTCGTCCTGTCGTTCGCCCCCGGTGCCGCCGGGGTGCCGGCTCCGTGACCCACCCGTCCACCCGTAAGGCGCTGGTACCGGCTCGGCGCGCGGCGGGCGGTCGGAAGGCTCCCTGTGCGGGCGAGAGCCTAGACGTGAAAACCGAACACTACAAGGTTTTCGCCAGGAGGGACGTCCTCGAGTGCGGTCCGCGACGGCAGGCCGCGTCCAGGCGGCGCCGGGGTCGGGCGGCGCCGGGGTCGGGCGACGGCGATCCCGCCTTCGCGCGTCGCGACGCTCATCGGTCCTGGGCGCGCCCCTCGTAGTCGTGCCGTGCGGCGACGACGGCGTCGTGATGCGCGTCGGCCCACTCCACGAGGCCGATGACCGGGCCCAGGAACGAGCGTCCCAGCTCTGTCAGCGTGTACTCCACGCGAGGAGGCACCTCCGGGAAGACCGTCCGCTGGACGAATCCGTCCTGTTCGAGCTGCCGGAGGGTGCGCGCCAGCATCTGCTTCGAGACGTCGCCGATCTCGCGCGACAGCTCACCGAAGCGTTTCGTCCCCTCCGCCAGCGTCGTGACGACCAACAGGCTCCACTGGTCGCCGACCCGGTTCAGGATGTCGCGGACGACACAGTGGGGATCGAGTGCGCCCTTCCGTTTCGCCAGGAAGTCCGACGCGGTGTGTGACATACCAGAGCCTCCCGTTCCCTCCCATGGTCACACGGATGCGACCTGATCTCTGCAAAGTGCCTTCTTGTGGGCTCGTTTCAGCAGGTCGTAGCGTCGGTTTCCCCGGGGACTCCCGGATTCCGTCAGGCTTGACCACAGGGAAGTACTCATGAGCGAGGCCACAGGTTCCGCGGCGACGGCGGCACCGTCCCAGGACGAGGAGAACGCGGCAGTGGAGGCCGTGATCCGGCATCACGTGTTCGCCTTGAACAGCGCCGACGAGGACGCCATCGCAGCCGACTGGGCGCCGTCCGGGATGCTGGTGGACGCGTTTCCGCCGTTCGTCTGGGAAGGCGACTCGCCGACCCGGGCGTGGTGGAAGGACCTTCAGGCCGCCATCGGGTCGGTGGGGCTGACCACGGTCGAGTTCGAGCTCGGTGAGTGGCAGCGGATCTACGTCGCCGGTGACCATGCGTACGCCGCGGTGTACGCGAGGGCGCTCGTCTCCGGCCCGGAACTCGCCGTCGAGGCACGGGGGACCTGGACGTTCGCCTTGGCCAGGTCGGGCGAGCAGTGGAGGATCGTGTCGTGGAACTGGGGCGGACCGCCGAACACGCCCGTTCAGCGCTGAGTGGCGGTGGCCGTGGGTGGTGCCGGCGTCTCCGGCACCACCCACGAGCGGTTCGGGCGGCTTCCCCGCGGTCGGCACAGGCAATCGGGCTGCTGTCGTCCTTGCAGGCCTCCTGGGTGACGAGCCGGCCGTGTCCCGTGAGACCCCTGACGGGGTTTCACGAAGGAACCGCCCTGCGGTGTCGGGTCCGCTTCAGGAACGTTCGTGGTCCTGGAAGAAGCGCCACATGAGCTGGTTGGCGCTGATCTCCTGGGTGACCGTCCCCAGAACCGGCGGCCACGGCACTGTCGCCCCGGGCCAGGTGTGGCCGCCGCCTTCGACGACGTACATGGTGACCTCCGCGCCGTGGCGGCAAGCGGCGTAGCGGGTGCGGGTCACGTGTTCGGAGACGCGGGTGTTCTGGGGACCCCGGCGGCAGTTGTCGAGGGCGGCCCAACGCCTCTGGGCGGCTACGGCACCGTAACCCCAGTACGCGGCGCCGCCGCCGGCGAACGGGTTGATCTGGTCGCCGGTGCCGGCGAACGCCAGTACCGGGACGGGGCGTTCGGGTGCGCACGTCTCGGGGTCGGGTACGAGGGCCCCGTCGGCTCCCGCCACGGGGGCACCCGCCCGCAGGCCCGAGACCGCTGCGATCGCCGCGACCCGGCCGGGGTTGTCGCAGGCGTACTGGGACACCATGCGGGCGCCGCCGGAGTACCCGGTCGCGTAGACCCGGTCCTGGTCGGCACATCCGGTGCGGACGAGCTGCGTGATCGTGTCGGTCAGGAACCGCTCGTCGTCCGGTCCGTCGCCGTCGGTGACATGCGGAACGTTCCACTGGTATCCGGCGCCCAGGACCATGGCGCCCTGCGGTGCGGCCACCAGAAAGCCCTCGCTCTGGGCGGTCTCCTCCAGCTGACTGCCGTCCAGTTGCCAGGTGGCGGCGCCCTGGCTGCCGTGCAGGTTCAGCACCAGCGGCAGTCGGCCCTGCCCCGCCGTGCCGTGGGGGACGTACACCACCACGACCCGGTCAAGCCCGCCGGAGCGGACGGTGAGGGTCGTGCGTCCCGGCTCCAGCCGGCATCCGCGGTACGAGGCGGAGCCGTCGCCGGTGGCCGCCGTGGACGGCGCCATGGCCGCGGCGGTGAGGAGCGTGGCTGTCAAACATGCGAACAGGGTGCGGAGCGGGGTTCTCGGTCTGCGCACGTGAGATCTCCCTTGAGTGCGGCTCGGAGGCCCGCGGTCGTGCGCGGCGCCGGACATCCGGACAGCCGGGCGTACGCGGGCGGTGCCGTCTTGCGGACGACGACGCCGGCCCGCGGGAGGTATGGCCGGAACCCTAGCGGCTAATATCGAACGAAGCTAGGTTTTAGCCTCCATGGCTGCGCCGGTCTTGAAGCCGCGGGGTGCTCGCCACCCCGCGGTCGGACCTGTCGCCTATTGCTGCGTCGTCAGAACATGGTGTTGTCGTTCGCGGAGCTGGCCGGCACGTTCTGGATCACGTCCCAGTGCTCCACGACCTTCCCGTCGCGGATCCGGAAGATGTCCACGATGGCCAGGCCGGGATCGCCGGGCGCGGGGATGAAGTGGCTGTGGAACGCCACCAGGTTTCCCTCGGCGATGATCCTCTTGGGCCGGACCTCGAGCTGCGGGGACTGCTCGAACAGCGCGGCAAGACCGGCCCGTGCTCCTTCGGGGCCGTCCGGGATGGCGGGATTGTGCTGGTGGTACTCCGGTGCCACGTACGTGTCGATGGTGGAAAGGTCCTGGTGGACGAGGAGCCGGTCGTAGTACTCGGTGGTCAGTGCCTTGTTGCGCGCGGTGAGCCGGTCCGGGCCGGGGTCGGACGTCTGAGGCCGGCTGAGCGTGGAGAACATGTCGTTGCCGCTGACGGAAGTGGCCGGCACCTCCTGGATCACGTCCCAGTGTTCGGCGATCTTCCCGCCCTGGAAGCGGAAGATGTCGACGACGGCACTCCCGCGGGTCCCCGGCGTCGTGACCAGGTTGGAGTGCACGAGAACCATGTCACCCTCGGCGATGACGCGCTTCACCGCGTACGAGGCGTGGGGGAACTGCTGGTGGAATGAGCGGCCGATCGCCTTGAGGGCGGCCGCTCCGTCGCCGACCTGCGGATTGTGCTGGATGTAGTCGGTCCGCACGAACCGGTCGACGACGCTGGTGTCTCCGCGTTCGAACACACCCTTGAGGGCGCGGACGGCGACCGACTCCTGCAGTTCGAGCCGGGCCTCGTCACCCTGGCAGTGCCGCTGGGAGGCGGATGTGGGGGTGGCCGCCGCGGCGGGTACGACGGCGACCGCGGTGGTGAGGGCGACCGCCATGAGTGCGGCGGTGGTGGCCTTGCGGGCTTGCATGGATTCTCCTGTACGGCGTCATGGGCAAAGGATGCTTACCAGGGGTCAGCGCTAACTCCTGGTAAGTGGAAGTGTGGCAGGAGGGCGCGCCAAGCGGCAAGCGGAGATCGCTGATTCTTCAGATAATCGAGCCGCTGCTTCTGCTGCTTAAATGGGAATTTATAGCTGTTTGTCCGTGTTTGTCTCGCCCATCGATCAATGCCAAGTCAGCTTTATCCGGCTCTGCTGCCACCTGTGGGAGCCGCCGTATCCACGGAGTTGCCGTTGATGTCGACGTGGACCGGCGGGTCGCCGTGAAGGGAGGACGCGGTGCCGTTGTCCGCGGCCGTACCGGAGACCGGAACGCGATCGTGTGCCGGGCGGTCGGACGTTCTAGCCTCCCGGCAAGTGGCCCGCGTGACGGCGAGCCACCTCACCTGGCTGCGCCGCACCGGGAAACCGGTGCGTGCTCGTCCAGGTGTCCAGCACCAGGAACGAACCTGACCGGAAGCGGGCGCCGCGCCGGCGCGTGACGTGAATCTCGTCGCGGCCGTACCGAGTGGCGCCGGTTCGGACAACCGACATTGCGACGCCTCGGCGTCTCGGGGTTCAGGAGGACGTCCAGTGGTATGGAGCAGCGTACGAGCCGGCGCGCCCGCCGGAATCGGGGATTCCCGCGAGTACCGGAACGGAGCGGCTCGCGGACCGGACCGCCCCCCGTGCCCCCGGGACGACTCGGGGAAGGCCCGCGCATGACCTCCCTCGACGGTGCGCCCGTCGCCGTTCAGGGCTGGTTCGCCGCGGAGAAGTCCGCCGACCAGGCGGCCGGACTGCGGACCGTGCTCGGGCGCGATGTCGTGATGGACTTCGGCGGGCAGAAGATACGAGGCGTCGATGCCGTCGTCGCCATGGTCACCTTCGCGATGCCGGCCGGCTGGCTCGGCGACGCCGAGTGGAGCCTGCTTCCCGTGGGCGCGGCGGGGCAGGTGACGGTCCGGGCGACCGGCGCCGGCGGAACCCAGTTGCACGTGTTTGTGCCGGGGGCGCCGGCGCAGCGGATGGACGCCATGGACCTCATGTTCACCCTGGACGAGGACGGTCTGATCGTCGGCCTGGCCGGACAGGCGCACCAGCCCGAACCACCCGACCTGCCGCGTCCGTTGCGGGCGGGGGACACCGCTCCCGACTTCGTGCTGCCGGACGTCGAGGGCGGTGAGGTCCCCTCGCGCCGGGAGGGGGCGGCCACGATCGTCGTCTTCGTGAGCAACCACTGCCCGTTCTCCCTGGCCTGGCACGACAGGCTGGAGCAGGTCGGGCGGGACTACTCGGCCCGCGGCGTGCGCCTCCTGCACGTCAACTCCAACGACCCCGGGCAGGGCGCCAAGGACGGCGTGGACCACTGCCGCGAGCGGGTTGCCCAGGGGCACTTCTCCGGTCCGTACCTGGTTGACGAGGGCCAGGCGGTGGCGCGCAGTTGGGGCGCCCGGCGCACCCCGGAGGTCTTCGTCGTCGACGAGCACGGCACGGTCGCCTACCACGGCGCCCCCGACTCGGATGCGACCGATGCCGCCCAGAACGCGGGCTGGCTGCGTGCCGCGCTGGAGCAGATGCTGGCCGGTACGGCCCCGGACCCCGCCGACACCGAGCCCGTCGGCTGCTCGATCAAGTGGACACAGCGATGAGGACCCCGCACGCACACCATGGCCCAGAGCGCCGGTCCGGCGCGCCGTCCAGGCCACGCGACGACTTCTGGGAGGTATGCGCATGACGTATCCGGACAAGGCGCCCGCCAGCGTTCGGGGCTGGTTCGCGGCCGAGAAGTCCGCCGACCCGGCAGCGGGAATGCGGGCCGTGCTCGCGCCCGATGTGGTGTTCGACTTCGGCGGACGCAGGACCCAGGGCGTCGACAACGTCGTCATGATCGTCGGTCTCATGATGCCCGCGGGGTGGCTCGGAGAGGTCGAGTGGAGGGTGCTGCCGGTCGCGACGGACGGGAAGGTGACGGTGCGGGGGGTCGGCCCCGGCGGCGCCCCGCTGCCCAGTCCCGGAGGACCCATGGGCGCCATCGACTTCACGTTCACGCTGGACGCCGTCGGCCTGATCAGCGAGATTGCCCCGCAGCCGCATCACCCCGAACCCGAAGACATGATCCAGCCGTTGCGACCGGGGGACACCGCACCCGCCTTCGAGCTGCCTGACGTGGACGGCGCCGAGGTCGCCCTGCGCCCGGAGGAGTCGAGGGCCACGGTCGTGGTCTTTACGTGCAACCACTGCCCGTTCTCCCTCGGCTGGCACGACAGGGTGCAACAGGCCGCGCGGGACTACGCGGCCCGCGGTGTGCGCTTCCTGCACATCAACCCCAACGACCCCGCCGTCAACCCCAAGGACGGTGTCGAGCACTCCCGGAAGCGGGTCGTCGAGGGGGAGTTCGCCGGTCCGTACCTCGTCGACGAGGGCCAGGCCGTGGCGCGCCGTTGGGGAGCCCGGCACACCCCGGAGGTGTTCGTCGTCGACGAGCGCGGCACGGTCGCCTACCACGGCGCCCCCGACGCCGACGTGGCAGACGACTCGCTGAACGCGGGCTGGCTGCGTGGCGCGCTGGAGCACGTGCTCGCTGGTACGGCCCCGGACCCCGCCGACACCCAGCCTGTGGGCTGCTCGATCAAGTGGAACCGATGAAAGCCGCCCCGCGGGTGGAACTGCTGTGGTGGTCCGGCTGCCCTTCCCACAAGACGGCCCGGGCCATGCTCGAGGAGGCGATGACGGGACTCGGGCTGGATCCGGCCGGCATCGAGACCGTGCAGGTCGTCACCGACGCGGACGCGGCCCGGGAACGCTTCACGGGCTCGCCCACCATTCGCGTCGACGGCAGGGACATCGAGCCGCCGGAGGAGGACGCGTCCCCCGCACTCGCGTGCCGCGTCTACTTCCGCCAGGACGGTCGGCCGAGCCCTCTGCCCGATCCCGCCCAGGTCCGTCACGCCCTGGAGCAGGCACTCGACCACGCCTGACGCGCCTGGGCCCGCCGGGCCTGAAGACTGTCCCACCGCGGTGAGGAGATGTGCGGGCGCGACGGCCGGCGGTAGTGGCGACCTCCCCTATGCCGCCACCGCCGGTCATCGTGCCCGCACATCTCTCAAGGAGGAATGCGATACCACGGGTCCACACGGCATTCGGCCTCCCTGCCCGACCACCATGCGGCTCTCGCACATCAGTTGGTCGACTACTGCGTACGCTGGAGGCGTTGGATCGGCCGGCCCGGAGTTCGCAAAGGGCGATTCCGTTGTCAGCGCGCCAGTTGTCGGCGGTGGTCCGTACGGGGTCAGGGGGCCGACGTGGTTCTTGTGCGTTTACTTTTGCGTAATCCGGATGCTCCGACGAATCTTTGCACTTCGCGCGCGTGATCCGTCTTTCCCGGTGCTGCCGCTCTGAAAACCGGCGAAGAATTATGTGTACAACGCACGTGACCTGGGGCGTTCCGCTCCCCGGGACGGATTTCGGCCACAGGCTGAATCGGGGGCAATACTCCAGCCGAGCCGCAGCGTTCGATCCCTGAGGAGGCCCCCGTGGGCAGTCGTATCACCAAGTCCATCGTGACCGTCCTGGCCGCCGGCCTGGCGGCCACTGCCCTCACCGCTTGCTCGTCCGATTCGAGTTCCACCACCGCCTCCACGAAAACACGCGGACCTGCCACGGCCGGTCAGAAGGAGGCGGCCGCATTTCTCGCGAAGTACATCGCCAATCCGACGTCCATCGGTGATCTGAAAACACTTCCCGAGAGACCCCCGACGGGGAAGTCCGTCATCAATCTGCAGGCGTCGACGGCCATCGCGCAAAGGGCCGCCGCCTCGCAGAAGGTGGCGGCGCAACTGCTCGGCTGGTCCTATGACTCGATCGCCACGGGACCGACACCGGCCTCGGCGGCGGCGGCGTTCGACGCGGCGATAGCGCGGCATCCCGACGCCATCCTCTTCGCCGGGTTTCCGGCCGCCGTGTTCGCGAAGCAGATCGCCGAGGCGAAGGCCGCAGGCATCAAGGTCGTCAGCACCGCCACCGGCGACGGCAAGACCGACGGTGTCCTGGGCGACGTCCTGGGCGCCCCGCAGATGCAGTGGTACGGCAAGCTGCTCGCCGCGTACTTCGTGACCGAGTCCGACGGGAAGGGCAAGGTCGGCGTCTTCAGCATCCAGGCCTTCCCGATCCTGGCGCCCTGGGTCTCCGCGTTCCAGTCCTGGGTGAAACAGTGGTGCCCGGGGTGTACGACATCCGTCGTCAACCAGCAGGTCACCGACCAGGGAACGAAGACGCCGTCCAACGTCGTCGGGCTCCTTCAGCGCAACCCGGGCGTCAAGTGGCTCATGTTCGCCACGGGTGACCTCGCCCAGGGTGTGCCGGCCGCGCTGGCCACAGCGGGCCTGAAGGGCGTCCACATCGGGGGCGGATCGCCCGACCCGGCCGACCTCGCGAACATCAAGGCGGGCACCGAGTCGGCCTGGGTTGGCAACACGGTCGACATCGCCAACTGGCGGCTGTTCGACGTGCTCGCGAGGGACTACGTCAAGGCCGACACGCAGGCCGCGGCGGCCGCCCTGCTGCCCCTGCAGCTGGTCACCCAGGACAACGCCGGTAAGGTCGCCGCCGACAAGACCGGCTACTACATCGGCGTGGCCGACTACCAGGACCAGTTCAAGAAGCTGTGGCGGGTCAGTTGACCACCGGGAAGGGGTCGGCCGCGGCCACCGACACGCCAGGGGGGCGCGGCGCGCCCGCCCTGGTCGTGCGGGAGACGAGCAAGACCTTCGGCGGGAACACCGTCCTGGACCGGGTGGGCCTGTCCGTCGCCCGTTCGGAGGTGCACGCCCTGGTGGGGGAGAACGGATCGGGCAAGTCCACGCTGGTCAAGATCCTCGCCGGATATCACGAACCCGATCCGGGATCGATCATCCTGGTGGACGGCGAGCCCCTGACACAGCATCACCCCGACGCCAGCGACCGGGCCGGTCTGCGCTTCGTCCACCAGGACCTCGGCCTGGTCGGCGGTCTGACCACGGTCGAGAACCTCGGACTCGGGCGGGGCTACGGCGCCGGCCGAGGCATGCCGGTGCGCTGGAGCATCCGCCGGCGTGAGGCCGAGGAACTGCTGGCCTCGCTGAGCCGGTACTTCGACGTGAACCTGCCGGTCCAGCAGCTGGCCGCCAGCGAGCGTTCCGCGGTGGCGGTCGCACGGGCGGTCGCGCCGCACCGGACTCCGGCCCGGGTGCTCGTCCTGGACGAGCCGACCGCGAACCTGCCCGGCCCCGAGGTCGCCCAGCTGTTCGACCTGGTCCGCCGGGTCCGTGAGCGCGGGATCGGCGTCGTGCTCATCTCGCACCATCTCTCCGAGGTCTTCGAACTGGCCGACACGGTCAGCGTGCTGAGGGGCGGGCGCGTCGTCGCGACCATGCCCGTCGCTGCCACCGACGAGAGCGAACTGATCGAACTGATGGTCGGGCGGAAGGTCGACCGGCTGGCCGGGAGGCCCCCGGCCGGCACCGCACCCGTCAAGCTCGCCGCCCGGGCGGTCTGCGGCCGGTCCGTGCACGGCGTCGATCTCGACGTACGGGCCGGCGAGGTGCTCGGCGTCGCGGGGATCACCGGCTCGGGCCGAGAGGAACTGGCCCCGCTGCTGTTCGGGGCCCTCCAGCGCCAGGGCACGGTGACCCTCGAGGGCACCCCTGTCCCGCCCGGGCGCCCCGACAGCTCGATCACCGCCGGAATGGTCCTGGTGCCCGCCGACCGCGACGCCAACGCGGTGCTGCACGGGCACGACGTCGCCGAGAACATCGCCATCTCCCGACCCCGCGACTTCGTGCGGCGCCTGGTGTACCGGCGTCGGCTGGAGGTCGAGGAGACGGCCGCCTGGGTCGGGCGGCTCGACATCCGGACCCCGCGCCCGCGCAGCCCGCTCACCCAGCTGTCCGGCGGCAACAGCCAGAAGGTCGTGCTCGCCCGGCTGCTGCGGCTGCGGCCGTCCGTCCTGCTGCTCGACGAGCCGACACAGGGCGTCGACATCGGAGCCCGGGAGGAGATCCACCGGCGCGTCGAGGAGGCGGCGGCCGAAGGGGCCGCCGTGCTGGTCTGCTCGACCGACAACGAAGAACTGGCACGGCTGTGCACACGGGTGGTCGTCCTCTCCCGCGGCCGGGTGAGCGCGGAGTTCGCCGCACCGGTCGACCCGGACGTACTCGCCGCCGCATGCCTCACCGAGAACGAAGGAGACCGGGGATGAGCTCTGCCGAAGACCTGCGCCCGGCGGACACCCAGCCGGGCCCCGGCGACGCGTCGGCCGAACGGCCCACGGTCCGCACCGCGTTCGTGCACCGCGCCGGGCTCGACCGGCTCAGCGGGGTGTACGCCCTGGCCGCACTCGTCGTCCTCTACGCACTATGGGTGCCGGACACCTTCCTGACCGCCACCACGCTGCGCACTGTCAGCGCGAACCAGTCCGTCACCGCGATCGCGGCGATGGCCCTGATCCTTCCGGTCGCAGCCGGGCTGTTCGACCTGTCCGTCGCGGCCACCCTCGGCGTAGGCGCCGTACTGACCGTTCAGCTCCAGGCCGACGGCAGGAGCCTGGCGGTCACACTCCTTGTCGTGGTGCTGACCGGCCTGGGCGTCGGCCTGCTGAACAGCCTGCTCGTGGTCGGGGTCGGCATCGACTCGTTCATCGCCACGCTCGGCACCAGCAGTCTGCTGTCGGCGTTCGCCTACTGGATCACGGGGGGCAACCAGGTGATCCTGCCTCCGGGCAGCGACCTCACCAGCTTCGGGCAGGGATCCCTGCTGGAGGTACCCACACCGGTCTGGTACGTCGCAGCGGTCGGCCTCATCCTGTTCTACGTCACCGAACTCACCACGGCCGGGCGTTACGCGTACGCGGTCGGCGGCAACAAGGAGGCCGCACGGCTCATCGGAGTCCGGGTCGGCCGGGTGTCGGTGTGCGCACTCCTCGCCTCCAGCCTCATGGCGACGGTGGCCGGAGTCGTCCTGGCCGCCGAGCTCGGCGCGACCGACCCCAACGTAGGGCCTCCGTACCTGCTGCCGGCGTTCTCCGCGGTGCTGCTCGGTGCCACCCAGGTGAAGACCAACGGCCGGGTGAACGTCCTGGGCACCCTTCTCGCCGTCGCACTGCTGGGCACCGGGATCTACGGACTCCAACTGGCCGGTGCCCCGACCTACGTGTCCGACCTCTTCAACGGAGCCGCCCTCATCCTCGCCGTGTCCCTCGCGCTGCTCGCCCATCGCCGCACCAGGCGGTAGGAGGCCGCCCGGCGACCGGCACTACCTGAGACGACGGAAGCCGTACGTCCCGGGCGGCGCCGGTCCTACGACGATCGCCGCGAGCGTGGACCGTCCGGCCTCCGTGCCCGGTGCCGCACGGCGCGCACCGGGCATGGCCGCTCCACGGTCCCCGAGACCCACCGCGATTACCGCACGAAGGGAAACACCGAGCGGGACCGCCGTTCTCCGGAGCGTGCGGCCAGGCCCGCGCCATGCGTTCAGCACGAGAACTCCCCGCGCGAGAGCCGAGGACGGGGCGCGCTCGTGCCGCGCGCACGGAGGGGGAGGCGGGCAGCTGGTGCCGTCGCCTCAGGACGCGCCCCCATGGGCGCGGACGGCCTGCCCGGTGACCCATCTGCCCGCCTCGGAGGCGAGGAAGGCGACGACGTCGGCGATGTCCTCGGGCTCGGCGATCCGGCCCAGCGGGCTCAGCGCGGCCAGCCGGTCGACCGCTGCGGCGGGCAGGTGCTCGAGCAGCCCGTCGGTACGGGTGGCGCCAGGAAGGACGCTGTTGGCCGTGATCCGGCGGGGCCCGAGTTCCTGGGCGAGGGTGCGGACCATTCGGTCGGTGGCCGCCTTGGCGGCGCCGTAGATTCCGCCGTTCGGTATGTGGTCGACGGAACTGCCGCTGGAGATGACGACGATCCTGCCGCCGTCGCGCAGCCGGTTCGCCGCCTCGCGGAACGCGACGAAGGCGGCTCGCGTGCTCCGGGCGATGGCGATCTCGAAGTCCTCGTCCGTGGCGTCGGCGATCGTGGTGAAGCGCGGTGAGCTCACGTTGTGCACCAGGATGTCCACGCCGCCGAAGTGCTGGTCCGCCGCGTCGAACAGGCCGCGCAGCTGGTCGGGAACGGCGACGTCGGCCTGGACTGCCACGGCCCGTCCGCCGTCGGCCTCGATCTCGGCGACGACCTTGTCCGCGGCCTCGCGTCGGCTCAGGCAGTTGACGATCACGGCGACCCCGTCGGCCGCCAGCCGCACGGCGACGGCTCTGCCGATGCCCCGGGAGCTTCCGGTCACGATCGCGGCCTTCCGTTCGGTCATGCGTGGCTCCTCGGACGATGTGGTGTGCTGCTGCGACTGGGCGTGTGGTCGATCACGGTGACTGGCTGCCCGCCCGCCGGGTCCTGCTGATCACCTCGTCGAAGTCTCACACCCCGTACGCACGCCTGCGCACGAGCGTCCCGGCGAACGGAACGACCCGTTGTGTCAAGGGCGTTGAGGCGCATCGGCGGACCGGCACCGGCTCCGGCCCCCCGAGTCGGGCCCGGTGTTCCGGCGGCCGGAACAAGAACCTCGGGGGATTCGCAGTTTGCCGGAACATGTACGGGTGCCATCACACCAGTGGGCCCGGTCCCGGAGGGCGGGGTCGCTGCATGCACGCGGCCGCTGCCATGCGTGCGGCCATCACGGAACCGACGACGGCGACAAGGGCCACCGCCGCCGCGCTCGCGCCTTTCCGTCCGCCGTCCCGACCGAGGAGATCGAACATGACGTACGTCGACCTCGACCATGACCGTTGTGAAGGCCACGGGCTGTGCGAGCAGGTGGCTCCCGAGATCTACCGGCTCGATGACGAGGGCGAGTTGGAACTGCTGGTCACCGAGGTGCCGCCCGAACTGCGCGCCAAGGCCGAGGCGGGCGCGCGCACCTGTCCGGTCGCCGCCCCGCGCCTGCACGGCTGACGACCGCGGACACGGCGGCCGAGCCGCGCCTTCGCGCCTTCCCTTCCGCCCCCCTTTCCGCAGTTCGCGAGCCTGCCCCGCGAACCGCGACATCTCCTGGAGAGCCGCCATGACGACTTCGGCGCCCACCGAATCCACCACCCCCTCCGCCCCCTTCGACCCGCTGAACCCCCAGCATCAGCAGGAGGCGGCCGAACGTCTCGCCGAGGCACGCCGCAGATGCCCGGTGTCGCATCCCCGAGCCGGAATCAGCGTCGTCGCGGCGGAGAAGGACGTACGCGAAGCACTCAACTGCCCGGCGTACTTCTCCAACCACGGCAATTTCACCCTGGACGACTCGGTGGCCCCGCCCTCTGCGGCGATCACCCGCATGGACCCCCCGGACCACACCGCGCTACGGGCCCGGCTGCGCAAGTGGTTCGCCCCCGCCAAGCTGCGCAAGCAGGCGCCGCGGATCCAGGAGATCACGGAGAGGGTCGCCGACGGCCTGCCCGAGAACGGAACCGTGGATCTGTACGCCCTGTTCTTCAACCGCATCCCGGCGCAGGTCGTCTTCGCGCTGCTGGGCCTTCCCGAGGAGTCTTGGTACGAGGTCCAGGGCTGGACGGACCGGGTCTCCGCGGAACTGGTGCCGAACGGCTTCCGGGGCCCCGACTTCGAGGCCCTCTTCCGGTTCCTGACCGGTGAGGTGGAACGCCGTCGGGAGGGCGGCCCCACCGGGGCCGACGTCATCGACGGACTCGTCCACGCCGAACCGGGCGAGCAGGAGTTCACCACGCGCGAGGCCGCCGGCCACATGCTGCAACTCGTCTTCGCGGGCACCGACACCACCCGCAGCCTTGCGACCAACCTCACCTACGAACTGCTGCGGGACCCCGGACTCTGGGAGCGCGTGCGCGAGGACCGGACGCTGCTGCCCATGGCGATGGAGGAGTCGCTCCGGCACGATCCCCCGCTTCGGTTCGTCATCCGTACCGCGAAGGACGGTGCGGAGCTCTCCGGAAACCCCGTTCCCACCGGCGACAAGGTCCTGCTCAGCCTCCAGTCCGCGGGAGCCGACGAGCAGGTGTGGGGGCCGGAGGCGCAGGAGTTCAGCCTCGACCGGGAGGCCCTCCCCGCGCACCTGTCCCTCGGCTACGGCATCCACACCTGCCTGGGCGCTCCGCTGGCCCGGCTGGAGGTGCGCATCCTGCTGCAGACGCTGCTCGACCGCTACCCCGGCATGCGGCTGGCCGAGGACTACGTCTGGGAGAAGACCCCGGGCGACATCCTGCACCGGCCCCATCGGCTGGACGTGGTCTTGGGCTGACCGGCACCGGCCTCGTGACCGCCGTCGGCCGACCGGGGCGGACGGCAGCCGGTCCCGGGGCCGGAACACGGCACGCCACATCCGTGGGCGCCGCGGCCTGCGCATCGTCGAGGTTGCCCGCACCCTTCGCCGGAGGCTTGGTGACCGCGCGGCGAAAGCACCCACGCGCGAGCCGCCCTTGGCCCTCGCTCGCATCCTCAGCCGGTTCAACCCACAGCCAGGCTCGCTGCGCCCCCGACTCGGCCAGGACTCCGACGCGACCGGCGCGAACGCGGAGCGCCTCCTCGGATGGGTGCCCCGTCCTGTCGAGGACCCCATCGCCGACACTGCCGAGAGGCTCGTCGCTCACGGCATGACCGCAGGAAAGGGGGGACCACCCATGACCATCCCCCCGCCGCCTCGCGGCCCCGACGCGCCGGATGTCGGCGCCCTCGACTACGGCGCCATGAGCGTCGGCAGCCTCTACGGACAGGGCGACTTCGACAAGGACACGGCGGCAGACGGCGCAGGTCGGCCGTGCGGCATGACCGACGGGTCGGCCCGGCCGCGTCGGCGACATGCTCGCCGTGAGGCGAGTCCTTTCCGCGCGGCCTCCCGCACGTGGCAGGGACAGCCGGAACTCCGCGAGTCCTCCGGGGCGGTAACTACTCCGGCCGCGGGATGAAGGAGACCGTCTCGGAGAACGTCGGGATACCGCCGTGGCGGATCGGGCAGCAGCCGTGGGGCACGGGACGGGTGGTAGGGCGCGTTGTCCGTGACACCGAGTGTCGGCGGTGTCATCCCGGGAGGCGTCTCGCCCTCGGCGAGGTCGAACATGCGGGGGCCGAGGGCGCTGTCGACCCAGCTGGTGCCGAAGGGGGTGCGGAACGTCGTGTAGATGTAGAAGTGCCAGAACTTCCAGCGGCCGTTCTCCTTCACGAAGTCGACGCCGTAACGTCCCCAGGACCAGAAGACGTGCGAGTCGCCGTCGGGTGAGGCGAACGTCTCGTGGCCGGGCCACATCCACACGCCCTTGGCGGTCCTGCCGGCGTCCGCGACGACGACGAGGGCCGTAGACGTGTCGTGTTCGGTCATCATGCCCAGGCCCACCGGCGGCGCGCCGTCGACATAGCAGAGCCGGATCGCCTCCGCGCCTTCCCACACCCCCCAGTCCTCGGGTTCGAAGGACAGGTCCGCTTGCGACAGCGCGAAGCAGGTGTCCAGTTCCTCCTCGTTGAGACCGGCCGCGTGCAGGTACTCGTGCCGGCTCATGAGGTTCTCTATGGCCCAGACGTCCTCAAGAGCGGTGATCCGCCGCTGCAGCGCCGCCAGTTCAGGAGTCGGCTGCTCCTCGTCCGGCTCGAAGTCGACCGCGTCCTGTACGACGGGGGCGTACTCCGGCAACGCGTCGGGCGAGTAGCCGAGTGGCTTCCGACCCGCCCGCAGCGTCTGCCGTGCCGTCTCCACCCAGTCCTGGTCGAACGGCGCCGCCGGACACCGGAGGAGAAGGACCGGGCCAAGGCGGTGTCCACCTGGGCGCTGAGCATCTCCGTCGCCTCGGCCGTCGGCCCGTTGTCCTCGGGGGTGCTGGCAACCATTGCCGACTTCCGGTGGGCGTTCGTGCCTCCGATCGTCCTCGGTGTGGCCGTCGCCGTGTGCTCCTGGATCCTCGTCACCGACTCCCGGGCCCCGGAAGGCCGCGCGCTCGACTGGCCCGGGCAGATGACCGTCGCCGTGGGGCTGACCAGTCTGCTGTGGGGCGTCATCGAGGGCGGCTAACGTGGCTGGAGCAGCCCCGCGATCGTCGCTGCGCTCTCCCTGGCGGGGGTGTCTCTGGTCGCCTTCGCCATCGCCGAGAAGCGCGCCGGGTCGCCGATGTTCGATCTGGACCTGTTGAGGATCCCGTCGTTCGCCGCCTCCTCGCTCGTCGCCCTGGTCGGCATGTTCGGGTTCATCGGCACCGGGTACGTCGTCTCCATCCGCCTCGGGGCGGTCATGCACCTGAGCGCCCTGCGGGCCGCTCTGCCGTGCGTGATCCTGCAGTTGATCCCGCTGCTGCTCGCACTCGTGCTGAGCCGCATGCTCACCCCGGATCGACGCGCGCTGGCTGCTGACGGGCGGTCTGCTGCCGATGGCCGCAGGGCAGTTCTGGATCGCGGCCCTGCCCGTCACCACCACGCCCCTGGCGGCCTTCATCGGTCCGGTGCTGCTGCTGGGAGTCGGCTTGATCTGTGGCTTGATCTGTGTGGTGTCCTCGCTGACGTCGGCTGCCGTCAACGCCGTACCGATCGACCGGACCGGCATGGCCAGCGGCGCGACAAGCCTGGTGTGGGAGTTCGGCCAGGCCCTGGGCCCGGCGGTCATCAGCACCGCCGCGTTGAGCCTTGCCTCCTCCGCGCTGGCGGGGAAACTCAGCGGCGCCGACGCGGGCATGGAGGCGGTGGCCGGGCCGCTCGCCGTGGTGAGCGCGGGCGGAGAGAGTGCCCGGGCGGCCGCCACCTCGGCGCTGGGTCACGGCATGGCGGTGGGCGTGGTGGTCACACTGCTGCTGGTGCGGAGGAACCCCGTTCGTGAAGTCGCGGAGACCGGCGAGCCGACCGTGCAGGCGGCCTCCGCCTGACCCCCCGCATGTCGTGGATCGTGGCCGGGGCGGACGCGGTCCGCCCCGGCCACGACCTAATGGGGAACGCCCAGCTCCGTCGTCCTGCCGTCGAGGTCCGTCGCGGAGAAACTGTTGTACGAGACCTGGATGGTCGCGAACCGCCCGTCCCTGAGCTCGTACATGATGATCCCGCGGTAGTCGAGGGACTCGCCCTTGCGTACGGGGCCGAAGAGCGAGTCGGGATGGTCGGCGAGCGCTTCGAAGTGGGTGTGCATGCGTACGGCGACGGTCTCACCGTCGCTGACGAACCGCTCGACGTTCAGTGTTTCGCGGAACTTCCCCCAGATCTTGGCGTAATGGTCCTTCATGCACTGGACTCCCTGGAACTCCAGGGTTCCGTTCACCATTCTCATGTCGGGGTCCAGGTAGTCGTCGAAGGCGGTGTCGTCCTCCGCATTGAAGCGGCGGACGTATTCGTCGTACGTGGGCCTGTCCACGGTTCCTCCAGTCCGGTGCGGGTGGGTTGCGGGTGCCGCTACAGCGGATCCGTGTAGGAGGTGGTCTCCGACCAGTCGTGGTGGGGCCGCGGTGGGACGGGCTGGTAGGCCGGTGCCTTGTCCGGGTGGTACGGCTGGTTGAAGGTCACCGGACGTGTGGGCGGTGTCATTCCCTCCATCGTGGAACCCTCCTCGGGGAAGCACTCCGGACGGTTCAGCGCGGAGTCCACCAGCTGCGGCCGTAGGGGGCCCGGAACGTCGTCAGGACGTGCAGGTGCGTGCGTGACGTTCTTCTCTTCCAGGAGGGCTTCCAGAGCCACCAGCAGATCCGGCCCCGTCGTTGAAGCACGGTTGGATCCGGAGCGTAACGAGCGGGCTGCGCCCGGGGAAGAGAAGGGGAAGGTACCTGCAGGGATCCGATGGCAGCCATTGGACCCCTGGGTGGGTGCAGGTCGGCGGCCCGGCCGACCCGACCGCGCAACGGATCACCGGCCGGCCGGCGAACCCGCGGCCCGGTCCATGATCGACGCCAGGATGAGCCGGTGCAGGTGGCGGCTGACGCCGGTCATGACGTCCAGTCCCACGCCGTCGCCCGAGGCCACGAGACCGCTGGTGAACACGATGTTGAGCCTCGCGAGTTCTCTCGCGCACACGGCCGGGTCGCGGACGCCGTAGCTGTCGGCGACGGCCTCGATGAAGCCCAGGACTCGCGTGAAGCCACGTTGCACACTGGCGTCCACGATCGACTGCACCTCGTCGTTGTCCGCTTGGTGCAGCTGAAGCGCGGTGAACAGCCTGAACAACGGCAGCCGTTTGGCGATGAGGTCGCCCGCGATCGTGTAGAACGCGGCCAGGCGCTCACAAGGGGAGCCCTCCAGGTCGTCGAACGAGGGTAGCGCGTCGAAGAACGTTCCCATTCCGCGCAAGAGCACGGCCCTGAGGACGCCCGCCTTGCTGCCGAAGTGGTGGTAGACGGAGCCGACCGGCAGACCGGACTCCGCGCACACCTGATGGATACTCACATTCGTGTAGCCGTGAGTGCCGAACAGGTGCTCCGCGGCGTCCAGGATCTGCTTCTGTGAGCCGTCCATTCCCGCCGCTACTCGATGGATGCCAGCAGGTCGGTCGAGACCGTCGCCGTCGATCGTGAGATCGCGACGGCGGCCTGGCGCAGCGCGGAGACCAGCACCTGACCGCTGCCCGCGGACGCCGGGAAGGCCACCGACACGGCGGCGACGGCCCGATCCCCCCGCATCACGGGTACGGCCATGCAGGCCAGGCCGTCGGCGGCCTCCTCGCGGTCGTCCGCGTAACCGCGTGCTCGGATCGTCTCCAACTGGCTGCGGATCTGATCCGTGGTCGCCAGCGACTTGGCGGTCCTGCGCTGCAACGGGCCGGCGAGCGCGGTCGCCGCAATACTGTCGCCGGAGTAGGCCAGAAGCACCTTGCCCACCGCGGTGCAGTGTGCGGGAAGCCGGTCGCCGACGGTCGCCGGCGTGGGGAGGCTCTTGCGGCTGGGCAGTTTCTCCAGATACACGACATCGGCGCCGCGCAGCACCGCCAGGTGCAGGGTCTGGCCGGTATAGCGGTGGAGTTCCTCCATGTGCATCAGCGCCGTCTCGCGCAGTGCTGCCTCCGGTGGGAGGGCTCCCAGCGTGAACATGCGGAGCCCGATGCGGTATCCGCCCTCGTGCGGCTCGACGGCGCCGATGTCCGCGAGCATGGCGAGCACCCGGTGCACGGTCGACTTGGGCAGACCGCTCTGTCGTGCGATCTGGGCGAGGGTGAGAACGCGTTCCTTGTGGTTGAACGCGCTGAGAACGTCGAACGCTTTCCAGAGCACGGACGGCGCTATGGCTCCGGAAGTGACCCGGCTGCCCGCCGAGGGCTGGTCGATCATGGGGTCTGACCTCCGCGTTGAGGCTAGAACCATCATTCTAGAGGATGTTACGACCCTATTTCCGGCTTGCGCAATATGCGTGCTGCTCCGATGGCCGGGAGGTTGCGCAGACCCTGCGCGCCCGCCACAGCGGCCTCGCGCGCCCCATGTCCATGGGGTGCGCGACCGTTGCGGCGGGCCAGGCCGCGGACCTGGGGTGTCACCTGTCACCTGGTCGTCGGGGGAGCAGAACGGCCCTGTGAGCCCGGGACACGGCGGCGACCGTTGCGGTGTGGCCCTCGGGACGGTCGCCGCCCTCGCTCGGCTCTAGTAGCCGGCGAACACCCGGCGCAGCAGGCCGAGGTCGGCGGCCCCGGTCGCCGTCACGCTGTCCGGGGTGTGGCGCTCGGTGAGCCGTCCCGCGACCAGCCGCAGCCAGGCCTCGGCGGGGAGCCTGAGCGTGCCGTCGGACTTCTCGGACAGGTCGAACTCCACGCTGACCGGTGCCTGCAGCCGTAGTTCGAACACGGAGCCGGGCCCGGAGGTGGTGACGTGGATGACCGACGTGCGGCCCTCCAACGCGTCGGCCCTGCCCACCCAGGCGAGCATGTCCGGCTTGGCGTGCAGCAGGGCCGCGGCGGCGTCCGAGGAGATCGTGGCGTGTTCGTCGAAGGCGACCGCGACGTCCCAGGAGTGCAGGGCGAACTCGCTGAGCCGCAGCCGCGCAGAGGTGGCCACGTCGACCGGCTCGGGCAGGAAGCCCATGTCGATGCGGAGCTTGTCGCGCGTGGCGGCGTCCAGGGACTCGTACAGCGCCACCAGGGATTCGTCGGCCTTGATGAAGCCGTCGGCGCGTTCTCGCCGGCTCATGGCGTTCCACTTGTCCCAGATGTTCTGGTTGAGATCGGGCCCGGGGTACTCGGTGTCGTCGACGGCGGCACGCAGGCGGGCCGCGAAGATCTCCGCGCCACTGCCCAGATGACTGAGCACCTGGGAGACGTCCCACTCAGCCGCGCCCGAAGGGCGGGCCAGGTCGTCGTCGCCGAACCCCGACACCGACTCGGCCAGGGAGTCGTGTCCGGTGCGTAGTACGGCGATGACCGCGTCGGCGTTGCTCATGGTTGCTCCCGTGGATGCTCGGTTGGTCGGGGAAGACGGACGAGTGGGCGGGACCCGCACCGCCGCGGGTCCCGCGCCCACCGGATCAGAACATGGTGTTGTTGTTCTGAGAAGTGGCCGGCACGTCCTGGAAGTCGTCCCAGTGCTCGATGATCTTCCCGTCGCGTACCCGGAAGATCTCCGCGACGGCCTGGCCGAGCGCCCCGGGCGTGTCGATGAGGTGCGCGTGCACCGCCACCAGGTCTCCCTCCGCGACGACCCGCTTCAGGTCGAACGTCAGGTTCGGGAACTGCTTGAAGTGGTCGGCGTAGACGGCCTTGGTGGCCCGCGCGCCGTCGGGCAGGTTCGGGTTGTGCTGGATGACGTCGGGAGCCAGAAGGTCGTCCAGGACGGACAGGTCCTGGCGTGCCAGCCGGTTGACGTACTCCAGGACGACCCGCTTGCTGTGTGCGGTCAGCCGCTGCGGTCCCGGCTGGTCGGTGCGCGGGCTGCTGAGCGTGGCGAACATGTCGTGGCTGTTGACCGACGGGGTCGAGGGCACGTCCTGGATGACGTCCCAGTGTTCGGCGATCTTCCCGTGCTCGAAGCGCACGATGTCGATGACGTTGCGGCCGGGGGTGCCGGGCACGAAGACCTGGTGGGTGTGCATGACCACGAGACCGCCCTCGGCCAGCACCCGGACGATGTTGAACTTCTCGTCGGGGAACTGCTGGTGCACGGCGGTGGCGATGGCCTTGAGCGCCTCGGGGCCGTCCGCGGCCAGCGGGTTGTGCTGGATGTAGGTGGGGCTGACGAACTCGTCCACCAGTGAGGTGTCGCCGTCCTGCCACAGCGCTTTCTGCAGACGTACTGAGACGCGCTTCTGGTGCTCCAGGTCGGCGCAGTCCCGTCCGCCACGCTTGCGGGGGAATGCGCCGGGCCGCGCGGCGGCGGGCAGGGCGCCGACGCCCACGAAGGCGGCTGCCGCGAGTGCGGTGGTGACGGCTCTGCGGCGGGTGATGGGGGTTCTCGGCACGGGTGTGCTCTCCTGGGGTGTCATGGGTGGGAGGTGTGTGCTGGTGTCAGTGGGCGTGCTCCGCGCACAGGCAGCCGACGCCCTGCTCGATCCACTCCTGGCCGGTCCACTCCGGATGACGCTCGAGCATCAGTGCGGTGACCTCCTCGACGATGGTCTCCTCGCTCGCCGCTGAGTCCCGGCGCCGCCAGGTCTCGTCGCGCAGCAGCCGGAGGTAGTCCCTGACGTCGGCGAGCAACTGGGGACCGCCGACGTCGCCGTGTCCGGGTACGACCACCTCGGGCTGTTCGGTGAGGAGCTTCTCCATCACCGTGATCCAGCGGGTGCCGGACACATCGGTGTCGTACGGCGGGAACCAGGGGAAGATCGAGAACTGGCCGGCCTCGACTAGGTCGCCGGTGAACATCACTCCCGCGTCCGGGACGGTGATCACCTGGTCACCCAGGGTGTGGGCCCGGCCGGTGGCGCGCAGTTGGACCACGCGGCTGCCGAGGTCGAGGACATGGGTGTGGTCGTAGACCTGGTCCGGAGAGACCAGTTCTACGCCCTCCAGCTGCTCGGCGATGGGTCCGCCGAACCCCCGGAACATGTCCAGGTAGCCGGCCCCCTTCGTCTCCAGGTCCTTGGCCTGCGCCCGGTTCATCAGGTACTCCGCCTCCCCGGCGAAGGCCTGGGCGCCGAAGGCGTGTTCGGGATGGAAGTGGGTGGTCGTCAGGAAAATTCTGCGTCCGCGGGCGTACTCGCTGGCGAACCGGAGCAGTGCCTCGCCGTTGCGTGGGCCCATGCCGGTCTCGACGACGAGTACGGAGTGCGTGCCCCCGATGACGCCCATGTTCGCGGCCAACTGACCCGGCAGCTGAGGGATCACCAGCAGGTCGCGTGCGAGTTCCCGCGGCCGGATGGTGTGCACAGGGGGCTCGGGTGCCGGATGGTCGGCCATGAAACGGCTCCTTCGACGTCCTTGGCTGCTGGGAACGGATGCCGCCGTGCCCTGGGTCGGCGGATGGTCCGGAGTCCAGCTCAGCGCGCCGTGACCCGGGTGTCCAACACCCATTGCGCAATCCCCATGCCGTGCCGGTATCGTTGCTGGTGATGGACCTACGCTCCCTGCGCTACTTCGTCGCCGTCGCCGAGGAACGCCACTTCGGGCGCGCCGCGCTGCGTCTGCACATGACCCAGCCGCCGCTGAGCCGGGCGATCAAACAGCTGGAGTCCGACCTCGGTGCCGTCCTGCTGCACCGCTCGGCCACCGGGGTCTCCCTCACCGCCGCGGGCAGCACCCTCTACGACGAGGCGCGGACGCTGCTGGACCAGGCCGAGCACGTACGGGCCCGGGTCGCCGCGGCGTCCGGTGCCGCCACCCTGACCATCGGTACCCTCGCCGACAGCGCGGACGAGGCCGGGGCCGGTCTGGTCGAGGCGTTCAGGAAGCTGCACCCCGACGTCGACGTGCGGGTCCGTGAGGCGGACCTCACCGATCCCACCACAGGGCTGCACGGCGGACTGGTCGACGTGGCCCTCACCCGCTGGCCGTTCGACGACACGGGGATCAGCGTGCATGTGCTGCGCTCCGACGCCGTCGGCGCGGTCCTGCGCATCGACGACCCGCTGGCCGGGCGGGAGAGTCTGGCCGTCGCCGACCTCGCCGACCGCCGGTGGTTCCGGCTCCCCGACGACAGCGACCCCGTCTGGCGCGCCTACTGGAGCGCCGCCAGCGGAGAGTTGCGGGAGGGGCCCGTGGTACGCACGGTTCACGAGTGCGTCCAGGCTGTGCTGTGGAACCGCACGATCGGGCTGATGCCGATCGGGCACGCACTGCCGGCCGGGCTCGTCTGCGTTCCCGTGACCGACATGCCCCGCAGCAGTCTCGTCGTCGCGTGGAGCAGCGCGAACGGCGACCCGCTGATCCGTTCGTTCACCGATATCGCCGCCCGGTTCTACGGTTCGGCGTCCTCCGCGGGCTGAAACCGACACGGGGCCGCCCCCTCCGCCGCCGGGTGAACGACGGGGCGGGGGCGGACGGGGCACCGGGTGCGTGTCGGCCTAATGGGCGACGGACACCCCGACACCCGTCTCCGTCTCGGAGTTGGTGTTGGACAGAGGCTTCTCCGGCAGTAGGAAGGCGAGCACCACACCCACGGCGAACAGAGGCACCAAGTACCCGAAGACCGGGGTCAGCGCGTGTTGGTAGGAGCTGACCACGGCGTCCTGGATCCGGTCCGGCAGCGAGTGCACCACGGACGGGGTGAGGGAGTTGGTGTCCCCGGTGGCCTTGAGGGCACCGCCGGGCAGGCGTTGGGTCAGCTGGTCGGTGAGCCGGTGCGTGAAGACGGCGCCGACGGCCGCCGTGCCCAGGGTGGCTCCGATCTCACGGAAGAAGTTGTTCGCCGAGGTGGCGGTTCCGACCTCGCTGGCCGGGAAGGCGTTCTGCACGGCCAGGACGAGGTTCTGCATGAGCAGGCCACAGCCCGCCCCGAGCAGGAACACGTATCCGAGGATCAGGGAGATCGGCGTGTCGATGTCGAGGGTGAGGGACATCAGCAGGGCGGTGACGCCGATCAGGACGGCGCCGATGATCGGGTACACCTTGTAGCGCCCCGTCTTGCTGATCAGCTGGCCGGACGGGACGGCCGTCGCCATGATGCCCACGACCATGGGCAGCAGCAGCAGTCCGGACTCGGTCGCGCTCACCCCGTACACCATCTGCAGGTAGGTCGGCAGGTAGCCGATCACCGCGAACATGCCGATGCCCACCATGATCATGCTGATCAGCGTGGCGATGTTGAAGATCGGGCTGCGGAACAGCCGCAGCGGGATGATCGGCTCGGCCGAGCGGCGCTGAGAGAGGAAGAACAGCGTCCAGACGACGACGGCGCCCGCGCCCAGACCGAGGATCACCGGGTCCGTCCAGCCGTAGTCCGTGCCTCCCCAGTCCGCGACCAGCACGGTGCCGGTGACGGCGGCGGCCATCAGGGCGATGCCCACGTAGTCGATGGTGACCTTGCCGGAGCGGCGCGGCAGACGCAGCGCGTAGGCGCACACGCCGAGGGCGATGACGCCGATGGGGAGGTTGATCCAGAAGCACCAGCGCCAGTTGGCGTGGTCGGTGAAGAAGCCGCCGAGCAGCGGTCCGACCACCGCGGACAGACCGAACACAGCCCCGATGGGAGCCATGTACTTGGCGCGCTGCCGGGGCGGCACGAGGTCGGCGATGATCGCCTGCGAGGTGATCATCAGACCGCCTCCGCCGAGGCCCTGGACCGCGCGGCCGATGATCAGCGTGGTCATGTTGGGTGCTGCACCGGCGATTGCGGAGCCTGCGATGAAGATGCCGATGCCGCTGAGGAAGAGGGCCTTCCGGCCGATCAGGTCGCCGAAGCGGCCGTACACGGGCATGCCGATCGTGGCGGCGAGGATGTACGCGGTCGTCACCCATGCCATGTGGCTGACGCCGTGCAGCTCACCGACGATCGTGGGCAGCGCAGTGGCGACGATTGTCTGGTCGAGGGAGGACAGCAGCATCGCGGCCATCAGGCCGGCGAATATCAGGGCGAAGTGCGGAGGCAGGCCGGAGGATTCGCTCTCCTCCCCCTCCTCGGCCGGGATGGTGTCGGTCACAGGGAACTCCGAAGTCGTGGGGCGGGACACGGCTTGCCGGGTCCCGGGGGAGGCTCGGGGGATGGCGAGGTTCGATCAGGGGGAGAGGAGGCCGCCGAGTAGGGCGAGTACGCGCTCGATGTACGGGATCGGGCTGTCGTCCTCATCCATGGGGTCGGTCGATGCCCAGCTCTCCATGCCGATCTTGACGGCGGTCATGGCCAGGGCGGCCATCAGCCGGGGCAACTCGTCCTGCGGATCCTGCTGGGTGCGGACCGCCACCATCGCCGCCAGGGTCCGCTCGAACGCCTGGAAGCGGGCGAGCAGCGCCGCGAGGACGGGGGGATGCTCGGCGGCCGCCCCGAACGTGGCCTGGAACTCGTCGCGCCGCGGCGGGTGTTCGACCATGCCCTGCAGGAGGAACCGGGTCAGGTCCGCCAGTACCTCGCGAGGTTCCGCCGGACCGGCGCCCGTGAAGGCGTCGACGTACTCCTGCGACGGTTGCGGCGGCTCCTGGATGACCGCCGCTTCCTTGCTGGGGAAGTAGTTGAAGAAGGTACGGGGGGAGACGCCGGCCTCTGCGCTGATCATCTCGGTGGTGATCTTGTCGAAGCCGTGTTCCCTGGCCAGCCGCAGGGTGGCGGCGTGAATCTCCCGTCGCGTCTCACGGCGCCTGCGCTCACGCAGGCTTTCGGTAGGGCGAGGCATGAGAGAGATTCTTGCATACTCTGCAAAATATTTTGACGCTGCACTTAGTGCAGTGACTGCATTACGTGGTGACATGGGTCACACGGTGACGGATCCGGTGACTCCAAGCCCGACCGTCCGCCGTCGGAAATCCGCGTCACACCCGGGCCGGACATCGATTTTCCGCGTTCTGCCAGTCGTGGCTGGCCTGTTGACGCGTGAGACACGGAGGCTGTCCCCGATTGCAGTCGATCCGGCGCACGGCGTCATGGAGGGGAATTCTCGTGAACGGCACGACAAGGGCGGGGGCGCCCCAAGAGGGACGGACGGTCACGCTCGTCATGGCCTGTCTCGGCGTGTTCATCGCCTATCTGCCGGTGACCACCGTCTCGGTGAGCCTGCCGGCCATCCAGCGGGCGCTGCACACGTCCACGTCCCAACTGGCCTGGGTGACGGACGCGTTCGTCCTGTCCATGGCCGCGCTGATTCTGACCGCCGGGGTCTTCGGAGACGTGCACGGCCGTAAGAAGGTCTATCTCGCGGGTCTGGCGATGGCCGGAGGTGGGGCCGTCATCGCCCTGAGCGCGCAGTCCGTCGAGGTCCTGTGGGTGGGACAGGCGGTCGCCGGACTCGGCGCGGCGGCCCTCCTGCCGACCACACTGGCGCTGATCAGTCACGCCGTCCCCGACCACCGGGAGCGCGGTAAGTTCATCGGCCTGTGGGCGACCGCCCTGATGGCGGCCCTCAACCTGGGCCCGCTCCTGTCCGGAGTGATCCTCGAACACTTCGCCTGGCGCTGGATCTACCTCTTGCCCGTCCCGGTCTCGCTGATCGCCATCGTGGTCGCCGCACGTCTGGTGCCCGACTCCCGTGCCCCCGGCTCGCGACGCCTGGACTGGTCGGGCCAGCTCACCGGCATGGTGGCCATCACCGCGCTGGTCTACGGCGTCATCGAGGGTGGCGCCGACTCGTTCACCGACGTCAAGGTCCTGGTGGCGCTGGCGTTGGCGGTGATCTCCGGAACCGGCTTCGTCCTCGTGGAGCGACGCAGCGGCAGTCCGATGCTGGACCTCACGCTGTTCCGCAGCCCGGCGTTCACCGCGACCACCCTGGTGGCCATGATCACCTTCCTGGGGATGATCGGTTTCTTCTTCGTCCTGAGCCTGTTCTTCGGCATGGTGCAGCAACTCGACACCCTGGAAGCGGGCTACCGGCTCTTCATGATCACCTTCGGAGCGATCCTGGCAGGCATGCCGGCCGGGAAGCTGATGCACCGGTTCACGCCGCGGACCCTGATCACCGCCGGCCTGCTCCTCGTCGCGGCCTCGCTGCTGTCCCTGATCGGCATCGACGCCGACGTCTCCTTCGCCTCCCTCGCCTGGCGGCTGTTCCTGCTGGGAGTCGGCCTCGGCATCGTCATCACGCCCATGACGGCCACCGCGGTTGCCGCCGTGCCGCACCACCAGGCGGGCATGGCGTCGGCGGGCAACAACGCCTTCCGGCAGGTCGGCGGCGCACTCGGGCCTGCAGTGCTGGGCACCCTGCTGACCACCAGGGCAACCGACTCCCTGCCCGGCCACCTCACCGACGCCGGACTCCCCGGCGCGACAGTGCACCAGGTCACGGCTGCCGTGGACGCCGGTGGTCTGGGCGCCGTCGCCCGTATGGACCTGGGCGCGAACGCCGGGCGTGCCCTCGGCGCCCTCTCGGAAGCGTTCCTCGACGGACTGAGGCTGTGCATCGGTGTGTCCGCCGGCCTGGTGCTGTTCGCCGCCCTGGTCGGTGTCGTCCTGCTGCGTCCGCGGTCGGCCACGACATCTCCCGGCGCATCGAACGCTCCGTCTCAGGTCGCCGGGGGAGGGGAGTCCGGAAAGCTGCCCGATCCGGTCCGGTAGGGCACGGACGGGACGGCCTGCCGAAGGCGCTCCAGGAGGAGTCGCCCCCGGCAGTCCGCAGGCCGCACACCGGTGCGACCCTGGGCATCTGTGTCATGTTGCCGGTCGGATCATCGCGGCGTCCGGCGCCTTGCGAGCGCGCGTGACAGGTACCTCGCGCGCCCGACCGGGGACATGACACGGCACCCTGAGCACACGGCCCGCGTGGGCCGTGTGCTCAGGCTGCTGCGGGGTGCGCACGGGCTCGGCCCGCTCGTCCGGACGGGTGCCGCGCATCGACACCGGGGTGAACAAGGACCACTTGGAGTACGGCGTGCTCGACTCGCTCGACCTCAAACTGCTGCAGGCTCTGCAACTGGACGGCAGGGCACCTTTCAATCGCATCGCGGAGGCGCTGGGCGTGTCCGACCACACCATCGCGCGCCGCTTCCGGCGGCTGCGCGACACCGTGCGCCTACGGGTGCTCGGTATCACGGACGGCAGTCGACTCGGTCGTGACACCTGGATCGTCCGGTTGCGCTGCACCCCCGACATCGCACCGCAGTTGGCGGACGCGCTGGCCCGGCGTCCGGACACCGCCTACCTCGGCCTGATCTCCGGCGGGACGGAGGTGATGTGCGGGATGAAGCCGCGCAGTCGGCAGGAACGCGACGAACTGCTCTTCGGACGACTCCCGCGCTCACCGAGCGTCATCTCGGTGAGCGCCCACTGCGTGCTGCGTCACTTCTACGGCGGTCCACTCAGCCTGCCGAGCAAGATCGACGCCCTCGGGCCCGAAGAGGCGGCTGCGTTGCGGCCGTCCTCCGTGGACGGCGCCGGAACGCCTGTCACCCTGGACCAGGCCGACGAGACGCTCCTGGCCGTACTCCGACGCGACGGACGCGCTCCGCTCACCGAGCTCCAGGCAGCCACGGGCCTGTCGGAGGGAGTGGTGAGGCGACGCCTCGACCGCCTTCGCTCCACCGGCGTCCTCTACATGGACGTCCAGTTCGATCACGAACCGCTCGGCCGAACGGTGGAGGCGATGCTCTGGCTCACGGTGGCGCCCGCAGCGCTCGCCGCCGTCGGCAGCGCTCTCGCGGGACACCGGGAGGTGCGCTTCGCCGCGGCCACCACCGGTCAGGCCAACGTCGTGGCGGCGACCCTGCACCGCGACACGGCCGAGCTGTACACCTACCTCAGCGACAGGATCGGAGCGCTCGAGGGCGTCCAGTCCATCGAGACCGCGCTCATTCTGAGGCAGGTCAAGGAGTACACCTACGAACCGAACCGCTGATAAGTCATCGATCATTATGCCTGAAAGAGAATCATTTGACCCTCTCGGTGAGGGTATGGGTGTGATGGAAACGCTCAAACTCTGCTGTACAGTCAGTCTTATGAGTGACGGTGCCGCGGATCGCGGTTCGCTGGTGAACGACGAGGGTGTCGTGCTGTTCGGCGACCTCCTGCGGCTGGTGAACACCATCGGTGACCGGGCCTCGCGCGTCATGCGCGAGGCCACCGGGCTCACCGGTACGGAGTTCGAGGTCCTGCTGCGGCTGGCCCGCCACCCGCAGAACCGCACCACGAACGCCCGCCTGGCGCAGGAGCTGTCCGTCGACTCCGGTGGGCTGACCCGACTGGTCGCCCGGATGGAGACCGCGGGGCTGCTGACGCGGCATCCGCACCCTGACGACAAACGGGCAATGCTGCTGGAACCGACCGACCGCGGCCGGGAACAGCTGACACGCGCACTTGAGGCCCACGTTCCGCAGGTCACTGCGGATCTGCTGGAGCCGCTCACCAGGGTCGAGCGGCTCATTCTGCGAGAGCTGGTCAGCAAGGTGCTGGCGAACGATGCCCGAGGCCGGCAGCAGGCGGCGCCGGGGTCATGCACGGCCCAGGCGGCGCACCCGGACTCACCCATGTGAAAGAGACGAACGGAGACACCCCGTGAAGATCCTCCTGATCGGCGCCACCGGCATGGTCGGCTCGCGCATCGCCGCGGAAGCGCTGACCCGTGGACACGAGGTGACCGCGGCGACCCGCTCGGGTCGTTCCGGCGACCTGCCGGAGAACCCCGCGCTGACCACGGTGACCCTCGACGCCTCGGACCCCGGCCAGGTGGCCAAGGGCGCCGCCGGTCACGACGCCGTGGTCTCGGCGATCTCCCCGGCCCGCGACGGCTCCGTCGACCCGGCGGTGTCGCTCCTGGCGACGTACCGCTCCCTGATCGAGGGACTGCGCACGGCGGACGTACGGCGGTTCCTGATCGTCGGCGGGGCGGGCAGCCTCCAGACCCCCTCGGGTGTGGACCGGGTGGACACCCCGGACTTCCTCGACATCTACAAGCCCGAGTCGCGTGCCCTTCGCGAGGTCCTGCGGCTGTTCCGGGCTGAGGTGACCGACCTCGACTGGACGTACCTCTCCCCGGCGGACGAGATCGGCCCCGGTGAGCGCAAGGGTGTGTTCCGGCTCGGCGGTGACCAGATGCTGTACGCGCCCGACGGCAGCAGCACCATCAGCGCCGAGGACTTCGCGGTCGCGCTGGTCGACGAGCTGGAGAAGGGCGACGCGATCCGTCGCCGTATCACCGTGGCCTACTGACGGCCGCTCAAGGCGCGGACGGGAGAAAGGGGCGCCGCCGCACGGGCTTCAGGCGTTCGACGTGGGGCTCCGCGCAGGCCCTCGGCGTAGTGTGCCGCCATCAGGGCACGGCCTTTCCTGGTGCGGCTCCGCGCGCGACCGCCCGGGCCCGGGGCGCCCCGCGCATCGGCACAACCCACAGGTCCCCCGGGGTCCGGAGTGGCACAGCACTCCGGACCCCGGGGGACCTGCGCGTGCGGCCAAAACGCTCCTCCTGGGATGCGGACCGCTCTCGCCGTACGTGAGTGAGCCTTCGGGGCGCTGATCGTGATCATGGCGACCGGGCCACGGCGGCCGTCAGCTGTGCCGAAGCGCCGAGCGCCCCGTTCGCGGTCGGCGGGCCGACGACATTGCGCCGCACGCAACGTTCACGCCACCTCAAGGATCCCCCGCGCGGTTCCGGCATACGGACCAATCGCGTTGTGGCCCTCGCGCGGCCACTCCTAACTTCGGCTCCGGGAATTCGCACAGCGTCTCCGGGAGGATTCCAAATGAGTCTTGAGGTAACTTCCCTCGGATATCTCGTCATCACCGCCGAGGATGTCGCGGCATGGCGGACATTCGCCGAATCCGTCCTCGGAATGCAGGTCGGCCGGTCGCCTGACGGGTCCGACGACGGAAGTCTCTATCTCCGAGTCGACGAGCGGAGTTGGCGCGTCGCGGTGCAACCGGGCGCCGACGGCGGACTGACGGACATCGGACTCGAGGTCTCCAGCCGCGAGGCGTTCGAGAACCTGCGCAAGCGGCTCTCGAACAGCGGGATCGAAATCGAGGACGAGCCGCGACTCGCCGAGCGGAGGGGCGTACTGGACGTGTTCAGGACGCGTGATCCTTCCGGGCACCCGGTCGAGTTCTACTACGGCGGGAAGAGCGACCGCGAGCCGTTCGTCTCGCCGCGGGGAGCCCGGTTCGTGACCGGCCCGCTGGGACTCGGGCACGCGGATCTCTTCGTCGACGAGTACGAACGGGTCCGCGACTTCTACGTCGGCACCCTGGGATTCCAGGTCCGGGACGTCCTGGTGATGGGGGAGCCGTGCTCCTTCACCTCGCCCAACCCGCGGCACCACACGGTGGCGTTCGTGTCGATTCCGGGCGTGCCGCCGATGCTGCAGCACTTCATGCTTGAGGTCGACGACCTGGACACCGTCGGACGGGCGCTCGACCGAGTCCAGGACAACGACGTACCGCTCAGCCTGAGCCTCGGGCGGCACACGAACGACCACATGCTCTCCTTCTACTGCGAGAGCCCCTCGGGAGTGAAGGTCGAATACGGCTGGGGCGGCCGTCTCGTCGGCGGAGACCACAACACCGGGTACTACCCTCGATCATTCACGTGCGCGCGTCAGCCTGAGGTGATCGGTCGGGGTTGAGGATTCGTCCTGGTTCGTCCTTCGGGTGGTGGTGACGTTCCGGCCGTGTGTCGTCACGGGTGGTCGTCGGTTTCCACGGGCCGAGGACGGGGCGGGTCTCCTCCTTCCGGGATCGGGATGGGGGTCGGTGGGGTGGTGGTCAGCCGGGGGCGGGCAGGGCCTGGACGGCGTCCCAGGCGTCGACGATGTCAGTGGATGCGGGCCAGGCGGGGTCGAGTTTCAGCTCGCGGCTTCGGGCGTGGCCGGCGAGTTTCGCGGGGACGTCCAGGAGTCGGGTGCGCAGGGTGGCGAGCTTGGCCCGGGCGAGTCTGCCTTCGGGGGCCAGGAGTTGGAACCAGCGGGCGAGGTCGGTGGCCAGGGCGAGGAGGGTCCACCAGGCTTGGTTGACCTTGAAGTAGCGGGAGGGCATCAGGTTGAGGGAGAGGGCCTTGCCGCGTCGGATGCCGGCCTCGACGTGGGTGTGGGAGCGGGCTCGGGCCTCGAGGAACTGCAGTTGCCCGCTGGTGGTGTTGGTGGCGATGGCCTGGTAGCGGTAGTCGGTCTTCTTCTCGTACGGCTTGAGCTCGCGTTCGTACTTGGGGTGGATGGGTTCGCGGCGCACGATCACCCGCATCCCTTCCGGCCAGCCGGTCAGGTCGAGCATGTCGGTGATCTCGACGGGGCCGGCGTCCTTGCGCGGCTTGCCCTTGTGGTCCAGGGCCGGCGTCCACGCGGTGGCCGGGACCTTGGCCAGGGCCTTCCAGAAGTCGTCGCCGCGGGTGTGCCCGACGGAGTACTCCCAGCGGTTGGCCGCGTTGCCGCCGCCGGAGGTGATCCAGGCGAGGAACTCTCGTGTCGCCCCGGCGCCGTCGGTGCGGAACAGGACCCGGCGCCGTCGGCGGGTGGGCAGCTGACGCAGGCCCTCGATACTCACCGAGATGTGGTCATCGGCGGTGTTGGAGCCGGCCGATCCCGGTCGCAGCCGGTTGACCAGGAGTTCTTCGGTGTTGTCGCAGAACATCAACAGCGGGTGGTGGCCATATCCCTTGAAGTTGGGCTCGGCGCCCTCCTTGTCGGAGTGCGCCGGGATGACCGAGGCGTCCAGGTCCAGCACGGTGATCCCGGTCGGCTCCCGCCCGTTGACCTTGATCCGGGGAAAGCCGCCCGGGCGCAGGTCGAGCTGCTCGTGGACGTGGACACGGGTCCGGGCCCGCGCGGAGGCGATCTTCGTCAGCTGGACCGATCCGATCGCCTCCAGGGTCCGCCACAGCGTGGACGCCGAGGCCGGGCGGCCCAGGACCAGCGAGGTCTGGCGCATCATGTCGATCCCGGCCATCGACCGCGCGCCCAGCAGGACCGCGCAGGCCGCCGAGACCAGGACGGTTGCCCGGTCATGGACGGGGCGGAAGTCCCGCCGCACCAAGGCAGCCCCGAGCGCGTCGGTCAGCCCGACCTTGTCCGCCAGACGCCGCACCGGCACGATGCCCGCCTTGCCCACCAGCTTCTTCCCGCTCGCGGACAGCGACAGATCATCGGCCCACTCTGTACGCTTCGACACCGGAAGGGTGCCTCCCCTGCACGTGATCCAGTCCTAGAGAAGCTGAATCATCGCAGGTCGGAAGCACCCTTTCTTCATGATGTGACCGACTGTCACTACGACACCGGGCGCCATGAATTCGTGAGGTCGGTTTGCTGATCACCGTGGTGACCACGGCACGGCACGGCCCGGCGTGACGCCGAGTGAAGGCGCTCTGGCGGACGAAGGCGGTTCTTGCGGGCATGGCCCCGAGGACCGCATCGCCGGTTCCGAGGAGGACCTCGCCCTTCAGGATCAACGGAACGGCCGGTATGGGTGAGATTGATCTTGAACGGTGAGAGGACTCCGGCGGTGCTGTCGGCAGTGCTCTGCCGCTGCGGGTGCTCTGCCGCGGCGGGACAGCCGCAGGTCAGCCCTCGTGGGGCTGGGCCTGGAGCCGTTCGCGGAGGTCGATCTCCTCAATACACCCCGCACCGGCGAACTGGACCGGCCCGGCTACCGGGCCAACGGCCGGGACCGCTGCTGCCTTCGAAGGGTGTGCGCCTGGAGGCGGCTACCGGCCTCGTCGCCCGGGTCGCCGCACTCCCGGCGATCGCCGGGAGTGCTGACGGACGCCGGCTGCACCGAACCGCGCCATGGCGGCGGGCCGTTGCACTCCGGGCGGCTCAGCGCCGAGATCCGAGACGGCGTACCGAGAGAAGCGGGTGTGTTTCACTGGTCGTATGGCTACCGGAGCGACGCGGATCCGGCCGGTCGGGGGTGACGGCCGCACACGAGAACAGGACGTGCTGTCCGCCGTCCATGTCCCGTGGCGGCTGGAGCCCCGGGAGCCGGGTGATTGCCGGCCGGGCGGTGGCGAGATCGGGTGGATGCGCGCCCACGAACTGACGCGGTCCCGGATCGTGGAGTCCTCGGCGGCTCCGGTGGGCGGGCGGCGCGGGCCGGAGGAGATCGCGCGTACCGAGCACGAATGGATCGTCGCCCTGATCCAGCTCCGGGGACGCATGGTCATCGGTGGTGGCGAAGAGCCGGTGGAACTCCGGCCGGGTGGCGTCGTGGTGTGGGACAGCACGGCACCGGCCTGGTTCGACATCAAGAAGAAGGACCACAAGCGCAGTGTCTTCTTCCCGCGCGAGTTCCTCTCCTTGCTGTGCCCGACTCTCGACGCCCGCCCCATGGTCGAGCTGCCGTCCGCGGACCCGGCTGTCGGCCTGTTCCGGGCGGTGACGGCCGATGTGGCCCGCTACGCGCCGGATCTGGACGACACGGGTCGGCACGCCTCGTCCCGCGCCCTCGCCGAACTGCTGGTGGCATGTCTGCGGCCGCGGGTGCTGCATGGGCGGGCGGCGCTTCAGGCCGCGCTGTTCAAGCGTGCCTGTGCCCATGTCGAGGGACGGCTGGAGGACCCGGATCTGAGCCCCGGGGTCCTGGCCGCCGAACTGAAGGTGCCGCTGCGCACCCTCCAGGACGTGTTCGCCCAGCGAGGCCACACGGTGCGGGGATACGTCAAGGCCCTCCGTCTCGGCCGCGCCCATGCGGAGCTGAGCCGAGCCGACGGCCGCGGTGTCACCGAGATCGCCTTCGCCGTCGGGTTCGCCAACGCCGGACACTTCAGTCGCTCGTTCCACGAACGCTACGGCGCGAGCCCACGCGAGGTGCGCGCGACGGCCCTCAGCCGGCAGCGCCGAGGTGCTCCGTGAAGAAGGCGACGGCCGCCTCCGCCGCCCGGTCGAAGGCAGGGGCGTCACGGTAGACGTCGAAGTGGCCGCCGCGGAGGCTGACGTACTTCTTGGGCTCGTGGGCGCGGGAGTACGCGGCGAACTGGAGTTCCGGCGGGCAGACGAGGTCGTCCTCCGCGACGATCATCAACATGGGGGTGGGGCTGACGCGCTCGATGAGCAGGCCCGGTTCGTAGCCGGTCAGCAGCTCCATACTGCGGAGAGTCACTTCGTTGCGATAGGTGGGCAGGTCGTTGTGCGTCTGGACGAACTCCCAGGAGTCCGGGGTCGGCAGGGCGGCCGGGGCGGTGGGGTCGGGGGAGGCCACGGGGATCATCGCGGGAGCCTCGCCCGCCATGCGCGCCCTGCGGTCGGCCCGCTGGAAGGCTGCCGCGGCGGCGAGCGCCGGCGCGGGCACCAGCCGCTGGCCGCATTCGCGGCCGCTGACCATGGGCACCTGGGCGACGATGGCGCGCACACGGCGATCCTGGCCGGCGAGGACGATCACATGTCCGCCGGAGAGGCTGGAGCCCCAGGCCCCGATGCGCTCCAGGTCGGTCTGCGGCAAGGTCTCCGCGAAGGTCACGGCGTCGCTGTAGTCGCGCATCTGCAGGAGCGGGTCGATCTCCTGGCGCGGGGTGCCCTCGCTGGTGCCGAGGTTGCGGTGGTCGTAGACGACGGCGGCCAGGCCGGCCGCCGCGAACCGTTCGGCCAGGTCGGGCAGGCGTCCGCCCTCCTTGACGCCGGAGAGGCCGGTGGCCATGACCACGGTGGGGAAAGGACCGGGGCCCTCGGGTACGTAGTGCCAGCCGCGCAGCAGAGTCCCGTCGGTGGTCCGGAATTCGATGTCGTTTCGCATGGCTCCGAGCATGGACGGGGTCGGCAGGCGGTGCTGCTCCTGACGCGCAACCGCATGTGCGCTCACGCGCAACACCCGCCACCGCGGGAGTGCGATGTTCCTGGCCGGGCATCGCGGCGAGCTGGTCCCGGCTGAGATGTTGGCGGACATGTACCCGTCGGTGAACGGGCGGCCGAGCATGCCGCACACCCCCCCAGGAGAGCCGGTTCGGCGGGACCTTGTCCGGTTTCACCCGCCCCAGCCGGAACCCGGCGATGTCGTCGACCCGCTGCGACGCGCCCTTCATCGTGGTGCACGCGGTCCGCGTCGGCGGCCGGCGCATCCGCTTCAGAGCACATCGCGGTACACGTCATCCAGGAAGCCAATCTCACCGATACTGGCTGTTCGGTTGGTCCCCAAGACCGGTCCTGGCCGCTTCCCGAAGCGGCGCCGGGCACGGGCGGGGCCGGGTGCCGGCGCTGCCTCGGTGTGGTCGGCCCCGGCCTCGGAGACCTCCACCGCGGGCCGCGGTCCTACGGCGGCGGCGGTGCCGTCGAGCCGCGGGGGGTGAGCGAGGGGGTGGCGACCTGGTGGGACGCGGGTTCCTCGTCGGCGATGACCGCGAACAGGGTCCGGGCCACGTCGGCGCCGAACCCGTGCACGTCGTGGCTCATCGCTGACAGCGGCGGGTGGGTCAGCCGGCACAGCTGGGAGTCGTCCCAGGCGAGCAGGGAGAGGTCACGCGGCACCGAGACGCCCAGTTCCGCGGCGACCGCGGCTCCCGCGACGGCCATGATGTCGTTGTCGTAGAGGATGGCCGTCGGACGGTCGGTCATGAGCAGCAGCGAACGGGTGGCGCGCGCTCCTTCCTCGCCCTCGTAGCCCGTGGCGATCTGGAGGTCGTCGGCGAGGCGCAGGTCCCGCGCGGCCTCGGCGAACGCCTTCGCGCGGATGGCGCTGTGGCCGAGCCCGGTGGGTCCGCCGACGCGGGCGATGCGGCGATGGCCGAGCGCCGCCAGATACCGTACGGCCTCGGTGGCGGCGGTGGCGTCGTCCGTCCACACCGAGGTGAATCCGCCTGTCAGCGAGGGGTGGCCGACCGCCACCGCGGGCAGCCCGACGGCGCGCAGTGCGGGGACGCGAGGGTCGTTCTCGCGGAAGTCGACCAGGATGGACCCGCCGATCTGCCTGCCCCGCCACCATCTCTGCTGCAGCGCGATCTCCTCGTCCACATCCCGCACCAGGTGCAGCAGGAGCGAGCAGGACCGCTCGACCAGCACGCTTTCGACCCCGGAGATGAACTCCATGTAGAAGGGTTCGAGACCGAGCAGGCGGGCCGGTCGGCAGATCGCCAGCCCGATGGTGTCCACCTCGGCGCCGGAGGACAGGCTGCGGGCCCGTACGTTGGGCGTCCATCCCAGTTCCCGGGCCGCCTGGAAGATGCGGTCCCGGGTGGTGACGGACAGCCCGGGCCTGTCGTTGAACGCGAGCGACACCGCGCCCTTCGACACGCCGGCCAGGGCGGCGACGTCCTTGATGGTGACGCGTTGCGGGGGTGCGCTCACGACGGTTCCACACAGAAGATCGCCGCACGGGCCTGTCCGGCGTCGGGCTCGGCCCAGCCGCCGACGCGGATTCTGCTCTCCTCGCCGGGGAGCAGGGTGACGAGGCCGGTGTCGGACACGGCGTCGGGGGCGAGCCGGTCGGGTTGCAGAAGGAGGTCCCTGACGAGAGTGCGTGCGCTGACCACGACGTCGACTGTATCGGCAGCACCGGGGACTGACTCCACCCGTACGTCGAAGTCCGGGCGCACGTAGGGGAACTCACGGTCCGGTACGGGGAAGTGCACCGCGCGCAGCCCGTCCACGTCCGCGACCAGGAACTCCCCGTCCAGCCCGAGCAGGTCCGCGGACAGCGGCGTCCGGACGGCGTCACGGGCCACCACCTCGACGGTGAGCGGCACCCGGGCCGTCACCGTTCCGTCGGCGGCAGTCCTGCGTACGGTGACCTCGGCCCGCCAGGGGACGGCCGCCTGGTTGACCAGGCAGAGCGCGACGCCGTCCGCGGTGGGCTGGAGGGTGAGCAGCCGGTCGGCGTACAGGCGGCGCAGCTCGTGGTGGAGCGGCTTGAGCCGTCCGTCGCCGTCGACGGCCGACCAGGAGCTGACCGGCCAGCAGTCGTTCAGCTGCCAGACGACGGTGCCCGCGCACAACGGCCAGTGGGAGCGCCAGTGCTCGATGCCCGCGGCGACGGCCCGGGCCTGGACGAGCTGGGTCAGATAGTGCCAGCGGTCGAAACCGGCCCCGGTGCCCCTCGGGAGAGCGAAGTGACGGGCGACCCCGCGGTCGAGTTTGCCGTTGCCGTCCTCGGCCTTCTGGTGGTGGAGCATGCCGGGCGAGTCGGGGGCGAGGTCCTCACCGGGCAGGGCACGTCGCAGGGTGGCCAGGGCGGGCGGCGCCTGCCAGCCGAACTCGGCGACGAAGCGGGGCACGCTGTCGCGGTACTCCGCGTAGTCCCGCCGGTTCCACACCTCCCAGGAGTGGTGGGTGCCGTGGGCCGGGTCGTTGGGGTGGTGGTCCCAGGAACCGGACCAGGGGCTGCCGGCCGTGTACGGCCGGGTCGGGTCCAACTCGGCGACGACGCGCGGCAGCAGGTCCAGGTAGTACCCCCCGCCCCAGGAGCCACCGGCGAGTTCGGTCTCCCAGCCCCAGTCCCTGAAGCCCCACAGGTTCTCGTTGTTGCCGTTCCACAGCACCAGCGAGGGGTGCGGCATCAGCCGTACGACGTTCTCCCGGGCCTCGGCCTCCACCTCGCCGCGCAGCGGCTGTTCCTCGGGGTAGGCGGAGCAGGCGAACAGGAAGTCCTGCCAGACCATGAGCCCGAGTTCGTCGCAGACGTCGTAGAAGGCGTCGTCCTCGTAGATGCCGCCGCCCCAGACGCGCACGAGGTCGACGTTGGCGTCCGCGGCCTGGGTGAGGCGGTGCCGGTAGCGCTCCGGGGTGACGCGGGAGGGCAGGATGTCGTCGGGGATCCAGTTCACGCCGCGCGCGAAGAGGCGTACCCCGTTGACGACCAAGGTGAAGCCGGTGCCGTACTCGTCGGGAGTGCGGTCCAGTTCGATGGTGCGGAAGCCGATCCGCCGCCGCCAGGTGTCCAGTGTGTCGTCGCCGTCGGTGAGGGTGACCGTCAGGTCGTACAGCGGCTGCTTCCCGTACCCGCGGGGCCACCACAGCTCCGGATCGGGAACGTCCAGCACGAGCAGGGCGTGCCCGTCCGAGACGGTGACCTCGGTGTCCGTTCCGGCCACCGACGCCCGCGCGGTCAGGAGACGTCCGGTGGCGCCGCCCGCGCGTTCCACCGTGAGGTGGATCTCGACACGGCCCTGTGCCCCGGTGACCGTGACGACGGGCCGGGCCTGCGCGATCCGGGCGGTCGACCAGTGCTCCAGACGCGCGGGCCGCCAGATTCCGGCAGTGACGACGGTGGGGCCCCAGTCCCAGCCGAAGCTGCACGCCATCTTGCGGATGTACTGGGAGGGCTCGGGATAGACGTTCGGCCGGTCGCCGACCGTCTTGCGTACGGCCTCCGCCTCCTCGCGGGCCGGAGTGAAGCGCACCTGGAGTTGTCCGGTGCGGCCGGTGACGTTGAAGCGGTGGGTGCGGTGCATGTTGCGGGTCCGGCCGAGCACCTTGCCGTCGAGGGTGATCTCGGCCGCGGTGTCGAGGCCTTCGAAGACCAGGTCCGTGCGCTCGTGCGCGGTCTCGGCCGTGAGGTGGGTGGTGTAGGCCCAGGCCTGGTCGCCGACCCAGGAGATCTCGCGCTCGTTGGTGCCGATGAAAGGGTCGGAGATGATCCCCGCGGCCAGCAGGTCGGTGTGCACGCAGCCCGGTACCCGGGCGGGCAGCACCGTGTCCTCGTGGCGCAGCCCCCACCCGTCGCTGAGCAGGGTGACGTCCTTCATGTGCGGCTCCCCTCACTTGAGGCAAGGTCGGTTCTGGTGACGGCCCAGCCAACCTAGCTGTCCGTTCGAGTGGTGTCTATAAACCGGTCTAGTCCTCGTTGATGTGATGCTATTCGATCCTTTTCTTGCCTTTTGGCCGATGGAGTAGCTGCTTTGTGCAGCACTTAAGTAACAATTAGGTATCGCGATCTGACCGAAAGCTTTACCGGTTCAATCCCTCGGTGCCATAGTGCCGACAGCCCAAAGGCGGGCCTGAGCCGCACATCTGGAAGGAGCTGCGCATATGGCGAGGAAGACGCTCGCCGTCGCCGCGCTGATCGCCGTCACGGCGCTCACGGCGACGGGATGCACGGGGGCGGCGGCGACGAAGGAGGGGTCCGCCACCGCGGCGAAGGACCCGGACAGGGTGTCCGGCACCATCACGGTCCTGACCCACCGCACGGACCTCGTGCAGAACGGCACGATGAAGAAGTACGCGGCCGCGTTCAACAAGACCTATCCCAGGGTGACGGTGAAGTTCGAGGGCATCACCGACTACGAGGGTGAGGTCAAGATCCGTATGAACACCGAGAACTACGGTGACGTGCTGATGATCCCGAACGCGATCGCAAAGAAGGACTACGCCTCGTTCTTCGCCTCGCTCGGCAGCGCATCCGAGCTGAGCGAGAAGTTCCGTTTCACCGGCAACACGACCGTCGACGGCAAGGTGTACGGCCTCGCCACCGTCGGCAACGCCAACGGGTTCGTCTACAACAAGGCGGTCTGGAAGAAGGCCGGAATCACCGACTGGCCCACCAGCCCGCAGGAGTTCCTGACCGACCTCAAGGCCATCAAGACCAAGACCGGTGCGGTGCCCTACTACACGAACTTCAAGGACCAGTGGCCGCTGACCGCAGGCACGGCCAGCATCGGTTCGGTCAGCTGTGACGCCGAGGCCAACGACAAGCTGGCGACCTCCACCGCTCCCTGGGCCGAGGGCAGCGACCTCAACGTCATCGACTCCCTGCTCTACGACGTCGTCCACGACAAGCTCGCGGAGAAGGACCCCACGACCACCAACTGGGAGAACTCCAAAGGGCTGATCGCACGCGGCGAGATCGCCACCATGCAGCTCGGCTCGTGGGCCATCACGCAGATGCAGGACGCGGCCGAGACCGCCGGCACGAACCCCGACGACATCGGTTTCCTTCCGTTCCCGGCGCAGAAGGACGGCAAGTTCTGCGCGATCACCTCCTCCGACTACCAGCAGGCGGTGAGCCTGCACTCCGAGCACAAGCCGGCCGCGCGCGCGTGGATCGACTGGTTCACCGAGAAGTCGGGCTTCGCCCGGAACGAGGGTTCGATACCGACGGCGAAGTCGGGCGCCCTGCCCGACACCCTGAAGCCGTTCGAGGACAACGGTGTCACCCTCCTCGAACAGTCCCAGGCCAAGAGCGCCGAGGTCAACGCCATCGACAACGCCGCAGAGATCGGCCTGGCCAAGCCCGACTACCGGCAGAAGCTGGTCGACATGGCCCGAGGTGTCCAGAGCGGAAGCCTGGAGGACTACTTCGCCGAACTCGACAAGAAGTGGAGCGAGGCGCAGAAGACCACGGGTTCCTGACGGAGTGCGGCGCACGGGCCCGGCGACGGCCTATCCGGCCGGGCTCGACCGAGTCCGCGGACGACCGAAAGGCCGACATGACCCACACCGCACACACGCCCACCACACGTGTGGCCAAGGAGAGCGCCGCCCCTCGCACGACACCCCGGAAGGCGACGAAGAGCCCCCGTCCCGGCCGCGGAGTCCTGCGCAGGGCCACCCCCTGGCTGTTCCTGCTGGTCCCGCTGGCCCTGCTGATCACGTTCACCTACGTGCCCGTGGCGAACATGATCTATTACAGCTTCACCGACTGGGACGGTGTCAGCCCCGAGATCCACGTCGTCGGAACGGGCAACTACACCGAACTCTTCACCCGGCCCGAGCTGTTCCGGGTGTTCCTGGTCAGCTTCTACTACCTGGCCGCCTCCGTCGTACAGATCGTCATCGCCCTGTACTTCGCGACCGTTCTCAGTTTCAACCTGCGGCTGCGCAACCTCTTCAAGGGCATCCTGTTCTTCCCCTACCTCGTCAACGGCGTCGCCATCGGCTTCGTGTTCCTGTACTTCTTCCAGGACGGCGGCACCCTCGACTCGGTGCTGTCCTGGTTCGGTGCGGGCACCGACCACGCCTGGCTCGGCGACCCCACCTCCGCGAACGTCTCCCTGGCGGGCGTCTCCGTCTGGCGCTTCACCGGCCTGAACTTCGTGCTCTTCCTGGGGGCGATCCAGTCGATCCCCGGTGAGCTGTACGAGGCGGCCGAACTCGACGGAGCCACCCGCCGGCACCAGTTCCGGTATCTGATCGTGCCGAGCATCCGGCCGGTGATCAGCCTGAGCGTGATCCTCGCCGTGTCCGGATCGCTGTCTGTGTTCGAGATCCCCTACATCATGACCGGCGGTGCCACCGGCACCACGACCTTCGTCATCCAGACGGTGAAGCTCGCGTTCCAGTTCAACAAGACGGGTCTGGCCTCGGCCGCGGCCGTCGTCCTGCTCCTGATCATCCTGCTGATCACCTGGATCCAGCGCCGCCTGGTGCCCGACGAGAAGGTGGATCTCGTATGACCACCAACACCGTGGGCAGCCGACGCCCCCGCGGCCTCGGCACGGTCCTGATCTATCTGTCGTTGGTCGCCGCCTCGTCGGTGGTACTGGTCCCCCTGGTCGTCGTGTTCCTGACCTCGCTGAAGACGTCGAGGGAGGTGACGGAGGGGGGAGGAGCGTTCCGGCTTCCCCACGACTGGCTCAACTGGTCCAACTACAGCACCGCGTTCCGCGACGGACACATGCTGACGGCGTTCGGGAACACCGCCTTCATCCTGCTGTTCTCCATCACCGGCACCGTGGTGATCGGCTCGATGACCGCGTACGCCATCGACCGGTTCGGCTTCCGCGGCAAGAAGCTCGTCATGGGGCTGTTCCTCGTCGCCACCCTGGTGCCCGGCGTGACCACGCAGGTGGCGACGTTCCAAGTGGTCAACAGTTTCGGCCTCTTCGACACCCGGTGGGCGCCGATCCTGCTCTACATGGGCACCGACATCGTGTCCATCTACATCTTCCTGCAGTTCATCCGCTCCATCCCCGTCTCCCTCGACGAGGCCGCGAGGCTGGACGGCGCGAACGCCCTCAGCATCTATTGGCGGATCATCTTCCCGCTGCTCAAACCGGCGATCGCCACCGTCGTCATCATCAAGGGCATCACCGTCTACAACGACTTCTACATCCCCTTCCTCTACATGCCCTCCGAGGACCTGGGCACCATCTCCACCGCCCTGTTCCGCTTCAAGGGCCCCTTCGGCGCCCACTGGGAGGCCATCTCGGCCGGCGCGATCCTCGTCATCGTGCCCACCCTCGTCGTCTTCCTCTTCCTCCAGCGTTACATCTACAACGGGTTCGCACGGGGCGCCACGAAGTGAACGGGCGCGGCTCCACGACCGGACGCGTGACCGCGCCCGCCTGACCGGTTCACGGTGCTACTTCCACGACGCCGCGCCCCGCAGCCCACGGCGGACCCGATGCCTGGTCCACGTCGGCCGGGACAGTGAGGGCCGTTCACCCACCCCACCGCAGTGAGTGGTTTCCATGAGCAGGGCTACCCACGTCAAAGGAGACGTCCATGCCCAACCCACCCCTGAACCGTCGCGCGTTCGTCCTCCTCGGCGCCTCGGTCGCCGTCGCAGCGGGTTCCCAGCTGTCGAAAGCCGTCGCCTCACCGTCGTCCCGGACATCCGCCGACGTGCCGACGCAGGTCCGGCTCGTCGACGACAGGGCGAACCCCGCCACCCGTTCCCTGTTCGCCTTCCTGAAGCGCCAACAGGGCAAGGGCATCCTCTTCGGCCACCAGCACGACCTCACCTACGGCTTCACCTTCGGCACTCCGAACGGCAGAGCGTCCGACACCGAGGCGGCGGTGGGCGACCATCCCGCGGTCTTCGGCTGGGACACCCTCATCCTCGACGGCGGTGAGCGGCCCGGCGTCGAGGGCGGAACCCACGCCGAGAACATCGCCGCGCTCAGCCGGGTCATCAGGCAGGGCGACGCCCGTGGCGGCATCAACACCCTCAGCGCACACATGCCGAACTTCGTCACCGGCGGGAACTTCAACGACATCGCAGGTCGAGTGGTCGGCCGGATCCTTCCCGGAGGCGCGCAGCACGCGCGGTTCACCTCCTTCCTCGACCGCATCGCCAAGGCGGTCAAGGGCGCGCGCCGAGCCGACGGCACCGAGATCCCCGTGATCTTCCGTCCCTTCCACGAGAACAACGGCGGCTGGTTCTGGTGGGGCGCGGGCCACACCACCTCGGCGGAGTACATCGAGCTGTACCGCTACACCGTCGAGTACCTGCGCGACACCAAAGGCGTCCACAACCTGCTCTACGCCTACTCGCCGAACCAGAGCTTCGGAGGCGACCCGACCGGCTACCTCAGGACCTATCCTGGCGACCAGTTCGTCGACATCCTCGGCTACGACGCCTACGACGATTCGGCCGGCTCGGCCACCTGGCTGAACGGCTTGGTGAAGGACCTGGCCATGGTGGTTCGGCTGGCGAACGAGCGGGGCAAGGCACCGGCCCTCAGCGAGTTCGGGGAGAGCGGCACCGAGGGACGCGACGTGAAGTGGTTCACCCGGTTGCTGGCCGCCGTCAGGTCGGACCCGCTGGCCCGTCAGGCGACGTACATGCTCACCTGGGCCAACTTCGGAGGCACCAACCGCGCCTATGTGCCCTACTCGGGCCATCCGCTGTGGGCGGACTTCGTGTCGTACTACGAAGACCCGTACACCGTTTTCGCCGACGATCTGCGGGGGGTGTTCTCCACACGCACCACCTCCGTCAGGAACGACCCGTTCCTGCACCTGGTGACCCCCACGGACCGGCAGCGCGTGACGACATGCAGGACCACCGTGCGGCTGCGGGTCACACCGGCGCGGGCGAGCCGCGTCACCTGGGCCGTGAACGGCGGACGCCCCAGACCGCTGCGCCTCGACGCCGACGGCTTCCACTCGGGCGTCTGGTCGGTCGACCCGGCCTGGCTGGACAACCGCAAGGCCGACGTCACGGTGAGCGCACGGGTGGACGGCAGGACGCTCACCGACTCGGCCGTGGTGCTCCTCGGCGAGGTCGCGCCCCTGCCCAACGGGTGGGTGGACGACTTCGAGGGCTACGCCGGGGACGACGTCAGCCTCAGCGAGGCCTACAGTCACGTCAACTCCAACGTCACCACCCTGTCCAGCGAGCACAAGGCCGCGGGCTCCTACGGGTTGGCCTACGCCTACGACTTCACCAGCGCCGAGTACACCGGCATCGGCAGGTCCGTCGACGCCGACTGGTCCGCCTTCACCACCATGGCGCTGTGGCTCCAGGGCGACGGATCGGGAAACGGCGCGACGCTCCAGATTGTCGCGGACGGCGCCTATTTCGAGTACGGGGTTCCGCTGTCCGGCACCACCGGGCAGCGGTTCCAGGCACTCTTCAGCGACTTCAGACCCGCCCCCTGGGACACTGCACACGCCGACGCTCTGCTCGACGCGGCTCATCTCGCCAAGGTGACGGCGTTCAACCTGTACCTCGGCCATGGCACCAGCGGGGCGCTCAAGGGGGTCGTGTACGTGGACGACATCAGGGCCCTGTGACCCTGAGGGGCCCGACGGACCCGTACGAGCGGGGCGGTTGTCCCTGGCCTGACGACCTCGGTCCGCCCCAGGCCACCCACTCCGGGCGTCGACAGGGGACTGTCGCCCTGGGCGCCGCACGGTCGTATCGACCACCCGGGACCATCGGGAAGCGGGCTCGACGTGGGTACCGACGTCCCCCTCTCCGTGTGGCAGGGGCAACTGCACGGAGAGGGGCCGGACTTGAGGGGAGGCGTCCGTCGGCGCGACCTGTGCGGGCGCTTTCGGGAGAGGTCCGGCTCGTCGGGCCGGGAGAAGCTAGGCAGGGGTGCGGGTGGCCGTCCCGGCTTCGCTGTCGGCCGGCACGTCCGCCGGCAGTTCGGTCGTGACGCTCTCTAGGGCCGTCCCGTTCGTGTTGCGGGTCATCGCGAGCGGGATCAGCAGCACGAGAAGGAAACCGCCGAAGGCGAACCACGCTCCCGAGAACCCGACGGCGGTGAACGCTGCCACGGCGATGTAGGGGCCCGCCACTCCGCCGAGGTCGCCGAGCGCGGAGGACACGGAGGCGCCCCGGTTGCGGATCCTGGTGGGGAAGTGCTCGGCGGTGATCAGGTTCAGGATGGGAGTGCTGAAGCCGATCACCATTCCCATGGCCACCCAGGCCACGACGATCAACGCGGTGGTCGGGAAGATCCCCATGAGGATGATCAGCACCGCGCTGGCGGCCGTCATGGCCGCCAGTGAGTGCTTGCGGGGGAACATGTCGGTGACGGTGAACGCCAGCAGTGCACCGATGACGACACCCACGCTCAGGCCGATCGAGAGCGCGATGCTCTCGGCGATGTCGAAGCCGCGTCTGGTCAGCAACTCGACGCCGAGTCCGAGTACGGACTTCACCGGAACCTGGAAGCCGAACCAGATCAGGGCGAAGAGGACGGTCCAGCGCAGGTTGGGGGGCTGGAACAGTTTCCAGGTCTGACCGGTCTCCTTCGCGTCCAGGGCGGTGCCGGGCCGCGCGGTCTGTCGAGTGTCGACCGGCGGCAGTTCGCCGGATATCCGGCTGCGTACGTGGTCCTCCGCCTTGCGGACGACCTTCTCCGCCTCGTCGGCACGGCCGTGGGTGACGAGCCAGCGTGGCGACTCCGGCATCATGCGGTACCCGGCCAGGTAGATCACCGCTGCCAGGGCCGGGATCGCCAGCATGATCCGCCAGCCGGCGTCGAACGCGGGCACCACCGCGAGGCCGATGAACGGCACGCTGGCCAGTCCGGCCATTCCGGGGATGACGGCCGTAGCCACGTGACGGCCACGTCGGGCGGCGGGGGAGAGCTCGCTGAGGTAGGAGCCGATGGTGATCGCGGCCGCCGCGGAGCCCATGTTGGCCAGGAAACGCGCGCCGGTGAACACCGTCAGGGACGGGGCGAACGCGCTGACCAGTGAGCCCGCTCCGCAGAGCAGGACCCCGGAGAACAGGGCGGCGCGACGGCCCCTACGGTCGGACAGGTAGCCGCTGCTGAGCGTACCGAGCAGAGTGCCCCAGAGGCCCAGGCTGATCACCCTGGCGCCGTCGCCGAGCGAGGCATTGAACTGGTCCAGAGCGCCTGGGAGCGCGATCCCGATGTTCACGCCCTCGAAGTAGGCGAAGAAGAACCCGGCGCCCAGCATGAACAGCAGGGACTTCGGGTGAGGCCAGATGGGCAGGCGGTCCAGTCTCGCCCCGACCTCGGACTCGGTGATGGCCATTGTTCGATCTCCCTATGTCCTCATCGTTTCTCAGATTTTTCGCTTGTCGAAACTTCTTCGGAGATTAGTGACGGTGAAATCCCCCGTCAAGATGTGCGAAAGCGGAAAACGGGTCCTCGGCTTCCGGTCACGAGTCGCCTCCGTCGCCCGGCGATGCCGCGGCCCGGGGCGAGCGGTCCGGCCGTACGGTCTCAGTAGCCCCGGTTCTCGTAGTCCTCGCGGGTGACCGGCTCTCCCGGCAGTGCAACGAACGTGCCGTCGACGCGAAGGCCGGACATGACCATGGCCAGCAACCGGCGGTGAGCGCCCTCCGGGAGGGTCGATGGGCGGAGGCCCGCGAGCATGGCGACCGCCATGGCCACGTCGCCCACGCCGACGTCCGCACGCAGAGTCCCCTCGGCTCGGGCCTCGCACACGATCTCCCCGAAGAGGTCCAGCAGGCGCCGACGTCCGGCCAGGACTTCGGGCGTCTGCAGCTCGGCGCGGGACCCGGCGCCGTGCAGGGTCGCGTCGATCGCGAGCTGCAGCGCGGCGGCCTCGGCCATCACCCGCTCCAGCACACTCCACGCGTCCGCCTCCGTGGCGCGCGCCTCGCGTATGCGGTGCATCGCCAGCTCCAGGCTGTCGAGCACGACCGCGCTCACCAGCGCCTCCCGGCTCGGGAACCTCCGGTACAGCGTCCCGACGCCCACCCTGGCGGCACGGGCCACATCCTGCATGGCCACGTCGAACCCGTACCGGCTGAACTGCTGACGGGCGGCCTGGAGGATCTGGTCGCGGTTCTGGCGCGCGTCGCCGCGCAGCCTCGTCGGCGTGGCTCCTGGCGGGTGCGTCCCCACGGTTCCTCCTTCGGTGGCCGGCCATCCCTCGACATCCGGGTCCAGCCTAGCTACCGTCAAGTGGACAGAATTCGTCCACTTAGAGATGGGGCCGCCCATGCAACGGACTTCCGACAGGACCTGTCCCGTAGTCCATCTGCCGGTACGCCGGGAGGACGGACTGGCACCCCCGCCGGACTACGCCGGGATGCTGGCACTCCAACCTGTCTTCCCCGCCACGCTGCACGACGGGCGTGAGGTCTGGGCCGTCGCACGGCACTCGGTCGTCCGTGAGGTGCTGAACGACGTCCGGTTCAGCACCGATCGCAGGCGGGAGGGCTATCCGCTGCTCAGCGCCAGCCAGCCCGCCCGGCGGCGCGACGTACCGCGCAACATCATCCCGATGGACCCTCCCGAGCATCCCGAGGCCAGGCGCGCGGTGACCCAGGAGTTCACCTTGCGCAGGATCAACCAGCTGCGACCGAGGATCCAGCAGGTGGTCGACGAGCGGATCGACCGACTGCTGGAGGCGACGCAGCCTGTCGACCTGTTCGAGGTTCTGGCACTGCCGGTCCCCTCGCTGGTCATCTGTGAACTCATCGGCGTGCCCTACCGCGATCACGCGTTCTTCGAAGACCGGTCGAGCCGCTTCCTCTCCGCTGCTGCTAGCCGGGAAGAACGCGCGGCGGCGGTCGAAGAGCTGCGGGACTACATGCACACCCTGGTCGCGGACAAGGAACGGAACCCCACCGAGGACCTGCTCGGCCGCCAGGCACGGGACGGCGCCGAACACGGCTACCTGGTGGAACTGGGTGTCCTGCTGCTGGTCGCGGGGCACGAGACCACGGCGAGCATGATCGGGCTCGGTACGCTCGCTCTTCTGCAGCGCCCCCACCTCTGGGAGGTCGTACGCACCGAACCCGACCGCGTCCCCGACGTGGTGGAGGAACTGCTGCGCTGGTTCACGATCGCCGAGAGGGTCACCGTCAGGGTGGCCATCGAGGACGTCGAGCTGTACGGCCGACAGATCAGGGCCGGGGACGGCGTCCTGCTGCTGACGAACGCTGCCAATCACGACCCCGAGGCGGTTGCGCACCCTGACGTGATCGACCCGGACCAGGCGAGCCGACAGCACCTCGCGTTCGGGTTCGGTCCCCATCTGTGCCTCGGCGCGAACCTGGCCCGTGCCGAGCTGGAGATCGCCCTGGCAACGCTGACCAGGCGGGTCCCCGGTCTGCGCCTGGCCGTGCCGGTCTCCGAACTGCGGTTCCGCCACGAGTCCAGCATCTTCGGTCCCCTGGAGATCCCCGTGCACGCCGGGACCGCCCGCTGAGCACCTCCACCAGTCGGTCCTTGTTTCTCCACGATGACGAGGCCTCGTCATCGTGGAGAAACAAGGACCGGTCCACGAAGAAGGCCCGGCGAGGGGCTCTCATGGATACGGGGTGGTGGGGGCGGGGCGCGCCCCCCCCCCGCGCCCCCCCCCCCCCCGCCCCCCCCCGGCCCCCCCCGCCCCCCCCCCGCGCCCCCCCCCCCCCCCC